>JAKAMG010000008.1:0-87978 GCA_021812985.1 Bacteroidota bacterium
CTTCCCTCTATTAAATTGAATCATCATGTCGAAGCAGACAATCAGGTTCGCGTGTCAGAATTGCGGCTACATTTCGCCCCGCTGGACGGGCAAGTGCCCCGAGTGCGGTGAATGGAACAGTTTTGTCGAAGAGCTGGTGAACGAACCGCGGGCGAAGTCGGAGAACCGCGCCGCAAGGTCCGCAAGTGAAATAATGCCGCTGAGCGAAGTCGAGGTAATCGAAGGGAAGCGCATATCGACCGGGATCGATGAGTTTGATCGGGTGCTCGGCGGCGGACTCATGCCGGGTTCAGTGATACTGATCGCCGGGGATCCGGGAGTCGGCAAGTCCACACTCATGATGCAGTTGGCGAGGCTCGAAGGGCTCAAGAAGATACTATACGTGACAGGTGAAGAGTCGCGCGCTCAGGTACGCGTCAGGGCGCAGCGGCTCGGCATAAAGAACCTCGAAAACCTGTTCGTGCTCGCGGAGACAGATCTTGAAGCCATAAACAAAGCCGTGACGGATTTCAACCCGTCAGTCCTAATAGTTGACTCGATCCAGACAATCTACCATCCTGACATAATGTCGGCACCCGGAAGCGTCAGCCAGGTACGCGAATGTTCTGCGCGACTGGCACAGCTCGCCAAGTCGACGGGAACCGCGATATTCATCGTCGGCCATGTCACCAAGGACGGAGCGGCGGCAGGTCCCAAGGTGCTCGAACACATCGTCGACGCAGTCCTACAGCTCGAGGGCGAGAGGCACTACGCCTTCAGAATCCTTCGCGCGTACAAGAACAGGTTCGGCTCCACGAACGAGATTGGGATTTTTGAAATGCAGGAGACCGGGCTTGTGGAGGTGAAGAACCCGTCTGAGATCTTTCTCTCGGAGAGAAGCTACGGGGCGAGCGGGTCGACGGTAACCGCGGCCATCGAAGGGACGCGCCCCATTCTCCTTGAAGTTCAGGCGCTCGTGACGCCGACGAGCTACTCGGTCCCTCAGCGCACTTCGACCGGACTCGATTACCGCAGGCTGAGCATAATTCTTGCCGTCGTTGAGAAACGGATGGGGCTCAAGCTCGGCAGCTACGACGTTTTCCTGAATATAGCCGGCGGAGTGAAGATCGACGAACCCGCTGTGGACCTTCCCTCAGTTATCTCGGTTATATCGAGCTACAGAGACATACCGGTGGACTCCGGCACTCTCGTGATCGGCGAAGTCGGACTAGCGGGCGAGGTAAGAAGCGTCAGCCAAATAGAGCGGAGGGTTCAGGAGGCTTCAAAGCTCGGTTTCAAGAGAGCCGTGGTCCCTCACGCGAATTTCAAGGGGGGAAAATCTAAATTCGATATCGAGATCGTTGAGGTACAGAAAATCTCCGAGGCTGTGAAATTACTGATTTGAATTAAGAGACGGATTACACTTGAAAACAGTGGGACTGATAGGGTTGTTCGCCATAGTCGCGTGCTGGGTTCCCCAGACATATGAAGTGCTGAGGACCAGGCGTGTGAACATGAATCTTTCTTTTCTCATACTCTACTTCATCGGGAGCATAGCCCTGACCATCTACGCGCTGGGTGACGTCATCTTCGTCACGCTTAACCTGCTTACGACCGTCGGGAGCGCGATAAACCTCTACTTCAAATTATTTCCCGCCGGTGATAAGGCGGTACAGGACACAAAATGAAGGCAGTACTTGCGACGCACAATCGCCATAAGGTCGAAGAGATAATGGACATACTCGCCGGACTCGACGTCGAGCTCCTGTCTCTCGACAATTTCCCGGAGATCGGCGAGATAGAAGAGGATGGAGACACACTGGAAGAAAACGCCCGGAAGAAGGCGCGGACGGTTCATGACGCGACACACATTTTAGCACTGGCAGACGATACGGGACTCGAGGTCGATGCACTCGGCGGACGACCCGGCGTTTATTCCGCGAGGTACTCCGGAGAGAACGCAACGTACAGCCAGAACAACGAGAAACTTCTCGGCGAGCTGAACGGAGTTCCAGGCGAGAGAAGAACCGCAAAGTTCCGATGCGTCATCTCGATAATAGGCGACGGAATCGACGAAATCGCGGCGGGTGAGGTAAGGGGAACAATAATCGGCGAGACACGCGGGGCCAACGGGTTTGGTTACGATCCGCTATTCGTTCCGGACGGCCACAACGAGACATATGCTGAGATGGCATCCGAGCTGAAAAATTCGTTGAGCCACCGCGCTAAGGCGCTGGCTCAGGCGAGGGTGATACTCGGTCGACTCGCCGCGCGTGGCACTGTCTGAACACCAGGATTGCCGCTCTTCCACACTCTGTCCCCCCTGTTTTATTGCAACTTCTCGCAGGCACGGCTAAATTGACAAAAAACCGGTGAGGCGATGACTGATTCACTCGACAACAAAGTACCATCTGATTCATCCAAAATCCTTAGGAACGCTGGGCGCAAGCTGTTCATTTCAATTGCCGGAAACATAGGGAGCGGTAAATCATCGCTGACGAGACTTCTCAGCACTCACTTCGGATGGATTCCCTTCTACGAATCCGTAGATGACAATCCTTACCTCAGAGATTTCTATTCGGACATGAAGCGGTGGTCTTTTCATTTACAGGTCTATTTCCTTTCCAACCGCTTCATCAATCACAAAAAGATTGTCGAAATGTCCGAGTCAGTCGTGCAGGACAGATCGATCTACGAGGATGTGGAGATATTCGCACGGAACCTCCACGAGATGGGAAACATGGACACACGTGATTACGACAACTATCGCGAGCTCTTTTCAATAATGGTCGACTATCTCAAACCCCCTGACCTCCTCGTGTACCTGCGCGCCAACACGGACACTCTTCTCAGGCAGATCAAGCTCCGCGGCCGAAGTTACGAACAGGGAATCAGCCAGGACTATCTCGAGCGGCTCAACGCGAGCTACGAGAGCTGGGTAGCGAAATACAAAATCGGCGAGGTCCTCATAATTGAATCGGACGATCTGGATTTCGTGAACAACCGTGACCATCTCAGCGAAATCATAAGCAGAGTTGGAGAAGCCCTTGCGCCGGGAGATGCTCAGCAAATGCCGCGGCAGGACAAGGGGGCATCACGCCGGAATGGCGCGAACGGGTAAAATCTTATTCACCAACGGCGAGTTCTGGACGGGAAGCACGCTCCTGCCGAGGGCACGTCACGTCACGTCATCCGGGGGAAGGATTGCGTCAGTAGGCGCGGAACAGCCACCAGATCTGAGGCCTGATCTCACAATCGATCTGAAAGGTCGGTTCGCGATGCCTGGGTTCATCGACGCGCACACTCACTTCCGCGCAGGCGGCGCGTCACTGAAGAGGCTTGACCTCCGAGGCTCGAGGAGCAAAACTGAATTCGCGGAGATGGTACTTAGCCGCGCGCGCGCCAACCATGACGGGAGATGGCTTGTCGGAGTAAACTGGGACAACGAAAGCTGGGCGGACAAGAGTTTCCCTTCAAAAGAACTCATCGATGATTTCACTCAATCCTTCCCGGTTTTCCTCGATCGCGTCGATACCCACATGGCTCTGGTGAACTCGGAAGCGTTGAGGATCGTTGGCATCAGCCGCGATACACCCGATCCCCGTGGAGGAGTAGTACTGCGCGATGGCCGGGGTGAGCCGACCGGCATCGTGAAAGACGCGGCGCGGGAGCTTGTTATGCGACATATCCCGAAGCCGTCTCAGGAGGAACTGATGTCCGATGCCCGTGCTGCCATGAGGCTTGCCAATAGCCTCGGCGTTACGAGTGTCTCTGACATCGGACCAGACAGCGACCTGATGACATATATCAGGCTGAAGATGCGCGATGAGATGACTGTCCGAGTAAACATGATCCTCCCCATCTCAGACTACGAGACGCTGGTGGACGGGAGGCTGGGTTTGGAGGAAGGAGAGAACGAGTGGATCTCGCTGACAGCGGTGAAGGCCTTCGCCGACGGTTCGCTCGGGGCCGGAACGGCATGGTTTCATGAACCGTATGAAGACGACAATTCGAACCGCGGGATCCCAACGGACATACTCGCGAGCGGCGAGCTGGAAGAGTACGCGCTCGACGCGGATAAGAACCATATCCAGTTGGCCATACATGCCATCGGAGACATGGCGGTCAGCCGCGTGCTGGATATCTTCGACAAGGTGGAAAAGAGCAACCGGCAATGGGAGAGAAGATTCAGAATCGAACACGCGCAGCACATCTCGCCTGATGACTTTGCACGCATGAAAAGGTTAAAGGCCGTTGCGTCGGTGCAGCCTTACCACTGCATAGATGATGGAAGATGGGCCGAGCGAAAGATAGGGAGAAGAAGGGCGGAGAGCGCTTTCCCATTCAGGCGCTTTCTTGATGAGGAGGTGGCACTCGCATTCGGCACCGACTGGCCCGTGGCCCCTCTGAATCCGCTCGATGGGATTTTTGCCGCCGTCACCCGCTCGACCCTCGATGGGATGAACAGCGACGGATGGATACCGGGGCAAAAACTGAACGTCGAAGAGGCACTCACCGCATATACTTACGGAAGTGCGTACGCAAGCTTCGCTGAGAACGAAAAGGGCAAGCTTGAGCCGGGCAAATTGGCAGACATAGTCGTCCTCTCCGCGAGTCCGTTCGATGTTCCACCTGAAAAGATAAAGGACATCCGGGTACTGATGACGGTGGTCGGCGGCAGAATCGTTTACTCCGATGCCGCTGCCTTTCCTGCGGAGGGGGACGATGCCTGCTAACGTACGGCATCTCTTGTCGGAGATGGAGGTCAAGTACGTGAAAGGGGTGGGGCCGCGCAGGTCCGAAGCCCTCGCAACAATAGGCGTAAACTCAGCGATGGACTTACTAGGTTACTTCCCGCGCAGATACCTCGACAGGACAAGGGTATTCAAAACGAAGGATGCGGCGGCGGCAATGCTCATCCCCGAGGAGGTGACTTTCGTCGGGAGGATAAAGTCTGTACAGGTTACGAGAAGAGGGTACGGCAGGGGCGTCATGTTAATAACACTTGCTGACGAGACCGGAACTCTCCGATGTGTCTGGTTCAATGCAGTTCAGTATTTCGCCAACGCGTTCAAGGAAGGCGAGTTCATCGCGTTCTCGGGAAAAGTCACGGCATATCGCGACCTCCCCTGCCTCATCCATCCTGATTATGATCACCTGGAGGACGAAGCCGACGAGGATTTCCTTCATACGGGGGGAATAATACCTGTCTACCCGACCACGGAGGTGCTGAGGCACTCTGGGCTCGATTCGCGCGGGATTAGACGAATCATGAGGAACCTCTTCACTGCGTGGGACGAGTACCAACTCCCTCCCGACCCCTTCCCGCACGGCATTCTCTCGACAAATTCTCTCCTTGCTTTGAAGGAAGCGCTCTCTCAGATTCACTTCCCATCGGACGAGAAGCAGCTTGATTTTGCGTTGAGACGGTTCAAGTTCGAGGAGCTCTTCTATCTCCAGCTTCTCCTCGCCATACGTAGAAACGTTATCAAGCATTCGCCTGCCGTCCGGATAAAAGGGCCGGGCGAACTCGTGACGAGGCTGGGAGGCGAGATACTCCCCTTCAAGCTGACGGGTTCACAGCGTAAGGTGATTCAGGAAATAGTAACAGACCTCGCCTCCGGCCATCCGATGAACAGGCTTCTCCAGGGAGACGTCGGGAGCGGCAAGACCGTTGTCGCGTTGATCGCGATTCTTATGACTGTGGAAAATGGCTTTCAAGCGGCGTTCATGGCCCCGACAGAAATTCTGGCCGCGCAACACTTTGCGACTATAAGGCAGTACCTCGACACGCTTGGGATCAAAGCGAGCCTCCTTATCGGTGGCCAGAAAAAAAACGAAAGGGCGCAGATCTACTCCGGTATTGAGGATGGTACGACCTCGGTCGTCATCGGAACTCATGCGATAATCCAGGAAAAGGTCAGGTTCAACCGGCTCGGTCTCATTGTGGTAGACGAACAGCACAGGTTCGGGGTCACACAGAGGATGGCGCTTCAGAACAAGTCGGAGCTCCTGGAAGGCGAGCCACATTTACTCATCATGACTGCCACACCCATTCCGAGAACGCTTTCGCTCACGATCTATGGGGATCTCGATGTGTCGATAATAGACGAAATGCCTGCGGGAAGAAAGAAGATCAAGACGGCACTCCGCGGGGAGGCGAGTCGCGCCAAGGTTTACAAGTTCATACGGGAACAGGTTCTCGCTGGAAGGCAGGCATTTATAGTCTATCCTCTCGTGACGGAAAGTGAAAAGTCGGATCTGAAGGCCGCCACGCAGAGCTTCATAAGATTAAGGGACGAGATCTTCAGGGGCTTCAAAGTCGGACTGATACATGGACAGATGACGGAGGCCGAGAAGAGCGACATCATGCTCGCTTTCAAGAAGAACGCCATCAATATTCTCGTCGCCACAACCGTGATAGAGGTAGGCATCGATGTTCCAAACGCGACAGTCATGCTCGTGGAACACGCCGACAGGTTCGGACTCAGCCAGCTCCATCAGCTGAGGGGACGTATCGGGCGTGGGGTGCACCAATCATACTGCATACTCATGACGGAAGACAGATACATTGACGAGAAGAAGATCAGGACAGGTGAGGACGCCACCGCGCGTCAGAGGCTGCAACTCTTTACTTCCACGACGGATGGTTTCAAAATTGCCGAGCACGATCTCATGCTGCGCGGACCGGGAGAATTCTTCGGGACTAAGCAGAGCGGACTACCGCCGCTGAAGCTAGCTAACCTGATCAGGGACAGGGACATCATCGCTCAGGCACGCAGGGCGGCATTCAAGCTCGCCGACGAAGACCCTCATTTGAGGGAGAAACTCCATTCGGGGATAAGAGACACCCTGATGAAGAACTACAAAGAAAGTTTCGAGTTCCTGAAGGCAAACTAGCGGGGGGTCGGGTGAGCGACCCCACGCCTCGATCTACGACTGCCTCTCCTTCGCAGATTCCACGATTTCAAGATGCACGGACCCGATCGCAGAATACGCTGTAATTTCCGGCCCGCCGCCGTTCATCTTAACCTTGAGACGATCGTCTCTCCTTATTTCGCACTTCGGGCACAATTTCGAGAAGACGCTCGCCGGAGCGACACTGACGCCGCCGACACCTGACGTTGATGCGTCAATGCTCACCTGGAGATCCGCCGGAAGCTCGATTCGCACCTTCCCCGCTTCCGTCGATAGGTCGATGCCCTTCATATCCCGCGATACTGCCGCGCGAACGCTTCCCTGACGGGTCTGCGCCTTTATGGCGTAGTGTAATCCTGCGGGGACCATTATTACAAATTCCGCCCGCTTCAGCTGAGGATTCCTCGCGCCAGTTCCCTTTTCAGACCACCCCTTCAGTGTGAGCTGATCCCCAAAGTAATTGTGCGTGAAACGATAGCCGGAAATTCCCTCCGGCGATCCCTGCAGTGTCAATTCCACTCTGATCTCTTTCCCCTCGTACTCACGGATCGTTACGTTTCCGAACTCGACGTCAAGTAGAATCAAACCGCCACTCTTCAAATTCAGACTCTTCTGGATCGTTTCTGTGCTGACCCTCTCAAGATACTCGGCCGAATGCGCATTGGCAGGCTGATTCAAACCCGCGGACGTGCCTAACAGGAGCAATCCCTGAGTCAAGAAGGCGATGATTGGCCCTTTCATGACTTCTCTCCTTTCTATATTCTTTTTGGAATCGTCGCTTCGCTCGCGTTGACTCGCATACAGAACATCACTACGACACCTGTCCCTTTATGTTTCACAGGTAACCATCTCTTCGCTGGCCAGTCTAATCAGATAACAAGTTGGTTTGGATTTACTGAAACGCGTTTCTACCTTTACGATGACAGGTCAGGGGAAAGATGAATAGAGAATCCTATCGAATCACAAGGACTGGTTCGCTTAACAATCTTTCGTTAGTTCGAGAAGAGATCGGGGAGCCAGCTGATGACGAGGTCGGCATTGAAGTGAAAGCTATCGGCCTGAACTTCGCGGACGTCTTCACCATTTTCGGTCTATATAAGGCAGCGCCAACGAAAGACTTCATACCCGGACTCGAGTTCAGCGGCGTGGTCGTCGCAAGAGGGAGAAACGTAAGCGACATCAGGATCGGCGATCGCGTGATGGGTTCCGTGAGGTTCGGAGCCTACACAACTCATTTGAACATTCAAAGGGGATATGTCACCCCGATCCCAGCAGACTGGTCCTTTGAGGAAGGGGCTTCCTTCATTGTGCAGGCACTGACCGCTTACTACGCCCTCATCCCTCTCGGCGGGCTGAGAAATGATCAGACCGTCCTCATACACAGCGCCGCTGGAGGAGTGGGCATCTACGCAAACAGAATCGCCAAGAAGTTTTCGGCTTACACGATTGGCACGATAGGGAGCGCTGCAAAGTCCGCGCTCCTCAAATCGGAAGGTTACGACGAGATCATCGTGAGAGACGGCCACTTCCGGTCGGAGCTCGCCAAAACACTGAACGGGAGAGCGCTGGATCTGGTCCTCGACGCCGTCGGCGGTAAAGCACAGAAGGACAGTTTCGATTTCCTCGCGACGACAGGAAGGATGGTGGCATACGGGCTTTCGCAGTTCGCCTCACCCGGTTCAAGGCCAAACTATTTCAAGCTTGCCCTGGATTTCATAACGATGCCGCGGTACCAGACGCTAACGCTGATCGAATCGAACAAAAGCATTCTGGGCTTCAACCTGATCTGGCTTTATGACCGCGTCGATATGCTGAAGTCCATGCTGGATGAAATACAGAATCTCAAACTTCGCAAGCCATTAGTCGGAAGAGTATTCCCGTTTCCGAAGCTCAAGGAAGCCGTCAGGGAATTTCAGTCAGGCGCTACTTCAGGCAAGGTGGTCGTGACAATTGACGGCTCGGACGCCGGAAAATGAGAAGCCGGCGCATTCCGTCAGGAGCGATAGCCTCTTCGCCGTGTAAGCAAAGCTTTCTTTTCGTATTTTAGTACGTCAGAGAGATACGAAATTGAAAGAGACCATTTTCAAAGAAGACTCATACCACACGGCTGAGCGCGCGCGGCGCGCGCTTGGCGACAGACTCGCGCTCAACACAAGGCTTTACTTTGTCTCGAAGTATATCGGTATAGTCCTGAGGACTAGGAGGGAGGCTTTGGACGGGATATACGACACGAAGGCATGGGTAAAGTCTTCGGTCGACATCTTCAGACTCATCGAGAGCTGCGGAGGCAAATTCCATATAACGGGCCTAGAAAATGTCCGATCGAGTCAGGAGCCCGTGGTTTTCATTGGCAATCACATGAGCACGCTCGAGACCATGATCCTTCCCTGCATCATCGCTCCCGAGAAAGAGGTGACATTCACGGTAAAGGAGAGCCTTGTCAGGCATCCGTTCTTCGGACCGGTTATGCGCTCAAGAAACCCAATCGTGGTAGGTAGGGAAAACTCGAGGGAAGATCTGGCGATCGTCCTGAACAAGGGGAAAGAGCTTCTCTCAAACGGAACTTCCGTGATAATATTTCCGCAAAGCACGCGCATGGTTAAGTTCATGCCCGAGAAATTCAACTCGCTCGGCGTTAAGCTCGCCGCCGGAGCGCACGTAAAGGCGGTCCCTTTCGCGCTGAAGACCGACTTCTGGGAAATTGGGAAAGTGACAAAAGATCTCGGCAGGATCAGCCGTCACAAGCCGATACACATATCTTTCGGCGAGCCGATTAGCATATCCGGGACGGGGAAGAAGGAAAACAGCGAGATCATCGATTTCATAGTGTCCCGCCTGAAGGATTGGGGCGGAGAGGTAGCCTGAACTCTCCGCATTCCCCTTTTTACTTCTTATAGAGCTTCGAAACGCCGGGGATCAGATATTCATCAAAAGCGCGAGCCATATCGTACTCCGGCTTCCATCCCCAGTCATTCCTCGCGAGCGAATCGTCCACGTCTGCGGGCCAGCTGTCAAGTATCGCCTGCCTCTTCAGATCGGGGACAAAATTTATACTTGCGGAAGGGAAGGCCTTCAAGACGTACCTTTTCAGTTCGGCGGCAGACGGGCTGAAGGATCCGACATTGTAGACCTGCGTGGAGAGCTTCTCCCTCGGAGCGGCCTCGAGCCTGAGCAGCGCGCTTACTCCGTCCGGCATGGCCATGAAGGGAATCCTCGTGTCTTCCCTGACGAAACAGTTGTAAGTCTCCCCCTTCGCCGCATGATGGAGCATCTCAGGCGCAAAGTCACTCGTGCCGCCGGTCGGTAAAGTGACCGCGCTTATGAGGCCGGGAAATCTCACGCAGCGGAAATCCACCTTTCCCTCCATCGGCTGCGCGTCGAGCTGGCGGTAGAAATTCATATAGTATTTCCCCAGCCTCTCGCAATAAAGCTTGTTGATACCGTACATCGTGCGGGGTTCTGCCCACTGATCCTCGCCCACTTTCCCTGCCCTTCCCTTGGCGCCTGCATCGGGAAGGCCGTAAACCGCTATCGAACTCGGATAAATCAGCTTGACCTCCTTTCCCTGAAGCCGGGACTGCGTGATGGCCATCTCGAGGAGGTTCATTGTACCATCAACGTTGACCTTGTGCGCGATGGTCGGCTGGCGCTCTGCCCGCGTCGAAAGAAGCGCGGCAAGGTGGTAGATCACATCGAAGTCATGTCCTGTCGACAGAGACTCGAGAAACCTGTTGTCGAGTATGTCCCCCGTGTAAGTCTTGTAGCATTTCGATCTCGTTTCTTCGTCGAGGGTGTTCAAGTCCAGGGCTACCACTTTGATGCCGTCATGCTCGGCGAAATGCGAGATGAGGCCATGGCCGATTTCCCCGTTCGCCCCGGTAATGAGTATAGTCTTTTCTCCCATCAAGTCTCCTAAGAAAAATGCCGAGCCTCTGTTTGAAGTCCGGCGTGGTTGTTTGCTCCCGTCCCAGGCTCACACGCTGCCTGAAAAACACGTCGCACAAATTATATCGCAGCGGCCATTTGAAGCAATACACTCTCGTCCACCGCTCGCCGACAAGCCGGGAATGGTTCAGAATGAGGTAAAGCATCCTTAAATTTCACAAGACAGCAGTTCAGGGGACGAAAGGCAAGGAGAGCAAAAGTGAAACATACCAAAGCGCGGCTAAAATTCATTTGTGCGGCAATCGGGGCCTTATTCACGGCAACCGCCCCGATTCAGTCCTATTCACAGGAAGCGCAATTTCGCCATGTGGCCGTCGTGGTACGCCCCACACTCGACTCGCTTATAATGAAAGAAGATACCGATGGCGACAAAAAGATAACCATAGATGATCCGCACATACCCGGCACAAACAAGGGGAACAAGAGGTTCACCCTAACTTCCCTCGATGGAAAAACTTACGAAGTCGCCGGGACCTACTATCTTTCAAACCTGCTGCAGGCCCTGACACTGGCCAAGGACGAAGGGATCGACACGACCTTAATCGATGGTTCTGAGATATTCGCTCCGCCGGTCGAACGCATCGCCAATTCAATCAAGAATCTGTACTGGCAAGGGCTGACCAGGAGGATAGATGGTAATGGACTCGGCAAAATCTTCACGGATACGAAGACTAAAACAATCACCGGACTGAATTACGTCTATGTGCCGCACGACGATGGATTAGCTAAATCTTATTTCGACAGCGTTGCGATCTCAAGACCTGATCTGAGGATGAGAGTGGTCCGCCTTCCCAAGAAAATCACGGCGAAATATGTCGAAGGTCTGAACGACAGCGCGGGAATACTCAGTCTCAAAATGGCGAGGAGCGCTGACGGGAGAATAGAAGGCGCTCCGTTTGTAGTACCCGGAGGAAGGTTCAATGAGATGTATGGATGGGACAGCTACTTCATCGCGCTCGGTCTCCTGCAGGACGGCAAAGTAGAGCTCGCGAAATCAATGGTCGACAATTTCATCTACGAGATCGAAAATTACGGAAAGATCCTCAACGCCAACAGGACTTATTACCTGACACGCTCCCAACCTCCATTCTTCACTTCGATGGCGCTGGCAGTTTATGATTTCCTTCCCAGGGGTGCAGCCACAACCGATTGGCTGAAAGAGGTACTATACGCGGCCATCAAACTGCATGACGACTACTGGATGGGACCGACGCATTTGACGTCTACGGAACTCAGCCGGTATTACGACGACGGCATCGGACCGCCCCCCGAAGTTGAACCGGGAAGATATCAACACCTCTATGAGGAATACGGGAAGAAATTCAGGATGAACGCGGGGACGTTCGAGAGGGAATATCTCTCAGGAAAGATAAGAGTCCCAACCCTGGATAAATTCTTCACGAACGACAGGAGCATGCGTGAATCCGGACATGACGCCAGTTATCGGCTTCAAAATAATTGCGCCGAGCTTGTCACCGTCGATCTGAATTCACTCCTCTACAAATCCGAAACGGACATCGCGGATATAATTTCAAAAGATTTCGGCGGAGAGGTGAAACTGAAAGACGGATCACTGGAGACTGCCTCCTCGTGGAGGAAACGCGCGAAGATCCGCAGGGTACTTATGACGAAATATTTGTGGAACGAGAGACGCGGCATGTTCTTCGACTATGATTTCGTGAACCAAGGACAGACAGACTTCGTCAGCGCCACGACTTTCTATCCGCTCTGGTCAGGAGCGGCCACGAAGGAACAGGCAAGGCTCGTTGTTCAGAACGCAATTCCTCTGCTGGAAGCTGCGGGGGGAATTGTCGGCTCGACAGAAGTTTCGCGGGGGCCGATCACGAAGGACCATCCTCAGACACAATGGGACTACCCGTTCGGTTGGGCCCCGCACCAAATGCTCATCTGGGCCGGATTGAAGAATTACGGTTTCGCGAAATTATCGCGTGAGCTCGCGTACAGGTGGTTGTATACCGTCACGATGAATGCCTGCGACTATGACGGTACCATAGCCGAGAAATACGATCTCGTCAACCGCTCTTCGCAGGTGTTCGCGGAGTACGGTAATGTGGGGACCAGATTCTCATACATCACGAGGGGAGGGTTCGGATGGACGAACGCGTCTTACGTCGTCGGACTTACATACCTGTCAAAAGGGCTCATCGACGACCTTGACCGACTGATTCCACCCGAATGGGTCACGGAGCGTTGAGAACCGGTGCTGCCCGTCGTTAGAGCAACACCGGAGGACATGCTAACGGATCTTGTGCTTCCGCTTAATTCTCTCGATGGTATTCAGATGATTCTCAAAATGTTCCACGGTATGTTCGAGGACGCCGGCCAGTGTAACCTTTCCGGATTCATTGTGAATCCCCGTCCTCTCAAAGTCTGCATCCTTCAGGCCCTTAAGGATGGGGGTCATCGAGGCGCGGAGCGTGTAGAAGAGCGCAATCGAGTTCTCAATCGATGGACCTGACCTCGAGAATTTGTCAGCCCACTTCTCCTGGTCAAACGCGATTAGGAGCGGGTTGTCCTCCGCGAGGATCTTCTTCATTCTCGTCACGAGATTCAGTTCCGCGTCCGCGACGTGGTGAACCTGTTGTCTGATCGACCACTTCCCGGCTGCCAGTCTTCTGTCAAGGTCCCTCTCAGATAAACCATCGACGCTGGCGATGAGGTCGCCAGCCCCGTTCTCATATCTGCGTATAAGAGCATTCATCCTGGAACTCATTTTCGTACTCCTGCCTCTGTCTTATTTAAGAAGATCACGGTTTGAAAATTGTTAAAAGAATTATCAGCAGCACCAGCACCCAATTCACGAGGAAGAATACGGTCTGCCTCCCGTTCAGAACATCAAGCTTTTCAGAAGAGTCTTCCGGAGGATTGATCTGATTAATCTGGTCGAGGAGCATCGCCCGTTGCCTTGCGATTTTGGGGCTGATCACCATTCCGATAGCAAGGAGAATGACGAAGAGTATCAATTTGAGGCCGAGCCACCACGCGCTGCCGAAAAGGTCTCCGAACCCGATATGGAGCGAGACCATGTTCCCAATCCCGCTGAGAGTCAGAACGAGCGCTCCGAACGGCGAAAGGAGCCCCACGCTTCTGAGCAATTTCGCGGAATGCTGTTTCATCCTTATGTCGTTTTCCCATCTGAAATTCGCCTCAATGATAGGCCCGGCAAACAGAAGCGTGAATATCATCCCAACGCCTATTAGGTGGAACATGAGCGATACGTAAAGCCAGGTCATGCACTTTCTCCTTTCTTATGATCTCATCGACGTGCCGGCGGAATTGCAGCTTGACTTGCCGAACAGGCCGGCTCCAAACGAATTCTAACCTTTGAAAGCCAAAATTCAAAAGCAATTAAACCTGACGGGCGGGAATATGGAGATTCCGGTTCCTCCCTCTTGGACTGGCGCGATGATCTCAGTGCGACTCTGTCGACCGCCCCAGTTCTTCAAGGCCCGCAATGTCCGTACTGTCGAGAAGAGCATAGAGTATCCTCGTATCCTGGATTCCGCTCCCGCTCGCTTCAATAAAAAATCTGCCGGCCACGGGGAATTGCAGCTTCCCCGTCGCGGAAGTGCTGTCAAATGTTTCCAGAACCCGTATGCCGTTGTAGTAGACTGTCCTCTCGTATCCCGTCTCTGTCTCCTTGTCAACGTTACCTGTGGCGGACATGTAGATCGGTATTTTCAGCATGTCGGTGATCCTGATGGAGATCGAACCGGGTATCGATGCCGAGTCGCTCCAGTACGTCATCTGAGCCCACGAGGTGGAGAAGCCCATCATGGAAGAGGTCTCTCCGGTGGGCTTTCCTAAGACATATCCCGCGTAACTCGCCTTCGGCAGAAACTCCTGGAGTCTCGAAAAATTATAGATCTGCGGCTGCGCGGCGAGTGCAACGGGGAAGAGCAGGTAAATCAATGGGATAATCAATCTGGCGCGCATTCCATGTTCCTTTTCAGTGCGACAGTAAGAGGCTTGGCCTGTATGCGTCGCCGTAAGCGCGGCGCATCAGCTGAAGAAATTCGGCAAGGAGATATTTGCCGATCAGCTCCGAGAGCTCAACCGGTCCCTTCGGGAAGTTAGTCCCGAGTTTCATCGCGGTATCGATCGACTCCGCGTCAGCAATTCCCTCCTCCAGCATCAGATGTGCTTCGTTGATGACCATAGACATCGTTCTGGCGAGAACGAGGTATTGCGTATCGTTCAACGGATTCCTCGCCTCGAGCCTCGCCGAAATCTTCCGTGCCATCTCGCGCATGGCTTCACTGATCATCGCGTCACGGCGTTCCACTTTTATTACCGCGCGGGCCGATGATCCGTCGTAGCTGTAGAACCCTCTCCCCGTCTTCCGGCCAAGAAGGCCGGACTCGACCATCTTCTGCTGGATGATCACAGGCCTGAATCTCGGCTCCTGAAAGAACTGGTCATAAATCGATTTCGACACCATGAAATTCACATCCAATCCGACGAGATCGAGGAGTCTGAAGGGGCCCATCGGGAAGTTCGCGGACTCGAAGGCAAAGTCGATCTCCTCGACGCCGCCGAGTCTCTCGGAGAGAAACCTCAGTGGTTCGAGATAGAAATGGCGCGCACACCTGTTCACGACAAAGCCTGGCGTGTCCCTCGTCACGATCGGAGTCTTCCCAATCTGCCTGACCACCTGGCAGAGCTCCTGCAGCACATCATCGGAAAGGAAATCTGTTTTGACGACCTCCACAAGCTTCATTCGGTGAGCCGGATTGAAGAAGTGGAGCCCGGCAATCCTCTCCCGTCCCGAACAGCCGTTTGCAATAGCTCCAATCGATAGGCTCGACGTGTTGGATGCGATGGGAATGCGTGGCTCGCATATCTTGTCCAGGCCGGCGAAAATGCCCTTCTTCACCGACAAGTCCTCTGTCACAGCTTCGATTACAAGGTGAGCCTCGGAAAATTCCGACAGCTGTGTCCTTGGATGGATGCGTGCCAGCGCGGCCTGCGCATCTTCGGGTCTTATCCTCCCCTTCTCCACCTGACGGTGGAATTCCCTGCTGATCACTTCGAGAGAGCGTGCGATTATTTCCTTTGACGTGTCGTACAGGAGCACATCCCAGCCGCTCCGCGCGAAGGTGATGGCTATGCCAGCGCCCATCGTGCCTGTCCCGGCTACCCCTACTGCTTTCATCGACTCGCTATCACTCCTTCTTCTTCAATCTCGTCGGACAACTTTCTACGCCTCCCACACCGGAGAAACAGACCAGGGTTCGGCATGCCACACCACCAATCTCACGATTCTGTTTCGGGGCTCCCGTAAACACTTCTTACTATTTGCCCTTGAACGACGGCCGCCGTTTTTCCAAAAACGCCTTTGTCCCTTCAAGCGCGTCCTCCGTGCGACCCACGATTTCCTGGCAAGCCGCTTCACGTTCGAGACACTCCTCGAGCGAAGAGGCGCCGGAATCGGCGAGCAGCTTCTTGATAAATACGTACGCCCTTGTGGGCCCACTCGCAAAGCGGAGCAACATCTTTTCCGACTCCTCCACGAAATCGTCGTCAGGAAAAACCCGATTGACGATGCCCAGTCTAAGCGCATCCTGCGAAGTTATGTCTTCCCCCAGTGCCGCGAGTTCGAACGCCTTAGCGGCCCCTAGAAGACGCGGCATAAAAAAAGAGGCGCCCGAGTCGGGGACCAGACCTATTCTGACAAAAGCCTGTACCATCTTTGCCCCCGCGCTCATTATCCTGAAGTCGCATGCCAGCGCGAGACTCATCCCCGCGCCGGCCGCCACTCCGTTAACAAGCGCCACGACCGGCTTCTCCATTCCAGTCAACAACCTGACAATCGGGTTGTATCTCCTCCGCAGGAATTCCGCTGGCGACCTCCCCGATGATAGCTCCCTGAGATCCTGCCCCGACGAGAATGCCTTTCCTTTTCCCGTTATTGCCACGCACCTTACGGCCGGATCGCGTGACAAATCATTCAGCCCTGTCCGAATCTCATCTGTCATCTTCTCATTCAAAGCGTTCAGCGAATCCGGCCGGTTCATCGTCAGCTTCCCGATTCCGTTCCGGACCGCCACGATTATAGTCTCGTATTCAGACACGGCCGTATGAACCCGCCTGGACGGAAATGCCTTGTCCCTGCATCCTTAACTTCCTGAGGTGATTGAGAACGGCTCGCATATCCTTCGGAAGCTCCGCTTTGAATGTGACCCGTTCGTTCGTGCCTGGATGAATTACCGATATTGATTCGGCGTGGAGAGCAGTTCGCGAAAGAAGCGGCTTCTCGTCTCCGTCGGTGTGGTAATTTGACTTTATGCTCGAGAGGAAGAATGGCTCGCCATCCCCGTAAACCTTGTCGCACATTATCGGAAGTCCTACCGACGCGAGGTGAATTCTTATCTGGTGGAGCCTTCCGCTTTCGGGAGTCGCCTCGATCAGGGCGTAGCCGTCGAACATCTCATCGACCCTGAAGTTTGTGACAGACGGCTTGCCGTGCTTCTTGTTCACTTTCATGACTCCGGGGTGCGTCTGACTCTCTGAAATGGGAAGATCTATTGTCCCGTACGCCTCTGCCGGCCTACCGACGACAATCGCGAGATAAGATTTATGGATATCCCTCCGCTCAAACTGGCCGTTCAGCGTCGCATGGGCCTCGGCATCCTTGGCGAAAACTATGATTCCGCTCGTCTCCTTGTCGATGCGATGCACCACAAAGATGCCCCCTAGTTCCTCTTTCAATATCGAGTAGAGATTCGGGAGGTTTTCGTTGTACCTGTCTGGAAGGACGAGAAGCTGCGGCGGCTTGTCGATCACGATTATCCGGTCGTCCTCGTGAACTACCGAGCCGTTGCGTGATTTCAGTATGAAGTCAAGCTTCCGTTTCATGCGTCAGTCAGCCTTAGTTTGGGCGGCCGGTCTTTCCCAGTTTCGCGCCGCGACGGCGGTCGAAGTCCTGCGAATGTTGGTCACGGCCATAGGATTTGAGGAACCTACAGGGCCGAGCCGGGGCGAGGAATTGACAGGCCTGCCCGTCAGCCTGCGGCTTACTTCGCAGGGCAAATCAGAAAGGTTGAATTGTGTTGTCGCGACTGGAACTTCCTCGAGGGCAATGATATTAACAAATTCCATCGACGCTCCGGATTGGTAAGTATACCGGCAACCAGAAATGTCACTGGCCACACTCTTTAGTCAAGCATCTCTCTTGCTGGCCGACGCAGAAATTTAGACTCGATATAAAAAAGAAACAAGCTTCCGAAAACCTTTCAGCCTGGCAGCGCAGCGCAAACGGAGGCGAGTCGACATCGGAAAACGAATCTACAAATCCGTTTTCAGCGCCCTCAAGCCAAAAAGCCTGGCGACATAAAAAGCGGCCACGGCGGCGAACGCAAGGATCCACGCGCGCGACTCATCGACGGGGGCGGCCCCGCCTGACGAAAAGCAAAGAATTGCCTGGCTGAACACTACAGAACTGAGTATAACCATGATACCCACCGACACGAGTAGCGAGACGGTGGCGCCGTGCGATGACGAAATCCTGACGGCGTTCTTCTCTTTGTAGTCCACGAAAGCTCCTCCGAAAATCATGACAACCGATGGGAAGACGATCCCTCCGACCGCGCCGTAAAGTGTGCTCACGGTGATGAGGCCGTGAAAATTCCGGAAAGGCGACGGGGCGGCCAATCCGAAAACGCCCCCCACGATTGAGAGGAACATAATAGCCGGAAGGAGCTTGGCGTAGAATAAGTTCTGGAGTTTCACTGGCGACGAGCGCATAAGCCACATTGTCTCGCCTTCAAGGCTCAACATAGGATAGACAAACCTCACCGCGAGCGAGACTATCAGGAAGCTGTTGAACGCATATATAAGCGTGAAGGCGGATGAGATAATGAATCTATCGGGGAGGTAGATCCTCATTTCGAAAAGATTCATCAGAAAGACGCCGATCAGAGCCATCAGCACCGCGAAATGGAAAGTCTGGCTCGGTTCTCTAATAAAGAGGAGGAAATCTCTCCTGAGGAGCGATATGCGCCCACGCCGCCTCCCCGCACCCTGAACGAACGGATCTGCGAGCGCCTTCACCCTCCGCTCGAAGAGCTTGTGCTTCGCGACCCAATAAGCCTCCTCGTAGTGCCTTTGGGCAAGTTTTACCATAACATAGAATAGAAAACCCGCGACCGCGCAGACGATCGACGCTGATATCGTGGCACCCCAGAGGTTGCCAGTTGTGGCAAAGTAGAAATAGTTCGCGGACCAGAAGCTCGGCGCGAAGTAATCGAGCTTGGGATCGAGCACACCGAGGTACTTGTCGATGTGCGGATAGTATTTCATCACGTCGGTGAAAAGCCTGAACGGGTTGTTTAGCACGACATACGAGTAAGTGCTCGCGGCATAGATCAATGTAAGGCCGAGGACAAGCGCCTTGATGGAAAGCCAGCGGGAAGCCATGAGAACGAGGAGGAGCATAATCGCGCCGACGCAGGCCGCCGAGATTATTAGCGGAAGTATGGAGAATAGCACACCGACTATGGCCACAATCGGATTCCCGAAGAAACCGGCATACCCTGCCACTGCTGCCAGTATCAGGACAATCATGAGCGCTGAGCTGTACAGGAACGAATCGAGGAACTTTGAGACGAATATTTCAACGGGGCTTATCGGCAAGGTGTGGAGAAACTCCGTCTCCGAGTTACGGAAGATGGTCACGAAGGCGACGAGTATGTTTGCTATGCTGATGATGGCGAAGAAGACAAACAGGGCGAGTGCCAGGAGCCTATGGTAGAGGAAGAGGCCGATTTTAGCCTGGACGATCAGGTAACTGGTGGCAAACTCGACGACCGCGTACGTTAAATAGGCAAAGACCGCGAAGGTAAGAACCGAGAAGATGGATCGGGAAAGATGCCGTGTGAAGCGTACCCCGCCCTCGAGATAGAGAAGGCGGAATTTCGTATTCATCAGCTCACGCAGCATCGATCCCTCAGGCGGTCAGTTGGAGATACCTCTTCTCGAGCTCCTCAACGCCGTCGCCGGAAAGCTCCTGCATCGACCCCTCATATACAAGTCGGCTTGAATTTATTATGCCGACTCGCGTGCACACCTCTCTTGCAAGAGACAGCTGATGCGTCGTCATAAAAATGGCGGCTCCCTCCCGGGCTACCGACTTAACCTGAGACTTGAACGTCTCGGCTCCCTTTGGGTCGAGGCCAACCATGGGTTCGTCTATTACGAGAAGCTTGGGTTTGTGGAGGAAGGCGGCCGCGAGGACTAACCTCTGCCTCATCCCCTGAGAGTAATCCTCAATTCGCCGTCCGAGCCAGGGGGTTACCTCGAAAATCTCGGAGACTTCCCGAATCGAGACAGCGGCCCTGTCTTCGGTCATTCCATAAATCGTCGAAACGAAACGAAGAAACTCCAGTCCGCTCAGCTTCTCGTAAAGGAAAGGCTGGTCGGGCACGTACGATAAATACTGTTTGGCCTTCTCAGGATACTTGTGGGCATCGATGCCGTTGATGAGGACACTGCCCGCCGTAGGCTTGAGAAGGGTCGCGATCATTTTTATCGTGGTCGTTTTCCCCGCTCCGTTGGGACCTAGGAAGCCGTATATCTCCCCCGCCTTGATCTTCATCGAGACATCATTGACGGCGGTGAACGAACCGAATCTTTTCGTGAGCGAGTTCAGCTCAAGCATTTTTACTCAAAATCTTCCTCAGGTTAATCACTCGAGGAATATCTGTCGCGCGTCGAATTATTTCTGCTTGAACACCAGTCTTATCGGCACGCCCTCGAATCTGTATTTCTCCCGAATCTTGTTTTCGAGGAACCGCTTGTACGTCACGGAAACCTCCTCCGGCAGATTCGTGAACATCGCAAAGGTAGGGAGTTTGCTGTCGACCTGCGTGATGTATTTTATCTTTATTTCTTTTCCCGTCTTGGAGAAGGGCGGAGTAGACTCGATAAGGGGGACGAGATAGTCGTTGAGCTCGCTCGTTTTTATCTTCACCTTCGCGCCTTCAAGCGATGCCATTGCCGTTTGAAGAAGTTTCTGAACGCGCTGGTTTTTCAGCACGGATATGAAAACCAGCGGGACGAAATCGTACACTCGGAGCCTCTCCTTGATTCCAAGCGCGTATTCCTCAGCCGTCACTTCCTTCTTGTTGACGAGGTCCCATTTATTGATCCCGATTACCGCCGGCTTGCCCTGCTCTATGGTGTACTCTACGATTTGAAGATCCTGCTTCTCAACACCGAGGGATGCGTCAAACATGACAACGGCGGCGTCACATCTCTCCACCGCCTGGAAAGTTCTAAGTGCGCTGAAGAATTCGACGGACTCCTTGATCTTGCTTTTCTTCCTCAGCCCTGCGGTATCTATCAGTATAAGATCCTGGCCCTGGAAACTAAACGGAGAATCGACCGAGTCGCGCGTCGTCCCCGGAACATTTGTAACTATCGAACGGTTCTGGCCGAGGAGGAGATTGACCAGTGAAGACTTGCCCACGTTCGGCTTTCCGATTATGGCGATCTTCCTGGTGGGTGATGAGTCGGTGGCCGCACTCGCGTCAGGAATTACCTTGAGGACTTCATCCAGGAAGTCTCCCACGCTTCTACCGAGCTGCGCGGATATTCCCATGACGCGGTCGAAACCGAGCTCGAAAAACTGGCCGATATCTTTTTCATGCTTGGCGTCATCCACCTTGTTTACGACAAGTATGACCTTCTTTGCCTTCTTCCGAAGTATCTTGGCGACCTCATTGTCTATGGGGTGCGGCCCCGCTGAGCCGTCGACGACGAGAGCGATCGCGTCCGCCTCGTCCACGGCATACTGGGCCTGCTCCCTTATCGCCTTCTCGAAAATATTCTGTGAATCGGGGACAAATCCTCCGGTATCTATGACCGTGAATTCCCTCCCGCCCCACTCGAACGAGCCGTAAATCCTGTCACGGGTCACGCCGGGTCTGTCATCGACAATTGCCCTCCTCCCGCCTATGAGCCTGTTGAAGAGAGTCGATTTGCCGACGTTTGGTCGGCCTACTATTGCTATCGTTGCCATCTTAATTCCAAGATCCGAATCTCAAATATTCGCTGAATCTCCGCTCCTGATTCAGCTGACATCTGCCGGAAATGTCTCCGGTCAGTCTGAAACAACATCGGCTCCACGGTTCACCGGTTCGAGAATCTCCGACCTCCATTTGAGTCCGAGTTTCCCGATGAGGGCGGCGAACGCCTCATGCACCTTTCTGGTCTCGCCGAGACAGAAGGCGACGCAGCTGCTTCCTGCCCCGCTTATCGTAAACGATAGGGCTCCGCTGGCTGCGGCCGCTTTCTCAAATTCATCATAATGCGGTATGAGCTTCTTCCTGTGCTTCTCGTGAAGTTCGTCGTGCATGGCGGGTCCGATCATGTCGTAGTTTCCCGAAGCGAGCGCGGCAACAAGAAGAGAACTGTGCTGCACGTTGGACACTGCTTCGCCAAGCGACACGCTCGTGGGAAGAATTTTGCGCGCGGCCCTGGTCTCTATGCGAGAATCGGGGAGGACAGCCACCATTTTGAGCCGGCCTTCCACCGGGATCCTTATCTTCGAATAGCTTCCGTTTCCGCCTCGCGCGTTTACAACAAGTCCCCCGAAAAGGGCCGCGCTAACGTTGTCCGGATGCCCTTCGATGCCAACCGCGATATTGTAAATCTCGTCGGCCTCCAGCTTTCTGCCGGACAACTCGTTCGCAAGGAGGAGCCCTCCCGCGATTGCGGCGCCGCTCGCGCCGAGCCCGCCGCATGACGGGATTCCGTTCTCAATCCTGAGCCGCATATCGGGGAGACTCCCAAGGATTTTCCTCATCGCCTGGAGAGTGAGGTTTGTTTCATCGACGGGTATTTCGGCGGCCCCTTCACCCGCAACTTCAATTGAGAATCGGGATGCCGGTTCCGCGTTTATCACAAGATATCTATTTACGGCAAGACCGAGCGTATCGAAGCCCGGTCCAAGGTTCGACGTAGACGCAGGGACGACTATTTTCAGTGACTGCTCCTTCGCTTTTGATATTAGAATATATCTGCGGACCGGAGATTTTACAAAGAGGCGCAAAGGAGAGGACTGAGCTTGATTTTACGGCAGGCGAATGAGATTTTAACCCCATGATTCCGGTACTGATTTTCTGGCTCCACATAACGGCCGCCGTCTATCTCTTCGTGAAGAAGTATTACGAGGAGACTCTGAGCGAGGCCTTCCTTACGCTCGGCTTCGCAGCCATTGTCTTCACGGCGGGATGGACGTTCTCTTCCTTCGTGATACATCTTGCCTTTGGCCCCAAGGGGCTCGGCGAGATACTGAACAGCGACTCTTTGTCCCTGATGCTCCTGAGCGTACTGGAGGCCGGGTTCTACAAGGTGTGGTTCAGGAAACCTCAAGGGGGAACACGTTCCGGAGCCGGAGATGACCGGGAACCCGCAGATGCATAAGCTCTCCCATTCGGAGATCAAGGCACAAAGAAAGACGATAGACGAGGCCATTTCCTCGGCGAGGACGCCGATCTACGGATTCCTCGAAAACGTCCGCAGCCTCTACAACGTGGGTTCGATATTCAGGACCTCGGACGCCGCGCTCGTTTCAGGATTGTACCTGACCGGTTTCACCCCCTACCCCCCACGCCCGGAAATTTCAAAGACCGCCCTGGGCGCGGTGGAAAGTGTGCCATGGCACTACAATCGAAAATCAATTGATGCAGTCGCCGAAATCAAGGAGAAGGGTATCAGGTTCATCGTACTGGAGCAAACCAAGGAGAGCGTGCCAGTATGGGATCTGTCTCAGGATATCTTCCCGGCTTGCATCGCCGTCGGGAACGAGATAGGGGGAATCACAAAAGAGATCGTTGAAGCGGCGGACCTTGCTGTAGAGATACCGATGCTCGGAGTCAAACATTCGCTGAACGTGGCAGTCGCTTACGGAATAGCCATATACAGGCTTTTCGAAATCTTCAGTAAAAGCGGGCCCCAGCACAAACCGTAGACCCGGCGTACCAGTTTGAACAATGTTCCAGGCCGCAGGTTTCCTCTCGCGCTGCATCGAGCGGGGAAGCGAAGGCGACCGTTGTGTTTGTCCTGAGGCCGTTCTGGGAACGGAAGCCGCAGTCGGTCCCTAGAAGGCGGAAGTGAAGTACTCGAACCGCTCTTCGGTATGAATCCTGATTACTCCGGCGCGGACGAGGTTAACCAGGATCCTTGACGCACGCCTCTCTCCTATGTTCACGAGTTTGGCGTAATCCCTGACCGTAATTCTTTCCTTCTCCTCGAGGTACTTGAAGAGGCGTCTCTCGTTGTCGCCGATTATGATCGATAGCGGTTCGCTGTCCGGGCTTTCACTCTCGAGTATCTTCACCACTTCGCGGCTGGCGAGGACGCTTTTATCGTTTATTCTTATGTAGACTTTAGCCTCGCGCGACAGCTTGCCTCGATAATCCTGAAGGCGGTGAGGCTTCGTTTTGCTTTCCTCCACTATCGCGACGACGACATCCCGCCTGTTGAGTTCGATCACCTGCACGATTGGTTCGATGGGAGGCTCGCAGAAATCCCTGGCCGCCTCGTAAATGAGATCGCTCTCGGATTTCTCGCTTTCGACGCCGTAGATTGTCCCGTCATCATCCACACCGAACAGGATCATTCCACCTTTTGTGTTCGCAAACGCGATCAGCTCCTTTGCGATCTTCTCTATCGAGCTGAACTGGCGCTTGAATTCGATCTTGAAACTCTCACCCTCTGAGATAAGGGCCTTCAGTTCAGCGACGTCCACTTTTCCCTTTCAGAGTTGTTCATTCCAGGTTCTCGATTCGTAGTTGAAGATAATCAACTATAGACAAAGATTTAATGAGGCCGCGCCGGCCGGTCGCCCTACCACCCCCGTGCCTGCATCCGCTCAAGTATGATGTCTGTCCTGAACGAGACGAACCTCGAACTTGAATTTGGAGAATGTTTCAGCGGACTTGGAATTATCGCCGCGAGCCTGGCTGCCTGGTCTCTCGTCATGGCAGACGCGGGTTCGCCGTAGTAAATTCTGCTCGCGGCATCGACGCCGAAAATCCCGCGGCCGAACTCAATATAATTCACGTAGAGCTCCATAATCCGATTCTTGCTCAGATAGTGATTGAGCAAGTATGCTGAGATCATCTCGTTGAGCTTTGTAAGGGGATCCCTGCTCGTTGAGAACCAGAGGTTCTTGGCAAGCTGCATCGTGATCGTGCTTGATCCCCTGATAATCTTCATCGCGTCGAAGTCTGTCCTGAACGACTCTTTCACTTCATACCAGTCGATGCCATCGTTCTCGTAGAACGTCCCATCCTCACCTACTATTACCGCATGGACGAAGGACGCTGGGACGCGTGAAAGGGGGACGTACGAGACGCGAATGGTCAGGCGCTGTTTTTTCGCCACTGCCTCTCGAATCCTTTCCTTCATGAGGGAGGTCTGCCCCGGATTCTGAGTGCGGAGTCTCGCGACGGTCCAGGGGAAAGGAAGCATTACGAGCTCCACGAGCACGAATAGGGCAATAAGGCCGGCCACTATTCGCCCTATCGTAATCTTCCGTTGCCGCGGCCTTGTCGTTTCGCTCATCTGTGCGAATCGAGGTAGCTCTGCAGGATCACCTGCGAGGCCATCCTATCCAGGTTACCTTTCTTCTGCCTGTCTTTTTTCTTGATGCCCAGTTCAATCTGAGTCCGTTGCGCGATGGTTGTCGTGAATCTCTCGTCCCACTCGACGATCTCGGCGTCGACCGATTCGCGCGACAGTTTATCCTTCAACCTTTCGGCAAATTTCGCGGCGGCGACGGCTGAATCGCCCGCCTCCCCGCTTAACTTCAAAGGCTTACCCACGACTATCTTGCCGACCGACATCTTCTTCACGATGTCGACGACTTTTCCGATGAGCTCTCCGTCGTTCGGTATGGTGTCGATGCCCTGCGCAATAATTCCCATGGGGTCGCTCACGGCGATTCCCACCCGCTTCAATCCGAAATCTATGCCGAGTACGCGTTTCATGTCAGGCATTTGCAGCCTGCCCTGTCGCCCCTGCCGACATCCTGTCGACCCGGGTGACGCTTGGAATTCTCTTCAGCTTGTCAATCAACCTGTCCAGATGCTCCTTGTCCTTTACATATATAATTATCTGACTTTCGAAGACGGCATCTCTGACTTCGGCCGACACGCTTCTAATGTTCGTGTTCTGATAGCTCGATATTGCGTGCGTGAGCTCAGTAAGTATGCCGGGGCGATCCATCCCGGACACTGAGACCCCTGCCACGAAGAGACCGCTGCTCTCGCCCGGCCACGTTGCGTCGACTATTCTCTCGCGGGCCGCGCCGGCCATCCTCGCAAGGTTTGCGCAGTTCTTCCTGTGAACCTTCACCCCTTCCCCCGTCGTCACGAATCCGACGATCTCATCTCCGGGAATGGGGTTGCAGCATTTGGCGTATGAAATTTTCCAGTCGCTCCTCGACCCGTCGACTACAATCCCCTCCGAAGATTTCCTCGCAATCTCGACGAACGTATGAACCGGTTTGGTCGTCTCGCCCGTTTCCTTCACCGTTTTCTGCTGAGTCAGGCGGGCAATTATCCTATCAGGGTTAACTTCCTCTTCCGCGATCGCGATGTAAAACCGCTGCGCGTTGTCGAACTTCATCTCGCGTATCAGCTTGGCGAAGTCGTCTTCGGGAAGCGTCACCTTGTGCTTCTTCAGTCTCTTCGTCCAGATTTCTTCACCCTCAGCCGCCTTCTTCCTCGCCTCGTCGTTTATCCAGCGCCTTATGTGCGCTTTCGCCTTGCGCGAGACGACGAACTTTTCCCAGTCAGGGTTAACGTTCTGGTTCGAAGAAGTTATGATTTCGATCTGGTCACCGCTGTTCAGCCGCGTGTTGAGGGGAACCATCCGTCCGTTGATTTTCGCGCCTACGCAGTGCGTCCCCACCTGCGAGTGAATCTCGAAGGCGAAGTCCACGGGTGTCGAACCTTTGGGAAGGACCTGCAGTTCTCCCTTTGGAGTGAAGACGTAGATCTCGTCCTGGTACAGATCGAGTTTGAACCCCTCGAGGAAACTCTTCGCGGCATCTTCGCTGCTGGACGCAGGGGGCTGTTCAAGTATTTCCCTGACCCATGAAATCCATTCGTCAAGCTTCCTGTCCGCCCCCTTCACATCCTCCTTGTACTTCCAGTGGGCCGCGACGCCGCGCTCCGCGATCTCGTCCATTTGCCGCGTTCTGATCTGCACCTCGACCATTTTCCCCTCGGGGCCCACAACCGTCGTGTGGATGGACTGGTAACCGTTCTGCTTGGGCACCGATATGTAATCTTTGAAGCGCTCGGGCACAGGCGTGTAGATCTCGGAAACGATCCCGTAAACGGAAAAACATTCGTTCTTGTCGATTGTGTCGAGGATTACCCTTACCGCGAACAGATCGTAGATTTCTTCTATCGGCTTGTTCCGCTTGACCATCTTATTGTATATGCTGTAAATATGTTTTGGGCGTCCGGTGATGTCGAAGTCTAATTCGGCTTCTTCGAGTCGCTTCTTTATCGGGTTGATAAACTTTCGTATGTACGCTTCCCGCTCTCTCCTCTTCGCGTTCAACTTCCTCGATATATACTCGTAGTCCTGTCCGCTCAGATGTTTGAAGGCAAGGTCTTCGAACTCCCACTTCACCTTTGCCAGACCGAACCTATGTGCGAGAGGGGCATATATCTCGAGAGTCTCACGCGAGATGCGTTCCTGCTTCTCACGCGAGAGGAAAGTCAGCGTCCTCATGTTGTGAAGCCTGTCGGCAAACTTGACGAGTATGACCCGGACATCCTTCGCCATCGAGAGAAGCATCTTTCGGTAATTCTCGGCGCGGGTAATCTCATGGCTTTCCACGGCGCCAGATATTTTCGTCACGCCGTCCACGATCTCGGCGATCTCATTGCCGAACTCCGACCTTACGGCCTTCAGATCGTATGGAGTGTCCTCTACAACGTCGTGGAGAAGAGCGGAGGCAACTGATATGTCATCAAGCGGAACTTCTTTTGCGACTACCAGCGCCACTTCATACGGATGTGAAAAATACGGCTCACCCGACGCCCTCGGTTTCCCTTTCACGTGGGCGTTCCAGCTGAACTCAAAGGCACGCCTGATCAGATCCTCGTCAAAGGAATACAGGTTGTTCCTGCAAACCTCCAAAAGGCGGTTGAGCTTCTCGACACTTTTCACATCTGCCAGATACGACACAAAAACCTCTAAAAGTAGCTTGTATATTCAATTTAAGGGCGTTGGACTAATTTCCAAGCCCCGTGGAGTCACCGGAACGAGCACCCGAAATGACGACCGTTTTCCGCGGAAACGTATCGCAATGACTGCCCTTCTTGGTATTCAAAATTTTTTTACTGATTTTTAGCAAGAGAAGCGGCGTCAGGCCCCGTTCCTTTATTCCGTGGTCGCAATGATTATTGACTGTTCAGTAAAGATCTTATTTCATTTCAATCAAGTAGCATATTCGCTGTGCGGCAAGAATTTGAAAGGAGATGGATATGCGGAACCAGATACCAAGAACCGTCGTAGTTGGATCGGCGGTCGTCATCATCACCCTCCTCGTGATTTATCTTTTCACAAGTCTCCCAAAAGGCGGCGGGACAACCGCACAACAGGCATCCTTCACGGGCGTCGACAAATGTGCGACCTGCCATCAGAGAGTAACTCCGGACATCGTCTTTCAGTACGCATCAAGCACGATGGCAAAATCAGGTGTCAAGTGCGAAGACTGCCACGTCGTAGGAAAGGGGAACCCGATGGGACACGACCACGAAGGATTCTTCATAACTTCCACTCCGACACCGAAGCAATGCGCGAGATGCCACGTGAGGGAGACGAGCGAGTTCGAGCACAGCCGCCACGCAGGTCCCGCCTGGATGGCGCTCACCGGCTTCGACGATTTTTCGCCCGCTCAGAAGGAGCTTACTAAAAGTATAGCAGAACTCACCAGAGGACCAAACGGAATTCCAACAGCCACACGGAACGCCATCTTCGACATGGAGGGTCCGAACGTCACGCCGGCCGCTTGCCAGAGCTGTCACGCGATCGGCAAACCGAACAAAGACGGGAGCATTGGCAACTGCAATAAGTGTCATCTCCGCCATGAGTTTTCACTGGCTCAGGTCCGCAAGCCTGAAGTATGCGGCCAGTGCCACCTCGGACCAGATCATCCCCAGGACGAGATATACAAGGAATCGGCGCACGGCGTGATGTATGCGACAGAGGGGGATAAATGGAACTGGGGCCAGAAGCCCGGCCGCCTGACGACGCGCGACCTCCCCGCCCCGACATGCGCCACCTGCCACATGAGCGGGTTCGGCGGACAGGGGACAACTCACGAAGTCGGAACCCGGCTCAGCAAATTCCTCTTCGCCGCCGTCTCTTCCGAGCGGCCCAACGGCCCTCAGAACCGGCTTGCCATGCAGGGAGTCTGCATGAATTGTCACTCTCAGCCGTTCATCAAGGGAGTCTATGAGCGCGCGGACAGCGTCACCTCTTTCGTAAACGCCAGGGTTGAGGAAGCAACCAACATCATCAACGGCCTGATAAAGGACAACATCATAACTTCCAGGCCGTTCGCGACCCAGATCAGCTTCGACGCCTTCGACCTGTGGCACTACTATGGGAGAACGGCCAAGTTCGCGGCATACATGGGCGGGCCGGACTATGTACAGTGGCACGGCGTCTATCCTCTCCTAAAGCAGCTGAACAAGGTCAAGGAAGACGCGGCAACGCTGCGGGCGGAACACCGGAGGGGTACACGGCCATGAACGACATATCTGTATTTCATCTCGCACGGATAAAACTTCCCATCGAGAAGAATCGCCTGCTCCTCCTTCTTGTCGGAGTCAATTTCATTTTCACCGGCCTGGATGTCGCCCTTGCCCATGCCGTGAACGACTACGTCCCAGCATACGAATGGATTCCCATTTTCTTCGCGCCTCTCGCCGCGGCCACCAGCATGATCGTCGCCCTAAAGTCCAAACCGGACAGGGGGCTGATGCTGGTCCATATTGCAGTCATGATACTCGGCGTCTTCGTGGGGGTATTGGGGACCGCCTTCCACGCCAACCAGGCACTCAACCCACTAGGCCAGTTGACATGGATCTGGGTCACTTTCGCCTCGCCGATACTGGCCCCACTCGCTTTCGCCGGCATATCACTCGTAGGGCTCTACGGAGTTATAGAGGAAGTGGACGGCCAGCCGGGTTTGCTCAACGTCCCCGGAATCGGCACATTCAAGGCGCCAATCTCACGCGACAGACATTTCCTCTGGCTTGTCGGTCTCGGTTTCGCGGCAAGCGCCCTCACTTCGATCATCGATCACGGTCAATACGGCTACACCCTTTACAAACTGATCCCGATAGTTTTCGGACTATTCGCGACGAGCGTTGTACTTACCCTCGCTGTCAGCAAAGAGTGGACGGACGCGGATGAGCTCACATATTTCTGGACGATGATCGGCGCGATCATCGTAGGAGTCCTCGGCTTTGCCTTCCATTTATCCGGCGATCTCGCTGACACAGGGCAGTTCAGCCTTGAAAGGATACTCGTGTTCGCCCCGGTCCTCGCGCCACTGCTCTACTGTGACCTCGGGATACTCGGATTGATAGTTGTGGGGGGAGGGACAAACACGGCGGCGGACGCAAGTTAGGAAGGGACTTTCGCCAGAATTCGGACAGCAGCTGCCGTATGGGCGCTAAGGCGAGTCGTCCTTAGCCTGGAACAGCGATAAACACGGGACAACCACAGCGTGTTTAAATTCCCGCGGGCTTGGTTCAATATGCTAGCGGTGTACCCGATAATCGTTCAAAAAACCTATCAGGGTACATATCTTTGGACGAATCGCAGATAAGAGGTTCCCTCTTCGTCAGGCTGGAAAAGGACAGCGCGAGGAACGGCGGTGTATTCACGAGGAAAGAGCTTGAGACCGGTTCCTCCTTCGGCGGGGAGACGATTGCACTCGTGGGTCCGACGGGCATTGTTTTCATTATTCATATAATGGCCTGAGAAAAAATAGCGTGTGAAGAATTTTGGCGTGGAGCGTTAAGTCCCGCCTTGCGGGATGCCGCATCATATCATATTCCTATGATGTCGGAGCGGCAAAACGAATTTTCGATTCCTGCGATGGTGGAGAAAGCAACGGGCATTATTCGTTTTAGCCCCGCAGAATGCGGGGTAAACTCCGCGGAGAGATTTCCCGTCATTTTTTCTCGAGCCTTGATCTTTTCTCCCGCTCATCAATATCAAAAACGGATAATGCGGGATGCCGCAAAGCGGCATCCCGTATATCATTTTCAAACATTAATGTGCGGGAAAAAAGTCAAGCCTGCCTGCCGGCAGGCATTTTCCCAAGGTCGCTGCATGGATTTTGCGAGACTCCGGAAATCGCCTCTCCAGGAGTTGAGAAAGAGGATGTGGATGGGGGACGTGACTCCATTTTCGCAATGGGAATCAACGGGAACCTTAGCCTTCATGAACTAACCCGTCATCGCGAGGAGTCAGCCCGTAGATAATTTGGGCGGACGACGTGGCGATCCCCAACATGAAACCTACTCACCTCCGGGCGCCGTTAGTCGCGACCTGCCAATTAACCCGTCATCGTGAGGCCCGCTTTAGCGGGCCGTGACGAACCCCTTAATGAAACCTCCACCTGCACAGGCCCAGGGGCTTAGGACTGTAAGGAAGGGGATTGCCGCTCCGCCATTACATGACATTGGCGGATCGCAATGACGGTTTGTTTTAGGTTTCTGCTCAGGGCTGCTCTGGAGCCATTTCAAATTAACCCGTCATCGCGAGGAGTCAGCCCGTACATAATATGGGCGGACGACGTGGCGATCCCAGTAATGAAACCTGCACCTATGCAAGCCCAAGGGCTTAAGACTATGATGATGGGGATTGCCGCGTGGCGCCTGCGGCGCCACTCGCAATGACAGGGGTAGTGAGGGGGATTGCCGTATCCGCCATTGCATGACATTGGCGGATCGCAATGACGGGTACAGTGGCAGGAAATGCCCGGGTGTTCAACTCGCACTATGCGCCGCGTCAAGGGAAGATACCGTGGGCTGGAAGAGAGTGACGGGATCGTTATATTAAAGCTCTGAAAACTAGAACACTACACACATTTCATATACCGGTCCTGGGGCTGGCTTATTCCGTCGACACGCCGCTGAAAGTGGCGCGGTACGGCATCTCGTCCGTGATATCCATCGTTGACGACGTGCTGATCGAACGCGTGCGGAAACACCACGCCCAGCTGAACGGCGAACCTTTCGCACCGATCTCCGTGCGCGAACACGATTACCGCGCGAAGCGGATCACCGCATACCTCAACCTCGTCGGCCTCCTCGTCGACCGGCAAATCGCCAGACTCAAATCGTCGCTCTTCGAAAAGGGAAGCGAGATAGCAAGGTACTTCGAAATGCTTCCGGACTCGTCTCCCGTGAAGGAACTCTATACCCGCATGCTGCAGACTGCCGATGCCGTGAAGAGGTCGTCGATGGAGGACGAACTGCGGTCGCACGTAATCGCCGGCGATATCGACGTGAACGTGATGACGAAGGTGGACAAGTCAAACACCGGAAAAGACAAGAAGCCGCTCCCAGCCGAGTTTTCCGACGCGGTCGCGGCGATGCGCGGGTTTGTCGACAGCGAACTGAATTCTTCGGTCGTGCTGTCTGCCGGTCTGAACATGCGCCTCTTCGGCTACATGGAGAAGTCGGCCGGATTTCTGCCTGGTCCCGACGGGAGACTGAAGAAGAAAGTTATACTGAAGGTTAGCGACTTCCGCTCGGCGTCGATACAGGCGAAGATGCTCGCGAAGAAGGGGATCTGGTGCTCGGAATTCCGCGTCGAGTCGGGATTGAACTGCGGCGGCCACGCGTTCGCGACCGACGGCTACCTGCTCGGCCCGATACTGGAGGAATTCAAAGAAAAGCGGGAGTCTCTCCGCGACGAGCTTTCTGCCCTTTACTCGGCGGCGCTGAAGGATAAAGGAATAGAGGTTAACGCAGGGCCGATGGAATTTCTCGTCACCGTCCAGGGCGGGATCGGCACGGCGGCGGAGGACGCGTTCCTCCGTGAACGCTACGGCGTCGACGGCACAGGCTGGGGCTCGCCGTTCTTACTTGTTCCCGAGGTGACGAATGTGGACGACGAGACCCGACACCTGCTCGCGTCGTCGGGGAGGGAATCGTTTTATATCAGTGACGCGTCGCCGCTTGGGATCTCGCTCAACAATCTCAGGAATTCCTCGAGCGAGAGACAGATCCGCGAACGGGCGGAGGCCGGCAAACCGGGTTCGCCATGCACGAAGAAGTATCTCGTCTCGAATACGGAATTCACAAAGGAGCCGATCTGCACCGCGTCTAACGAGTACCAGACTTTGAAGATAGCGGAGCTGAAGTCTCTCGGACTGCCGCCGGCCGAACTCGAAGAAAGGATCGGACGGGTGCTGGAGAAGGAATGCCTTTGTGAAGGGCTGTCGGCGACGGCGCCGTCACGCGGGAAATCGAAGGAGCGCGCGGTGGCCGCGTGCCCGGGTCCGAACCTCGCTTACTTCTCGAGGATAGCTTCGCTGGAGGACATGGTCGGACACATCTACGGCCGTTTGGATATTCTCGGCGCCGGTCATCGTCCCAACATGTTCATTCAGGAATTGGGTCTTTATGTGGAATACCTGAAGAAGGAGGTCCGCAAGCGGATGGACTCGATGACCGCGAAGGACCGGAAGTATCTTGACGATTTTGCGGCGAACCTGAAGGAAGGTATCGCTTATTACAGGTCGCTGATTCCGCAGCTTGTAAATGAAACCGAGCGTTACAGGGATGAGATGCTCGGGGAGCTGATGGAATTCATGGAGGAGTTGTCGAGGATTATCGTTCCGGTCGAGGCGGACGTGCCAGTGCCGGCGGCCGGTGCGAACGGGCGATAGCGGAACCGCTATTTCAATTTAACATGTCATCGCTAAGCTCGTGTCCGCGGGCCGAGGCGATCCCAAACATGAAACCGGCGCCACCGGAAGCGTCTCGACCTGCTCCGTGGCCTTCCGAGGGTGGCTCCGCATTGGCTGGTGCACCTCTCTAAGGTCGCTGCCGGAGTCCCCGCTTCACCTCATACGTATGAACCTCATGTATCTCGACAGACCACCCAAACGCTTCGCCCTCCGGTAGGCTCAACGCCGGATGCATCTTAGCTGCCTCGATTGCCTCTTCCATATTTTGCGCTTCAATTATGAAGACGTTGCCTATTTCTCTCATCATGCCGGGCCCCGCATTCCCATCCGCTCTTTCAATCCTCCCTTTTAGGCGACCGAGCGCCACGCCCCCGGACTTCACACCTATGTCCATCAGGAAATTCGAGGAACCGTAGAGGCCTTTCAGATGCGGCTCGCATTTCCTCATCAATTCGTCCAGCTCATTTCTCGAAAGTGCATCGATCTTCTTCCGATCAAACAATCCGAAGCAGAGGTATTTCATAACGAGGTTCTCCGTTTTAGCAGCGGTACTATGAGGTGAAAGTAAGGCGGTACCTGTGTGACGTTTACGCACTCGCCTGGACGTGCCGCTTCCCGGCAAGGTCGTCGGCCACGACCCACGCCGTTCCGGCCGTGGCAAGAGTCAGGATGCCGAACGAGATGCCACCAGGCCCGAAAACGTGATGGCCCGGTCGGCCATGCATGATGGAAACCTAACAGCGGCCTTCTGCTGAAGAGTTCCCCTCGCGGCCCATTCTGCCCGGTGGTGGTACTGCCGAGGAGAAGACCTGCAATGACTTTAGGACTACGGATTCAGCTTTCGCGACACTGCCGTCTGGCTCCACCGGCTTATATAGGAAACGGGAGGGCAACCGTGAATCCTGGACGGTGGTTGGCACGAGTCTGAGATAGGGGTAATGGTCGAATTTGAATCCCCGGCTTGGCCGGGAGGAGTCAGAATCCAGTAATGCCTCGAAGTCCGCGCTTTTTTGGGGACTAGACGCGGGGTGCAGCCAAAATGAGCGTCCAAGCGGCCTTGGATCGGCCAAATTAGCACGAATTCGTCGAAAGGTCTATGAGCGGGAAATTTCAAGCTCTTCAGACAAATTATTCCCGATATTTGTCAAACGTCCTCCGTTCACGTTGACTTTCTTGGCCCCACAGGCTAAATTGGTCAGTCCTAAAGGATCCTCCGGACGATTCTGCCGAGCCTTTGGCGAGACAATGCCGGGGTGGCGGAATTGGTAGACGCGAAGGACTTAAAATCCTTTGGCCCCAAAGGGCCGTGCGGGTTCAAGTCCCGCCCTCGGCACTCTGAAGGCGTCCGCCCATGGCGGGAAGCCGTGGGTTTGAGAGAGTTGGTCATTTACATTTTGATTTCTATCTGGGGCGATTAGCTCAGTTGGTTTAGAGCGCTACATTGACATTGTAGAGGTCAGAGGTTCGAATCCTCTATCGCCCACAGTTTTTGAGCGGCTCGATACGCTCGAGACCCACGAAGAGTCGTCGACCTCTCGTGAGAGTCATCCCACCGTGGGATATCGCCGAAATGATCAGACGAGCACCTCGATGTCTTCTGAATCCGGGAGCAGATCAACCGCATTCAACTGCTCCATGGTCACGACAGCCAAGGGTTTGAGGAGTCAAGGTATAAGTCGGGTTTCAAACGACTTAAGTTCCAAAAATTTGAGAGCAATAAGGATCGGTAATTACCGGATGAGATCGCCGGGGGTTAGTTTCTCGAGAATCGGAGCCTCCTCCGATTTTTTATTATGAACAGAATTGTACTATATGCCTAAAATAACCCTGCCTAACAAATCGGTCATTGAAGTTGAGCCGTCTACCCCAGCGGTAGAAGTTGCGAAGAAGATCAGCCGGTCCCTGGCTGAAGATGCCCTTGCCGTGAAAATCAACGGCAAGGTGTCGGATCTCAGTGCGCCGATCACAGGCGATTGCGACATTCAGTTTTTGACCTTCGATGATCCAGAAGGGCGCGAAGTATACTGGCACAGCAGCTCCCACCTTATGGCGCACGCCATACAGGCGCTTTTCCCCGAAGCTAAGTTCGGTGTCGGACCCGCCATCGAGGATGGGTTCTACTACGATATCGACATTAACAAGACTCTCACTCCCGCCGATCTCGAGAGCATCGAGAATAAGATGCACGAGATTGCGGACCACAACGATCCGTTCGTCAGGAAAGTCGTTCAGAAGGATGACGCGCTGAAATTCTTCAACGAGAAGAAGGATCAGTACAAGCTTGAGATCATAGGCGGGCTCGACGAGACCATAACCTTCTACAGCGAAGGTGAGTTCACGGATCTCTGCCGCGGTCCGCACGTTCCTTCGGCAGGAAAGCTGAAGTACTTCAAGCTTCTCGGCACGAGCGGCGCATACTGGAGAGGCGATAGCAAGAACAAGATGCTCCAGAGGGTATATGGAGTCTCCTTCCCGAAGAAGAAGATGCTTGAGGACCACCTCAAGATGATAGAGGAAGCGAAGCTGCGCGACCACAGGAGGCTCGGCCGCGAGCTTGAGCTCTTCGTCTTTCACGATGTTGCCCCCGGCGCCCCATTCTGGCTTCCGAAGGGAATGATAATTTTCAGGGAGCTCGAGAAATTCATACGGGCCGAGCTGGACAAGCTTAACTATGATGAAATCTCCACTCCGATGCTCGTCAAGAAGGACCTCTGGGAACAATCCGGACACTGGGGACACTACCAGGAAAACATGTTCATCCTCAAAGTCGAGGAAGACATTTATTCCCTGAAGCCGATGAACTGCCCCGAGAGCACATACGTTTACAGGCACAAGGTCAGGAGTTACCGCGATCTTCCCTTGAGATACTCTGAAATCGGGAGGCTCCACCGAAACGAGATTTCCGGAGCGCTCGGCGGAATGTTCCGCGTGCGCCAGATAACGATGGACGACGCGCATATTTACTGCCGTCCCGACCAGATACTCGGAGAGATAAACGATCTTATAGGCCTCATCCGGCGCGTGTACGGGATGTTCAAATTCGAGGTGGCGTTCAAGCTGTCGACCCGTCCCGACGAAGCGATGGGCGACCCCAGACTTTGGGACGAAGCCGAGGCCGGACTGAGACAGGCGCTCGAGCAGAACGGCATCAAATACGGCGTAAAGGAAAAGGACGGCGCGTTTTACGGGCCCAAGATCGACATTCAAATCAAGGACGCACTCGGAAGAGAGTGGCAGGTAGCCACGATACAGCTCGATTTCGTGATGCTCCCCGAGCGATTTGATCTGAACTACATCGACGTGGACGGTCAGGCCAAGAGGCCGGTGGCAATTCACCGCGCGGTATTCGGTTCGTTCGAAAGATTCGTCGGTATTCTTACCGAACATTTTGCCGGCGCGTTCCCGACATGGCTTTCACCCGTTCAGGTTGCGGTTTTGCCAATCACCGACAGCTTCAACGAATACGCAAAATCAGTCGTAGACGCGCTTAAGAGCAGAAGCGTCAGAGCGGAACTTGACGACCGCAACGAGAAGGTCGGCTACAAGATACGCGAATGGGAAACGAAGAAGGTTCCCTACATGTTGATAGTTGGTCAGAAGGAAAAGGACGCCGGCTCCGTCTCCGTCAGAAAACACCATGAGGGAGACAAGGGCGCACAGCCCCTTCCCCAATTCATAGAGAACATCACTAAGGAAATTGTAGAAAAAACTTAGGAGACAGCCTATCAACACACCCAAACTTAGGATCAACAGCGAAATCAGAGCGGCAAACGTCCGCCTGATCGACTCTGACGGGAAGCAGCTCGGAGTAATGCAGCCGCGCGAAGCCTTGAGGCTCGCGGAGACAAGAGGGCTGGATCTCGTCGAAATAGTCCCGACCTCCAATCCACCCGTATGCAAGCTTGTCGATTACGGCAAGTATATGTACGAGGTCACGAAGAAGGAAAAGGCCAAGCTGAAAGGACAGTCATCGGCGCAGCTGAAGGAAATCAGGTTTCATCCGAACACGGACGAACACGATTTCATGTTCAAGTCAAGACACGCCAAGGAGTTTCTGGAGCAGGGCCACAAGGTAAAGGGAACTGTTCAGTTCAAGGGGCGCGAAATAACGTATGCCGCCCATGGAGAGGAGCTTCTCAGCAAGTTTGTCGAGTTCCTGGCCGAAGTGGGAAAGGTTGAACAGAAGCCTAAGTTAGAGGGAAAAAGTATGGCGGTCATAATCGCCCCCGACAAGTCGAAGAAGAAGGTCGGCGAACCGAAGCAAAAAGAGACAAAGGAGAAATAAATGCCGAAGACAAAGACAAACCGTGCGATGGCAAAGAGAGTGAAGAGAACGGCGAGTGGCAAGTATCTTCGCGAGAAGGCTTTCAGGAGTCACATACTGACCTCCAAGACGCAGAAGAGAAAGCGTCAGCTCAGGCAGGCGGGTGTGCTTGACAAGACAGACGTGAACCGCGTTCGGGGAATGCTGAACGAGTAACACTGGCCTCGCGACGCCGCACGCCGGAAGAGTCCCTTCCTCCGAAAGTTTAGTGAGAGAAGTGACTCTTTTGGTCGGAAATGTTATATTTAAAACGATAATGGAGAAATGTTAAGATGCCACGCGCAAAAAATAAGGTAGCCTCACACAGAAGGCGCAAAAAGACACTTGAGCTGGCGAAGGGTTACTGGGGCGCACGGAGCAAGGTATACACGATTGCCAAGCACCACGTTGAGAAGGCGCTTCAGCACGCTTACAGAGATCGCAGGAAAAAGAAACGTGAATTCAGAAGCCTGTGGATAGTGCGCATCAATGCAGCGGCCCGCGAAAACGGGACCACCTACTCGCGTTTGATCGCCGCCCTGGCAAAGAAGGAAGTCTCGATCAACAGGAAAGTCCTGGCAGACCTTGCCGCGAACAACCCCGAGACGTTCAAGCAAGTCGTACAATTCGCTTTTAATTAATAAAGTCTTCCTGCCTTCGGAAGTTCGGTTTTTCTGAAGCGCAGGAAGATTTTTTATATCCGAACAACACTGCGGAGGCGCGAAGCAGTCAGGTCTGTCCCACTTTCGTTCCAAATCTTCTTCGCGTCTCAAAGGTGAAATCGCCGCTAATGGAAATGCAAGAAGAAATTCAGAAGGTGAAGGACGAAGCCACGGCTTCCCTTCGAGAAATCAGGACCCAAGAGGACGCGGAAAACTTCCGTCTCCGATTTCTCTCACGCAAAGGGTCGGTCGCCCAACTCTTCGACAGACTCAAAGATATCCCCAAAGAAGACAAACCCGCACTCGGCAAGGCACTCAACGAGCTGCGAAGCTTCGTCGAATCTGAGTTCGATGCGGCGAGAGGATCGATTGGCAGCACGGCCTCCCGCGAGACAGCGGGAATTGACCTCTCTATTCCGGGGAGAAAGAGATACCTCGGGAGAAAACACCCGCTCACGCAGACCGCCGAAGAGATCAAGAGAATCTTCACGGGAATAGGCTTCGGCATAGCTGACGGACCTGAGATAGAAGACGACTATCACAACTTCGAGGCTCTCAACTTTCCCCCCGATCATCCCGCCCGCGACATGCAGGATACATTCTTTGTGAAGAACCCTGCGCAGAAGGACGCGAACCAGAACGGTAAATATGTTCTGCGGACTCATACCTCAGGCGTACAGATACGCGTGATGGAAAACAACAAGCCGCCCCTCAGGGTGATAATGCCCGGGAGGGTCTACAGAAACGAAGCCATCAGCGCCAGAAGCTACTGCCTCTTCCACCAGGTGGAAGGTCTGTACGTGGATAAGAACGTGTCGCTCGCGGAGCTGAAGGGGACCATCTCCTACTTTGCAAAGGAATTCTTTAACGCCGAGGCCAAACTGAGATTCAGGCCAAGCTACTTCCCCTTTACCGAACCAAGCGCTGAAGTAGATGTGAACTGCTTCATCTGCGGTGGGAAGGGATGCAAGATCTGCAAGTACTCGGGCTGGCTCGAGATAATGGGCTGCGGTATGGTCGATCCGAACGTCTTTAAGTTCGTGAAGTATGACGACCACGAGGTGAGCGGTTTCGCATTCGGCATGGGCATAGAGAGGCTCGCCCTGCTCCGTTACGGGATCGACGACATAAGACTATTCTTCGAAAACGACATACGATTCCTAAATCAATTCTGACAAGAAATGAAGATTTCACGCAAATGGCTCCAGCAACTCGTCGACCTGACCGACATAAAAGACGAGGATATCGCCGCGCGTCTCACGATGCTCGGGATTGAAGTTGAGTCTTACGAAAACCTTTCGGGCAAATACGATGGATTCGTGGTCGGGAGCGTGCTCGAGGTTGAAAAACATCCCAACGCGGACAAACTGAAGCTGTGCAAGGTCGATGTTGGCGGAGAGGTGAAGAGCATCATCTGCGGAGCACCGAACGTGGCCGTCGGCCAGAAAGTCCCCGTGGGACTCGTCGGAGCGACCGTCCCGCATAACCAGCATGACCCTGATGGCAAGCCGTTTCAGCTCACCAGGGCAAAGATCAGGGGGGTCGAGTCGGAAGGGATGATCTGCTCGGCGCGGGAGCTTGACCTTGGAGAGGATGCCAGCGGAATAATGGTTTTCGATGAGAGCGCGACCGCAGGGACGCCGCTCGCCGAGCATTTTGGCATGAACGACACTGTTTATGAAATCAGCCTGACCCCCAACAGGGCCGATTGCCTCTCACACCTGGGAGTCGCACGCGAACTGGCGTCCGCGTTCTCAAGGAAGCTCACTCCGAAGAGGGCGAAACTCCGTGAAGAGGGCCAGCCGGTCGTCGAATCTGCGAAGGTCGAAGTTCAAGCCCAGGACCTCTGCCCGAGATACTCGGCGAGGATTGTCCGCGGAATTAAGGTCGGACCGTCACCAAAATGGCTCAGCGGCGCGGTCGAACGTGTTGGGATGAGGTCAATCAATAATGTGGTCGACGCCACGAACTTCGTGATGTTGGAGTTGGGGCAACCGCTCCACGCTTTCGACCTGAAACTCGTGGCCGGACACAAGATCCTGGTCCGAAGGCCGCTCCAGGACGAAACGAAGTTTACGACTCTCGACGGGAAAGAGAGAAACATTTCTCCCGATACGCTCATGATCTGCGACAAGGAGAAGATGGTCGCCATCGCCGGAGTGATGGGGGGGATGAACAGCGAGATAAGCTCAGAGACGACGGACATACTCATCGAGAGTGCCAACTTCTCCCCTTCTTCAATAAGGAAGACTTCAAAGACGCTCGGCCTTTCGACAGAAGCGTCGTATAGATTTGAGCGGGGAGTTGACCCGAACCTTACCCTCCAGGCCCTGGACCGGGTCGCGGAGATCATAGCAGAAACCAGTGGCGGCAAACCCGCCCCCGGAATCGTCGATGTCGCTGCGGCGAAGTTTCCGCCGACAAGGGTTGAGCTCCACGTCGACCAGGTGAACCGGCTCCTCGGCACGAGGCTGGCTTCGGGGGAGATAAAGAGGATTCTCGAATCCATCGAAATTCCATGTGATAAGAAATCAGAGACGGTGATGGTCTGCACTGTCCCGACCTTCCGCGGCGATATCCAGCGCGAGGTAGACCTCATAGAAGAAGTGGGACGCGTGTACGGTTACGAGAAGATCGCTGATTCATTCCAGACAAAGCTGAGCTTCGACTTCAGGTTCCGTGAGCAGAACTCCGGGGACAGCCTGAGGGAATACATGGCTGGGGCCGGCTTCAACGAGATGGTGACTAACTCGCTTCAGCCCGCCGATGTGGCAGGATTCCACGATCAGGCCTTTGTCCAACTGGCAAATCCGATCAGCGAGGATATGGCGGCAATGAGGAGCTCCCTCCTCCCCGGCTCCATGCAGACAGTCGGGCTCAACATTTCGTTCGGCCTTAAAAACATGAAGCTCTTCGAACTGGGCAAGGTTTACCGGACGTCCAACGAGCAACAGATTGTCGGAAATTTCGAGGAAACCGAGAAAATAGCCATAGTCCTCTCAGGAATCGCGGATCCCGTGTCATATGACAGGAAGGAAGCACCGTTCGACATCTTCGACCTCAAGACTGAGGTGGAGAGGCTCCTGAGCTTTCTCAAGCTTGACTCTTGGGACTTTATTTCTTATGATACTACCAAAGAATACGAACTGTCTTTAAAGTTATTTGTCAAAGGGATGGAGACGGGTCTTCTGGGCCGGGTGAGCAGAGAGGTCCTGAAGAAGTTTTCGGTAGAGCAGGATGTCTATTTTGCGGAGCTCGACCTAAAGCGGCTTCTGTCTCTGACAGGCGGGAGGCGGAGGTTCAAGTCGCTACCGAGGTTCCCGTTTGCATCCATAGATCTTTCATTCATTGTGGATGAGAAGACTCCGGCGGCGAAGATGGTGGAAGCGTTGAAGGCCGCCGCCGGTTCTATGTACCGCGATATTTCTGTGTTCGATATTTATTCCGGAGAAGGAATTCCGGGAGGAAAAAAGAGCATTGCGTTCACAGTGGCACTCGGAAGCGAGGAGCGCACTTTGAACGATAGTGATGTAGCCGGGTTCATTGAAAAAGCAGAAAAAGCATTCAGAGAAGAGTTTTCTGCCGAATTAAGAAAACAAAAGAGCTAACGGGCATGGACACAGAAACGTCCGACGAACAAACTAAACTATCAATGAAGAAGCAGCTCCTGGGAGAGCTGTGGAACGAGGTCAGGCGGGCCGTCGACGTTGCAAACGTCATCAGGAGCGAGAACGAGTCTCTGAGGCAGAATCTCGCAAAATCGGCGGCGGAGATCGACAAGCTGAAATCAAAGATTGCCGAGCTCGAAAAGATGCTGACGGCGAGGGAGACTGCCAACACGGGCGGATTCGAGGAAAAGGAGAAGAACCGACTCCTGGAGGTAGCCAAAGAACTCATCGCCAGAATCGACAAACAACTTAGTCTCTTCTGAATGCGGAGCCGATGATGGATAAGAAAAGCATACGCGTAACGATCCTTGGTCGGGAATATCCGCTCCGCGTTGAAAACGAGGAAAAAGCGCTCAAAGTAGTAGCATATGTAGATTCACTGCTAAACGAACTTATTGAAAAGAATCCGGGAGCTCCAACCTCCACAATCGCAGTCATAGCCGCGCTTAATATAGCCGAGCAACTGTTTGACTTGAAGGAACACATCAACAATGAAGGCATCGACATAGCGGATCTTGTTGGCGTTCTCAGCTACTTGCGAGAAAATTTCCCGATAGAAGCGGGCTAAGTTCTTTAAAAAAATCTGTATAGTTTTCGCCGTAACGGCGCCGTGGTTAAGCATGAAAGAACTGCTAAGTGAAAAATTATGGGAGCCCGGCTCGTGAACGATGAATGCAGGCCGCATCCATGCCCCACTATGTGGAGCCTGGATGATCTCCGCCGCGCGCGGAATCACAGCGGAAGCATGACTCGCTCAGGAGGGCACCCACCGTGTCAAGATGGGGTTCTTTCCTATCTGCCATGATGTCGTTACGGCTTTTTTTTGTATATAAACCTGGAGGTCAGGCATGATTACCGCGGCAATCGCGATACTCTGTAGCGCGGCGGCATTCTTCGCCGGCTGGTACATCCAAGAGACGGTCACCAAGAAAAAGCTCGGGACCGTCGAAGAGAGGACGAAACAAATCCTCGAAACAGCCGAACGCGAAGCGAGCGCCATCAAGAAGGAAAAGCTGATCGAAGTCAAGGATGAATGGATAAAGAAGAGACAGGAACTCGACAACGATTTCAATGCGAAGCAGAAGCGGATACAAAACATCGAGCGCCAGCTCACAACGAAGGAGGAAAACCTCGACCGCAAGGCCGAATCTCTGAGACAGCAGGAAAAATCAGTACGCTCTCTCGAGACGGAACTCCGTGAAAAGAGCAGGGCAATCCAGTTGAAGGAGGCTGAGGCTGAGAGGCTCGTACACCTCCAGACGGAAAAACTCGAGAGCCTGGCAGGGGTTTCGCGAGAGGACGCGAAGAAGCTCCTCATAGAAAACCTGACTAACGAGGCGCGGAGCGAAGCCTCACTCGAGATAAGAGAGATACGCGAAAAAGCCCGCGTCGAAGCGAAGAAAGAGGCCCAGAAACTGATAGTCCAGGCGATTCAGCGCACCGCGGCCGACCACTCGGTCGAGACAACTGTCAGCGTCGTGAGCCTCCCAAACGAGGAGATGAAGGGAAGAATTATCGGACGCGAAGGGAGAAATATCCGCTCTTTCGAAGCCGTGACGGGATGCGACATAATCGTTGACGACACCCCAGACGCCGTAGTCATTTCCGGCTTCGATCCATTCAGGCGGGAGATCGCTAAGAGCGCGCTCGAGAGGTTGATATCGGACGGACGCATTCACCCGACGAAGATCGAGGAGATTGTCGAGAAAGTCAAAAGCGAGCTCGAGGAAGAGATAGTTCAGATCGGCGAGGATGCGCTTCTCGAAGTAGGCATACACGGAGTTCATCCCGAGATTGTAAAGATGCTCGGAAGAATGAAGTACCGCTCAAGCTATGGACAGAACGTTCTCCAGCATAGCATCGAGGTAGCGTTCCTGAGCGGCCTCATGGCGGTCGAGCTCGGACTGGACTCTACGCTCGCCAAGAGAGCGGGACTCTTCCACGATCTCGGCAAGGTTGTCGACAAGAACGTCGAGGGTCCGCACGCCCTTCTCGGATACGACGTGGCCAAGAAGTTTGGAGAGAATCCGGTGGTGTCGAACGCGATCGGCGCGCACCATGAGGACATTGAGATGGAGACACCGATAGCGGCGATCGTCCAGGCCGCAGACGCGATCAGCGGCGCGAGGCCGGGGGCGAGGCGCGAATCGCTCGAGGGCTATGTCAAGCGCCTCGAAAAACTCGAGAGTATCGCAAATTCATTCTCAGGGGTCGGCAAGACATACGCGATCCAGGCAGGACGCGAAGTGCGCGTAATCGTCGAACCCGAGAAGGTGAACGATAATTTCGCTGACCAGCTTTCCCACGAGATCTCGCAGAAGATTCAGGAACAAATGGAGTATCCGGGGCAAATAAAGGTTACCGTTATCCGCGAAGTCAGAAGCATTTCTTATGCAAAGTAAGAATACACACGAACGGAAGAAAAACGTCAGACGAGTAATCTCCTCTTCACCTGCCGCGGCAGAAGGGCCATTGAAAGTAGGTTTGACGGGGAACATCGGGAGCGGCAAGTCGACCGCAGTCCGGTTCTTCCAGGAGCTTGGGGTCCCCACCTTCGATACAGACAGTATAGGGCACGCCCTCCTCGATTCTGACAGGAACGTTCAAAGAAGGATCGTGGATACATTCGGCAATCGGGTGATCGAAGACGGGATCATAAGCCGGCGGAAACTTGGACAGATTGTGTTCGCCGACCATGATAAGCGGAGAAAGCTCGAGAGCATCCTGCATCCGGCAATAATTTCTGCCGTCGAGTCGCGAATCAGCGCTCTTGGCTCGCACCATTATGCGCTCGTCGAGGTTCCTCTTCTGTACGAGGCCGAGCTTTCACACCACTTCGACTACGTGATACTTGTAAAGTCGGAGAAAGAGAGAGCCGTCGCCCGGGCGTCGTCCCGGCTCGGCCTTACCAGGGACGAGGTGCTGAAGCGCCTGGATAGTCAAATTCCCCAGACCGAGAAGGAAAAGCTGGCCGATTTCGTCGTCGCAAATGATGGAACTGAGGAGGATCTTAGGTCAAGGGTGAATATCCTTCACGCCATCATCTCCACCCTCCGGCGGGATGGCCCGACGGACGACTGAATCGCTTTTGGCGACGTACCACCATTTCATTCCATTTCCCTGGTAGACGACCCGTCCGAACGGGATAGTTCGCCCCCCCCCCCAAAGAGCGCACCCGGCCCGAATTCTTCCAAAAAAAAGTTGCTGTTTCGGCGCTCCGTAAGCGGCGACATATTCTTATATTATAAACGATCCTATGATTGAACTTGATTTCACAAAAATGCACGGAGCCGGAAACGACTTCGTGGTGATAAATGATTTTGAAGGCTCGCTTAGAGTCGATCTTCCCACACTGGCACAGGTCCTATGCGGAAGGGGATTCGGGATTGGCGCAGACGGTCTCCTCGTCCTCAGAAAGAGGGCCGGGTATGACTTTGAAATGATATACCTGAACTCAGACGGGAGTGAAGGGGGAATGTGCGGCAATGGCGGGAGATGCATTTCGCGGTTCGCCGTGCTGAACGGAGTCTGTGGGTCTCCCATGAAATTTATCGCCCACGGTGGAGAATATTCCGCCGAGGTTATCAGTGACCGCGCGGTCAGGCTCCACTTCCCCGATCCGGATAAGATTGTTCCGTCACTGGAGATACCGCTTGGCCCCCGCCGCTTCGGCGCCACATACGTCCACCCCAACACCGATCATACCGTAATAACGAGCGGCGAGGCTTTCGAGAAAGTGGACACCGCAGACCTCAACGGTATTGCCCGGAAGGTCAGATTTAATCTCGAGCTCTTTCCGAAGGGGACAAACGTGAATCTCATAGAGAAGCAGGGACACAACGCGATTCGCATGAGGACCTACGAGCGCGGAGTGGAGGACGAAACGCTTGCTTGTGGAACCGGAGCAGTCGCCAGCGCGATTACGGCCAGCCTCAGATACGGCATGACGTCGCCTGTCGAAATCAAGACAAGCGGCGGAGAGACGCTCAGCGTGTATTTCGAGAGGGAGGGAGAGAACTTCACAAATCTCGTCCTTGAAGGTGCGGCAACAGTCGTCTTTAAAAGCAAAGTCGCTTACGACGAAAACAATCGGAAGATCGTGGATCTTGGACAGACAGCGGTTTGAAACACTGGTGGAAAGAGCCTTCGAAGAGCTCCCTGAAGAGTTCAAGTCTCGCATCGAGAACGTGCACGTGGTGATCGAGGAGCTACCCGATTCATCGGACCTAAGAGGGACGCGCACTCGAAATCCGTTCGGGCTGCTCGGCGTCTACAGAGGTGTGCCGTTGAACAAAAGAGGGCCGGACTATGGAGTCTATCCCGTTTTGCCGGACAGGATAAAACTGTTCCGCGAAAACATCGAGCGCGACTGTCGCTCCGATAGTGAGGTCGAGGAGAGAATCCGGGAAGTGCTCATACACGAGATAGCACACTATTTTGGCATGACAGACAAGGAAATTAGGAAGGCCGGTTACTGATTTGGAGACTCTCCTCCGGCAATACGGATATCTATTGATATTCATCGTGACTCTCTTCGAGGGAGAGACAATACTCGTCATTGCCGGTATACTGGCACACCAGGGTCTTCTCAACATCGAGCTCTCGATACTCTCCGCCTTTCTCGGGTCGGTCATAGGCGACCAGATGTTCTTCCAACTTGCCCGTCAGGAAGGGTACGATTTCGTAAAGAAATTCAAATACGTCTCGTCGGTTCTGCCGCGCGCAAAGCGTCTCGTGGAAAGATTCGACATTTACATAGTCCTTTTCGCCAGGTACATATACGGACTTAGGACAGCCCTCATCGTCGTCTGCGGTCTGGCGAAAATGCCCCGTCTAAAGTTTACTATTTACAATGTTATCGCCGGTTTAATTTGGGCTGTTTCTTATGGGTTTCTTGGTTATTTTTTCAGCGAAGCCATCGGTTCGGTTGCCGGGCTGGGAAAGATTGAACTCGTCATTGCGATCGCGATCGCCGTTGCGGCGCTTATTTATTGGATTGTAAGGACTGCCAATTCCAAACCGGTGTCCGATGAACCAAAACAGGAGGAATAAATGTCGAAAGTTCTACTGGAGATCAACTACGAGCTGCAGCCTTCAAAGCGCGAAGAGTATATGAAATTGATTAGGGAACTGAAGTCGGGGTACGAGTCCTCCGGCATCGCGAAGCTTGAGGTTTATGAGGTTCAAGGGGCACCGAACAACTTCATGGAGATTTACACCTTTCCGAGCGAGGAGGCCTTTCAAAACGCCGACGACAGCGCCTTTGACGAAACCGTCGTAAAGATCAACGATTGCCTGGTGCCGGACAAGATAAAGTCTTATACCCTGCACCAGATATAAAGATGAATGACTCTCACCGCAGTAGTCATTTTTTCTTTCACTTACATTACTATCTCGGCACAGAGATTATCGTTTCTACGCTTAGATAGGACATCGGGGGCCATGATAGGGGCGGTCGCAATGATCGCCTTCGGGGTTCTCTCCATCAGCGACGCGTACCAGGCGCTCAATCTGGACACGATTGTACTTCTTCTCGGGATGATGATAATCGTGGCATATCTGAAGCGCGCCGGCTTTTTCGATATCGTGGCCAATTACGTCCTCAAGTTCGCGCGTTCGGGAAACGGGCTCCTTATGACAATAATCATTTCGAGCGGAATCATGTCCGCGTTATTCGTCAACGACACTGTGTGCATCATGATGACCCCGTTCGTCCTTCTTCTGACGGCGCGCTCGAAGATAGACCCCAAGCCTTTTCTCCTGGCGCTTGTCTCGAGCGCGAACATCGGAAGCGTCGCGACTCTTGTCGGGAACCCTCAGAACATGCTCATCGGCACTTTTTCCGGCTGGCCATACCTGAAATTTTTCCTCGCGATGCTCCCGGTCGCCATCGCGGGGCTCGCCATCGATTTCTTAGCGCTTCGGTGGTTCTTCAAAAACAGTCTGAGTCAGCCACTTCAGGGCTACGAATTTGAAAGGCGCGGAGGAGTGGACAAGATCCTCCTTTACAAGTCGATGGCGGTGACAGCGATCGTCGTAATCGGATTCTCGGCTGGAGTAAGGCTGGCCTTCATGGCCATACTCGGGGCATCGCTCCTCGTGCTGATAGCAAACAGACGTCCTGATGAAATGTTCGCGGAGGTGAATTGGTCCCTCCTTCTCTTCTTCGCGAGTCTCTTCGTCGTCGTCGCCGGAATTAACAAAGTGGGACTCGTCGACGACGCGCACTCCCTCCTCCAGAGATATTCATCCTTTTCACTTTACGGCCAGGCGACGATTTTCTCCTTCGCATCTCTCATCCTGTCAAACGTCGTCTCCAACGTCCCCTACGTGATGGTGGTACAGCACTGGATATCCGCTTTCACTTCGCCAATGTTGATGTGGCTCGTGCTCGCAATGAGTTCCACTTTTGCCGGAAATCTGACGGTGGCGGGTTCCGTGGCGAACATGATAGTCCTTGAACTCTCCAAGGAGAGCGCGCCTTTCAGATTTTGGGAATTCACCAAAGTGAGCGGGACCATCGCATTGCTGACCTGGGGGATCGGGACGCTCATACTTGCAGGGTATGGAGCCTTAATCCACTTCTGAAGAACCAGGGCTGGCGGTGATCAAGAGAGCCCCTTCTCTTTTTTTGTATTAACCTTCCTCGAAGTACTCAAGCATCGAGATAAAATGTCGATATAGTATAACAAGGCCCGACCAAGTGTCCGGGCAGGATATTCTCATTCATTCTACAAAAGAAGGAGGAATTATGGGAATAAGTCCGCTAAGCACGACCAGCTCCGCGACTCAAACAGGGGCGACAGCCTCGAAGAGTTCGGACAACTCTTCCGGGAGCACGACTTCAGCTTCTGGCTCGAAGAAGGACTCGGTCTTAATCTCTCAGAAGGCCAAAGATCTCGCCGCACTTCAGGCGGGTCAGTCATCTCAGGAAGACTTGACAGAATCTGTTGCTGCCAAACAGGCAGAGGGAGATAACTCCTAATCTGAGACCACAAATATCAGATAAAGAAAAAGGAGGCCCGCGCCTCCTTTTTCATTTAAAGCCGTCTCCCCTGGAATCCGGGAAGCCCTTCTAACCAGGCGCAATTCAAACGGTTCATCTGGTAAGAAGCGGTTTCTGGTTGAAGTCGAAGCTGAAAGTCGTCGCCCCTATCGGAATATAAAGGGTGATGCTTCCGGCGTCCTTGTCCACCGGAATCCGCAGGTTTCCTCCGATAGCGCTCCCCGGAAAAAGCGTCGTCTTGCGGAGCATTGCATTCGCCCAATAGGCCCGCTGCTCAGCAATGCTGGTCGACTGAATGGAGTAGTTCTCGTTGTTCTCAGTCTGGGACCGGGAAACCTCCCTCCTGTTCCTCTCTTCCTGATGCCGCTCTTCCCTAGTCTTGTTCTGGCCGATCGTTGAGACAGCTCCGACAATGTTGAGAATTGCCGCAGCCGAGTTAAGCCCTGTCTGGTTCGCATATGCCGCGCTTGCCTGGGCCTGCTGTCTGTCCAGTGCCTGGAGCTCACTTTCCGGATCGAGGGCATGGACTATATCCGTTCGGTTCACAGTGTCATAAGTAACGCGCATCGTCTCGTAATCCGTGACGGGACCAATCATATTAACGTGTCCGGCATAGTAAATTTTCTCAGGCGCGACCAGGACAGTATCTGAACCGAGGTTACCGACCACAGCGTAGAAAGTCATTGTCCTGTTGATTTCATTCTCGAAGGCAACTGACACCGTGATGCTGTCCTTAGTTTCAGAGACATATTCCCGCCCCGAGTACCAGACCGTGTTTGGGGCGGTAGGTGTTGCATGAAAGAGCATCTCTGGTTCGGCACATCCCCAAAGAAGCGCCGCCATGACAAAAGCCCCAATAGCAATAATCGAGTGCCGCATGTATCCTCCGAAATGTCTGCAATAACATGGACGATGCAAAGCGCAGTTCGTTCATTCCCCCTTCGGTCATTCAGGCCGTGTCCGTGAACTGAGCCCGGAACGCCCTCTTAAAGTGGCCGGGAAATATCGTCAAGGCGCCGGCCGAAATCAATGGATCTAACACACCTTCACGGCCAATGATGCAGCGGCAGAATAGTCATAGTCCGAACGCTGTCAGATTCCCAGACTCATCGGTAATATATAAGACCCCCTTTGCGAGTATCGGACTTTCCCAGTGAACGTTTCCTATCTTTGTGTCGTGCCAGAGAAGCCTCCCCGTTCTCGGGTTCAGCGCCCTTATGTTGTGGCTTCCTGCACAGTATAGGACGTTGTTGGCGACTATTGGGGAACTCCCCTCGTCATCGTTCTGCCAGACTTTCTCAAGGAACGGCATTCCATGCCTGTCAACGTGGAGCTCAAGCGCTGAAAGCCCGCTGTATGTGGCCACGAATACCCACGTTGATTTGTCTGCCGGGTCGACCCAGACGGCGGGCTGCGTGAACACCATCCCTCCCTGCGGGACGTCGACAAGCCTCCCTATTTCGCCTCCCGAGTGACCTGGACCATGACGTCCGCTCAGGTCGCCGAGGTTAACAAGCCGGAGTTTCATGTCCTTCCCTCCCTGCACGGCGAGGTTGCGTACACGGCAATTCTCAGGAGTGGGGAGAATTGCGGGAGCAGTGCTTCCCAAGTCGAGGTCTGCCCTGTTCAGATAAGTATGATTTGAAGGAGTGTATGAATCCACCGGATTACCTCCTTCCCCCGTGCCATCAGGGTTCAGCGAGAATATCGTATCACCCCAGTCATGTGACTTCGGATCGAAAGGCCCGTTGCCGGTGACCATGTAAACTCTGTTGGTCACTGGATCATAAACCACTCCAGGCCTTGACCAGATTGCACTTTGGACGGCGGAACAGTCAGGCTGACCCGGCTTCTGCACGAAATGAATTGCTCTTTCGCTGCCGTTGGCATTGAAGACGTGCTGGTCTCCGGTTCTGAGATTGATCGTAGTGACATGGCCCTGGTAGTCCCCCCTGTCTCCCAAGTAACCGCCGTTAGTCACATAGAGATAAGATGTCCCGTCTGTGCTCGTGGCGGTCGAAAGCGCAGAAGACCCCTTCTCGTTGAAAGGTTTTAGGGTACAAAGCTCCGGCCACCTTCCGGTCTTCACTTCTTCTCCGCTGGCAACATCGAACTTGTGTACATACCCGTCGAGGCCGTAGCCGTAAACATATTTTAAATCAGGATCGATAGCGGGAGACGATGTAGTATAGATTGGCTGGCGACCGTTATTGATTCGGTAATCACCCGGACCGTACTGATGTTCCCAGACCGTACTTCCATTCGCAGCGTTGAGCGCCACAATATGGCCATCTCTCGTAGTGACGAAGATGAGATCCGACGCTCCAATGGAGGTCTTAACCCCGCTCAAATAGACAGGCGCACCGTCCGCGACATCAGGGAGTGACACTCGAAAGAGTTGGTGGAGTTTTCGGACGTTGCCCCTGGATATAGCGGACTCTTCGGTATTATTTCCGCTGTGTTCCTGGTCAAAATTGAACTGCGGCCAGCTGAAAGACTTGCCGCCATGAGATCCTTTAGCGGGCACCTCTCGCGCAACCGAGGGCCGCGTTACGACGAAAAAGAAAATCGCGACAATGACCGCCGTCGAAAACAACGCCAGTTGTCTTTTGGTGTCGGCGAAACCTACTGCCGTCATGGTTCACTCCTTCTTTGTATCTGGAAGAACATGACAGGCCGGAATTTAGTTGCACATAAGATGCGCGCCCACGGATAAGCGTATCAGGCGGAAACGGCGCGCAACTTCGCTATGACAAATCTCGTGGGATGTGCCAATGTTGAGACTATTTAATACTGGCGGCCGGAGTTCAGCGCCGATCCAAGCTCTACTCTCCGCCGATGTTTATAGTGTCTACCTTATCGTACGTCTTGGTCGTATCGCTTACCATCGGGGTGACCAATATGCTGACCCTGCGGTTGGAAAAATCATAGGGATGCTCCGGATCTCTCAATTTCCTGTCACCGTAACCGCGAACTTCCATGACCTGCTTCTGACGCAAGCCGCCATCCTGCATGATCCTGCGGGCGGAGTTCGCCCTGTCAGCACTAAGTTCCCAGTTCGTGTAATCAGTCCTCACATACGGACGGGCATCCGTATATCCTTCTATTATTATTTGGTTCGGCAGAGTCGAGAGTTCCTTGGCTATCATCTTCAGAAGCGTGACGGTCTCCGGTTTCACCTGAGCGCTTCCAACGTCGAAGAATAATCCCTGCGCGTTCTCTATCAACTCTATGCGCAGTCCTTCCTTTGAAACCGTGATCTTTATTTGGTCGGTAAACTTCTTGAATTCCGGGGTGGACTGGATCATGTTCTTCAGTTTCTCCCCTTCCTTCTTGAGTGTCATCATCTGAGAGGTCTGATTGTCGACGGGAATTCCCGCCTTGCTCATGCTCTCATTGTGAACGGGGACGAGGCCTCCGGACATTGCGCCGGAGCGGGTCTCCTCGTTGAACGCCCCAGGGTCCCTGAAGTACTGCGCGACGTATGACTTGACCTGCTTGCTCTGCCCTACAATCCAGAGCACGATGAAGAGTGACATCATGGCCGTCACGAAATCAGCGTATGCGACCTTCCACGCACCGCCATGACTACCGCCGTGCGCGACCTTCTTTTTCTTGATTACATTTATGGTGGGACGGCCATCTTCTCCCATGCTCATGACTTGAGACCCTTCAGCGCTTTCTCCATTTCCTGGAATGTCGGCCTGTGGTCATGGAAGATCGTCCGCCTGGCAAACTCAACAGCTATCAGGGGCTGCATCCCCTTCGCGAACGCGACAACACCCGCTTTTATCGCCTCAAACATCCTTCCTTCTTCCTCTGCAGCGAGGTCAATGTTCGTGGCGAGGGGCTGGACAAAACCGTAAGACAGTAGTATGCCGAGGAACGTCCCAACGAGAGCAGCCGCCACCTTGTGACCGATCTCAGCCGGGGGCCCGTCAATAGCTTGCATGGTTATGACGATGCCCAGTACCGCAGCAACGATTCCGAGTCCAGGCATAGAGTCGCCGATCTTCTGGAGTATCATACCGGGCTTCGCGCTCTCCTGATGATGCGTTTCAATATCAGCATCCATCAGCCCTTCGAGATCGAAAGGCTCCGCGCCGCCAACGATAATGAGCCGCATCGTGTCTGTCAGAAAATGAATCATGTGAGTATCGGATAACAGCATCGGATACTTCGCGAAGATCTTACTCTTCTGAGGATTCTCGACATGCTGCTCGAGTCCAACAACTCCTTCCTTCTGACCTACAAGAAAGAGCTCATACATTAGCTTCAGGAGGTTGAGATAAAGTGCGCTGTTAGCCTTGCTTCCGGCAAAGACGCCGGTCACTTTTTTGAAGAGCTTTCCAAGGAGTTTGCCTGGCGCTGAAATCAGGAGTGCTCCTATGGAAGCCCCTATAATGATGAGGAACTCAGCATATTGGATCAGAACAAGGAAAGGTCCTCCTTCTATGGCAAAGCCGCCAAGAACGGCGACAAGGACCACTACTATTCCAATAATAACAAACAATTTTGCCCTCTCGATTTAGGTACTTCTACATTCATTATTTCGGTATCTCATCTTACCAACTTTAGGATCATTTTCCAAAAATGATTAAAAAATCTTAAGTAATTGCGGGTTCTTAAACTTCAATCGGCATAGGACGTTATATTTATAAAAGAAAGGGAGGACAAAATGAGGAAGATATTTTTGGCAGCCGGCCTGGCGCTCACCCTCTTTGCGGCGGATGGCAGCCTGAAGGCACAGGAGGTTTCGTTCAGGGTTTTCTATTCCTCCCTTGCGCCTTACGGAGAATGGGTGAACACACCCGATTACGGGATGGGATGGCGCCCCTACGGCGTTCCCGCCGACTGGATGCCCTACACTTTCGGCCATTGGGTCTGGACTGATTACGGCTGGACCTGGGTTTCGGGATACCCATGGGGGTGGGCACCTTTCCACTACGGCCGTTGGACGTTGGACGCGCGCTACGGCTGGGTGTGGACACCCGGTTACGTCTGGGCACCGGCCTGGGTACAATGGAGATGGGGAGGAGGATACTGCGGCTGGGCTCCACTGCCGCCCGGATTCCATTTCAGAGTAGACGTGGTGGTCGGACCTGACGATTACAACTTCGGAGTTGGAATGCGCAGCTGGGTTTTCGTGCGCGCCGGAGAGATTGGCGACGCAAGATACAGGTTCGTCGACCGGGACGCGATACCGAGAGTCATGAATGGGACACGGAACGTCACCCGATTCAGATTCACGGCCAGCGGAGTCTACCAGACGGGCCTCCCTAGAGAGGAAGTTGAGAGAGTAGCCCGCAGGAGGATTCAGACTGTATCCGTGGTCAGGAGTGCCAGCGTAGGCCGTGAGAGTATCGTGGGGAGGAGCCTCCATATCTATTCGCCGGCTCCGATTGAGCCGCGTATAAGAAGCGAGCAGGAGGTGATAAGGCGCGAGAGGTCATACCAGGCCCCGGAACGGATTCGCGTGGAACCGCGCGAAGAAGGAAGGCCGCGCCAGGAGATGTCGCAACCCAATCCCCGTCAGGACAATAACGCCCCGCGCGTGGAGCGAGGGAGAGAAAACGCCCGGCCCGGGCGGGACGTCCCACGGAAGGAAAAAGACCAGCCGCGGGAACGCGACAAACACGGGAATGACAACAGAGGCCACGGCAGGTGGCACTAACATCCGGCCGAGGGAAACCGAGCCCCGTTGACAACGGGGCTTTTTTTGTCAGCGGCTTATTCCGAAAAGTTTGAATAAATTGTCCGAAACAGACTAAGACAAATGAAAATCCTGATAATCGAAGACGAAAAGAAGGTCGCAAGATTCCTTAAACTCGGGCTCGAAGCCGAACATCACCAGGTCGATAATTCGTTTGACGGCGAATCGGGCGAGAAACTCGCGCTTGCTCGCGAATACGACGTCATCGTTCTCGACATCATGCTCCCCGGGAAAAACGGAATAGAGGTCCTTAAGAGTATACGTAAAAGCGGAAGATCGACCCCGGTGCTCATACTCACGGCGAAGGGAACACTGGAAGACAAGGTGGAAGGTCTTGACGAAGGAGCTGACGACTACCTGGTCAAGCCGTTCGCCTTCGCCGAGTTCATAGCCCGCGTCCGTTCGCTCGGGAGAAGAAGCGGAGCCGACAAATCGACGGTGCTCAGGGTGGCAGACCTTGAACTGGACACGATGAAGAGGAAGGCAAAGCGCGGGGACAGGGAGATCGAGCTTACCAATCGCGAGTACGCACTCCTCGAATACTTCGTCCGGAACGCAAACCGCGTACTCACCCGTACCCTGATATCTGAGCACATCTGGGAATACAATTTCGACACAGGGACGAACATAGTGGAAGTTTACGTGAACAAACTGCGGAAGAAGATCGACTCGGACTCTACAAACAAGCTCATACATACCGTCCGGGGAGCGGGCTACATGATGAAAATCGAATGATGTTTAAATCGATCAGGCTTAAGCTCACATTCTGGTATTCACTTCTTCTCCTGGCCGGGCTCGCAGTATTCGGTATATCCTCCTACCTTTACGCCGGCGCCATGCTCTTTCAGAACCTCGACCTTTCGCTGAGAAACGAGTCGGAATGGCTCCGAGAGATCCTTGAGGGAAAGCTTCACTCCGAAAGAGGTCGGATGCGTACTCCCAGGAATTCGATGCTTATCCCTCAGACACCCCAGGATACAGTCGGCGAGTCGGAGGATCAGGGGGAAACGGAGGAAGACTTCGCAATATGGAACAAGATATACGAGCACTCGCTTCTTAACTCGAAGAAGCAGTTCGTTTACATCCTCGACAGAAGAGGGAGAATATTCTACAAGTCATACAACCTGGGTCAGGATTCACTCCCTTCGCCGCCATCACTGAAACCGTACGACGTAAGCGTCACCGAGGTATCTCTCGGGAAAGAGAAAATACGCCTCGCCGCGATGAACACTAAGTACTACAGGATACGCGTTGCATATCCCGTAGAACAAATCAACGATGTCCTTCAAAACCTTTTCTCGATCTTCCTCGTGATGATACCGATTGTCCTGGTGATATCCGTGGTCGGCGGATACTTCCTCGCGAAGAAATCGCTCCGTCCCGTCGAGGAGATAACTCAGACCGCGAGAAAGATAACTGCCACAAACCTGCGTGAGCGCATACACGTCGGCAACCCCGAGGACGAAATAGGAAGGCTGACCGAGACGTTGAATGACATGATAGGAAGGCTCGAGACATCCTTCGAACAGGTGCAGCAGTTTTCGATGGACGCCTCGCACGAGCTCCGTACGCCACTGACCATTATGCGGGGAGAGATTGAGCTCGCGCTAAGGGAAAGGAGCACGGCGGCCTCGCACAAAAAAACGCTCGCTAGTCTTCTCGAAGAGGTATTGAGAATGACAAGCATCGTCGAGGGGCTGATACTTCTCGCGAAGGCGGACAGCGGAAACGCCAAGCTGGACAGGAGGCCGACTAGACTTGACGCCCTCGTGGGCGAGATGAAGGAGGACGCGGAGATACTCGCCGAGCAGAAAGACATCGGCGTCACCATCTCGAGGCTGGACAAGGTCACGGTTGCGGGAGACTCCGTCCGACTCCGGCAGCTCATGCTGAATCTGATAGACAATGCGATCAAGTACACACCGAACGGCGGGCATGTCACACTTCGACTCGAGCGAATTGACGGCGAGGCGCACTTCTCTGTCGAGGACACGGGGATCGGCATACCCCCCAACGAGCTTAGGAAGATATTCAACCGCTTCTACAGGGTGGACAAGAGCAGGAGCCGGCTCCCCGATGGACTCGGACTGGGGCTATCGATATCGAAGTGGGTTGCCGAGGCACATGGTGGGAGCCTCCGCGCCGAAAGCGAAGTCGGAAAGGGGAGCCGCTTCACCGTAGTACTTCCGATTCTTGTTTCCACTCCCGATCATTAACATTTATTAATCTTCATTTCATTGCCTTCGAGAACCCGAACAGGCTATGTTTTACAAAAATTAAAACAAAAAGGAGAGGTAAAAATGAAGAAAATAGCCCTTTTGATGGTACTCGCCTCCTTTGTAGCCTTCGGGTCGGTGTACGCGCAGTCCACCCAATCGAAGAAGGAGGAGAAGCACGAAATGTCGATGAAGTCGCGGAAAAAGATGGAAAAGTCCGCCGAGAAAAAGGCAGAGAAGAAAGAACACGCGATGAAGTCGAAGACTGAGAAAAAAGAACACGCAATGAAGGCAAAGACTGAGAAGAAAGAGCACGAGATGAAGTCGAAGGCCGAGAAGAAGGAATGGAAGGCCAAGAAGCATGAGATGAAGGCAAAGAAAGAGATGAAAAAGGAAGTAATGAAGAAGAAGTAATCTTTTCAATTCTTGCCCAAGAGCAACAAAAAAGTCCGCCCGCCGGCGGACTTTTTTTATGCCTGTCAATGAAGGCTACCCCGAACGGGGGGAGCCGTCTTATTGCTTTTAGTGTCTTCCTACCTCTGTCAGCTTGTAGGGATCGAGAATTTCGTTCAGGAGTTTCTCGTCCACGAGCTTCTTTTCAAGGAGGACTGCGCGCACTGTTCTGTTATGCGCGACGGCCTCTTTAACCACCTCGGCGGCCTTGAGGTAACCAATGTGCGGAGTTAGCGCCGTAACGATGCTAACGCTCTTCTCCGCAAAGTCCCTGCACACCGCCTCGTCTGCTGAAATCCCATCGACGCACTTGACCCTCAGGACTCGCAAGGCGTTTCTGTAAATCTCCAGAGCGAATGTAAGGTTGAATCCTATCACCGGCATCATCACGTTAAGCTCGAGCTGCCCTGCCTGCGTCGCGTATGCGACAGTCGTGTCGAGGCCAATCACCTGGAACGAAACCATGTTGACCATTTCGAGTATGCTCGGGTTTACCTTTCCCGGCATGATCGAAGAACCAGGCTGGACCGGTGGGAGTATTATCTCGGCGAGACCAGTCCTCGGCCCGCTGCTCAGGAGGCGCAGGTCGTTCGCGATTCTTGTGATGTCAAGCGCGAGGTTGCGGAGCGAGCCGCTCAAAGAGGCCGCGCCAGCCATGCTCTGCATCGCCTCGAAATAATTCTTCGCTTGCTTGAAGGCTATTCCGGTCAGCTTCTCGAGCTGTCCAGGCATCTTCTCTCTGTACTTCGGGTCCGAGTTGACACCGGTTCCGACGGCCGTCCCACCGATACCCAGGTATGTCAGGTCTTCGCGAACGCTCCTTATCCTTTCGATGTGCCCGCGCACGCATGCGGCATATCCAGAAAACTCCTGTCCCAGCCTGATGGGCGTCGCATCCTGAAGATGGGTTCTCCCCGACTTGATCACGTGGTCAAATTCCTTCGCCTTCGTCTGGAACGACTGTTCCAACTCATCAAGGACGGGAAGGAACTTATCGACGAGGAGGATCGCAGAGACGCGTATGACCGTCGGTATGAGGTCGTTCGTCGACTGGGCCATGTTGACATCGTCGTTGGGGTTGATGACTGAATAGTCGCCTCGCTTGCCGCCGAGTATTTCAATAGCGCGGTTGGCGAGCACCTCGTTTGCGTTCATGTTATGAGAGGTTCCCGCGCCTGCCTGGAACACGTCTACCACGAACTGCTCCTGCATTTTTCCGGCAAGTACCTCGTCGCATGCCTTGACGATCGCGTCTGCTTTCTTCTTGTCGAGAAGCCCTATCTCATTGTTGACGATGGCTGCCGCCTTCTTCACCAGCACGGTTGCCCTGATCCAATCGGGGTGCGGCTTCAGTCCGCTGATCGGAAAGTTTTCGACGGCCCTTTGTACCTGTACGCCGTAGTACGCATCCACCGGAACTTTCAATTCACCAAGCGAGTCTTTTTCAATTCGGTATTCCATTTTGATTCCTTTCGATTAGGATATAATCTTCGTCTGACGGGGGGCCGTTGGCCGGAGGCCCGTGCGGTTCAACGTTTTATTTGGTGTAAAAACAGATCACTCTTCAAATTGAAGCCGGAGAAAGCCTTGCCACCCGCGGATGCAGGCCTCAGACTTCTTAATTGCCGCGGAAAACTACGGGCGGTGACGCAATCCGCCTCCCCCACACCATCACCTAGTTCCTCCTGAGAAGTGTGCCATCCTCGACGTCGTCTGTCCCGATGACCTTCACGCCCCTCCTCGACCAGGCCTCGATCAGCTCCTTTCCCTTCTCCTCACGTATAGCCCGGACGGCGTCCTCCACGAGATAAAGATTGTATTTGCCGATACGCAGAAAGCCTTCGATCGCGTGGGCGTCACAGACATCAAGAGCGACGCCATAAACAACTATGTCTGTGGGTCCAATGACATCGAGGAGGTCGACTACGTTCGGGTTGGAGAAGACGTCGAACCTCTGTTTTCTGAAAATGACCTCGCCGCGATGACCGGTGACAGATTGTTTCAGGGCCGCCGCATCGTATTTGACGGTATCGATCCAGAGGGGGTTCAGGGGTTTCGTCGATTCAACCTTCTCCTGACCCGGCGTCCCCCGCAGGCAATGCGCCGGATAAGTTTCCTGAAAATCAGGCGATTCGGAAATCTCAGCGTCGGTGACGAGGTGGTAATCGACAGATCCGCATATCTGTATGCCGTTCCTCCGCGCGTATTCGGTAAGGCGCTTCAAGTTCTGAGATATCCTCTCCGCCCCCTTCACGTATAGCTTCCCGTCGGGCATCATAAAATCGTATTGAGTATCGACATCCCAGAAAATCACTTTCGTCATGGAGTCGCTCCCGTCAGGTTTTCAATTTTCGAATCAGACATTATATCCAGTCAGTCCACGCGTATGAGCCATCGGAGCGCCATCTTGGTGGACCCTCGCTTCACGAACCCAAACCTCTATTTTGTTTCTTCCGAAGAGTTGGGGCCGTCGTTCTTCGCGAACGCCTCTTCGAGCGTGTGCCAGCCGAGCGTCGCGCACTTCACCCGAACTGGAAATTTAGCCACCCCCTGGAGAGAAATGGCGTCGCCCATCTCCTCGCCGTACTCGCCTTCGGTTCCCTTTACCATGTCGTAGAATCTGGAGGCCAGCTTCTTCGCTTCCTCGATCGATTTTCCCTTGACAAGGTCGGTCATGATGGATGCCGATGCCTGACTGATGGAGCATCCGGCGCCGGAGAACCTGGCGTCCGCAATTATTCCATTCTTGATTAGTACGGACACCTGGACGTCGTCACCGCACGACTCATTGAAGCCGCGCGAGCTGTAGGTAGGATTTGGTATCAGGCCGTGGTTGTGCGGGTGCTGATAATGGTCCAGTATTATCTCAGTGAACAAATCATTTAGTGACATCTGCCTTCTTCCTCGGTCTAAACAGAGCGATTCCTTTTTCGAGAGCCGATGCAAGCACTTCGACATCGGACTTGTCGTTGTAGATGTAGAAGCTTGCGCGTGCCGTGGATTGCACCTGGAGTTTTCTCATCAGGGGCTGGGCGCAGTGGTGTCCCGCCCTGATGGCCACGCCTTCTGAGTCAAGTATGGTAGATATGTCGTGCGGGTGGACGTTTTCGACGGTAAAGGAGACAACCCCAGTGCCGGTAGTCTTCGGTCTAAATATGCGGACCCCCTCGATCTCCGCGAGCCGTCGGGCCGCATAATCGCCTAACGCGATCTCGTGTTCCTCCACCTCCTTGAGCCCAACCGCCTCAAGGTATTCAACAGCGGCCTTCAGGCCGACCGCGCCGGCTATGTTCGGCGTTCCCGCCTCGAACTTGTAAGGCGGTTTCGCATAGTTCGACGTCGTGGGGAAAACCTCGTTGATCATTTCTCCCCCGCCAAGGAAAGGCTCCATGCGTTCCAACAACTCGTACCTGGCGTAGAGAGCCCCGATCCCGGTCGGCCCACACATCTTGTGTCCGCTGAGGGCGTAGAAATCACAACCTATTTCGCGCACATCGACTGGCATGTGAGGGGCGCTCTGCGCGCCGTCCACGATTGCTATCGCACCGGCTTCATGAGCCAGCCGGCAAATCTCTTTTACGGGATTAATCGTTCCGAGGACGTTGGATACGTGGACGACCGAAACGACCTTTGTCCTTGGGCCTATGTTGTCCTTCAACGACTGAAGGTCGAGCTGGAAGTCAGAGTTCATTCTTATAAACTTCAGGACCGCTCCGGTGTGGCGCGAGATTATATGCCACGGCACGAGATTGCTGTGGTGTTCCATGTCGCTGAGGATTACCTCGTCACCCTTCTTGAGGTTGTTCAATCCCCAGGCGTAGGCGATCAGGTTGAGAGACTCCGTCGCGTTGCGCGTGAACACGATCGACTCCGCTCTCTCTGCGTTGATGAATCGGGCAACGGCCGTTCTCGAGTTCTCGTATAAATCCGTCGCCAGCTGGCTGAGTTCATATGTTCCTCTGTGGACGTTCGCGTTGTAGCGGGAATAGTACTCGCTAACGGCGTCGATCACCCGCGCCGGCTTCTGGGTAGTGGCGGCGCTGTCCAAATAAATGAGGGGCTTCCCCTTTTCCCTCCAGTTCGCGAATATCGGGAAATCGTTCTTGATATCACTTCGCATGGTCGCAGCGATCCTTTCGATAAAACACTCGGTACTTTAAAAACTCCTTCCGTATGGAAGGGCCGCGAAAAGCGCCCTTCCGCATTCCGGGTTCTAAGTTAACGCCCGGGGCCTAGCAATTCAATTCAACGGCGGAGGGCAATCATCAGCGTTGCGACTCCCGAGAAGATGAGCGCAACGTCCCTGAACACCGCCAGTATTTGCTGGACAGCGTTAAATGTGGAGCCGGGGACTATAATAGTGTCGCCCGGGAGAAGAAGAGGCGTCTTCTCACCCGTATCCTGGTAATGATTCAGGTCTATCGGCATCACTTCAGTGGCGTATGTCGAATCGGATCTCAAAATCTGGCGCACTATCCGCACGTTGTCAAGTTCCGCATGTTCGAGGGGACCACCACCAAGCGATATAAGTTGGACCAGGTCTGTGGAACTCGGGACCTCGTATCTCCCGGGATTCCTGACGAAGCCCCACAAATTCACCGCGATCGTCAACCCTTCCTTCCCCCCGAGATAATAGTAGGAAGGTGCATTTGAGCCGACCGGTGTTGTGCCTGCCCCGAACAAGCCCTGGGCGGATGCGGATTTAAGATCGTACAAAACCGTCAAGCAGAAAAGACAGGCTAACGTTCTCTTTGCCATTTCCGACCTCTCTTTCATCTAGTGCGGAACCCGAATTCTCCCTCAATGCCAGCATATACTGGGAGTTGATATCTATGTTTTATTGAAACATTCGATCGAGGTAAAGAGCTACGCCAATTCTGTTTACGTTTCCAAGATCCTGCATGAGAAAGGCATAATCCACGCGCATGAAGTCAACATCGAGACCGACGCCTGCGGTGAAATCGGACGCATACGACCCGAGCCTCAACGCCAGAATAGACTTGTAGCGGTACTCTGCCCCCAGCATGACATCGCCATATCTTGATTCGCGGCTGAACGCGACCGTAACATTCCCTTTGAGGAATCTCGCCGGCGCATCGTATGAGACACCCCAGGCCGCGCTCCCCGGAATCGATTCAATAGTCTGCGTATCCCACCCTATTCTTGTGGTTGTAACGTCGCGAAGACTCATGCCGAAGGACAATCTACCCATTTTTTCCCTGTCAAGGAAGGATTCAAATTCCAGGGCAATCATCACGCCAACATCTATTCCGGCGCCGGAGGCGTTTCTTCCACCGAGTGATCGGTGGATAATCTTGAAGTTCACACCGACCGGCAAAGTCAGCGGTATCTTTGCGAGCGACCACCCCAGATCGAGATCCAGGTTATAAGCCCTCGAGGCGGTAAAATAGAACGCATCGTCGGCACTGGTGAAATATCCGGAACTTCCACCGGTCTTAACGAGCAATTCTCTCTGCGCCGGCGAGTCGTACACAGTCAAGTCGGGACTCCGCGGAATGTCTTCGACGCTGAGTCGAACCCAGCTGATGGCGACACTCAGCTCTTGCAGTCGCCGCGCATATCCGACGAAGAAGAAGTCAGAGAGCGGCTTCGCCAGCGCCCCGTACTGAGATGAATACATCATTGATAACAAATCGCTCCTGACGTACGCTGCCCCGGCGGGATTGTAGTGGAACGCGGTTCCATCGTCGACGATGGACACTATTGCGTCACCCATCCCGAGTCCCCTAGCTCCGACAGGGATCTCAAGAAAGCTACCGGCATACTTGCTCGTCTGAGCGAGTGCCGATGATATGGACAAGGCGAACCAAAACGAAATCGTTCTCATCTCAGCCGCGCCACCTTCAGAATTTCTTCCAGCGTCGCCCCATCGCTCTTTATTCTGATTCGGCAGAAGTAAACACCGTTTGATACCTGGTTGCCATAATTATCGGTGCCGTCCCACCACGCCTCGTGATAACCTACGGACGTCGGCACTCCAGTCCCTCCCTGGAGAAGGCCGAGAGATTCGAGAGGGTTGCTGCTCGGGTAGCGGATTGTCCTCACCAACCTTCCGCTTACCGAGAATATCTTTAATTCAACTTCATCGATGGGATTTCCGGATGTCAGCTCCAGCGCGATCAAGGTATGGTCTGTGAAAGGATTGGGATATGCGCCAAAAACCCGAAGGCTGAAGTCGGACCTCACAGTAAATTCCACTTCCGCCGGTGGCGAGATATTTCCGCTCGCATCCCTTGCGGTTACTTGGACAGCGTGTCTCCCCTCTCTCAGCTGAAGCTGAAGCGCCACGCCCACAGAATTAGGATTGTCAATTGAATCGGGGATCACGACTACACTTGCGTCGACAGCACGCTCGTCGAGACTGATCGAGAAGCTCCCCTTCCGGAGATCAACCCCGCTTTCGTCGCTTATTATGATAAAGAATCGTGGATCTGGAGGCACGAAATCTCCGTTTGTGAAGAATTGGTCGCCAACGGATAAGGATAGGCGCGGCGGACTCTTGTCCGAGGAGAATGCCGCGGTAAAGGTCCCCGGCTCCGAGAGATCACACGTGAGTATTCCGCCGACACAATTTCCTCCGACAAGATTCAGCGTCCTTGTGCGAAGGTCATAGCAGTATAACCGGATTGATCCGGCGCCGGCTTCGGAAACCGAATCCAGATTCGACATGTTGAGGGAGAGCGAGTAGTTTGTGCGTGACCGGGCCCTCACTGGAACAAAGTGAATGAAACGCGAATCACCATTTCTAAAGCGGGCCATATTCAGAAATGGCTGATGAAAGAGGGAGGGCAAAGAAGTATCTACTCGATAAATCCCACCTGGATCCGCTCCTGATAAGGTCGCTATCGAATCTAGTGTGACATTTCCTGTGCTGTCCGCGGACAAGAGATTCACAAAGATGTTATTGGACGCACAATTGTCGCCAGGATCGACGTCATAGCCTTCTGTCAAGCTGTCGAACACCACCGACATGGACAGGTTATGTTGGCCGAAAGGAAGTGTGATTGGAACTGATGCCTTCGTTGCACGCGTTGAGTCAAGATCGATTCTCGTGCTTCCGAGGAAGGTGCCGCTCGAATCACTTCCTTCATAGAAGTCTACGCGGACGTTCCTCACGTTATCCGAACTCCATTTGTAGACCATTCCCTGAATCCTGATCACGCTGTCCGAGACCGCGCTGATGGAAGTGTTGATATTAGGGTAGCCCTGTCTCGAATAAGCAGACACGTCCGCCGCGCCGGCAACAACGCAGCTCGCTTCGAGGCTCGAGTCCTGCGCGCCGTCCGAGAAACGCACCATAAGTAAACCCTTTATCGTGTCGCCCGGCCTCAACGTGTCGGTCGAAACGTCGAAGGTTGAGGAGTACTCATTAGCGCCGGCGAGGGAAAGAGGGAGGAGGAATGAGAATTTCGGAGCAAGCCCGACAGTCGCTCCCGCAGCATAGACTTTTCCGTCAAAGGCGGCGGATACGAGCAACTTGTCAGTTTTAATTGTCCCAGAAATTTTGATCCTGACCTCTTTTCCGCGCAGGAATGCGCTAATATTCTCAACCGATAGGTATGCCGCGTCATCGGATAGATTTGCTGAAGCCGACGCGTGGTCCGAGTGGTTGTATGCGTACACCCTTAGCTGAGAAGGTGACTTAGATCCGTCCGGACTGCCAATGCTGAAGCTACCGCATCCGTTGGCATCCACTTCTGTCTCGGCGAGAGACACAACTTCACCGCCGCAGTATGTAAGTTGAATGACCGCCTTCCCATTCGGAGGTGCGCCCGAAATCGTCCCTTTTATGTCTCGGCCAGGGAGCACGATATGTGACTCAAGATCCACCCGCAAAGATTCAGTCGGGATGCTCAGGACCGTGCCTGGGTCGCCGATCAGGTTAAACTGGTTGAGCATTGACACTGCCTGGGGCCAGAAAAAAGAGGAGGCGTAATAACGCGCCTTCGCCAGCATCACGGAAAATCCTACCCCATATCCGGCAAATGACGTATCGAGTAAGGAGCTAATGAGTTCTCGGTCGAGGAAGAAATCATTCAGAAGCCAACCGAGTCCAGATGATGCAAGTATTCCGACGGCTCCCTTCCCCGCCGCAAAAAGTAGCGTCGAAGCCAGCGGTGGGCCAGTTCCGCCGTCGAACGCTCCGGTGAAGCACGTCATGCTGGCAACGAACGGAAATTTTCCCGCGTTAGAAAGTCTGGAAACATCGTCGTTCGTCAAGATACCATTGTCGGCCCAGACCGCCCCGCCGCCGTGGCCCATGTAATTAACCAGTATCGCGCCTTCGTTTACCTGACCGGCGAGCCGCTCCGTGCCGCCGAAATATTTCGAATCGGCTTCAGCATCCTTGACGCTCGTATAGACACGTTTCACAAAGAAGCTAGGTGGGACAACCGAGCGTGCGAGCGAGTCTGTCTGCCGGTGAAACTCTGCTTCCTCCCCGGCCACGAGTACGACATTATTTTGCCAACCCAAATTGCCGCGGCTCGAGGAGGCGATTATCTTGTCTACCGCCGCTGCGAGCTCAGCTTCCTTTGTTGCGGGTATCCTCCCGATGGCAATGTCGGGAAGAGGGTCCTCGCCGTCTATACACACAAGATAATTGTCTGACGCCGCCGCGCCGAAATTATAAGTCTGCATCATCATCGTGGGTATGAGATCGTCGGGGTCACGATTAGGATTGCGTCCCCCATTACCGGCGAGAAGCACATATCCGGGAGGTGCGCTCCAGTTGTGGTAGGCATACGACAAGAAGGATCGGATCGCGACAGGGCTCTTAATCCCGAAGTTGAATTCGTCATATATTTGCTCCGCGCTGACGACGAGGGTTTTGATTCCCCTCGATTCGTACCATGACACAAGTCGATTTATCGGGTCGATTCCATCCCCCTTGCTCCTTGACATATTTGTGATGCGGCCCGAGGTGACGATGACACATTCCGCCGAGTAGTCATACGAATAGAGGCACGCGTTCAAATCCGTTTCTATCCGCGCGGGGGTTAGCTTCCCTATGTCGGCGACGGCGATGAACTCCTCCTCCGGAGATTGCACGTAAACCTGGAGGGATACCGCGTAACCTGATCCCGTTCCATCTTCCTCAGCCTTTTTTACTGTCAGGTCCTTGAATTTGGAGCCGTTGGGTCTGAAGACAGAAATCGATGGTGCGCTGAAGTTCCGGATGAGAAATTTGTAAAGACCCGGCTTGGAACCTGGAGGGGCCGAGAATTTCAGATAATCGTGGTCAGCCGCGTAAAGCCTCTGATACGTCAAATCAATCCAATTGAGCGCGAGTTCGCTGGCCCCCGGCGAGCCTGATCCCGCGTTATACACCGACAGCGTGTTTACCCCATGATGGAGTATGCTCTGGGGTATTCTTCTTTCGACCCCCGCGCCTACGATGTTTGCTGTCTGACCATACCACTCGGTCCCAAGCATACGCGTTTCGTTGATGAAGAGCTCTGCCGCGTGTCTGCAGGCAACCGGTTCATCGGCGGAGGAAAAGCGCTCCGAAGCGGTTAAACCGTGGAATGCCGCTCTAACCTGAAGCGGCCGCATGGCGGTCGTATCGGGATATGCAATCCGAAAACTCAACCGCTTCAATCCCTGACTCGGGACGCTTGTCCAGAACCAGTGATCCCTTCGTTCCGAAGGTTGATCCATGTCCGAAGCATCCAGCCGGTCATAGCGCTGGTCTTCCTCCAGATGCGTCGACTGGCTGAATGAATTATCAGTCAGGTCAGTGGCATCGTCTGCCCGTCCCTGTGCCCCTGACTCAAAAATGAAGCGCTGGACAGCCACCGCCGAGTCAACCGTCAGGAAGTATATGTTCTCAGAGGAGAACGGGTCGCGGTACATGTCAGGCCTTCCGTCAGGACAGTTCAGCCTGTTTGCCGTGCCATAGAATTCAAATGCGCAATCCGCCGTGAAAGCATTCTTTCCTCCTGTTTCCAGAAGGATCGGTATTTGCCTTCCGCGGTTCCACAAAGTTATGTTTTCAGGAGTGAACCCGGTAAGAGTGACACCGGCCGCTTCCAGTTCCTTCCCAGTAATTCTATAGATGCCGTCCTCGCTGACGACTATTCTTATGCGCGAGCCGGACGTGGCCGGAATCTTCTCCCTGATGGCGCGTAAGGTCTTCCGTTTGAGCGCCCGGGATATATCTTCGGGTTTGTCGGGGAAAGGGAATGAGGAAGTAAGCCTGATTTCAATCAGGCCATAGGAGCTGATGATATTGCCTGCCTCATCGTAGTCGAAGGGGGAGATGATAAGGGAGAAAAGCTTACTGCCGCGGATAACGCCCAGCTCTTTGAGGCCCACGCCCCCTGCCGCGGTAATCTTCCTGATATCGGGAGTTGGAATCAGACGGCCGTCGGAGGCAGTTTCCCGCAACGCCGTCGGTGGACGTGCCAGCCTGGATTTTTGAGTGAGATGACGCGCAGTCGTGTAACTTACCTCACCGCGGGTCAGGAACGGAACAACAAGGAAAGGCGCTCTCTCCTGGGCCAGCGAGAGGAGGCTTTCGCTTTCAAAAGATACAGTAATCACCCTTTGTGTCGGAGAGACTGATTGTACCCCCACATGAGGTTTGCCCGCTGCAACAGCCCGCCCGTCACACTCGCAGAACAGAAACCCCGATAAAAGCAGAAAGGTCCAACGACCTACGGGGCTATCTTAAATCACCTCCCATGGCAGTTCTTGAATTTCTTTCCGCTTCCGCAAGGGCAGGGATCGTTTCGTCCGACCCGTTCGGCAACGCGCACCGGCTGCCTTTTGATCTGGCCCTCGGCCCCCTGCGCCGCCGGGGCTCTGTCGCCCTGCATTCCAAGTCCGACTGCGGAGTCATGCTGAAGCTGCATCTGTTCCCGCCTCGGCATTCTGGCCGCCCGCCGCTGAGGCATCTCCTCCGGCACGGCCGGGAAGGCCCTGTAGGCGATCTGCAGCACCTCGCGGTTTATATTCTTCAACATGACCACGAACATGTCGAACGCTTCGCGCTTGTACTCCACGACGGGATCTTTCTGGCCGTAGGCACGGAGGTTAATTCCCTCCTTCAGATCGTCCATTTCACGCAGGTGCTCTTTCCACTTCTCGTCGATCACCTGAAGCATCGCCATCCTCTCGAGCCGGCTCATCATCTCCGTGCCGAGATCTTTTTCCTTGTTCTCGTAGAACGCGACGGCGGCGCCGGCAACCCTCTCCTCTACCCCATCGCTCCCGAGTCTTCTGAACTCGTCGGGCGTGAAGCTGACGTCGATGAGGAATGTTCTCCTTAGTTCGTCCGTGAGGCCGGCGATATCTCCAGAATCATAGTAATTTCCGACTATATCGGAGATAAGTTCGCGGGACATGACGAATATGTCATCCTTCAGGCGCTCGCCGACCAGCGCGTGCCTTCTCCGGTCGTACACCACCTCACGCTGCTGGTTCATCACGTCATCATATTCAAGAAGCCTCTTCCTGATGGCGTAGTTATTTTCTTCAACCTTCTTCTGGGCTCGCTCGACGCTCCTGGTGATCATCGGGTGTTCGATGACATCGCCCTCCTTCATCCCGAACCTGTCCATGACGCGCGCTATCCGGTCGCTACCGAAAAGGCGCATCAGGTCATCTTCGAGGGAGAGATAGAACCTGGATGAACCCGGATCACCCTGCCGGCCCGCGCGCCCACGCAGCTGCCTGTCGATACGCCTCGCCTCGTGCCTCTCGGTTCCGATGATGTGGAGTCCTCCCTTTTCGACGACTCCGGGGCCGAGTTTGATGTCCGTTCCGCGGCCGGCCATGTTCGTGGCAATGGTGATTGCGCCCGGCATGCCCGCGCGGGTGACAATCTCCGCCTCCCGCTGGTGCTGCTTCGCGTTCAACACCTCGTGCCCAACGCCGCGCCGCTTCAGCATTCTGCTAAGCGTCTCGCTTACTTCGACGCTCGTGGTGCCAACGAGGACGGGTCTTGAGACCTTGCGCATTTCCTCGATTTCGTTTATGACCGCGTTGTATTTTTCCCGCTTGGTCCTGTAGATGAAATCGTTCTCGTCATTGCGCGCGAGCGACCTGTTCGTGGGTATCACCACCACGTCGAGCTTGTAAATATCGTAGAACTCTCTTGCTTCGGTCTCGGCCGTTCCGGTCATACCGGCCAGCTTCTTGTATAGCCTGAAATAATTCTGCAGAGTAATTGTAGCAAGGGTCTGCGTGTCCCGCTCGACTTTCACGCTCTCCTTTGCTTCGATTGCCTGGTGGAGTCCTTCAGAGTAACGACGTCCCTGAAGGATTCTCCCCGTAAACTCGTCGACAATAAGGACCTTACCGTCCTGAACGACATACTCGACATCTTTCTCGTAAAGTGTGTACGCGCGGAGGAGCTGGTTCACAGTGTGGATGCGGTCGCTCCTCTCCGCGTAAAGGGCGTAGAGTTCTTCTTTCTTCCGCTGGGTCTGGGCAGACGTCGACGAGTGGTCGCCTTCTATGGCCGCCACTTCGGTCCCGATGTCCGGAAGCACGAACATGTCCTTGTCCGTCTGCGACGAGGCGAGATACTCACGTCCCTTTTCCGTAAGGTCGATGACGTGCGTCTTCTCGTCCACGGCATAGAAGAGCTCGTCGTCTATCTCGTGCATCCTCTGCCCCTGGTCCTTCAGGTACTCCAGCTCCGTCGCCTGCATAAGCCTCTTGTTGGAAGGCTCGTTAAGAAGTTTTGTGAGTCGGTTGTTTTTGGGAAAGCCGCGATACCCTCTCAGGAGGAGGACGCCTGCTTCCTTTTCCTTCCCTTCCGCCAGAAACTTCTCAATGTCGGTCGCGTATTTGTTGACCAGCCTTATCTGTTCGTTAACAAGCCTCTCGACCCGCGGCTTCATGTCGTCGAAAGTGTGCTCGGTCGAACCGACGGGTCCGCTGATAATAAGCGGAGTCCTTGCTTCATCTATGAGAACCGAATCGACCTCGTCGACAATCGCGTAATAGTGTTCGCGCTGGACTATGTCCTCGGCTTCGACCCCCATGTTGTCACGGAGGTAATCAAATCCAAACTCGTTATTGGTCCCGTACGTAATGTCGCACTCGTACATCTTCCGGCGCTGTGTAGTATCCATATCAGACTGGATACACCCGACGGTGAGTCCAAGGAATTCGAAGACCTTTCCCATCCACTCGCTGTCACGTCTGGCGAGGTAATCGTTGACTGTTACGAGGTGGGCGCCTCTCCCCGGAAGCGCGTTAAGGTAAAGGGGCATGACTGCGACGAGGGTCTTCCCTTCGCCGGTGGCCATCTCTGCAATTTTGCCCTGATGGAGGACAGCCGCGCCCATGAGTTGGACATCGAAGGGGACCATATCCCAGACAACCTTGTGACCGGTAACTTCCCAGCTTGTCCCCACGAGCCTCCGGCACGCGTCCTTGACGACAGCGAAGGCTTCCGGGAGAATCTCATCCAGGATATCTGCCACAACCGAGTCGCGTTCCTCTTCAAGTTCGTCGAGCTCCTTGTAAACCGCCTTTCTTTCTTCCCCCTGGACATCGCCCTTAAGCCTCTCCTTCAGAGCCTCTATTTCTTTCTCGATTTCAGCGGTTTCTTCCTTTATATGAGCACGGAATGCCGCTGTCTTTCCTTTGAGCTCTTCGTCAGATAAGCTCTGAAGCTTCTCGAACTCTTCGTTTACCTGTTCGATGTAAGGGATGAGTTTCTTCGAATCACGATCGTGTTTCGAACCGAAAATCTTGCGTATTGCGGATAATGCCATCTTTCCTCTTGAAATTTCTCAAAAAATATAGCCAGAGCCCCCCCCTTAATCAAGGTTGAGGGAAATCCGGCGCTGATGAGCCTCACATGAAGGTTTGGTTCTCGAAAATCCCGTCGACTTCCGCATCGTGCAATCGCAATCCAAGCATTATCATTTGACTTTGAGCGGAAGGTCATTACATTAGAACGAGTCGAGCGCTTTCCGCATTCCCGTTCTCCTAATTCCGCACATCTCTCGACCGGCGGTTGTCAGAGATTCCCAAGCACAAAGGCTGCGTTCCCAATCGGTCGGATACGCAAGTCGCAACGAACTTTATATATAAAGTCGGAGGACTTCATGGGCGATGGTCTCAAAACCGTCGATCCGGAGGATGTAGAACTCTCCCGCCTGATCGGTTCAATCATATTTGTCTTCGGCACAGTCATCACGGTATCGTGGATGATGGGACTTCCCCTCTTATGGTTTGATGGGTGGCCGCGCAGAATCACCCGCCCCAATTCGGGGCTCGGATTTCTGATCGCGGGACTCGCCCTCCGGCTCATACAGAAGGACCGGTTCGGGAATTCCTGGAAAGTGCCCTTGGTTCCGTTATCAGTTTCAAACAGACGGACGGTTTACCTCCTGAGTATCCTTCTGATCTCCCTCGGTGGTTTCGGTCTCATTGAAGAACTGTTCCGCCTTAACACAGGACTCAACTCATTCCTCATCCTTCATAAATGGTACAATGAAATTGACATTGCAGAGGCGAGGATGAGTCCGATTACCGCGTTGGAGTTCGTGTTGACCGGGATGGCATTCTTACTCACCGACAGGACGACTCGGAGGGGCATGATTCCGTCGGAAGCGGTTTCGCTGACAGTGTTGGCCATATCGCTCGACTCCATTACGGCTTTCCTCTACACTAACAACAGCATACCCGATTTCAGGACGGACTCTCCCATTCCGCTAGTTTCCTCTGTCGCTTTCATAGCGCTATCGACCGGCATGCTCGCCTCAAGAAAGGACCGCGGCCTCGTGTCAATCTGGGTGTCTGACTCCCAGGGGAGCACGCTCGTCCGAAGATGGCTTCCCATCAGCATACTGATGTTCATACTCGCCGGCGAGATCGTGGATATGATGCAGGACTATGGCTGGGTCAGCCCAAGCATTTCACTCTCTATATTCACGATAACTGTAATCACGTTGACTGCTCTGGTGGTTCTGTCCTCCGCGGTCCGTCTCAACGAGTCGGAAAAACAGCTGGTCCATTCCAATAAACTCTACGCTTTGCTTAGCCAGTCGAATCAAACCATGGCCAGGGTGAGGGAGCGGAAGCAGCTCCTTCAATCGGTCTGCGATATAATGACCCGCTACGGAGACTTCAGGATAGCATGCGTTAAAATGTTAGACGGAGAGAACGGCACACCAAGGATCGAGGCGTGCTCAGGGGAGGGCTGCGATGAGTTGGTCAAGAGCCCTGAGTTCTCGAGCGAAATTATGATGAACGATGCGGCGATCCCTCAGCTCAATGAAAGCGGGTGGTTCGTTATGAACGATCTGTACGGAGCGGAGGTGAATGACTCGGTCCGCACGATACTACTCGCCGCAGGGCTGCACTCCGCCGTGCTTCTAAGCCTCCGTGCCTTCAATCGCCCCATCGGCGTGGTTGGCGTCTTCTCTGCTGAACCCGACTATTTCAAAGAGAAGGAAATCGACCTGCTGCGGGAGGTATCCCTTGATCTCTCTTTTGCCCTTGAGGCGCTTGAACGGGAAACACACCGCGAGAATGCGGAAAGCGCCATGCGTGCAAGCGAAGAAAGATTCCGGGCAATATTCGAAAAGGCGGCGGTTGGGATTGTCCTCCTGACTCCGACTGGAATAATAACAAAGGCGAACCCGCAGTTCTGCGACATGACCGGATACCCCGACTCCGAGCTGCCGGGGAGATCCTTCATCGAGATAACACATCCGGAGGACGCACGAAATGACGCGTCGAACCTGGACAGGATGATTCGAGGCGAGATCTCGACCTATTCGGTCGAAAAGAGGTACATAAGAAAGGGAGGGAGCGAAGTCTGGGCGCATCTTTCGTCGGCGATAGTACGGGACCGCGGAGGGAAGCCTCTGAACATCATCAGCGTGGTACAGGACATATCGGAGAGGAAGAGGGCGGAAGATCTCCTCAGGAAGAGCCGCGAACAATATCAGAGCTTCTTCGAGGAGGACATCACCGCTGATTTCATTGCTACGATCGACGGTCGGATACTCTCCTGTAATCCTGCTTTCGTCAGGATATTTGGATTTTCCTCACTGGACGAGGCGATACACACGAACGCCAACGATTTGTTTCTCGGCGCGGAAAGTCGAAACGAATTCTTCGACCTCATTAGAAAATCGAAGAAAATAGAGAACTACGAGATGACGCTTCGGAAGAGGGATATGACGGAGATTCATGTAATCAGAAGCGCATTCGGCATCTTCGACGAAACGGGAGAGCTCGTACAGACGAAGAACTATCTTTTCGATGACACACGCAGAAAGGCACTCGAGAAGCAGGTTCTCCAGACGCAGAAGATGGAGAGCCTCGGCACGCTTGCGGGAGGCATAGCACATGATTTCAACAATATACTCGGCATCATAATGGGTCATGCCGCATTGCTCAAGAAGAGGGAGCTTCCCGAAGAACGTTTCGCACGCAGCCTCGAGGCGATCGACCTGGCCACCCGCCGCGGTGCAGGGCTCATCCGACAGCTTCTTACTTTCGCTAGGAAGGAAGACAAGGTGGTCGAGACCCTGAACGTGAACGAAATTATCAATGACCTGAGAAAACTCTTCGAGGAGACCTTTCCAAAAGTAATCACGATAAGCCTTGAGTTGACCGAGCAGCTGCCGCTGATAAGCGGAGACCCGAACCAAATTCACCAGGCCCTGCTGAACCTGTGCATCAACGCCAGAGACGCCATGGTTGACAGGAAGGACGGGAAGGTACCGGGAGGTAGTCTGACCATCTCCACCGCCATCGTCCCCGGTGGTTTAATAACAGACAAGTTCCCCAAAGGATCATCCGATCGTTACGTCCGCATCGTTGTGGCAGACACGGGCGCAGGCATGGATGAGATCACGAGAGGACATCTTTTTGAGCCCTTTTTCACCACTAAAGCTCGTGGCAAAGGGACGGGGCTTGGCCTTGCCACAGTTTACGGGATCGTTGAGATCCACGAAGGCTTTATTGACGCCGCAAGCCAGCAGGGAGTCGGGACAAGTTTCACAATTTATCTCCCATACCAGTCCCCCTCGCCCGACGACAACCTGATTGCCCACAGCCAGGACGGAAACCCCGAAGGGGGAAGAGAGACCATACTCGTGGTCGAGGACGAGGAGATGCTCATCGACTTCCTGAAGGAGACGCTACGCAGGAAGGGATACAACGTGATCGCCGCTTCCGACGGCGAGAGCGCGGTCTCCACTTTTGCCGGGAAATTCAGAGAGATAGATCTCGTCCTGTCGGACATCGGTCTTCCAAAACTAGGCGGGGCTGACATGCTGAATAAGCTCATGTCCATCAAGAAGGATGTGAAGGTAATCTTCGCTAGCGGATTTCTCGATCCGGACACGAAGGCAACTATTTCTCGAGCCGGGGCGAGGGACTTCATACAGAAACCATACACCGCGGTGGAAGTCCTTGCAAAGGTGAGAGAAGTCCTGGACTCAAGAGGGGCCAGTTAAGGGCCCATCTTGGGCGCTTCATCGGCAACCTCCAAGTGCGCCTCTCTTATAACGGACACGGCCGCCCGTTCGAGGGCGGCCGCTAATCCACACCTGATTCTCTTACTTAACTTACAATTTCACCTTGGAGTCCAGACGTTGTTCGCAGGATTGACGTCCGGCAGAACCATGTCAGGATCAACAACTACAGAGTCTATCTTACTCGTCGAATTGTAGTGGAATCGGAACACTCCGCCCCTCTCCCATATCTCAACCGGCAAATCAACTTTGCCGACCTTCCCATTTGATTCTTTGACTTCAACGGTCGTAGGCATGACCATTCGATCCTTATTTTCAAGTGTTATCGTTGACCCCTTTCCTGGATCGTTGTCAACGTAACTCACGCTGTCGACCGCCTGGTCGAGCTTGTAGTTCTTCACGAACCAACCTTTCCAAAACCAGTTGAGGTTTTCGCCCGCAGCATCGTTCATAGTCCTGAAGAAGTCTTCCGGGCTGGGATGCTTGAACGCCCATCGGCTTATATATTTCCGGAACGCGTAGTCGAACCTCTTATGGCCGAGCACATATTCGCGAAGCATGTAGAGACCGAGCGCGGTCTTGTAATACTCGAGCGTGTGCACGTACCTCCCGGGTATCGCGTCGGCATACGACATTATCGGCTGTGACTCCGGACTCAGGAGGTATGGCACGATGTCTCTTGCGGGGTTCTTCCCCTGCGGGTCGAACTCTCCGTCACGCTTCGGCGCGTATTCGCCATGATTAAATTCATCGGAGGCATAGATGTCGATGAAGGTATTGAAGCCTTCGTCCATCCAGGCGTTCTGGCGCTCGTTCGAGCCTACTATCATCGGGAACCAGTCATGCCCCAGCTCGTGCGCGGTCACGTACCACATCACCTTGTTATACATTTGCCACCAGCAGAAGACTATCCCAGGGTATTCCATTCCGCCGACCGGACCGGCCACATTTATGGCAGCAGGGTAAGGATATTCGTACCAGTCTTTCGAGAAGATCTCGATGCTTGCCTTGACGTATTCGGTGGAGCGCCCCCATGATGAGTCCGCCGCGCTTTCGATCGGATAGACAGACTCCGCGATTGATTTTTTGCCGCTCGGGAGGTTTATCCTCGCGGCGTCCCAGATGAAGGCACGGGAACATGCCCAAACCGCGTCCCTCGCGTTGTCCATTCTGAAATGCCATGTGAGCATTCCCTTCTCGGTCGGACGCGTCTCGCTTTTCGCCACCTCCTCTGGCGAAATGATGTACACGCGCTTGTCGCTCTTCTTGGCCTCTTCAAATCTCCGGATCTCTTTAGCCGTCAGGACGCTCTTCGAGTTGAGCAACTCACCGGAACCGACGACGATCATATCAGCGGGAACGGTGACGCTATAATCGAAGTTGCCGTACTCGCAGTAAAACTCTCCAGCTCCGAGGAACGGCAGGTTGTTCCACCCGTTTATGTCATCAAACACAGACATGCGCGGATACCACTGCGCGACGTCGTATATCGTCCCGTTCTTGGTGTACATCCATCCCGTCCGACCGTAACCGGCCGGTGGTATGACAAACGAATACGCTACCTCGATCACCAGCTTACCTCCCCTGGCAGGCACCGGCGTCTGAAGGCGTATCTGCATCCGGGTGTCGCTTATGACGTAGTCGGCGACGTAAGCCTTTCCGTTCTGGACCGTCTTCACCGATGCGATGCTGTCTCCGCCATAGAAGGCCCTCGGGCCGTTTCCTGACGTCATAACTCCTCGCGATCCTCGACTCAGCTGATTCTGCTCCAGTTGCAGCCAGACGTATGAGAGTTCGTGAGGACTGTTGTTCGTATAACTTATCTCAACCCTGCCGGTTATGGTTTTTGTGGTGGTATCCAGCGTGGCAGCTATTTTATAGTCAGCCCTATTCTGCCAATAACCCGGACCAGGCGCGCCGTTCGCGCCCCTATAAATCGTTCCTCCATTGGAATCGAAATTGGGATCAAACTCATCGTGCGGCATATACTTCGTCTGGGAGATCGCCGATGAAACGGCAAAGGCAATGAACAAAACAATCGGCAGGCGTGACGCTTTCATCTGAACAGTCCTCGGTTTAGTTCGCGATCGGATCCACTGGTCTTCACTTTCCCCTCTACTTCAGTCGAGGATTACCTGTGGTTCCATGCAACATTATTCGGTGGCTTCGTATTGTATAGCATGAGCCCCGAACCTACTTTCTTTCGGAAATCGGGTGTCGAAATATACCTTCGATGCGGCGGAAAGGCAAAGAAACGCACAACAAGGGACACCGGCTTGGATTCGATATTAACCGACACTAAATTCACCAGACTATGAGAACAAAAAAATCGGCTATCCTACTGGCGGCAGCCGCTGTAGCCGGGCTTGTCGCGTTCATCCTCCTCGTTCCGCACTACTCGCTCTACTACTCTGTAGACAGTAAGCTCGATCGCAGCCAGGCTATCGAAATGTCACGGAAGATCGCCGAGAAATTCGGAACGCATTTGTCTAGGGACCTCATGCAGAACACAGTCTTCAAGACAGACTATGTTTCGATGGAATACCTGGGGAACAGGTTGGGAACTGCCGCGACGAACAGGCTTGTCAGGTCCGATTCGATCCCACTCAATGGATGGAGGATTGCCTGGTTCGATCCTTCAAAACAAACTACGGACGGCACCAAGCTCGCTGTCGTGATCACGGAAGGCGGAAAACTCTCCACTTTCAAGCTCTTCGTCCCTGATTCAGTGACGGGGCCCGATCTGAGCAGGGAAGAAGCTATGGATATCTTCAAGGGCGAATGGAACAGGCTCGCGCTCTCCCGCCTGACCGGGGCCGACCTTGCAGGGTGGAGACTCAACGAGTCACACTCCATTAAGAAGGAGCACAGGCAGGACTGGGCCCTCACATACCTGAAGGACAGCACCGGTGTGCCCGGGCTAAAGGAGGAGTTGAGCGTTCGTTTAACAGGGCAAGGGATCAGCTTCCTCGATTTGTCTTATTATCCTCCGGAGCAGTTCAGGACCGGCGTGGCTTCAACGGCGTCTCCTTTCGTATTCATGACCTTCCTCTCTTGGGTTGTCGTGTTCGTCCTCTTCGCATTTGGACTGATTCTTTTTCTGAAGCGTTACAACGAGGGTGAGGCCGGGATAGGCTCCGCGATGTTTGTAGCCCTTCTATACTACATCGCCGCCGGTACAGGCGTCGTGTTATCGTTCCCCTCGATCGGCTCTGGGACGACGATAGGCACGATGAACCTCTTCTACGTAAACGTCATAGCGCTCGCGCTTGTCCTTCTCTTGTGGTTTCCTCTTTTTGCGCTCCTCTCTTTCTCATCATGGGGGATTGGCGAATCGTCGGCCCGTGCGATCTGGCCGGATAAGCTCAGAACGTTCGACGCGCTTTCTCACTTCAGGATCTTTAACGATGGTCTTGGTCTTTCTACACTGCGCGGCTACGCCTACGGAGGAATCATACTCGGAATCTACGCCGTCGTTCACCCGATATTCCACCTGAGCGGCTCGGTCGGCTCATTTTCGGGTTCGATCACTCTTCTGGATTCATACTTTCCGGCAATTGCAGCCCTGTCCAGCGGGCTCGCCGTCGGGCTGTTTTCCGAAACATTTTACAGGTTCGGAGTTCTCTCATACTTTGGAAAGAAGAGGCTTGCGAAGGGAATAGCGGTTTCGGCCGTTCTGTTTATTCCGTCCCTCTTTTATCCATTGCCGTTCGGAGACTACCTCGCATTACCCCGTATCATCATGTCTCTGGCATTGGCCGCGATTCTGATATTTCTATTCCTCAGGCACGATTTCATTACCGCATTCGTCGCGAGTTCCCTTGTGGCTTCCGCCCAGGGACTCATTCCGATATTCGCCTCGTCAAATTCCTTCTTCGCCGCGAACTCGGTCCTGTCAGTGATTCTGCTCTCAATACCGGTGGCCGTCTCGCTCATCGGACTCTGGAAGAAGCAGGCTTTCGAGCTAACGGTCGACCTGATGCCCGCTCACATTCGCAGGATCAGTGAGAGGGAGAGGATGGCTCGTGAACTCGAGATTGCGAAGAACGTCCAGAACAATCTTCTTCCGCGGACAACGCCGTCTGTACCGCAGATGGAGTTCGGCGGAATCTGCATACCTGCTCTTGAGGTCGGTGGGGACTACTATGATTTCGTGAACATGCGTGACGGGCTTGTCGGGACTGCCATCGCGGACGTATCGGGTAAGGGACTCCCCGCCGCGATCTACATGACTCTGACAAAGGGAGCTCTGCAGGCATCCGCCGAAGACCACTCTTCCCCGCGCAAGGTCCTCAGCAAGATAAACCAGATCGTTTACAATTCGATCTCGCGCGGTACGTTCATCAGCATGATTTATGCGGTGATAGACACCAGAAGCAGGAAGGTTAAATTTGCGAGAGCCGGGCACAACCCGCTCGCCCTTTTTTCGTCCAACTCCACATCCGCGCGACTATTCACTCCCAACGGACTCGCCCTCGGTCTGGACGACGGCGACAAATTCGATTCCACACTCGAGGAGATGGAGATCACGCTTCTCCCAGGCGACGCGCTTGTTTTCTACACGGACGGCTTCACGGAAGCCATGGACACGGAGGCTAACGAGTTTGGAGAGGAACGGCTCATCCAGCTTATTGAGTCCGCCCGTCATCTTCCCGTCAGGGAGATGCTGGCAAAGATAGACGCCGGCGTCAGAAAGTTCGCGGGCAATGCCCCCCAGCATGACGACATGACAATGGTGGTCATAAAGGTGAGACAGGATTAGCGGAAGCCCACAATACTGGAATAATGGATTGCCGGAATGTTGGATCACGTACTGATGAGCGACGAAGTTTTGATGCGGTCCGCTATCGGACGCGCGCCATCGGAGTTTGCAGTCTAACCACAGGCAAGCTTCCTTAACATCGTCTCATGGAGATAGGGATTTGAGGCTACTGCAGTTTTGCTGTATATCGTCGAGTTCCCTTCGAAGTCCGTGAACACTCCCCCCGCCTCTTCGATGATAGGCTTTATCGCCGCCACATCCCACGGACTCACGATCGGATCGAGCATCACCTCAGCAGCCCCTTCCGCAACGAATGAGTATCCGAAGCAATCGCCGAAGCCGCGATCATGGTACGAGGATTTCGCGATGTCCAGGAAACCCTTCTCGTACTTTGTGCCGATGAAATAGCTCAGCCCGCCGAAGATGACCGCCGACTTCCCGAGTTCTTTCACCCTGCTTACCTTGATTCGCCTTCCGTTGCAGAAGGCGCCGTTCTTTTTTGAGGCGTAGTAGATCTTCTTCAGGGCTGGCAGCGCCATGATCCCGGCGACTATTTCTCCCTTTCCAAGGGCCGGGTCTTCCACCCGTTCGAGTCCAACGAGCGTTCCCCAGTATGGTATTCCGCGCGTGAAATTGCGCGTGCCGTCGATCGGGTCTATTATCCACCTGAACTCGCTGTCAGCCGAGCTTTCTCCGAACTCCTCGCCGTAGAAACCATGGTGAGGGAATTTCCTGGAAAGCTCGCCGACGAGAAATTTCTCGCAACTCTTGTCAGCGATTGTTACAGGACTCTTGTCAGATTTGTAGTCCACCCTGAACTTGGACTGGAAATATTTGAGCGTGATACGCTCGGAAGCCCTGACAATCTTCAGAGCGTATTCAAGTTCCTTCTCGTAGGATTTCAATTCTTTCCGGCCGCCCGGCCGGTCAAATTCAATTTATACTGTCGGACTGATCTTCAGGCAGCCTTTGCCTTGCTTGCCGCAGTGCGACGCGCTTTCGCCTTTGCCTTGAACTTCTGGACTTTCTTGTGGTGCTTCTTCTTCGCAACTTTAGTCTTCTTGTTCATTTGTTCTCCTTGTTGTTCTATTGTTTCTTGTTCTCTCCCACAATATCAGTAATTTCGGCAGATAACTTCAAGTTCCAGTTTGCAATCCATTGGATGCTTCCCCCACCTCAGCCTGCGGGGAAGACTCGGTCCGGATTTGAACGTTTAAAATGCCGCCGGGTTGACGACTACATATTTTATATGCTCCCTGTTCCATGTATACGTTATCCTGACAAGGCCGTCAGAGGATTGGATCACCGCCGGGTAAGCATAGCCTGCCGGGACCGGCTTGTCTTCAAGCGTGAGAACGTTTACCCATTTGATGCCATCATTGGAAACCGCGACGTTGAGCGGACATCGCTGGCTCTCTATCGGACGGCCCGGTATTATCCTGGAATCGTTGTACACGAGAAGTTGCCTACCATCAGCGAGATTTACGGCATCTATGCCTGAATTGGGGTTAGGGAGACCGGTAGATACGAGTCTGGACCACGTCCTCCCCCCATCGACTGACGACGTTGATGCGATGACTCCCTCTTGAGTGCGGCAGAGAGCTTCCAATTTTCCTCCTTTCAGGAAAAGTATGGTCGGCTGAATAGCGTGATATTTTCCTCCACCGTCGATTGGCCCGATGACCTTCCAGCTCTTCCCTTTGTCCGAGGTCAACTCGAAGTGAACCCGCCACCCACCCCCCTCCTCGCTGGAACCGCAGAGCCAGCTTCCGTCAGGGAGGAGCACGGGTTTATCCTTGATGGGGCCCAGGACTCCATCCGGGAGCCTGCGAGGCCTGCTCCAGGTCACCCCACTGTCCGAAGATGTCTTCATCATCCCCCACCACGTGCTGGGTGATGGGCCAACCTTGTAAAACAAGACCAGCGGACCGCCGGGAGGATTGAAGAGCACCGGATTCCAAGTCGGAAAAACGTCGCCGCTCGAGTCACGACCATTGGCAACTTCGACGGCGCGGAGCCACTTCCCATCCTTCATTCGCGCAAGCCAAATCCCTACGTCCCTGTTTCCTTCCCTCGTTCCCCCAAACCAGGCGGCCGCAAATTGTCCGGGGGCTATCTCCGCGATTGTCGACGCGTGGCACTGAGGGTAGGGTGCGTTCGGATTGATGAACATCGAGTCGACTATCGCTCCGCCGTATTTACCGGCCGGATGTGGCGCACCGAGGGACGTGCTGCTGACCAACCCCATGACAATGAGGAGCATCGGGATGGAGAAGGGTGTGAATTTCATAGATGATGTTCCGGGATTATAGTTTTGTGAAAGCGAATCACATTGTATCGTTCCTGTGAATTTTAACACAGGCGCGAAGAAGTTACAATTGTTGTCAACGCAGGCATAAAAAAAGCGCCGGACGACACTTGCCGCCCGGCGCAGTAATCACTCTGCCGAAAGATCAGTTTGTGCTGACATCCGAAAGGTTCGGATCCTTCGTCTCGGCCTTGGCCTTCCGCTCCGAGAACTTCAGCTCTCCGGAACGCTTGTCCACTCTTACTTTGACAACCATCCCTTCCGTGAATGTTCCCTTCAGCATTTCCTCAGCTAGAGGATCTTCAAGGTAACGCTGTACCGCTCTTCTCAGCGGCCTGGCACCGTAAGCGGGATCGAAGCCTTTCTCCGCGAGGAACTCCTTCGCGGGCTTAGTCAGTTCCAGCTTAACACCCAACGTGGCAAGCCTCTTCCGCAGACTCTCGGTGTGTATGTCGATTATCTTCTTGATATCGCCAGTCTCCAGAGAGTGGAAAATTATCACGTCGTCAATCCTGTTCATGAACTCCGGATTGAAGAGGCGTTTCATTGCCTCCTCGATCACGTTTTTCATGTTGCTGTACTTATCTTCTGACGTCGACTGCCCGAATCCGAACGAACCGGCGGGCTTAATGTCGCGGGTACCGATGTTCGTCGTCATGATCAGTATCACGTTCTTGAAATCAACTCGCCTCCCGAGACTGTCGGTCAGTATCCCGTCATCCAGAACCTGAAGCAGGATATTGAACACGTCGGGATGCGCCTTTTCTATCTCATCGAGGAGGACGACACTGTATGGCTTTCTGCGCACTTTCTCCGTGAGCTGTCCTCCCTCTTCGTACCCTACGTATCCTGGAGGGGCCCCGACGAGCCTGCTCACGTTGAATTTCTCCATGTACTCCGACATGTCTATCCTGACGAGAGCCTCTTCGGAGTCGAACAGGTAGCGCGCGAGAGCTTTCGCAAGCTCTGTCTTGCCGACGCCGGTCGGTCCCGCAAATATGAACGAGCCTATCGGCCTCTTGGGGTCTTTCAGTCCGGCTCTCGCCCTGCGGATGGCCTTGCTCAACTTTATTATAGCTTCATCCTGTCCGACGACAAGCTTAGTCAGTTCCTCCGACATCTTGAGAAGTTTAGCGGATTCGCTCTCGGCGATTTTGTTTACAGGGATCCCCGTCATCATAGCGACGACATCCGCCACGTGGTCTTCAGTGACTTCGTGAACTGTTGTTTCGGCCTTGAGTTCCCACTCCCTCTTCGCAATTTCGAGATCGGAGAGAAGTTTCTTTTCGAGGTCGCGGAGACGGGCGGCTTCCTCAAAATCCTGAGTCTTGACCACCTTGTTCTTCTGCTGCTTTATCTTCTCGATTTCCTCTTCCAACTCCACGATTTCCTTCGGTGCGATAATATTTGCGAGATGGATTCTGGAACCGGCCTCGTCCATCACGTCGATCGCCTTGTCAGGGAGGAACCTGTCGGTCATGTACCTGTCGCTGAGTTTCACTGCTGCGTCAATGGCGCTCGCGGTGAACTTTACGTTGTGGTGTTCCTCGTATTTCTGCTTAATGTTGTTAAGAATCTGGATCGTCTCGTCGACGGAAGTCGGCTCCACCATGATTTTCTGGAAGCGGCGGTCGAGCGCGCCATCCTTCTCGATGTACTGCCGGTAGTCGTCCAGCGTCGTCGCGCCGATGCATTGTATCTCGCCGCGAGCGAGGGCAGGTTTGAACATATTGGAGGCGTCAAGCGAACCGGAGGCCCCTCCGGCGCCAACTATTGTGTGCAGTTCGTCTATGAAAAGAATCACGTCCTTCGCCTTCTCAAGCTCGTTGAGAACGGCTTTCATCCTTTCCTCAAACTGGCCGCGGTATTTTGTACCCGCCACTAGAGCCGCAAGGTCCAGTGTAACGACCCTCTTGTTGTGGAGGACCCTGGAAACCTTCTTTTGGACTATTCTGAGCGCAAGCCCTTCAGCTATGGCAGTCTTGCCGACCCCCGGTTCCCCAATGAGCACGGGATTGTTCTTCTTCCTGCGCGCGAGGACCTGGGCCACGCGCTCAATTTCCTTCTCGCGCCCTATTATCGGGTCAAGTTTGTCTTCCATCGCGAGCTTGGTCAGGTCTCTCCCGAAATTATCGAGAACGGGAGTCTTAGACTTCTCTCCCTTCTTCTGCTCAGGCCCGGCGGGGGCTGCACCATGCTGCGGCGCCTGCGCAGACGGCTGTGAAGGCCTTCCGTTAATTATGTTGTCGAGCTCCTGCCTGACGCTGTCGTATGTCACGTTGAACTGATGGAGAATCTGGGAAGCCACGTTGTCGTCATCACGAAGGAGCGACAGCAGGAGGTGTTCCGTTCCGATCACATCGGATTTATATAACTTCGCCTCGAGGTAGGTTATCTTCAGCACTTTCTCGGCCTGCTTCGTAAGGGGGATGTTCCCGATAGTGAGCGTCCCTCCCGAAGTCCGGACGGTGTCCTCGACTGCTTTCTTAAGCTTGTAAAGGTCGACCCCGAGATTTCTGAGTATCTTTACCGCAATCCCCTCCCCCTCTCGTATGATTCCAAGGAGAAGGTGTTCCGTACCGATAAAATCATGTCCTAATCTCAAAGCCTCTTCGCGGCTGAGTCTTATAACGTCCTGCACGCGATTTGAGAAATTACCTTCCATTTCGTACCTGGTATTTTAGTTCCTGTGCTATTTCCAACACTTGGCGGCCGCCGCAAGTTTCATATCGCTCGCCCTGAGGTCCCGAACCTGTTCGCCGTTAATTTAAAACAGCCTGTTTCCATTATCAAACAGACCCAGGGCGGCCGTATTGGCGAGCCTTCACATCTAATTTCGGAACTAACGGGTTAAAATCAAGTCAGGAAGGATTCTTCTGAAGTGCCCCGGCAACTCCATTTATTATCATTTTCAACGATTACTTTGAATAATTCCGCCCAGGCCTTAAATTTTAACGCTTCGTCCTACTCACAATTTTTACGGGCTAACTGTGAAGATCGACAGAATCATACAGATACTCCTCCCTCACGACGAGAAGTTCTATTCGTTGTTTGAAGAGATGACCAGGCTCCTCCAGAAAGCATCCATAGCACTTAAGAAAATCCCCGACTCTGATCCGGTCCAGACACAATCGCTGGCAGACGAGATAGAGGATCTGGAGCATCAGGCCGACGAGGTCACACACAGGGTCTTTGCCGAGCTGAACGCCACGTTCGTCACGCCGTTCGACCGCGAGGATATCCATGAGCTCGCCTCTTCGCTCGACGACGTCATGGATTACATCAACGGCTGCTCATCCAGGTTTGTGCTCTACAATGTCCGAGTGGCTCCGCAGTACATGCGTAAGCTGATGGAGATAATCCAGCTTCAGGTGGAAACGGTGGGTAAGGGGATAACTTACCTGAGAGATTTCAAGAACACCGGAATGCTTGAGGAAGTGCTCAAGAAGGTGAACGAATACGAGAATGAGGCGGACACGGTTTTCAATTTAGCCATCGCCGATCTGTTCGAAAACGAGAAGAACGCGATTGAACTGATCAAACTCAAGGAGATTTATATAGGATTGGAAACGGCGACAGATCGCTGCGAAGACGTCGCGAACGTCCTCGAATCGATACTGGTAAAACATGCCTGATACCTCTCCAGCCTCATGCTGACGCTCGTCGTTTTCATAATAATAGTCGCTCTTATCTTCGACTTCCTGAACGGCTTTCACGATTCCGCCAACTCTATCGCCACCGTGGTTTCGACTCGGGTTCTGACTCCACGGAAAGCGGTTGCGTGGGCGGCGTTTTTCAACTTCATCGCCGCGTTCTTCTTCGGACTCAAGGTTGCCGACACTCTCGGGAAGGGGCTCGTGGAGCTAAGCGCCGTGAATGAGTACGTTATAATGAGCGGCCTCATCGGTGCGATTGCATGGGACCTGATAACATGGTACTACGGACTCCCAACAAGTTCTTCTCACGCGCTGATGGGCGGCTATGCAGGGGCGGCCATAGCCAAAGCGGGATTCTCCGCGATCCTTTACAGCGGGTGGACCGGAACGGTACTCTTCATAGTTGTCGCCCCCGTGATGGGACTGGTCGTGGCCTTCATCCTGATGACCGCCGTAATGTGGATTTTCCATAAGCGGTCGTCCACAAGGGTCAACGGAGCCTTCCGGAAGCTGCAGCTCGTCTCCGCTGCCTTCCTGAGTCTAGGACACGGGACCAACGATGCTCAGAAGACAATGGGTGTGATAACGGGATTGTTAGTGACAGCAGGCTACTTGAGAAGTTTCGTTGTTCCGTTCTGGGTCATCGTCATGTGTAATCTTACGATCGCCCTCGGCACTCTCTTCGGCGGCTGGCGTATCGTCAAGACCATGGGGCAGAAGATTACCCGACTCCGGCCAGTGGACGGCTTTTGCGCTGAAACAGCCGGCGGAATCACGCTTCTCGTAGCGACCCTGTGGGGAATTCCGGTCAGCACGACGCATACGATCAACGGCGGTATAATGGGCGTCGGCGCCACGAAGAGGCTGTCCGCGGTTCGGTGGGGCGTGGCCGGCAATATCGTCCTCGCTTGGGTGCTTACAATCCCCATGGCCGCGCTGATTGGCGCAGGCGCCTACAAGCTCGTGGAGCTGTTCGTAAGGTAACCCCCCGCGTCAGACCGGCGCTGGATGGCCCTGCTGAAAAAAGAACCCAAAGTTTTACACCACTTCAGTAGGGCGAGGCACATGCGGCCGAGCCTCGCGTCCGGATCTTTCCTGAATAATCCGCGCTCTGCCCGTCAGTGAGCATCTAGCCAATTCGGTCCAACTCCGACTTCGACTTCAACCGGTACGCTGAGTTTCAGTGCGTTCTTCATCTCCTCGCGGACAAGGACCTCGAGAGTCTTCAGTTCATCCTTGGGTGCCTCGAAGACAAGCTCATCATGCACCTGGAGTATCATTCTCGATTTCATCTTTTCCGTTTCCAGCTTAGAAAAGATCGACACCATCGCGAGCTTTATCATGTCTGCGGCGGTTCCCTGTATCGGCATGTTAATCGCCTGCCGCTCCTCTGCCATTCTCACGGCGGAGTTCTTGCTGTTGATGTTGGACAGATAACGCCGCCTTCCGAGCAGCGTCTCTACATAACCGTTCCTTCGGGCAAAATCGAGCGTGCCGTCTATGTATTCCCTCACTCTCGGAAACCGGCGGAAGTAGGTGTCGATGACTTCCTTGGCCTCGCCCTGAGAGATGCCGAGGCGTATTTTCAGCCCGTACGGTCCGATGCCATAAAGGAGACCGAAGTTCACCTCCTTCGCCTTTCGGCGCATGTCAGGAGTTACTTTGTCTGGCGATACTCCGAACACCTTGGATGCGGTCGTGCGGTGAATATCTTCGTTTTTTCGGAATGCCTCCATGAGCCCCTCATCCCGGCATATGTGTGCCATGACACGGAGTTCAATCTGCGAGTAATCGGCCGACATCATAACCCACCCCTTCTCGCCCGGGACGAACGCCTTTCTTATTTCCTTGCCAATCTCCCCGCGGATCGGGATGTTCTGAAGATTGGGATCGGACGAACTGAGCCTACCTGTCGCGGCGAC
>JAKAMG010000008.1:88078-107973 GCA_021812985.1 Bacteroidota bacterium
ACGTAGCCGAGGTGCTCCCTGGAAAGGGCATCGAGATTGTGTTGGCTGTCCGGATTCAGGACATAAGCGGCGACCATCGAATCAAAGTCGACGCCTCTCGTTCTGATTCCATAGTTGGAGAGCACAAGCATGTCATATTTCAGATTCTGTCCGACCTTCCTGATTTTCGCAGATTCGAAAACGGGCTTGAGTAACCTGACCGCGTCTTTCACGCTCACCCCCCGCGCCGCGCCCGCGTCGGAGAAAAGGTCTCCCCCTTCGGCAGCTATGTTGACGTAATACGCTTCGCGGGGTTTTATTGAAAATGAAATCCCGACAAGGTTTGCCGCAAGAGCGTCGACGCTTGTCGTTTCCGTGTCCATCGACACGACCTCGGCATGCGTCAGCTTTTCGGCAAGCTTCGCGAGCTCGTCCGGATCGGTAATCAGCCTGTAATTGTGCTTCACCGTCTTTATGGTCTCGTAGTCACTGGAAGCGTGTTCCTCCTGCAGCGGCATATCGGCGGTCTCCGCGGTAGCCGGCGAAACAATCTGCTGAGCCTTGCGGATGAGCGACTTGAATTCAAATTCATTGAAGAGTCTCGCGATCTCATCGTGGTTCGCGCTTTTCTCCTTAAGCGAGTGGAAGTCGACGCCGAGCGGAACGTCGGTCTTTATCGTGACCAGCCATTTCGAGAGAAGAGCCATATCCTTCCCGTTCCTGAGCTTTTCCCTGAGGGCGGGTTTGTCGACTTTCTCCGCGTTCGCGAGAACCTTTTCCACCGTGCCATACTTTTGAATGAGGGGTATCGCGGTCTTCTCCCCGATTCCCTTGATCCCCGGTACGTTGTCCACGGCGTCCCCAGTAAGCGCGAGGACGTCTATAACCTGCGACGGCTTCACGCCGAACTTCTTCTCCACCCCCTTCTCATCGACGATTTCGAGCTCCATTCCGCTCCTCCCAGGCCTGTACATCTTCACTTTGGGCGTGATGAGCTGCATGAAGTCCTTGTCGCCTGTAACCATGAAAACCCCGATGCCTTCTTTCGCGGCCAACCTGGCGAGCGTGCCGATCACATCGTCCGCTTCGTACCCCGGCTGTTCCACCGTCGGCACACCGAAAGCGTTCAGCATCTTCTTAATGCTTCCGAGCTGAGCCGCCATCTCCTCCGGCATCTTCTCACGCGTAGCCTTATACTCAGGATACTCCTTGTGACGAAACGTCGGCTCGGCAGTGTCGAAGACCGCCACCAGGTAATCCGGTCTTTCATCGCCGATGATCTTCATGAGATAATTGGCGAACCCAAAGATGGCGCTTGTGTTCTCTCCTCTCGAATTGACGAGCGGATGGCTTATCATGGCGAAATAGGCCCTGTATGCCAGAGCGGTTCCATCAAGGATGAAAAAGCGTTTTGAAGACAATAGATGCTCCTCTTTGCAACAATTTAGAAAGATTGGCGGTCAAAAGCCCGCCAGTCAGATTCTCGGGCGACTCACTCCACGCGCACCACGGTCCGATCCACCGTATTTGTACTTCATGCACACCTAAATTAACTTCTCAAAAAAGGAGGACTGATGTCGGAACAACCTGTTACTGTTGGTCAACCGCCGGAGGAGGAGATGTCCTTCATGGATAAGGCGGCGGGTGTATTTTACGAGCCGTCAAAAGTCTTCGATGCGTTGCGCAGGGGGGGAGTGAAAACCGTCGACTGGCTGATCCCCGTCCTCGTGCTCGCCATCGTCGCATCTCTCGCCACATACGTCCGCTTCAGCACGCCCGAACTTCGCGCACAAATGATACAGATGCAGGAGCAGAGAATCGATCAGGCCGTCAACGAAGGCAAGATGACTTCGGACCAGGCACAACAGGCCCGGGACAGGATCGAAGGCTCCTCGAGTGTATTTGTAGTCTTCGGAATAATCGGAGTGATTGTCGGCACCTTCCTGGTCTTTTTCATAGCGGCGGGCGTTTGGCTGCTTATCGGCAAGTATATTTTGAAGGGAACCTCCATGACATACGCCCACGCCATGGGGCTGGCCGGCGTCGCAAGCTGGATCGCAACAGTGGGCGCAATCATGGGTATCGTCATAGCTGTAATGTTCGCGCGATTCGACGGGGGACTCCATCTAGGGCTCTTGACGCAAATGGACAACGAGAGCAAACGGTACATCCTGATGCGGAACATTAACCTCTTCACGATTTGGAACCTCGCAGTGAGTGCGGTCGGCATCAACGTGTTTTCGGGGAAGAAAGGATTAACGGCCTACGCCGCCGTGTTTGGCGTGTGGATAGTCATAGTAGTCGTGAACGTTTTGCTCGGCGGCATGCTGGGTTAGAACGACCCGACAATCAGGTTACCCGGGCGGGGGACATACCTCCCGCCCTTTTTATTTTTATCACCTTCAGTCGCGGATTTTTCCCACCAGCTCATCGCGGGTCCACCGCCTTCTGGATTTCAGGAGCTCCCGCGCATCTTCCACCTTACCCCATGTGTTCCACAGAAGGACTCCCTTGACATACCCTTCGCGCATGTAATAAACGACTCCCTTTCTGTGCCGCTCGACCCAGTCCTCGACAACATCCATTCTGGAATCGAGCTCGCCCACTGCCTCGTAGCCAAGGTCAAACATGTCCGAGTAGAATAGAGGGATGTGGTTATACGCTTCTTTCCTTCCGGTCATATTGCGTCCCGCCATGACACCCATCGAGTTCGAGTTGTCCTCGTGCTCAACCCTTACTCTCTTGTCGAGAGCCTTGTAATAGAAGTTCGCCACGTCCCCTGCGGCAAAAATATCGTGGTTAGTGGTCCTTAGGAAGGCGTCGACGACAATCCCGTTATCAACCGCGAGCCCTGCAGACCTGGCAAGAGAGTCGTTCGGCAGGATACCCAGCCCCGCGACCACAGTTGCCGCCTTGAACTCCTTTCCCTTCTTCGTTCGAATGGTAGATTTTGAATCTACTTTCTCAATTCCGACGGCCGTGTCTCCGGCGCAGATTTCGACTCCCTTTTCCGCGAAGTACCCGACAAGGAATGTCGACAGTTCCTGCGGGAAGATCCTTGCGCATATTCCGGCCTCCGAAAGTATCATCGTCACCCGCTTGCCATTCATTGCAAGCGCAGCTGCGACTTCCGAACCGATGAACCCTCCCCCTATTACGACAAACTCGTCTTCCTTCTCCGCCGCCGCGCGGAGTCTCCGGTAATCATCCAGCGTCCGGAAGTAGATCACATCATCGACTCCGAACGGAAGTCTCCGGGGACTTCCACCGGTAGCGAGCAAAAGCTTCTCGTAGCTGAACTTCTGTCCCCCACCCGTCTTAATGGTTTTATCTGCGGGATGAATTGAAGTCACTCTCGTTCCCTTGTGAAAATCTAGATTAGGTCCTTCCGTTTTTCTCCAGACGCTTTCAGGTGATTCCCCCTTCCACAGTCCTTTCGAAAGTGGAGGGCGATTATATGGCATTTCAGGTTCATCGCTGAATGCTGCTATCCTCCCGCTTGCGTCATTTTCTCTTATTCCCTTCACGGCGGAATCGGCCGTCATTCCGCCCCCTACGACAATGTATTTGTAATCGTTCATTGGCTTCCCTTTATTAATTTTCCTACAAATTCAACAGCTAAACGACATACAAGTTCCGGAAAGACGTCGGAAGAGCGTGGCGCATCTATGTCGATTGCAATTTAGTCGACCAGCTTTTAAACTAACTCGTAATCTCAACCGCGAGGAGTCTTACCGAAAGATGAAGGCAGAGTATCTTGACCGGGCCAATCGTATCGCGACGGACAACGTGTCGAGCGCTCAGCAGGTTCTCAGGGACACGGTCGATTTGCTCCTCGATTTTTGCCGAGACTATTCGACTGACCCGAGGTTCATACAAGACCTGAAGTCGCTCTCCGACACGCTTTCGAACGCACAGGCACAGATGGCAGCACTTTCGAACATTGGAAGGCTGATCGTCTCGGTGTGCGACAAGCTTCCGGCAAAGGAAGTTGGAGGGTACATCGCGGGGCTCAAGAATAAGATAAGCGAAGCTTCAGCCCGGACAGCCAGGGAGGCGTCGAAGGCGATATCTGCCCGTAAAGCTTATGCCACGCTGAGTCAGAGCGAATTCGTCCTCAGGGCGTTCGAGACGGCGGCTGCCGAAAACAAACTTGCGGTAGTATACGTCATGGAATCGCGTCCCCTCTTCGAGGGGAGACAGACCGCGCGGGCGCTGAAAGCCATGGGACACAGGTCCATTCTCGTTTCAGATGCGGCGATAGGATTCTTCATCGATATAATCGATTCGGCTTTCGTTGGAGCAGACGCCATCCTCTCCGACGGCACGCTGGTTAACAAGATCGGGTCTTTCGCGCTCGCAGCCGCATGCAAGGCATCGGGGAAGGACTTTCACGCGGTCACAAGTGTTCTCAAATTCGATCGGGAGAAGGATGCTTCAAGATTTCTCAACAAGGAGGAAAGCCCTCATGAAATCTTCCCAAACCCGGAGTATGAGGTCAAGAACATATATTTCGATATGGTGAATCCGCGACTGGTCACATCGGTCATCACTGAAGCGGGGATGCTCTCGCCGCTATCCGGCCTGAACCAGCTGGAGACTGCGATGAGAGAAATCTATGGCTGACTCCATCTCATGGTTTGAGAAGGAAGTCAACGCCACGACTATCCCGCTCATCGCCTTCGGAGCGGCGCTGAACATCGTGGTGGGACAGGCCGTGCAACTGATAAAGCTCCCTCTTTACCTTGATTCAATCGGAACCATCCTGATAGCCTGCGTGGTCGGCCCTCTGGCCGGGATGCTCACCGGCACTTTTGCCAACCTCACGCTCGGATTTTTCTTCAACTACGCTTTTATATTCTTCATCCCGGTAACTCTCGTGATCGGAGCTTTCAGCGGTTTCGTTGCACGGGCCGGCGTTTTTAAGAGATGGTACACTGCAATCCCGGCAGGCATACTCCAGGGAGGGCTCGCCGCCGTCGTTTCTGCCCCCATAGCCGCGTTCATGTTCGGAGGCGTCACGATGGGCGGTACCGACTTCCTTGTCCTCTATTTCAGGGCGATCGGGAAGTCAATCGTGCAGAGCGTTTTCTTCCAGGGACTCGCGGCCGATCCCGTTGACAAGGCCGTTAGTTACCTCATAGTCTATTTCCTTCTCTCCAGAATTCCCCGCTCAATCCTGCTGCGCCTGCCCGGATATGCAAACACTTGAGCTCGTCCGGCGGAAATACAACCCGCTGAGCCACTACGTCACGATAACGATCGTCTTTATAGCGTTTGCCTTCAGCATCGAATGGCAAACAATCGTGTTGGTTGCACTTGTCATCGCGACCATATTCTCGCCGAAGCGGAAGATCATCTATCGGGGGTTTATGAAATTCGTACTCCCGCTTCTCCTGATAGGTTTTGTCATAAACGGCATTTTTTTCCCTGGCAGGATCGTGTTCTCCATCGGGCCACTTCATTTCAGGGACCAGGGGCTTCTGTTTGCCGCCGGCGTCGGGGTCAGACTCTCCCTGATCGTGATCTCGATCAGCTACTACTTTTCACGAGTCAAGTCCGAAGTCATCTCGGAATACCTCGCCTCCCGTGGAGCTGACAGGCGACTCATCTATATCTTCTTACTGTCAGTTGCCATGGTGCATCTCATGAGGGACAAGCTGCAGAAGATCTACATGGCGCAATCAGCCCGCGGGCTTGACACGACGAGAAGCGTCTTCACACGCGCGAGGTATCTTCTGCCCATGCTCGTTCCCCTCTCCTACTCGTACTTATCGGAGAGCCTCGACCGTGGGATCGCGCTGCGCGCCGCGAATTTTTCCGATAGAAACTCCGCAGGCTCCTCCGCCGTTGTCCCGCTTATGGAAATAGAGGCGGACAAATCGGGACTCATACTCGGGAGAATTATTCTTGCCGCGGCGGTGGTCATCTGGATTGCGGGGCTCATCCTTTGACGCTTGTATCATTTAACGACTATTCGTTTTCGTACTCGGTCGGGTCCGATGCTGCCCTCACCGGAATAAATCTCGCGATTGAAGAAAGAGAAGGGGTTGTTGTCAGCGGTTTGAGCGGTTCAGGAAAATCAACGCTTTGCCTTGCCGCGGCCGGACTCCTGGCGTCTTTCCCGGCCGGCAAAAGCAGCGGAGAAATATCGTGGTGCAAAGATGGCTCCGAAGGGAGATCTGTGACCTCAGTCGTCCTCCAGAATTTCTACTCACAGATTTCCTATCTCCGCTCAAGCGTGATTGAAGAGATAGCCTTTCCTTGTGAGAACCTCGGCCTCTCAAGGGAAGAGACCGCCCGAAGAGTCGAGGAGGCAATCGGGAAAATAAGGATTGGCCATCTGGCGTACAGGAACCCTCTTGAACTATCGGGCGGAGAAAAGCAGAAGGTTGTGCTTGCCGCGGCAATCGCCGTGAAACCGAGACTCCTTATACTCGACGAACCGCTGAGCCAGCTTGATCCCGAGACAACCTTCTACCTTGCAGACGTGCTCAAGGCGCTCAAGGGCGAGATGTCCGTTCTAGTGGCCGAGAACAATCCCTACCTTACTCTGAAGGTTGCAGACAGGCTTGTCATCCTGTCGGAGGGTAAAGTCATTGCGGACGGCAGGCCTGCCGATGTGATTGACTCGCACACGGTCGGGCACATAGAACTTCCGGCATGGACTGAGTGCGTCGCGGGAGGAATTAGGGAAGGGATCGTTCAGCATTATGAGGCCGCGTCGCCATTTGAACTGAACTACAGGAGAGCTCTTTCGATCCTAAGAGGTCATGTGTGAGAATATCTTACGAGCGTGTTTCGTTTTCTTACGGGTCGACGGAAGTACTTAGAAACATATCATTTGCGGTAGAATCAGGCCGCACCGCGCTTGTTGTGGGACATAACGGCTCGGGAAAGAGTACACTGATGCGGCTCATGATCGGACTACTCAAACCTTCGACCGGCAGGATACTCCTTGGCGAAACCGATACGGTGTCTAAGCGCACGAGCGAACTCGCGCGCCTTTGCGCCTTGAGCTTTCAGAATCCTGACGACCAGCTCTTCGCCCCAACGGTAGAAAAGGAACTGCGCTTCGGAATTGACAACGTCAAGAACGACGGCAGGCTGCTCGACCCCGTGATATCTTCGCTTAGTTTAGGTCCCCACAAGGAATCCAACCCATATTCCCTCACTTACGCGCTCAGAAGGATGGTAGCGATAGCCGGCTCTGCCGCCATGGACACACCCATACTCGCTCTCGATGAGCCGACCGCAGGCCTATCGGTGAGAGAAAAGAGATACCTGGCAGACCTTATACGCTTGCTGAAAGAACGCGGGAAAACGATCATCGTAGTCACACATGACCTCGATTTTTTCCTCCCTTACACTGACGACATAGTGATGCTGTCGCACGGGGAGATGGTATTTGGTGGTGAGAGGGACGTCCTGTTCGGTAAGGAGGACGCACGAGATTTGATGAGCCGATGCGGGATAAGCCTTCCGGCTTATCCTCGCCTCTCTGCAGCGATTGGATTTGACAAAGCCTTTTTCAGTTGCGCTGACATTCTCAGAAGCCTAAGAAAATAAGAGAGCCGGTACCACCCAGCGCACAAACGGGCAGTACCAGCTCGAGGGGGCATAACCACACCATGGATGCCGAATCTATTTCATGACTAAACCCGCCTTGCCGTGTTCAGCTCGGCGAGCAATTCGCTCTTGGTAAAATTCCTTCTATCGATAAAAGTCATCTTTGCGTCATACTCTCTGAGAAGCTCAGACGTCTCCTTCACGCTTTCGGGATTTGTCATGAGGATGACCTTTCCGGCTTCCCTGCAGGCCGACATCACTTTGTCAGTCAGCGTTGATGGCTCGGCATCTATGACCAGTATCGCGTCTTCACTCTCCGCGGCTCCTGGAAATTCAACATCCTTTGGACTCACTTTAACAGTGCTGTAACCGACTCCATCCATTATGGTCACGAAGAGCCTGAAGAGATGGTCGTCCTCCGTGACAAACACTATGCGTCCTTCATCCATCTTGGTCTCATGACGGGGCTCATCCGCCTGTGATTGATTCGGAAGATTGGGCATATACACGACGACCGTTGTACCATTGCCGTAAGTGCTTTCTATCCCGATCGCGCCGCCGTGGAGCTCGACGAGTTTCTTTGTCAGGACTAGGCCAAGTCCGCTTCCGGAATGCGCTTCACCGAGCTGCACAAAGGGTTTGAAGAGCCTGTTAAGGTCTTCCTTCTTTATGCCGGTTCCCCGGTCTATGACGCGCAACTCAATTCCGTCGCCGGACCTTCCAACCTCAAGCTTTACGATGCTCCCTTCTGGACTGTATGTTATCGCATTGTTCAGGAGGTTGTAAAGAATTTGCTTGAACTTCACCGTATCCGCGACAAAGAGGTCGGCGTTGTTCTCAAAATAGGCCTCAAGCTGAACGCGCTTCCTGTCCAGCAGCGGGCGAAGTATTCTCCGGATGCTCTCGACAACCTCCCTGATTGAAAACTCCTGGACGTCGAGTTTCATTTTCCCCGTTTCCACTTTGGCCAGATCAAGGATGTCGTTGATCAGGCTGAGCAGATGCCTTCCTGCGGTCACGATATTGCCGCTGAACTCGCGCAGCATGGTTCGATCGAGGTCATCAGTGTCCGAATGAATTATGTCCGCGAAACCGATTATGGAATTGAGGGGGGTCCTGATCTCGTGGCTCATGTTCGCGAGAAACTCTGACTTGGAGCGGCTCGCGGCCTCCGCCTTCTTGGCCTCGGCGACGAGGCGCGCGGTTTCTGAATGGAGCTCGAGGTGTTCCTCGTGCGTCGTAAGATGAGCCTGAAGATATTTGGCGGCCGCGGTGACTATCTCGGCGGTCTCCGGATGCGGCTTCAGTGCGACGAGGGCTCCCCCCACGCCGTCATGTTCCATGATGGGTACTATGACAAATCCCTGGACATTAACTACGTCGCGTCCCGGAAGCTCACCGAGAAGGAATGGCGGTATGTTCATCACAAAGCCGGCCTTCTCCTTCACTTCGAAACTACTGAAGGCATGGTCTCTTCTTACATACGCCACGCCATCCGCGCGAGTGGCCTCCCTGATCTCTTTAAGGAAGAGCCTCACGTCGCCCGTAGTAAGGAGTTGCTGCGTGGCGTCGAGGAGCTGCCTGTATGCCGACATGAGAAACTGTGCGTTCTCCAGCGGCTCAAAAATGACAACCCGGGACTCATCGGAAGCATTTGCCACCGTGAGTTTCGCCCTGACTTTCAACCCATCACGCCTCATGTAAAAGAATTCGCGCGACTGATGAGGGGAATTCTGCGGCCCCTTATTGAAGTCTTCAGATCTGATTGCCGAAGAAAGGATTTCGGCGACCTCGTCAGACTGCGCACCGCTTCCATCGAGGCCGAAAATCCTGTAGAAAGCTCCGTTAATCATCTGTACTTCGTACTCGGAGTTCGGCCTGGAGAAATCTCCGTTCAGAACAACCACGCCGAGATTCAAGTCTTCAAGCGCATCGAAGAAACCACTCGACACGTCTGCAGTACGCCCGGGGCTGGCTTCACCAGTGGGGCCAAGGAAGACACCGTACGATTCCTTGTCTATCTTAACAACCTCAATCTTCCTCCCGAGCTTCCTGTTCAGGAACGTTTTCCGGTCCTTGTCCTCTCCGTTCATGTCGCTGATTATCCCGACAAGCTCCGGATCATTCACCTTGTCAAACGGCATGGCGGAGGGTTCGCTCTCCTGCAAGATTCTCCCCTGCCGGTCAACGACGGCATACGGCATTCCGGATTCTTTGAGGGCCGTCGTCACAACGTAGTCTACCTTATCCAGTACCGACCGCGACAACTTTTCCCTGAGCAACTCCTGCATGTACCAGTATTCCGAATGAGTCGGCTCGACCGTGGTACGCAACTCAACTCTGCAAGAGAATCTCCTCTCCTCCATGACAAAGACGACGAGGTGCTCTGATTCAGAGACATGGCCAAAAGTATCTTTCCTGGGCTTGTCAATGCGCGATAGCGCGTCGTCTATTCTCTTGAACATTCCCGGTTTGCGCGACCAGCTCCCGTTGTCCGACACCGAAAACTCACCAAAGGCAGTTCCCCTGAATTGAAGCCGACTCTCCGTCGACTCATACACCCTTGCCAGAGTAGAGATGATTTCTTTCAGAACATCTTCGAGCGACACGTCCGTGCGGAGTCTTATCCCCGCCACACTCTTTATTCTCTTCGCCGAGCGGAGTTCTCCCTCTAGATTCCCGACTTTCCTCAGGAAACCGTAGACCACAGTAAGAAACAGCGAAAACGCCGCAGCAGCCACCATTAATGTCTCGCTCACAAAATGCCTCCTCGAATGTCAAATCAACTGGAGTATTCCAGCGCGTCAATTATCCAATTGATGTAGTTCTTGCGCAAGAGTCTCTCGGCGGCGACTCTGATCTTTTCAGAGCCATCTCCACCCTCCGGGTCTGCCGGTTCGTCCTTCACGTACTCAGGTTCGATGAACAAGGTCGGGACACCGTGCCTTATTGTGCCCACCCTTTCGTCATCGGCGAACTTTGAATCAGCTATAAAAAGATCCATGCGATCCGAAACGGCGTGTGCGCTCGCCTCTTCGACGCTTTCCACAAATTCCAACTCGTACTTGGGGTGAGGGAACGCCTGTGCGACAACCCTGAGCGTTTCCTCGTCATCAATTAGCACGAGTGTTCTGCAGACAATAGACATCTTTTTCCCTACCCCAGAGAATGCAAAACCATGCCAAAAGCGACCGTCAGCCCGCCACAACGGATGTGAGCGCAAGTCACATAAAACCAATAAGTTACACGGCCTCCACGGAAGGGGGTCAAAAAGCCGGGTGGGCTGGTGGTGTAAAGATTACAGGTGGGTCGGAAAATTTAGCGGATGGCTTGAGGCAGCCCGGGCTTAACGAAAATCACCTCTTCGCGGTCTACCAGCACGGCTCCTGGGGTTCCCTTGGCCTTTTTCACGAACTTGCGCATCGTGTATGTGACCGGCACAATACCGCTTGTCCGTGCCCGGCTGTAATAAGCCGCAAGCCTTGCGGCAAACTCCAGTACACTCTTTTGCGGATATTCCCTGGAAGAATTTCTGATTATGACGTGAGATCCCGAGACCCCGCGCGCGTGGAGGAAGACATCGTTCGGTTTGGCGAAGCCGAATGTCAGTTGGTCGTTGTTCCTCGCATCCTTGCCGACGAAGACCTTGAAACCTGAAGTCTCAAACTCACGGAACTGTGTCTGGCCCTTCTCCTTTGCCTTAGCAACCCGGGCCGTCGATGCGAGCCGTTCGCCGTCTTCCTCGTGCTCGACCCTCGCAAGCTCCGCCTCCACCTGCACCAGACTCTTTATCATAGATTCTCTTCGGACCAACGCCAGCCTGCATGATTCCCTCGCCTTCTTCGCCTTCTCGTAATAAGCTTGGGCATTCTGAACGGCGTTCATAACAGGATCTAGCCTGATGGAATCGCCCGTCTCACCGTCAGTAAAAGAAGATGCGCCTTTGTCTATCTCGGACAGATGTGCCATGATAGTGTCCCCCTGTCTCCGGTATCTCGACTCTCTATCCGCAGAGAGGTCCTCGCTGATTTTCGCGATTATCTTCCTAAGCTCATCCCTTCTCTCTTCCAGGCCGTCGACAAATCCGCGTTTTATCTCCGCGGTGCTCCCTTTCCTCTCGGACTTCGACGAGTATACGGAGATGCTCATGTTCACCGAAGAATAAGTCTCGGACCTCATAGGTCCGAGGTGCCGCATTTCGATTATGCTCATCAGAACAGGGTTATCGCCATCGTAGTAAACGCGGGGCGACGGGTGCGACAATTCCGCCAGCATGGTTTTGACCTCGGCGTAAAGCCGGACGACCGCGTCGTTCGTAAGCTGGTCCGCACCGCCGTCAGATGGCTTGAGCCCGAGTCTGAAGAAGGCCTCTCTCGCAAGGGTGCCGGCAAACGAAGGTAAGACTGAGACAAGCTTCCGAATATTGTTGCCGGCCGCCGCGCTGAATGCACTGGTAAACTCGCCGGCGCTCATCTCCGGTAACGCGATATTGGAAGCGACTGCTGAAAGCCGGAACTGCGATTTCCTCTTCAGGAACGTGTCGGTCGGCTCGCCGTCCTTGTCGATGATAAGTACGTTAGCATGCGGGCCGAAGAGGTTAATCGCTACCGATTTTTCATTTGAAAGCTCAATCAATACCGTTCTCTCGTTCGGTACAGCGGAGATCGCGTTCACGACGGCTCCGACGGCGGCATGGAGGACATTCGCGCCTGCGTTCCGCCGCGGTGCCGCACGCATGAACATGTGATTGTTTCGAGGTCTGCACGAGACGACGAGGGCTCTTCTTTCCCCACCAGGCCGAGCGAGGACAAGATCCAGTGTCTCCACTACGCTCGTGGAGCAGGACTCGACGACAGAACCATTGACGTCATCTCTTATTTCGTCTGCCAGAGCCTTGAGTGTGAAGTGGTTGTTGACCATAGTGCTTTCCTCAAAATAGCTCGCAGGAAGATAAAGTGCGACCCGCTTTCGAACTGACGCACGCTTTGAATAAATTATACCGATGAAGAATTACCCCGAAGTATATCTCCGAATCTGGAAGGCAGTGAAGATGGTTGGCAAGGGTAGGGTAGCCACCTACGGACAGATCGCCAGCCTGTGCAACCTGAAAGGCCACGCGAGGCTTGTAGGGTACGCCCTCCACAATCTCCCCAAAAATTCCGGTGTACCATGGCATAGGATTGTCAATTCAAAGGGGATGATATCGCTTCCGGAGCAGACCGGCGGATATGAAAGACAGAGGGTGCTCCTCGAGAGAGAGGGGATTCAACTGATAAACGGCAGGATAAACCTCGATAAATACGGCGCCGGCAGTCGGCGCGAAAGGAGAAACGGAAAGCGGACCGCGGCTGCAGGCGGTAACCACACGAGGTAAATCCCGCCAACCCGTTCATCCGCTTTATACTATGCCCAAAGAAGACTACCCAATAACCACAGCGGTGCGCGAACTGAGGGAGAAGAAGGTCGCGTTTGTGCCGCATCTATACACTTATGTCGAGCATGGCGGCACGAAGGTATCCGCGGAAGCCCTCGGCGTCGACGAGCATGCCGTCGTAAAAACTATCGTATTGGAGACTGAAGAGAAGAGACCTCTCCTGGTCCTCATGCACGGCGATCTCGAAGTCTCGACTAAGCAGCTCGCGAGGTTGCTGGGCGTCAAGCATGTCGAATTGTGCTCGCCCGATGACGGTCAGCGCCACACTGGTTATCTTTTCGGGGGAACGAGCCCATTCGGAACGAGGAAAAGACTCCCCGTCTATGCGGAGAAGACAATATTCGACCTCGAGAAGATCTATGTCAATGGTGGGAAGAGAGGGTTCCTCGTGGAAATAGACCCGAGGGAATTGAAAAGGGTCGTGGCGGCAGAAGAAGTTCTGGTCGGGATCAGAGAATAACGTGGGAAGAATTCCCGCGTCGAAAGATATTCGACGGCTCAACTGCCGTCGAGACTCCTCAAGCTTTCGTGAATTCTCCGAAAAGAAGAAACGCGGTCCGGAGGAGGCCAGACCGCGTTTAGGAGGAGGAGTCCGTCTGCCTTTAGCGGCAGGCGGTTCGATTTCCCGTCCCGATGAGCCGGAACAGGACGCCGACCATCACAATGCGTGTAAACGATCGGCGCTCAAGGAGGAGGATCGAACTCTAAGTTAAAATCTTATCGAACGTCCTGTTTGACTGCCGCGTCAGCGACCGTCTCAAAAAAGGACTCGAGTGGACAACCGAAGTCGTCGCTCGTGTAGCAGTATCCCGATTCGCCCTTGAACTTGCAGGTGGAGCAAACCTCGGTCCTGAGAGCAACCATGTAGGCCTCCCTGTCTCCGCCGTGAGCGGCCTCAAGCGCCTTCGTCACCTGCGGGAGATATAACTCAAGCACGCATTCTGCGCCAGGTCCTGCCATGCACTTGCCGTTCTTGTCGCTCTTCGAACAATCCTTACAGACTCTCGATCTGATGCCGTCGATGTATTGAAAATCAATTTTCGACATTTTCCACCTCTGTCTTTTTCCCGTCATTGCCGCTGCCTTGATTACCGTTCCGAGCGGGCTCAGAAGCACTCTCCACGACTCCGCCTTCGGTTCCCGGCCCGTCATATGCGACCACCGGGCGTGAGGTGAAACGCCTGTACATAGAAATGGCGAGACCTATAAAGAGGAGTATCGTGCCGGCCCACAGGAAGTTGATGAGCGGCTTCCTGCTCACCTCTGCAGTCAATACCGGAGCAACCGCGGTGCTTGCCATCCCGCCGGAGTGGACAACCATTCTGACACTCGACGTGCTGTTAGCCCCGCCCATACCAACGTTCATGTCCATGATGATCAACATGTGGCCGAAAGCCTCAGCAGGCACGGCCTTCTGTTGGCCGTTGACGAAGTTCAGCACAGGTGTAACCTGAATTGTCTTCCCGTCCTTCACGGCGTTTATAACCGTCCCGACCTGAAAACCACCCCCCTGCTCCATCGCGTTGTGGCTGCTTGTGTTCATGTCGAATCGTACAAGCGTCAGCTGTGTACCATCGTCGAGCTTGGCCGCCTGACCTTTCACGAGAGTGACCACGGTTACCCCGCCGCCGGACATGCCTGCCGCTGTCCCGTTGTCTATGGCAGTCGGACTGACATAAAGGTCATACGCGAAATATCTCTCGATGTCAGGCTCACGCATAGTGCCCTGATTGTAGTCGCTGTAATACATGACCGGTTTCAAATCAGCGACAGTGCCCCCGTTCTGGAGGTGAACCACATATGCCTCTTTGCCGTCGACCTGGGCGTTACCAGTATATGTCAGCTGGTTGCCGTAGACTTCAACGGCCTTCCCCTGCGGGAGCTGGACGGTTGTCTTGGATTCGAGGGCGGTAGATGCGATGATCCCGATGAACATAAGAGCGAGACCGGCGTGTGCTATGGGTCCGCCGATGAACCTGGGATTTCCCCTGACTATTCTGAACACCGCCGCGGTGTGCGCCACGAATGCAAACGCCGCCACGCTAATAATGACTATGCTCCATACGTCTCTCACGGAGAGGAGGATCGACGCGATCGCAGTGAGGACGGCCACCGCCGCCGGAAGCATGAAATGCTTCATGAACAACCCACGGTCGGATGAGCGGGCAGAGTCAGATGTGTTTGAAGCTGCAGACGCGCGGGACTTATCCCACCAGACAAGTTGCGCGAAGCCGATTAAGGCGATAATAAGGAGCCCGAGCGGGAGGCTTGTTGTCACGTAGTATGAGGAGTCAACCGCTGTTGGTTTTCCCTGGAGCAGTCCAGTGATTATTGGAGAGGAGGTTCCTACGAGGACGAAAAGCGACAGCACAGAGAGGGAAGCTGCGCCTACAAACAACGCGTTTTCCCGCGACAACAAATTGTGGCCGACCCCCACGCTCGGGATTGAAGACCTGTTTTTGAAAAACGGGACGAGACCTGCAGCAAGAAACGCCCCGATCATGAGCAACAATATGACATACTCGCTCTTCCCCGGATCCACGAACGCATGGACCGACGTGTCGCCCAACACGCCGCTACGGGTTAGAAACGTACTGTAAAGAACCAGGACGAAACTTATTATGACGAGGAGAAAACTTGTCTTGAGATATCCTTTTGACCTCCCGGAGACAATGACGGTGTGGAGTGCCGCCGCGGAGAACAGCCACGGAATGAGCGACGAATTTTCCACCGGGTCCCATCCCCAGAAACCTCCCCAGCCGAGTGTGATGTACGCCCAGTAACCACCAATTATGATCCCCGCGCCAAGCGTGAGGACGTTGAGAACCAACCAGGGCTGAAGATATGTCGCCCAGTTGTCATAATCCTTCCTGATGAGTCCGGCAACGCCGTAAGCGAACGGAACTATCGCGCTCGCAAATCCGAGGAAAAGAATAGGCGGGTGTATCACGATCCAGAAGTTCTGCAGCAGCGGGTTCAAACCACGCCCATCCGGCGGCTGCGTCCCGAGAGGAACATCCGGATACGACTGCCATATCTTCAGAAACGGGCTCTTTATTGTGAGTATTGCCAGAACGAACACCTGAAACAGGAGGAGAATCGGAATTACAATGGACTCATATTTATGCCGCCTTGAATAACGAAGGACGAAAAGACTGATGACTGCAGTGTAAAATACCCAGATAAAGAAGCTTCCTTCCTGTCCTGCGTAAGACGTCGACAGCAGAAGCGGGACGGAAAGATTGTTTGCGCTGTAACCCCAGACGTAGGTGTACTGGTACTGATGGGTAAGTATCAGATATATGAAGAAAGCGAAGAGTGCTATGACGGAGTAGACGCTTACCAGGAGAAACATCCTGGCGGGTCTTATGTAGTTTTCGTTTTTATTAGAAAGGTAGTAGTACGCCATGCTGGCCAGCGCGGCCAGAAGAGGTACTAGCGTGAAATATTGTTCCATTGAATCCTCCTCCTATTTATATGTAAACGCCTCATACTTTTCTTTTATTTTCAATGGCTGTGCCGGAAAAGGGTCCTCCGGAAACAGCGAAAAGTGGCAACTAATAGGGGACATTTCAGAGCGCAGGTGGCAATTAGGAACATAACACCGGATAAATTGCCACGGAGCCCCCTCTTTGCCCGAAAGGGTTCGCCCGGACTCTTCTATTTTTGGCTTGCTGGGGTTATATTTTCCTAAAAAAGGAATGCCGCTGGAGACTCTGAACGTTCTTTTCGTGGGGGATATAGTGGGAAATCCCGGAACAGGGATGATAACCAATTTCCTCAAGAGCTTCGTGGAGAAACACAAGGTCGACTTCGTCATAGCCAACGGTGAAAACGCCGCTGACGGCAAGGGAATCACTGAGAAGCTTGCCCAGAAATTCTTTGGCGCAGGCATACACGTCATCACCAGCGGAAACCACATATGGGACAAGTTTCAGATCCACGAATACATGATGCAGGAGAAGAACCTCCTCCGTCCACTTAACTTCCCCAAAGGTTCATTCGGATCAGGATACGTGATATATGATCTGGGTCAGAAAGGAAAGGTCGGTGTTATCAACCTCCAGGGAAGGACTTTCATGTATCCCATCGACGACCCATTCCGAACCGCGGACTGGGCAGTGGAGAAAATCAAAGCCGAGACCAACCTCATTATTATAGATATGCACGCCGAGGCGACTGCCGAGAAGGTGGCGATGGGATGGTACCTTGACGGAAAGGTCAGTGCGGTTATCGGGACCCACTCACACATTCAGACGGCCGACGAAAGGATACTTCCGGGCGGAACGGCTTACATCACTGATGTCGGTATGACAGGTCCGTACGATTCCGTAATCGGTATGAAGAAGGAAAACGCGCTGAAGCGTTTCGTGTACGCCACGCCTTCAAGGTATGAGGCGGCGGAAAGCGACGCCAAACTTGCCGCAGTCGTACTCTCGATAGACAAGGAGACAGGCAAGTCGGTAAGCATCGAGAGGATATTTTATCCACCATTTGAGCAAACAATAAACACTAAATCCTAAATTCTGAACAAATCCGAATGTCAAGAATCCAAAACCATGAAGACTTCGATAATATTTGCGGGGATTCTCGCCTACGCAGTTCCTTCCAGGTTTGGGGTTTAAGATTTGGGATTTAGTGTTTGTTTAGGATTTAGCGTTTTGAATCTAGGATTTTAAAAGAGATGTCAGCAATACTAATTGACGGTAAGACCGTTTCTCAGCAAATCAGGGAAGAAGTACTGATTCTCGCCGCAAAGTTAAAGGAAGAGCATGGCGTGACGCCAGGCCTTGCCTTCATACTCGTCGGCAACAATCCCGCCTCCGAGGTGTATGTAAGGAACAAGGCGAAAGCGTGCGAGGCGCTTGGGTTCTACTCCATCACGGAGAAAATGCCAGAGGACGTTCCTCAAGAGCGGGTTATTGAAAAGATCGAAGAGTTCAATCAAGACGACCGTGTTCACGGAATACTCGTCCAGATGCCACTTCCGAAGCACATGAACGAATACGAGGTCATCGAAGCCATCAACCCACTGAAGGATGTCGACGCACTCCACCCGTTCAATATCGGGCTTTACTCTCAGGCCAAATCCTGGGATGAGATTACGAGGAAGCGCCTCCTTCTTCCGTGCACTCCTTACGGCATGATGATACTCCTCGAGAAATACGGGATCGAAGTTTCAGGAAAAAAGGCGGTTGTTGTCGGACGCTCAAATTTGGGCGGCAAGCCGACTGCCGCATTGCTGCTATCGAAGAACGCAACCGTGACGATCGCTCATTCCAAGACAGAAAACCTGCGTGACGTATGCCGCGAGGCGGACATACTCGTAGCGGTAATCGGGAAGGCGAATTTCATCAAGGGAGATTTCATCAAGCCCGGTGCCGCCGTGCTCGATGTCGGCATCAACCGTACCGACACTGGTCTCGTGGGCGACGTCGACTACGAGGCGGCAAAGGAAGTAGCGGGCTGGATTACACCCGTCCCGGGCGGCGTGGGCGCGATGACCATTTCGATGCTCATGATGAACACATACATGGCTGCTTCGAGAAAAACCGAAGGAGCAAATTAGAAGCTAATGAAGCCTTGAACCGAAAAGATTTTGTATTGCGGGCGAAGATTTCGCGCAAAGAGGCAAAAGAGACGGGTTATTGGCTCAAGCTTTTGAAATGCCATCCCAGTCGGCAAAGCGAACGGTAGGTTCTGATCCAAGAAGTGACAGAATTTGTGAAAATTCTCGGTGCGATTGTCACAAAGTCGAACAAGTAGTCGTGAAGGCGGGACGCTCATTGAGTTTATTTGCCTTTGCGAATTTCATAATTTTGAATTTTGAAATTGTTTAGGATTTAGTATTTCCTTGCAAGACGATACAGTGCTCATAGAGGCGGCGAAAGCCGGTGACAAAAAAGCCTTCGGTCAACTCGTGAAGGAGTACGAGCAGCTCGTTTACAGTTTCTCCTTCAAGATTTGCCGCGACAAGGAAAAAGCCGAAGAGGTTCTTCAGGAGACGTTCATCAACGCGTATCGCGGTCTGAAGTCGTTCTCCGGCAAATCGAAATTCTCAACGTGGCTTTACCGCATCGTCACAAACAACTGCCTCATGATGCACCGGAAGAAATCACACGAACCGGTGGTGTCGCTGGAGGAAACCGATCTCTTTAAAGGGACGGAAGAACTGCAAATCGCGCACTGGGGTGAGACCCCTCATGACGCCGTCCTCAACAGCGAGCTAAAAGAGGTTTTGGACACTGCGATTCAGAAACTTCCGCTCGAATATCGCATCGTATTTGTGATGCGGGACGTAGAAGGCCTTTCGACCGAAGAGGTCGGAAAATCGCTCAAATTATCCGTTCCGGCGGTAAAGTCGCGACTTCACCGGGCCCGCCTCTTTTTAAGAAATGAACTAAACGAGTATTTCGCAAAGTGAATCTGGTAGACCATAAGAAATATCTCCTGGAAATCTGTGAGAAGGTAGATCAGGACATAACATCCCCCACCTGTAAAAAGCTGAGGGAACATCTTTCGCAGTGCCCCGATTGCGCGGCTTACTACGATTCCCTGAAGAAGACGATCGTTCTTTACAGGGATTACGACGTCGAGATGAAGGGATCGCGCGTAAAAGAGATACTCGCCCAGCTCGATCTCGATGAACCGTTGCAGATCAAACTCCCTCCCAAAGGTACCGGCCCGAGCCACACCAAAAGACGCCCTCGCTGAATCTTCTTCCCTCGTCCGGCATCATAGGGATTGAGAGGTAACTGTTCCATTAAACAAACGAGGAGAAACCATGAAGAAGAATATCGGAAGCAGCGACAAAGTCATTCGCATAATTATCGGACTCTTTCTCATCAGCCTAAACTTCTGGGGACCTGAAACGGCCTGGGGTTGGATCGGACTGATCCCGCTCGCAACAGCG
>JAKAMG010000008.1:108073-111479 GCA_021812985.1 Bacteroidota bacterium
GAAGAAGAATATCGGAAGCAGCGACAAAGTCATTCGCATAATTATCGGACTCTTTCTCATCAGCCTAAACTTCTGGGGACCTGAAACGGCCTGGGGTTGGATCGGACTGATCCCGCTCGCAACAGCGTTAATTAATTTCTGCCCGCTTTACCTGCCGTTAAAAATCTCGACGCGCAAGGAAGAGCAGAAACAGGCGTAAATTCCGGAAGAAAAGGAAGTTTAAAATCTCAAGTTCGAAATCCGAAAATAACTGAAGCACTAAATCTAAATTGAAGAATGCCTTTCGAATTTAGCCTTTGTGATTTGGATGATTGTTTGGAGTTTAGAGATTAGGATTTAGGATTTGAGTAAAGGCTTCAGGGTCTGCACGTCACAGGCGTGACATCAGATTCCGGTCCGAAGAAGAAAGAGGAGAGTAGGGTGTTCTTAGATCAGCAAGCTCAGAATGAAATCAAGACAAGGTTCGCGAACCTCGTGAGCCCAGTCAGAGTCATCAACTTCACTCAGTCTCTCGAGTGTCAGTATTGCAGGGAAACCAGGCAGATTCTTGAGGAGCTCACCGCAATCTCAGACAAGCTGACGCTTGAAGTTTACAACTTCATCAGCGACAAAGAGATGGTGGAGAAGTATAATATCGACAAGATTCCTGCCACAGTGATCGCATCAGAGGACACGGATTACGGCATCAGATATTACGGGATTCCATCCGGTTATGAATTTGCTTCACTTTTGGAGAGCATTGAACTTGTCTCGACGCAGAAGCACGAGCTCAGCGATGAAGTCGCAGAGAAAGTGAAGATGATAAGCGAGCCAGTTCATATCCAGGTGTTCGTGACTCCGACGTGCCCGTACTGTCCGCGCGCAGTTTACACCGGACACCAGTTCGCGTTCCTCAACAAGAACATCAAGGCAGATATGGTCGAGGCGACCGAGTTCCCGCACCTTTCGATGAAGTACAACGTCCGCGGAGTGCCGAGGGTTGTCATAAACGAGACGCACCATTTCGAGGGCGCACTGCCTGAAGAAATGTACGTCGACGAAGTGCTCAAAGCGCTTAGCGAGAAGCAGAGCAGCCTGATCAACTGACAACGCAGGAAGCGAGATCGGTTTCAGACCGCGCTCGCTTTCCGGACCGCGTGATTTGTCGCCAAATCGTTCTTCTAATCCCCTTGAGGGCGAACATTTTCATTCGCTCTTTCTTCGATCTGTTTCCTGATAAAATTGTTCAGCCGGCTTTTCGGAACTCCGAACTCTTTCGCGATTGCCTCATAGAGATCTTCGTCGGTCTTTGTGTTCATCCGCAGAAACTTCTTCAGCTCTTTTATTCCCCCTTTTTCCAAGGCAAGCTGGCAGAATAGGCCACCAATGACATAGACGGGGCTTGTTTTCTCGTCAAGCGTAGAGAAATCCCTCAGAAAGTCATCGAGATCAATACTCGGATGCTGCTTCAGGTATCGGTCGACTCTCTTGTAATGGTAATTCAACGGATGACCGAAATGGCCTCCGTACACGGCTTCCAGGCCGGCCGTCAGCCAACCGTTGGCATTGGGAAACAGCGGTCCCAGGTAGATCCCGACAATCTCGTGCGGATAATACTCGCCACCTCCGCCGGAGTAAATGATGCCGTTCTTGGAATCATTGTTTCCCCTTATTCCGACCTGGCTTCCCATCGACAGCATAAAATCGAACCCGACAGCTTTTTGATATTCGTCGAAGCTCCTCGTCACGTAGAAATCGATCGGCTTCGGTCGAAGCTCGAACAGTGTGATCAAGGAATCCTGGAACGACACAAGTGTCCGCGCGCCGGCAGGATCGAATGCGTACCCCGGCGGATAATGGTACGTTATGTTTTCGATTTTGCTCGACGGCCAATTCCTTGTCGCGAGGGGAAGATAATTGAATAATCTAAATTGTCCGTCCCGCGTTTTCGCGAAAACGTGCGCTATCGCAATAACGTGGAGCAGTTTCTCTTTTTCGTCGTAGCGGTAGAACATCGTTCTGATATCAAAACCCGCGCTTTCTCTTGTAATGCTCAGGACTTGCGCGTCCAGCTTTAAACCATACAATGAGGGGTAGAGAAACCCTTGCGAGTTTAAGAGGTCAAATGATTTGTATCGCTTTTTCTCCGACCGGTTCCAGTACGGATTATCGTAAACACTGTCCGGACGTGAGTGCAGATAATCGTACCAGAGCCGGTAGACCGTTCCGTAGCTGGCAATGGATGTATCGACGCCGACATTAAGGTTAACTACCTGAGCTCGCGCGAGTTCAGTCAGGATCGTTACGGCAAGCATCACGATGACTCCGGTTTTCATTTCAGGTCCTCCGCTTTGGGCACGTGATGAAACCAATTCTGCAAATTCACTTCTGTCACCCCAAGTTTTACCGAATTCCCTGACAAAGAAAACATGCGGGCAGTCGGCCACCACGCCGGAGATGTTTCCTGTCAATCCCCGTTTATGGTAACGACTATTTCCCTGGTTCTCGGCCTAACGTCGAGCTCGACGAGGACGATCTGCTGCCACGTCCCGTTGACGAGCTTTCCATCGCTCACGGGCAAAGTCAGCGACGATCCCATCAAAGTAGCCTGTAAGTGGGAGTGCCCGTTTCCGTCGTGCCAGGCCTGTTCATGGCCGTAGCCTCTGCTCGGTGGAATCAATCTGTCGAGCATTTCCGGCAGGTCCTTCTTCAGTCCGGGCTCAAATTCGATGGTGCCAATAGCGGCGGTGCTTCCGATCACGGACACGTTTACAGTTCCTGTTGCAATACCAGACTCACTGACGATCTTCGCAACGCGGTCGGTAAGGTCGTGCACGTCACCGTGAATTCTCGTGGGTACCGTTATGGCTTTCTGGAAAACCAAGGGAAATCCTCGATCTGAGAATTACGATTTAAGTTCTCGCAATGGAAGTCCATTTTCTTGACGCGGTTTTGTGAGAAGCTCCAAAGATGGAAGGAAGCTCGCGGGCCTCCGAGAGGAGCCGAGGTACGTCTTCCCCTCTTGTCAAGCCAGACTCTCTCACGAGTTCGAGCCAGTACACGGTTTCGTCAGCCTCCTTCTGAACCACACCAAGCTTGTAAACGAAATCGGCTTTAGATTGCACCCGCGTGGTCTCCCTGTAATTGTCCCCGATTGAGGTAACCGATTTCAGAAGCTGATATCCGGTCACATCGGAAGCTTTGTCTTTCTGCGTGTGCTTCACTAGGCCGACAATATCGAGCGCAAATCGCTTCGTCCTCTTCTCCAATTCGTCCCTGTCCACTCCGCCCCCCGGGAAATTGGAGCGTTACACATTCAACATTACATGAAGGTACAAAATCTTAGATCTCAAATCTTCGATCATCGATCCCCGTCAGAAGTATTCCTCCTCTTCATCAAACCTGGGAAGTGCTTTGTCCTTGGTCG
>JAKAMG010000043.1 GCA_021812985.1 Bacteroidota bacterium
TTATAAGGAAGCTGGACGAAGAGTTCGCTTCAGATATGAGCTTCATCCAGGCGAAGCAATCCAACCCCGATACATCCTTCGTCGGCGCCCGTTTTTCGGAAGAGGTATTCGCGAATGTTGCGAAGGGAGAGTACCAAACGTTCAAATACGCCTCCAAGGCAGAGTTCAGGCCTCTTGTGAGGAGCGAGTTTGGGTTCGACATAGGAAATCATCTGTCGCTGTACACCGACGCAACGGTCAACCAGACGCTAAAGGATGACACGCTCTACACCGGCTTTACAAAGTTTGGACTCGACGCGCTTCATCAACAGGCTTACGTGCGCTACTCCGACAGCCGTTTCGATTTCACGTTTGGCCGGGACTATCTCTCATGGGGGTACGGCAACAATGGGACGGTCCTGATATCGACTACTCCCGGCGCGCTCGATCTCGCGTCGTTATTTGTGAGCACCCACGTTGTTAAGTTCAACTGGTTCGTTGCGCAGTTGAATCAGATGCCGGAGTTCACGAACGACACTACGAAGTATTCCCCCGTCGGCGGGCAGGGGAATCCACCGATGGCAAATCGTTACCTCACCGGCTCAAGGTTTGAGTTCAATATCGGCGACAAAGTGTATCTCGGCGCATACCAGGCGGGGGTGTTTGGAGGTCCTAACGCTCCTGTGGACCTCGAACTGATAAATCCGCTCCGCCTCACCTACGAGAATGAAGCAAACAGCGGGAAGGACGTCAACGCGTTCCTGGGTGCAGACATAAGCGTCTTCTGGCCGAAGGATTTCAACTTCTACGGCGATCTGATGATAGATGACTGGCAGGTCGACCACAAGACGGTAGGAGACCTGAAGCCGAACCTGTACTCATTCGATCTCGGGTTCCACGCCGCGAACATATTGTCTGGCTTCGGCATCAGCGGAACGGACGCGAACCTTCAGTACATGATGGTCAGGAACCGCGTTTACAATGAGTACAACTGGGCGAGCTTCGAGAAGCTGATGCTGAGGAATTACCCCATCGCGACGCCGTATGGAGATGATTTCTGGAATCTTGACCTGCGCCTGACGCATTGGTTGACGTACGAGTGGAACGTCGGCATTGAGGCGATGCATCTCGAGCATGGGAGCCAGAACTTCAACGGACCTTACACAATGCCCTGGATAATGGACCCGAGCATCACTGTAGCAACCGGTTACACGGAGCCTTTCCCTTACGGCACTGTTCAGTCGACCAACCTGTTCAACGCGTCGGTTCTGTACCAGCCTGAGAGATATCTCTACGGCCAGGCGACATTGAGTTATTCACAGAATCACAACTACCAGTACTCTCCGGGTCTTGACAAGGGAGTGTTCTCATTCCTTCTCACGATCTATTACAATTTCGCGGCTACTGTTCCTTTTCAATAAGGAATCGAAGTAGTAAGCTCTGTTGCACTTCGTGGTCAGGGGAGCGCGCGGGCAGAAAGGGCTACCGGGTGGAGTGACTCCTTCGTGCCCCTGGGCCACTCGAAGTTCAGGTCGTTCGGTTCATTCAGACGAGTAAAAGAAGGACGGTCGAGATATGAAGAACAGATTGGACGAGCTCAAGGATCTCGCCGCTGAGGCCAGGAAGGGGGGAGGCCAAAAGAGGATCGAGGATCAGCACAAGAAGGGGAAGCTGACCGCGAGGGAACGGCTGGAGATACTCCTCGACGAGGGGTCGTTTGTTGAACTCGACATGTTTGTCAAGCACCGTTCGCACGATTTCGGACTCGAGGAGCAAAGAATCCTCGGTGACGGTGTTGTAACCGGGCATGGCAGGATTGACGGCAGGCTCGTCTTCGTCTACAGTCAGGACTTCACGGTGTTTGGCGGTTCCCTCTCCGAGGCGCACGCGGAAAAAATATGCAAGATCATGGATATGGCGATGAAGATGGGGGCGCCGATAATCGGCCTCAACGACTCTGGTGGCGCTAGGATTCAGGAGGGCGTTGTATCCCTCGGTGGGTATGCCGACATCTTCCTGCGAAACACTCTCGCAAGCGGCGTGGTACCGCAGATATCAGCGGTCATGGGACCTTCTGCGGGGGGAGCCGTTTACTCTCCTGCCATTACAGATTTTATTTTCATGGTCAAGAACACGAGCTACATGTTCGTGACTGGGCCAAACGTCGTGAAGACCGTGACTCACGAGGATGTGTCGTTCGAAGAACTTGGCGGAGCTCTGACACACGCCACCAGGAGCGGAGTCGCCCACTTTGCCTCTGAGAGCGAAGCCGAGTGTCTCATCGGGATAAGAAAGCTTCTCTCATACCTCCCGCAGAACTACCGCGAAGACCCGCCGCGATTGAAGCCGGCAAATGTCAGAGGCGATAAGGACAAATCACTGAACACGCTGATTCCGGACAATCCAAGCAAGCCTTATGATATGAAGGACGTCATCAGGCTCATCGTCGACGACGACTCGTTCATGGAAGTGCATGAGCTCTTTGCTCAGAACATCATAGTAGGCTTTGGAAGGCTCGACGGGAGGACCATCGGTATAATCGCAAACCAGCCCGCAGTACTCGCGGGTGTTCTGGATAACGATGCCTCTGCCAAGGCGGCTCGGTTCGTCCGATTCTGCGACGCCTTCAACGTCCCACTTCTGGTGCTTGAAGATGTACCCGGATTTATGCCTGGTACGGATCAGGAGTGGCGGGGGATCATCAGGAACGGGGCGAAGCTTCTCTTCGCGTTCAGCGAGGCCACGGTTCCGAAAATCACGGTGATTACACGCAAGGCGTATGGCGGGGCGTATGATGTCATGAATTCCAAGCACATCCGTGGAGACATGAACTACGCGTGGCCAACCGCGGAGATCGCGGTCATGGGACCCAAGGGGGCGGTCGAAATAATCTTCAAGAAGGATATTGAGAAGGCGGATAATCCGGAGGAAATGGAAGCCAAACTTGTGGCTGACTACACCGCGAAATTTGCCAACCCTTACATCGCCGCTGAACGCGGCTACATCGACGAGGTTATAGAGCCCGCCGAAACAAGGTCAAAGCTTATTGCCGCATTCCAAATGCTCGAGACGAAGGTCGACGCCAACCCAAAGAAGAAACACGGCAATATACCTTTGTGACACTCGACGGAGAAGAGTAGAAGGGGCGGGTGCTGAAACGGCAGACGCCTTATCTATGCGGACTTGAGTAGGCCGCTTCGGTGCGAAGGATACCTTTCTCTATAATGGTGAAATTGTAATCATCTCATCGAGAAATTTAAATCCTCCATCATGAATCTTTGATCTCCTATCCAACTCTACTTCATCCACCCGTTTTTCTTGTACCATTCAATCGTAATAGCGGTGCCTTCTTCGAGAGACAGCTTCGTCTTAAATCCCAGCTCCTCGAGCGCCTTTTTCGGGCTGCACAGCCAGTTCGACTGAACGCCGTCCCGCGCTTTCTCAATGTTCATCAGCGCCGCTTTTCCTTGTGACCTTGCAATGAGTTCGCTCGCCCCGGCGATCGTATAGAGGAGGAAGTGCGGGACTCGCGCTTTGACAGCCCAGGTACCAAGTACTTTGCCCGCGATTTCTCCGAGCATCCCCCAATCGTACACTTGATCGTTCGAAATGAAATATACCTGACCTGCTGCCCTGGGATGCTCCGCGGCGGCGATGATACCGTCGACGAGGTCGTATGCATGCACGAAGCTCAGTATCTTCCTGCTGAAGCCGGACATTGGGATGATGTGCTTGTTGACGGAGTCGAAGAAAGCGAAGATGTCCCTGTCCCGCGGTCCGTAAACCGCCGGGGGCCTTATGATCGTCAGGGGCATGGATGACATGTTGGCGATGCATTCCTTCTCCGCCTCCATCTTGCTCCTGCCGTACGTCGTAATCGGGTGGTATGGCGTGTTCTCGTCTACAGGTGCGCTCCCCTTCCCTGGGCCAACCGCGGTCAGACTGCTCGCGAGGAGGAATCGCTTGATGTCGGGGTTGTATTTCCTTACGGCCGCGAGTAGATTTTTCGTCGTCTCATGATTACCGGCGAAGTACAGCCGCCGGTCCTTGGCTTTTGTTACGCCTCCAATGTGGAAGACGTAGTCCTTTCCCTCCACCGCGCGGCGCAGCGACTCGGGATCTCCATAGTCTGCCTGTACAAACTCTACGGGGAGTTCGCCAATGTACTCAAGTTTTGTGGATTTTCTGACAAGGCAGGACACGCTGTAACCCCGCGCGACGAGCTTTTCGACGAGATGGCTGCCAATGAATCCTGTCGATCCGGTTACGAGAGCTTTCATCCTTAGAGGTCCCTTTTTGATATAAAATTTAATTAAGAGATACTCTCCAAAAAACTCTTATCGTCCCTCTTTTTAGGTCTGATATCTGTAACGAATCGCGATTGAACACGTAAATCGGAGAGATTATATTGGTTGAAATAATCTCAAACGATGGAGAATCAGATGTCAGAACTTCCCGGAAGCAGCAAGCCAGTTACAACTATCGGTGATCTTTCGAAATACGATGACACTTCAGTCACCATCCGTGGCTGGGTCTACAACAAGAGGTCCAGCGGGAAGATCCATTTCATACTCGTCAGGGACGGTTCCGGCATCGCGCAATGCGTAGTCGTGAAGAGTCAGGTGAGCCCGGAAGTGTTCGGAGCTTTTGACCTGTTGTCGCAGGAGAGCTCGCTGACAGTGACAGGGAAGGTACACAAGGACGACCGTGCACCGGGCGGATACGAGATTCAGGTAGAAGACCTTGCGATAGTGCACGTCGCGAAGGACTATCCGATAACTCCCAAGGAGCATGGTACGGAATTCCTCATGGATCACAGACACCTGTGGCTCAGGTCTGCCAGACAGCATGCAATACTCAAGATACGCCACAGGATAATAAAGGCGGTAAGGGATTTCTTTGACGGAAAGGGATTCACGCTTGTCGATTCTCCCATACTTACGCCGGCATCGGTGGAGGGAACGAGCACGCTTTTCGAGACGGAGTACTTCGACCTCGGCAAGGCATACCTGACTCAGAGCGGCCAGCTCTACGCAGAGGCCTCAGCCATGGCCATGGGGAAGGTCTACTGCTTCGGCCCGACGTTCAGGGCGGAGAAATCCAAGACGAGAAGACACCTGACGGAGTTCTGGATGGTCGAACCTGAGGTGGCCTGGGCTAATCTCAACGATAATATGGATCTGGCGGAGGAGTTTATTGAATACGTCGTGCAGACAGTGCTCGGTAATTCGGCGGAAGAGTTGAAGCTCCTCGAGCGAGACGTGACCAAGCTCCAGACGGTGAAACGCCCGTTCCCGCGCCTTCACTATGATGAGGCGGTTGAAATACTAAAGAAAAACGGCGTGGATTTTCAGTACGGCAACGACCTCGGCGCAGCCGATGAGACCATTATTTCACAGCAGTATGACAGGCCTGTCATGGTACATCATTATCCCGCTGCGTGCAAGGCCTTTTACATGAAGCGGGATCCGGAGAGGGAGGATCTCACCCTCTCGGTGGACGTTCTCGCGCCTGAGGGTTATGGGGAAATTATCGGCGGAAGTCAGCGTGAGGATGATTACGACACGCTTCTGAAGCGCCTTGAGGAATTCAACCTTCCAAGGGAGCCGTTCGAGTGGTACCTTGACCTTAGAAGATATGGAAGTGTCCCGCACTCCGGTTTCGGACTCGGCATCGAACGTACCGTTGCCTGGATCTGCGGGATCGAGCATGTCAGGGAAACGATTCCTTTTGCAAGGATGATTTACAGAAACACACCTTGATGACCGCGGACGAAACGGCTGCGGAGGCTTCAAGGGCGAGAGTCTGAACTGCGCATTCACTCGACAGAATCGTCGAAGGGATAAAAGTAGCTCTCAGATGCCTGAGCCTCCCGCGTCCCGTGTCGTTAATTCCGGATTGATGATGGAGAACTTAAAGGAGGGTTAATGTTATCCGTAAGAGATCTGACAAAAAACTACTTGACCACCAGGGCACTGGACGGCGTCACTTTCGAGGTGAAGCCCGGTGAGATATTCGGCCTCCTCGGGCCGAACGGTGCGGGAAAAACAACAACAATCAGGATATCGCTCGGCATAATTGAGCCGGACTCGGGCACTGTGCTTTTTAACGGCAGCGAGCTGAGCAACGAAATGAAGGACTCCCTTGCTTACCTTCCCGAGGAGAGGGGGCTCTACAGAAAAAGCAGGGTCGTCGACGTCCTGGTTTACTTTGGAGGACTGAGAAACGTCCCTCCGGTCGAGGCTAAAAAACGGGCGCTCCATTGGCTGCAAAGGTTCGAATTGTCCAGTGTCGCAAACCGCAAAGTCGACGAACTCTCTAAGGGCATGCAGCAGAAAGTGCAGTTCATATCCTGTCTCCTTCACGAACCTCAGCTTCTGATTCTTGATGAACCATTCTCCGGCCTTGACCCTGTGAATCAAATAGTTCTCAAGGATATGATAAGGGAACTGAAGTCCGATGGGAGAACGATAATCTTCTCGACGCATCAAATGGACCAGGCCGAAAAACTGTGCGACCGGATATGCCTCATCAACAAGGGGAAAGTGGTGATCTACGGTGAGCTCGGCGAGGTCAAGCGGAAGTACGGCAATAATTCGATTCACATGGAGTTCGAGGGAGATTCATCGAAGCTTCGGAGTCTAACCGGCGTTGCGGCAATGGACCTTTATGAGAACTATGCCGAGGTGAGGCTCAATGATGGGTTGAGCCGTCATGAGTTTCTCCGGCAGGCAGTGTCACTTGTGGACGTCACCAGGTTTACCGTGGAAGAAGCGTCGCTTAATACAATATTCATAGATGCAGTGAAATCAGACAGGAGCGGAGTCGAAAATGTCGATTAAAAAAGCTCTGGTAATCGCCCGATGGGAATTCATCGAGAAGGTCAGGAAAAAAGCGTTCATCGTGTCGCTCATTCTCATGCCGGTGTTCATGATGGTGATGACAATCGTTCCGTCCCTGTTGATGAACAAGGCGGCCACGTCGACCGTCAGGATCGGTATTATAGATTCCACCGGTGAGATAGCCGGGAGGCTGAACGCCAGCCTCGGGGAGAAATACAAGCTCGCCGATGGAAAACCAAACTATAGCGTCATCGTTGTCCAGCCAGGACCCAATGCGCGAGAGGACGCCAACAAGATGGTCCTCAGCGGGAAGTTTTCCTCCTACGTCCTGATTGACACGAGTATATTCAACACGAGAAAATTCCAGTACGTATCGGAGAATGTCTCCAACTTCAGGGACATCGGCAGGCTCCAGTCTGCGGTTAAAGACATACTCGTCTCCAACGAACTTCTTCGTGAGGGCGTCGCGCAAAAGATTGTGGCAGACGTGACCAAGCCGGTGGACCTGGAGACCGTTAAGCTTTCGAAGGAGGGGAAGGAAGAGAAGGCGGAGGCCGGCTCCGGCTTCGTGCTTGGTTATATCTTCATGGTGATACTAGCGATCTTTGTTGTCACTTCCGGCCAGCTTCTCGTGAGGAGCGTTGTGGAGGAGAAATCGAACAGGATAGTGGAAGTCCTTCTCTCTTCCAGCACGGCCGAGGAGATCATGACGGGTAAGATCCTTGGGCTAAGCCTGCTCGGTGCGACTCAGCTCGTGGTATGGGCGTTGGTCGGGGTCTCGTTCGCGGGCCCGCTTGCCGCGTTCGTCACCATACCTTCGAGCGTCTGGTGGGAAGGCGTCTTCTTCATACTCGGCTTCCTGTTTTACTCGTCGATTTTTGTGATGGCCGGCGCTCCGGTAACTACGGAGCAGGAAGCACAGCAGGCGACAACTTACGTCATGATGCTTTTATTTCTCCCGTTTGTCCTTGCGGCGCTAGTCATACAAAATCCCAACGCTGCATACATAAAGATACTGAGCCTCATTCCGCTCCTGACGCCAACTATGATGGCGTTCAGGATACCAATTCAGACTCCCGACCTGTGGGAACTCCTTTCCGGGGCCGCAATCCTGGTCGCGACGACCTACTTCTGCATGATCGCGGCGGGGAGGATATTCCGTATCGGCATTCTCGTCTACGGTAAACGTCCGAAATTAGGCGAGTTGCTGAGATGGGCGAGGGAAAAGGGTTAAAAGGTGTAGGCGCTTCACGGGATCTGATTTTACGGGTCCCGTGAGGCTTGTGCCCGACCTTCCGTTGGCGGTCCGACGTTGCTTGTTTGGGGTACAGGGGCTAAATTTAATGCCCCGATGACAAACTAGAGCATCGGAAAAACGCTGAAAAGGAAAGGTTTGAAGAAAATTTTCATAGCCATCGACGGTCCGGCGGGCTCGGGGAAGAGCACCACCGCAAAAATCGTCGCGCGTAAACTCGGATATCTCTATATCGATACAGGCGCGATGTACAGGGCGATGACTCTGAAAGTTTTGACCTCAAACACAGATCCAGCCGACGAAACAGCGGTAGTCAACCTCACGAAAGTCACGAAGATTTCCCTCGAAGACGGAGGTAACCTCCGTGTCATGCTCGATGGTCATGACGTGACCGAAGAGATCAGATCTGAAGAGGTGACAAAGAACGTCAGTCTGGTGAGTTCATATCCTGCCGTGAGAGAACTCATGGTCGCGCGGCAGCGGGAGATAGGCTTGCGCAAGGGCTGCGTCATGGACGGCCGCGACATCGGCACGGTCGTGTTTCCTGATGCCGACCTGAAATTCTACATGGTAGCCGATATAATGGAACGGGCGCGGCGAAGACAGGAGGAGCTTTCCGAAAAGGGAATTGAGCTCCCGATAATCCGCGTCGTAAAAGAATTGAAGGAGAGAGATTTCAAGGATTCGACGCGCGAGGCAAGTCCCTTGAAGAAAGCGGACGACGCGATCGAGATCGATACGACCAGGCTGACGATCGATGAACAAGTTGAGATTATACTGAATTATGCTAAAGAAGCGGCCGTCGGAGAAGAGGAGATGCAAAGACGATGAAGGTAAATATAGATAAGTACAGCGGTTTCTGCTGGGGGGTCGTCAGAGCAATTGATTTCGCGGAAGAGGAACTTGCCAGATCAGGCAAGCTCTATTCGCTCGGCGACATCATACACAACCCTCAGGAAATTGACCGGCTCGGCGCGAAGGGACTCGCGACGATTTCTCACAAAGATCTTGAAAGCATAAAAGACGCCAAGGTGCTGATAAGAGCTCACGGCGAGCCCCCTTCAACATACGAGATCGCGAAAAAATATAACTTGGAAATCGTAGACGCCACGTGTCCCGTCGTCACGAAGCTGCAGGAGCGGATTAAGAAATTTTATGACGAAAATTATCAGATCGTAATATTCGGGAAGAAGGATCACGCGGAGGTCATAGGGCTTCGGGGCGTCTGCAACGACGAGGCGATCGTCGTCAAGTCGGTAGAGGAGGCGCTTACTAAGGTCGACTTCTCTAGAAAGACAGTTCTCTTCTCCCAAACGACGATGGACAAGCCTACCTTCTATGCCATCAAGGAAGCTCTCCAGGGAAAGGTTAGAGACCTTGTCGTCGGGACGATGGAGGAGATAGCGAAGACTTTCCTTGCTAAGGACACGATATGCGGTCAGGTTTCGGGAAGAGATAAGAAACTCCGCGAGTTTGCCATGCAAAACAGCGTGGTGGTATTTGTAGCGGGGAAGACGAGTTCCAACGGCAAGGTATTGTACGAGATTTGCAGGGAAGAAAATCCTTCCACTTATTTCGTCGAAAGCGAGGATGAACTCAACCCACAGTGGTTTGAGGGGGCTGAGAGCGTAGGTGTTACGGGCGCGACCTCGACTCCTCAGTGGCTCATGGAAAAGGTCGGAGCCGCGATAGAGAGGATAGACAAAGAAGTTTTTCAGAAAGCCGCTCAAAATAACTGATGTCAAACAAACTCAACACACCCAGCGTCGGATTTCACCGCGGCTTGAGTTCGGTGCGGGTGATCAAAACAAATTCGGCCGAGAGCGCAACGCTCATGGCTTCATAAGGAGAGATTTAATGGCGGAAGAAACAAAGGCCACGGAATCTATGGTAATGCAAGGCTCAGATGAGGTGACACGAAGGAGACCGCAATCAGGCAAGGTGAAGATCCTCGCAGGTGAAGACTCGCCGTACAGCGAATCAGAGCTAAAGGAAATGGTCGATCTTTACGACAAGAGTCTTAAACAGTTCGATGCAGGTGAGATTGTAAAGGGACGCATAATAGGGCTCACGGAAAACGACGTCATAGTTGACATCGGCTTCAAGTCCTCGGGACTGGTTCCGAAAATTGAGTTCCCGAATTTGAACGAGCTCAAGGCCGGAGACGAGGTTGAGGTTTTCCTCGACAGCGTCGAAGACCAGGACGGTCAGGTCGTCCTTTCGAGGCGGCGGGCCGACTTCATAAGGATTTGGGACCGCATCGTCAGCGCTCACGACAACCAGACGGTCCTCCAGGGAACCGTCCTTCGCCGCGTCAAGGGCGGTTTGATGGTCAACCTCATGGGACTCGAGTCGTTCCTCCCCGGATCACAGGTGGACGTCAGACCGGTCCGTGATTTCGACGCCTACGTCGGAAGAACTATGGATTTCAGGGTCGTGAAGATTAATGAAGCCGCCGAGAACGTGGTCGTAAGCCATAAGGCTCTCCTCGAAGCGGAACTTGAAGAACAAAGAAAGCGCATCCTCTCGAAGCTCGAGAAGGGTCTCATACTCGAAGGCACTGTCAAGGCCATCACGGAATTCGGAGTGTTCGTGGACCTGGGCGGAGTCGATGGTCTCATACATATCACCGACCTTTCGTGGGGCCGCGTGAACCATCCTTCTGAAATCGTGAAACTCGATCAGAAGATACAGGTCGTTGTGACCGACTTCGACGAAGAGAAAAAGCGCATCTCCCTCTCGATGAAGGCACTCCAGCCCGAACCGTGGAAGCACATCGAAGACAAGTACCAGGTCGGCCAGAAGGTGGCCGGAAAGGTCGTTTCTCTTACGGAGTACGGCGCGTTCGTTGAAATTGAAAAGGGAATCGAAGGCCTTATTCATATTTCCGAAATGAGCTGGACAGAGCATGTGAAGCACCCTTCGCAGAAGGTCTCCATGGGGCAGACTGTCGAAGCCGTCATTCTAAGCCTCGACAAGGACAACAAGAAACTCTCCCTCGGCCTGAAGCAGCTCGAGCCGGATCCCTGGGAGCAGCTCATCGAAAAGTATCCTGTCGATTCGAAGCACAAAGGAATCGTCCGCAACCTCACGAACTTTGGTGTGTTTGTGGAACTCGAGTCAGGAGTTGACGGACTCATACACATTTCCGATCTGTCATGGACGAAGAAGGTTCGCCACCCCGGCGAGCTCGTGAAGCGCGGAGATGAAATAGAAGTCGTCGTCCTCGCAGTCGACAAGGAGCAGAGGAGAATTTCGCTTGGCCACAAGCAGGCTTTGGACAATCCATGGGATAAGTTCGTGGAGCAGTTTAAAGTCGGAAACGAAGTCGAGGGAAAGATAGTGCGTCATATCGAGAAGGGTGCGATTGTCGAGCTTCCGGGCGAAGTCGACGGATTTGTGCCTCATTCTCACATGGCGCCTGTAAATCTTAAGAATTTCGCTGCCCACTTCCCGGCAGGCGAGACGCTGAACTTCAAGGTGATCGAATTCGACAAGGACGGAAAGCGAATTGTCCTGAGCGTGTCCGAGTATTTCAAGGACAAGGACGTGGTACAGTACAACGAGTTTCTCGTCGCGCACGGCATCGATCCCAACGAGAAGCGTGAGCGCAAGCCGCGGACGGCCGATAAGAAGCCAAAGGAGCAAAAGGAATCAACTGAAGCGACCGAGGCCCACACGTCTGAGGAAAAGCCTCAGGAAACTCCCGAAGCCTGAATCAGTTTCGAAATCGGAAAATGAAACTAAGCGGCGGGCCGGTAACGGTCCGCCGTCTTTGTTTTGGAAGCGCCATGGAATCTTGACGAAGATCGTGGTACGCCGGATGTCAGGGGATGAAATTTCGTAACGGCGTCGACATCGATCCGTCTGTAATCTTGAAGTCCATTTAAGGTTATTAGGAAAAAGTAGGGTGAAGTCTGATGAAATCACGCGCTCAACGCAGGTATGCCGTTAGGTCCAATTCTGTCAATGCTCTTGCCGCCCTTCTGACTTTTGTCATCGCAGTTAACCTGGCGAAGGTGTCGTATGCCGGCCAGATAGACGTCGGTTCTGTCCGCGGGCAGGTGGTTGCCGGAAAGAAACCGGTGGCCGGAGCGACTGTTCGTCTTCTCGGGATTGACCGCGCGACGTACACCGAGAGTAACGGGGAGTTCGTCTTCGATGATGTTCCCAACGGTAACTACAGGCTCTTCGTGAGATGCATTGGCTATGCCTCGGCAGAAAAGAGTGTCAAGGTCGATAATGCAGCGGCGGTCGTAACAATGCGCCTGAATCCTTCCGCTATCGTCTCGGAAGAGGTTGTCGTGTCAGCTTCCCCGTACGCGAGGCCCGCAGATGAACAGTATCAGCCGACCGAGTCGATGACGAGGGAACAAATGCATTCCGGACCCGGTGAGAGTTTCGCCAGAGAGATATCGGACATGCCGGGAGTAAGTGTCAGGTATAACGGCTCGGCTCCATCCAGGCCGATGGTGCGCGGTCTCTCCGACAACGAAGTCCTGGTTCTCCAGGACGGGCTCCGCATGGGTGACGTCTCCACATACGACCCTGCCCATGCAGTCCCGATATTGCCTCTCAGCATAGCGCAGGTCGATGTCGTCAGGGGGCCGGCGAGCATCATGTTTGGCCCGAACGCGATCGGCGGTTTGATAAACGTAATTACTAATACAGTCCCGACTCTTTCCTCCGAGCCTTTCTCCGGTACGCTCTCTCTTGCCGGGAACTCTGTGAGCGATCTGTACTCGGGATATTTCAACGGCGTTTACAGTGACGGCGGGAGTGCGCTAAGCGTGTCGGCAGGTGGTTCGCATGCTCAGGACACCAGAATACCAACGGGAAGTTATTATGACGGCGTGAAGAGTTTCGAGCTCAGCCGAATGCCTCAGTCTTTTTCGCGTGCCCAGCAGGAAGGAGTGGGATATTCCTATCAGGGTGATTTTGGGATGATCGGCGCCGGTTACAGGCATTTTGAAATGACTTACGGCATACCTGGCACTCCCCCTAATTCCGATTGGAGCATCGATCCTCCTTCCACTTCACTCATAGAGCAGAAGAAGAATCTTGTGGAACTGCGCGGGCTTTGGGCCGTCGGAGGGGAGGCCGTCAGGCAGGTCAGGCTTAACGCGGACTTCGTCGACTACGACCATTCAGAATACCCGACCGCACAGGATTCCACTGGCATCTCGAACCCGCAGGCTAATTTCTTTCATAAACAAACATTGAATGCGACTATTCAGGTCATGCACTCGCAGGTCGGAAGGTTTCGGGGAACCGTCGGACTCTGGACGGAGATCGACAACCTTCAGATTGAAGGCGACCAGCCGCTCGGCCCCAACTCCATCACCACCGGTATTGCGGGATATCTTTACGAGGAATACCTGCTGAGCGACGAGACCCGCTTCCAGGGGGCCGTAAGGTACGACTACAATAGTATTCACACTCAGCCCTTCGCGGGATCGCAGGACCCTGTCTTCCGGACACTGGATGTCTCGAGGTCGCACGACGCGGTGACGGCCTCGCTCGGAGCCGTGTCCGAGTTCACTTCCAATCTCACCGGCTCGCTCAGCCTCGCCAGGTCTTTTCGCGCGCCGACAGTTCAGGAGCTCTTTGCACAGGGGGCTGATGCTGCCAGCAATACATACTCCGTCGGTGATCCTAATCTGTCACCTGAAACAGCTGTCGGGGTAGACGCCTCTCTGAAGGGACACTTCACGAACTTCTCATTTGAGCTGACACCGTATGTAAATTTCATTAATAACTACATATACGCTTATCTCAACGGGGATACACTCCAGAATCTTCCAGTGAGGGAATTTTCCGCGACAAACGCAAGGCTGTACGGGTTCGAGGCGACTGCCGGAGTTGAACCGGTCAACCACGTCGCATTCGATGTGAGCGCAAGTTACGTCAACGCCCAGGATTCCAGGAACAATGTGCCACTTCCGTTCATTCCTCCTCTTCACGGGTTCACGCGTGTCAGGTATGTCGGCGACATTCTCTCGGGATTCGTGGAGTGGCGCCTTGCCGCGAGCCAGAACCGCCTCGGCGAAGGTGATACGTATACTCCGGGGTACGGCGTTGTGAATATCGGACTCGGCGTCCGGCTTGTCTCTGGAAGTACCGTCCACAACATATCTCTCCAGTGCGACAACCTACTCAATCAGGTCTACCGTGACAACCTTTCCGTCATAAAGGATTTCATCCCGATGCCAGGGAGGGGTGTGAGATTCAACTATGATCTAATTTTCTGATCCGGCGTTAGACCGAGATCCTCTGGAACATTACCAGAGCCCCGTGCTTAGACTACCGGGGACTGAGTCCCTCCGGGCAATCCACGTACCCCCGATTGGGGGCGTTGCCTCAGAAAACTTTTGATTTTCGAGTGGCCATATAATATTTTTTTTGAAAAGGCGCTGGGTCGCGCCAAAGAGTTGCTGAGCATTTCTTACGATTTGAAGGAGGAGTGATGTTCTGGATCAAGTTTGTCACCAACTTTCTAAAGATTCTGCGTGCGGGACAGACGCCCAAACAAATCGCCGGGGCTTTCGCCCTGGGAGCGATCGTCGGACTGTCCCCGTCACTTACTCTGCAAGGGGTCGTAATCTGGCTAGTCATATTCATGATAGATGTCAATCTGTCCGCCGCTCTTTTTGCCTATGGCTCATTTGCGCTCATCGCATACCTCCTCGACCCCATCTTCCACAGCTTCGGATATTTCCTCCTTGTGGACGTCACGGCACTGCACGTCTTCTGGACATATCTCTACAACGCCCCGCTTGCCCCGCTGAGCCGTTTCTATAACACCGTTGTGCTCGGAAGCTTCGTCTCCGGAATCATCTTGTCGGTACCGGTCTATTTCGGGATGAAAAAGTTCGTCGTGGCTTATCGGACTCACATTCACGAAAAAGTGGAGAAGTGGAAGATATATCAGGTCCTTAACAGGTCATCGCTGATACAGTGGTACCAGCGGGTTAGGAGCATGGGGGTATAAAGATGAGAAAGAAGTTCATCTATTTCGCGCTGATCCCGCTCGTAGTTATATCGATAGTCGTCTATTTGTTCATGGACAGCTGGGTTACTTCGGCTCTTGAATCGGCCGGTGAGGCGATGACAGGAGCCAAGGTCGAGTTTACAAGGCTTTCGGTTTCCGTGTCACCCATCGGATTGAAATGGCAAGGACTTCAGGTCGCCGATCCAAAAGAGCCGATGAAGAACCTCTTTCAGACTGGAAGAGTTCAGTTCGCGCTCAACTTTGGACAGCTTCTGAGAGGGAAGTATATCATCGAGTCGATGGAGGTCAACAACCTTATCCTTGGTACGAAGCGGACGACGAGCGGGGCGCTCCCGAAGAAACCGGCGGCCTCGAAACCGTCAGGCGGACCCTCTATCTTTTCTTCGCTGATGACCGAGGCCTCTTCTGCACTCGGAGTGAATAAGCTCCAGACGCCGAACTTCGATATCGCGTCGGTGAAGAAGGTACTCAACGTAGACAGCCTGACGAACCCAAACAACCTGCAGTCTTACCGGATGATCGATTCGCTGAAGGGGCAGCTTCAGGCGGCGAGCGCGCAGTGGCAGACCACGTTAGGCGAGATCGAGCAGACAAAGCAGAAGCTCATGACGGCAGAGACAAACATAAGAGCTATCGACGTTAACCAGCTTAAGACGGTGGATCAAATCGCCTCCGCCCTCAATACCGTAAAGGATGGTATCAACACTGCCAACGAGGTTAAGCAGACTTTCACTACGCAGGAAACGGCTTTGACGAACCAGGTGACCTCGTTCGTCTCATCTGCCAAGGCGATTAATGATGCGGTCAACCAGGACTACAACCATATCGTTTCGCTTGCAAGACTCCCTGACGTGAACATGAAAGGGCTGTCCCAGCTTGTTCTTGGGAAAGACATCATGGCGACGGCGGACAAGTACATGTACTGGATTGCTTTTGCTCACAAGCATATCGCCTCGATGCAGCAGACGCAGAAGGAGCCGAGTCCGCCGCGGTTGAAGGGGCAAAATATTCGCTTTCCCGAGGAAAGGGGGTATCCGAAGTTCTGGATAAAGAAGATAGTCATCTCCGGAGGGACGGACAAATCCCAGAATCCCGACTATTTCTACGCGAGCGGTACCGTCCGCAATATCACAGACAACCAGCGCATAACCGGCCAGCCGATGACCATCGACCTTCTGATCAGAAAGGGGGCATCAGAAACGCTGAAGCTTGACGCGAGCTTTGACAGAAGGACAGACGTACCTCTCGACGTGTACCAGGCGGAGCTCACTGGCGCGAGGATCGGAACGATGACTCTTGGCAGGTCGGACTTCCTTCCATCTAAAGTGGAGGGTATCAATGCGGAGGCTTCCATTTATGTCAAGGTCCCGGGAAACTCGTTTGACTCGGAGTCGAAGATACAATTTTCGAACATGAATGTCGTCTTTGAGACGCAGCCGAAAAATGAAGTCGAGCACATAGTACAGCAGGTGCTTCAGTCAGTGAAGGCGTTCAACGTCGACCTGAGGATGTGGAATGCCGGAAATCAGTTCAAGATGGCGTTTTCGACCGACCTTGACAACCAACTTGCGTCCAGGGCGAAGGCCGTCCTCGGTGCAGAGCTGGCCAGCTTCGAGAATGAACTGCGGAACAAGTTGAACCAGCAGATTGCCGCCAAGGAAAAGGAGTATGAAGCTCTTCTCGCTCAAAAGCGCGATGCCGTGATGACGCAGCTCAAAGGTTACGACAGCTACGTCAACGATGGCATTGCAATGCTTCAGGGGAAACAAAACGACATACTGAAGAAGCAGCAGGATATGCTGAAGAACAAGGCCAACAGCCTGCTGAACGGACTGTTCAAGCATTGAGGGCGGTTTCTGTCTTCGTGGCTGAAAAGTGTGAAGGAACTTAGATCGCGTCCGTGAGTCTTTACTGTCCGCCGAAGCACGGGCATCAGGACAGTTCTGACTGATATGCCATGCCTGGTACGGCCTCGCTGGTCCTGTTTACTACCAGGGTTTCCTTGAATTCATCTCTCTTTGGAGTAGTCGCTTGACTGCCAGTATGTCCACGCTTCCGGTCTCACGATAGAGAACCTCCCCCTCCGGATCGATAATTACGGTATATGGTACAGCTCCCTGCCACTTAGGATCGAATGCAGCCATTAGCCTCTCCCTGTCGCCTGAGTCAAGAATGAGGTTTCGGTTCGAGGCATGTCGCTCCTTAAGGAAATCAATGACGGCTGAACGTTTGTCGGTGTCGTCGATGGAAACCGTCACCAGCTCGAAGTCTCGATGCCGGTACATCCGGTTGACAGTTACAATGTCTTCGAACTCGACGATACAGGGAGGGCACCACGTTGCCCAGAAATTCACGAGCCGAAATTTGCCCGACCCGTTCTCTCTTAGCTCTCTCATTTCTGCGGTATCGGCGATCGATAGCGACACCGGTTCCGCCTTCAGCCTCTCGAGGTACTCCCTGGTCAGCCCCTTCTTGTCCGCCCACTTGATGGAGCAGCCGACCGCCTTAGTCTCCGTGACCGGAGGGGTTCTCCCGGCCAGGACTGCGTCTATGGCGTCGCGAAGATAATCCCTCGTGACGTGAGCTATCCGCTGCGAGTTGTCGATGGCGCCGACGTAGCGGAGACTCCGGGTCGAATCGAAGACGAAGACATGCGGGGTGGCAATGGGACCATACGCACGCGAGACCTGCTCGCTATCTCCGTCGTACAGATATGGAAAATTGAATGCGTGGTCGCGAGCACGTATTTTCATCTCCGGGAACGAGTCGCCGAGATCGCTCCATCCGAGCTCGTCCAATCTGACTGCTTTAGGATCGTTGGGCATGATCGCGACAACTGCGACCCCGCTGTTCTTGTATTCTGTCGCGATTCTTCTCAGCCGTTCCTCATAGTACTGCGCTGTAGGGCAATGGTTGCATGTGAAAACGACGACCAGGATTTTGCTGTCAGAAAAATCCTGCAGATTCCAATTACGCCCGTCAACCCCTGGGAGGTTGAAGCCCGGCGCTGAAGAACCGACTCGCAGCGTCTCGACGTCACCTCCCGCCGGAGGAGTTCCGAGCGCCGCCATTGTCATAAGAAGTAAATGGAAGATCATATCCATCTTTGAAAACATCCTCCCAACGCCTGTTCACCAGTGTTCACGAAGAGCCACTGACAGGGATGCGAACACGACACAGTATTTTAGGCCATTGCAGGGCGAATGTCAAATCAGGAGATGAATTGATGGAAGGGAGTCGCAAGTGAGCGGTGCGCGTTTAGGGATTCTTATTCAGAACCGATTACGAGAGCCATCACCGGAATTTCGGCTGCTTGACAATGCCGGAGAGCGTGACTAATTTCAACTCGTCGTGCGATCGGGGAGAGGAGAATTGCCGAAATGTATTCTTGCCGATGTGACTGTCAATCTCATGTCGATTGTCGTCTCAAAATCATGCCGGCCCGGAGGTGGTCGATGAAAATGAAGGGCATCATGCTTCCGCTGGTTTTACTGGGTTTCGCTGTCATTTCACACGCGCAACTTACTCCTCAGGAAGCGTTGAAATCGATGGAGAGGGGAATCAACATCGGGAACACGATGGACCCCCCGTACGAAGGGCAATGGGGGAATCCGCCTGTGCAGGAGAGGGCGTTCGACGACTATAGGAGCGCAGGCTTCACGGCCGTGAGGATCCCGATAACATGGGACAAACATACCTCTCTCGTTCCGCCCTATGCCGTTGACAGCACCTGGATGAACCGTGTGGAAGAGGTCGTAGACTGGGGACTGTCGAGGGGGCTCATTATCATTATAGATGCCCATCATGAGAGCTGGCTCAAAGATGCCCTTGCCGACACTGCGACTAACTTACCTCACGCCGATTCGTGCATTGCCAGGTTTGACAGTATTTGGAGTCAAATAGCGGTTAGATTCAGCAACAAATCAGACAGTCTGATATTTGAAATTCTCAATGAACCATACCCGATGTCCGAATCCAACACTGACTCGCTAAACGCCTCTGTGCTCAGGATTATCAGGCGGACGAATCCGACTCGCATTGTTTCTTTTTCGGGCTACAAGTGGTCGAATTCGGACCAGCTTGTGACGGCTGCTATCCCGGATTCGTCCGACAAATACCTTATCGGTTACTACCACTCATACGATCCATGGAACTTTGGCGGGCTTGGCCTGGGAACATACGGAGGCATGGCAGACATAGCCGGTACCGCGACGAAATTTGACCAGGTCAGTCTATGGTCGGCGAATAACGGCATCCCCGTCATACTTGACGAGTTCGGGTACATAAGAACAGGAGACTACAACTCACGCATGTGCGCCTACGCGACCGTGGTGGATCAGGCTCTTCGGCATGGCGTTGGTGCATTCGCTTGGGACGACGGCGGGAACTATCCGATATATGACCGCGTGACAGGTACCTTCAACGAGATAAAAGACATACTGGTACACACTTATCCGACTTCGCCCTACCGGCTGTCGCTGAATGAGCCTTCCCCCGGCAAGATTGAACTCCATTGGACGAACAGATACACCGGAGGAGACAGCATAGTAGTTGAGCGCGGCACAGGGGGCGCAGACTTCTCTTACCTGACGACGCTCCCCCCGTTGTCATCGGACTTTGTCGACAGCTCGGTCGCGGCCGGATTGACCTACTACTACAAGCTGAGCATAGCGACGGCCGACTCTACTTTGATTCAGTCTTATCCCATTCGGATAAATGTCACTGCCACAGATATCTCGTCGGCGACTGTTCTCGCGGGGTTCTCGCTGTCGGACAATTATCCGAACCCCTTCAATCCTTCGACACTCATGAACTTCTCGATACCGAGATACGGCGTGGTAACCCTGAAGATTTATGATGTCCTGGGGCGGGAAGTGAAGGTGCTGGTCGACGAGCCCCGGGCTCCGGGGAGATATACCGCCAGCTTTGATGGATCGAAACTTCCGAGCGGGATCTATTTCGCACGTCTAAAGTTTGAAAACAGAACTCTTGTCAGGCAACTGGTTCTGGTGAAGTAGGCAGCTGACAATTGGCCGGCCGCCGCTTGAAGGGAGGGAGTCGGATCCGCATTTGTCTCCAACTCGTTCGGGCAAGTCCAGTGTACAGCGGTGGCCAAGTTGCACAAGAAGTTGCAGATGCGGGGGGCATGTATGAAGCATGAGGTGAGGAGAATTGACTTCTCGAAAAGCCCGGCGTTCTTCATGGGGCTGGGAGACGAATGGAACATCGAGAGGTATCCGACTCTCTGGGCTATAGGGGAAACGGATTTGTTCAAAGGTGAACTCGTGGCTTTGTTCTGTTCCAGGAAGTGCCCCGGAAGGGTGGTACGGAAGAGCCACGACTTTGCGGACGAGCTGAGAATCCGCGGAACGCCGGTCATCGGCGGGTTCCAAACGCCCGTCGAGAAAATGGTGTTTGATGTGCTCCTGAAAGGGAGTCAGCCGATAGTTCTTTGTCCGGCGAGGGGAATCCAGCGGATGAGAATTCCAAGTGAATGGTCCGCTTCGCTTGACGAAGGGGGGCTTCTTATCATTTCTCCATTTGGGCCAAGGCAACGCAGGGCATCCGTGGCCTCGGCTGATGTGCGGAACAGATTTGTCGCCGCCTCTGCCGCAAGGTTGTTCTTCCTGCACGCCTCGGCTGGAAGCAGGACTCTCTCCCTCGCTGAAGTCCTGCTTACTGAGGGGAGAGACATCGAGACTTTCGACATGCAGGACAATGAGCCATTGATGCGTTTGGGCGCGAAGGGGGTTAGATAGGGGACAGTCCGCGTCATTTGCCCCTGCGCAGGTCCACAATGGTTAGAGCGCAGTCCAACGCCGGCTGGCGTCGTGCGAGATTGCCGGTAGGTGCCGGAGCGACGTGTCCTTGCTTTTTGACCTGAAATGACCATTTTCGGGGGGGATCTTGCCTAATACTGTACCACGGTGCAATCCATTCCCGCCTCATTTTAGCTGTCGTCATTGTTTCCTGCGGCGGGTGGGCGGCGGCCGTTCGCTGAACGGGCTAAAGATTTCAAAAATAACTCCGATGTATAGAAATACGAAGAGGACTGGGCAGTCCCCTTCGCAATTTGTTAAAGTCGAGTCGTGTTTACAGTGCTACCCGTATGTGGTTCGGGTTTGCACTGCGTGGGAATTTTAAGGGTAAATTGGAGGCTGTTATATGCGACTTACAATATTCACCAAGATGTTAGGCGCGGCGCTAGGGGCAGGCATGCTGATGCTCGTAGCGATCAGCGTGTTCGTCTTCTCGCTTGGTTCGATCCAGTCAAACGTTTCCAATCTCGTCGATCGTCAAATGACTATTGCCAGGTCTGCACTGACGTTGAAGTCCAGCGTAGACAAGGCACGGCAGATAGTGGCTTGTGCCCAGGTGACGGACGACGCGGGAAGTGTCTCTGAACTGAAAGAATTGTCGGCGGGGATTACCAGCGACGCTGAGACCATACTGAAGGCTGCGACAATAATTGAAAATAAGAGAGACGCAGAGGCGTTGCTTCAGACCTCAGGCGATTACTTCTCAAACGCAGAATCACTTGTGCGCGAGGCAGGCTCACTTGGACTCCAGACGAGATTTGATGCGGCGCGGACAGCGGCTACTCGGGGGGTCGCCGTTCTCCTGGCGAAGGAGACGACGTATGGTGAGCGGATGGAATTCCTTGCCGACTCGATTTCAAACCGCGCTGCCGCACTGTCGGCTGAAAAGCGAACGAGCGTGCTAGGGTTGATCTCAAGTCTCAGGACGTCAGCGCTAGCCATAGTTCTCGTTGCCCTTCTCATTGGCGTCTCTATGGTCACTATCCTCGCGCGGTCGTTCTCCAAGAACGTAAACAGTCTGAAAGATGCCGCGAAGGCCGTTGCCGCCGGCAACGCAGACGTCTCGGTCAGTGTCACTTCGAAGGATGAGATCGCCGATCTTACGGAGTCCTTTAACGTGATGACCGGGAAGATAAAGAGTTCGATGTCCGAGATCAGCGAGAAGCTCGCGATGTCCCGCCAGGCAACTGAGGAATCTCTGAGGACTCGCGAGGAAGCGGAATCCTCTCGGGAGTATCTATCGATGGCGGTAGAACAGTTCCTGGTTGAGATGGAGAAGTTCAAGACCGGGGATCTGACGGTAGCGCTGACTTCCCGCAGGGACGATGACATCGGGAGGGTGTACAACGGTTTCACAAAGGCGGTGGAGAACATCCGTTCATTGATGGAACGCGTGCAGGGCTCGATAGAAGCGACGGCGAGCGCCTCGGCGCAAATAAGCACTTCCGCTGAGGAGCTGTCCGCCGGCGCTCAGGAGCTCTCCGCGCAGGCGCAGGAAACAGCGGCCGCCGTTGAAGAGATGAGCAGGACAATTGCAGAAAATGCGAAGAACGCCTCGCAGTCCGCGTCGCTTGCTTCGTCGAACGGCGAAAGCGCGATGGAAGGGAAGAGGGTGGTCGAAGACACGACGGCGAAGATGAAAGAGATAGCGGAGGCAGTCACTCGGTCCGCGTCCACGATTGAGAAGCTAGGCGGTGCCAGCGAGAAAATTGGTGACATCGTTTCAGTCATAAAGGATATTGCGGACCAAACGAACCTTCTCGCTCTTAATGCAGCCATTGAAGCCGCGAGGGCCGGCGAACAGGGGAGGGGGTTCTCTGTTGTGGCTGATGAAGTGCGGAAGCTCGCAGAGAGAACATCCGCGGCGACGAAGGAAATCGCCGGCATGATAAAGTCTGTCCAGCAGGAGACTGCCGAGGCGGTCAGAGAAATGGGGATCGGCAGGAAGGAAGTGGAGCAAGGGATAAAGCTTGCCGAGAAGGCACGCGAATCACTGGACAAGATAGTGTCAGCCACTCAGAGTGCCGTGGATATGGTGAACGGCATTGCGGCCGCCTCGGAGGAGCAATCGAGCACGAGCGAACTGATATCTAAGAACGTCGAGTCGATTTCTGCTGTCTCGGCGCAGTCTGCTGCCGGGGTGAGCCAGATTGCCAAGGGAGTGGACGATCTGACAAGGCTTACGGAGGGACTCCGCTCTCTTGCCTTGTCATTCAAGATGATCAACGGGAGCAAAACCTCGCGAAATGGGAAAAACGATTCATTCTTCGATCTTGAAAATTTAGCGAGAGTCAAAACATCTCACAGAATCTGGAAGTCCCGGCTCGAAAGTTATGTCAAGGGACAGATAGAGCTCGATTCTTCGGCGGCGTTGGACGACAGGAGCTGCGACCTGGGAAAGTGGTATTATTCAGCGCATGCGTCAGGTCACGGGACGAGTCCTGCTTTTGAGGAGCTTGGAAAATGGCACTCTGACTTTCATGAGACCGCCGGCGAGATTATGCGGCTCTGTGACAGCAACGAGTGCGCAAACGCCACCAGAAAACTTTCGGAACTTGAAGAATACATGAAGCATATAGCCCAGCTCCTTGATATGCTACGAAGGGAAACAGCGCCGGAGCGGGCACATTCGTAATTGTCCCCGCCAAATTGTGCGTTTGAAAGACTCCCCGTCCTGCCCGACGCGGGACGGGGACTCTCCACCCCAATAGCCATACCTAAGCCGGCAAACCGGCCTTTAGAGTTGTTTCATTTGTGCGGGATGGATAACTTGCCACGTTTGAATTAGCGGCGCGGCTCAGCGGCGTTCCATCATTTCGTGCCATAAATCGCTATTAGGGTTGACAACGGGACTACAAGAAAAATCCGGCATAGGGCTATCTCGGAGCCTGAACACGTTCGACCTGACAATGATTGTCATAGGGTCGATCATCGGGGCGGGGATTTTCATGACCCCCTCGTCGATTGCGCGTGCCCTACCGTCTCCCGGCCTCATCCTTTTCGTTTGGGGATTGGGAGGCGTCATGGCTCTCTGCGGCGCGCTAACATACGCCGAACTCGGCGCCATGATGCCGGAGGCCGGCGGAGTTTACGTCTACCTCGTCAAGGCATACGGGGGACTGTGGGGATTTCTGTACGGCTGGGCGTACTTCCTCGTGGTGAATACCGGCGGCCTCGCCGCCATAGCTCTGGTCTACGCTTCATATCTTGGCTATTTCGTGCATCTCTCTGCCGTCGGGGTCAAACTGGCCGCCATTGCAGGCATAATCTTCCTGACGGGTGTCAATTACTTCGGTGTTAAGATGGGAGGAGCATTCGCGAGCCTATTCACCGTCCTGAAAGTGATCGCCATCGCGGGCCTGATCGGACTTGGCTTTTTCCTTGGAAAGCCCGGCATGACCCCTTTCACTCCGTTGATTCCTCCGGGGGGACATATTGCCACCTCGCTCACTCTTGCGATGGTCGGAGTACTCTGGGCATATGGCGGGTGGCAGCACGCGACCTTCCTGGCAGGCGAGGCGATGGAACCGAGGAGGAGCCTTCCCATCGCCATCATAAGCGGAACCCTGATCGTTATCGTAGCCTACATGCTGGTCAATGTGGTCTATCTCTACCTTCTCCCCGTTTCTCAGATCGCGTCGACCACCCGGGTCGCAGCCGATACCGCAGAGAGGTTTCTCGGACCAGCAGGCGGGACTATGATATCGCTGGCTATCATCGTCTCCACATTTGGCACGGCGGGCATATACACCCTCAGCGCGCCGCGGATCTACTACGCCATGGCCGAGGACGGTGTATTCTTTAAGAAGGTGGCGTACGTTCATCCGAAGTACCGCACTCCCACTTACGCGATAATGTTTCAGTCCGCGTGGGTAATTGTCCTTCTGATGTCCGGAAATTTCCTCCAGCTTATCACGTACGCGATTTTCGCGGATTGGATTTTCTTCGCCCTCACGGCCGCGTCAGTTTTGGTGTTCCGCAAGAAGCTCCCAGGCATCGATAGACCTTACAGGACTCTCGGCTATCCTTATACCACGCTTTTCTTCGTTATCGTCGCTTCACTGTTCGTCGTTAACACAGTAGTCAGCGCGCCGCTGCAATCGCTCGCCGGGCTGGCCTTCATCTCTCTAGGCGTCCCAGTCTATTACTATTGGAAGCAGAAGAGCGCAGCATCGGATTTGGACGGGGCTTAAATGGTGCGCGGCACGATTCTCATTCACGTTTCGTAACTCGAGGACAACAACAATGCTTAGATATGACATCGATAAATATCGCGCCCTTTATCCGGTGGTAAGCGCGGGTACGACGTACCTCAACCATGCGGCCACGGGCCCACTATCTACCAGAGTCGTCGAGGCGGTCCACAAATACGTACACGAGCGAAGCGAGACGAAGATAGACAACTACCTCCTCTTCCAGCCTATACTCAACGAGGCCAGGGAGTTCGCGGCGAGACTCGTAGGCGCGACCCCTGATCGCGTGGCTTTCTTCGATAACACCACAAATGCGATAAACCTCCTCGCCACAGGACTCGACTGGAAACCAGGCGACCGGGTTTTGCTCGATGATATTGAATTCCCTGCGAATGTATATCCGTTCCTGAACCTCAAGCGCTTTGGCGTCGAGGTCGACTTCGTAAGAAATCGTGACGGTCGAATTCTCCTGGAAGATATTGAAGCCGCCATCACGCCGGCAACTAAACTGATTTCGATAAGTCACGTCCAGTTCCTGACCGGCTACAGGTCTGACTTGGAAGCGATCGGAGCGCTCTGCAGGGAGCGCGGGATCATATTCTCTGTGGATGCCATTCAGTCGGCCGGCGTGGTACAGATCGACGTTACGAAAATGAATATAGACTTCCTAGCGACGGGGGGACAGAAATGGCTGATGTGTCCGCAGGGTATCGCTTTCGCATACGTGTCTCCTGGAATCCAGTCGAAACTGAATCAGGCTTATCTCGGTTGGACTAGTATAAAGAATTTCTTCGGTGACTTCACTAGGTACAGGCTCGATCTCGACGAAACCGCGCGGAGATACGAGAACGGCACGCTCAATTATATCGGCATCACGAGTCTCCATGAATCGCTGTCGACGCTTCTGGAGGTTGGCATAGACAGGATAGAGGAACATATACTTGATTTGAGCGACCTCCTTCTCTCAGGGCTCCGCGATCTCGGAACGAAGGCTTACGTGGAAGGAGAGCGCCGCGAACGGGCAGGGATAGTCTCGATCTTCGTGGATGAGGCCGACAAATACGCGGTCAGACTCGCCGATTCTAAGATCGAGGTCGCCGTCCGCCAGGGGCTCATAAGGGTGTCACCACATTACTATAATACTGAGGCGGAAGTGCTCTTTCTTATCAAGACACTAAGGGAGCTGCAAAGCCGCTGACGGCAGCCTCTTCCATCAAACCGCCTTCTGCATGACGGCTCCGGAGGATCAAAAACATCCCCTGGCCACCCGCTCCCGCAAATCCACCTTTCTGACCCCCACGTAAGCCACACTCCGGCGTCGAATTCTTCCTACCCCTCAAATTGTGCTGTTTTTGACGTTATGATGACGGCCGGCAATTTCTCATGAAAAGAAATTAATAATTATTGTTAAGAACGCTAAAGATTTATTTGTAGTAACCGAAATACATAGGAAGAGCAACTGTCAGGTATTTACATAGCGTCCTTTAACTGATTTTTCTTTCGGAAACTGGAGAGAGT
>JAKAMG010000044.1 GCA_021812985.1 Bacteroidota bacterium
GACCGATAATCGGTCGGCGGCGCATTCGTCTGATTCACATCAGTGCACCCGGACAAGCTTACAATCAGAATGACAATCATAATACTAGCCAGTCCGATCATACCGGTTCGTTTCATATTGCCTCCTTGAGTGTGGGATTGATTGGACGGTAAAAAGGGAACGACACTTCTCCGACGCAAAGCCGCAAGTGTTCTCCTTACAGTTGCTCAGGTAGGCGCTTATTTGAAGCTAGCGCGTAACAGGAGAGTATCGCAGCGTGCCTTCAAGATGGGTTAACAGATTATGGCTGCTGCTATGGTGCGACGGAGGGTCTGTCTTGCACGAACTAGCCCAGAAACTGCCTCCTGAAAATCATCGCACATCCGTACCACGCACGACCGTAGTACTGCACGACAAAAAAAAAACGCAGGAGTACTGCTCACAGCGCTCCTGCGAAACTCTAAAAATCCAACTGACTACTGAACCTGCTTAGCACGACTGTTAGCATAAGTTCCAGTGCAATATAATCTCCCCTTTTTTGTTTGTCAAGCAAAAAGGAGGTGCGACTAAAACTTGTTCGGCGGGGGGTAACGGTGGATATTAAGCGCAGGCCCGGTGGGAGGAAAATCCACCTCCCCCGGGCAATGCGCGATTATTGGTTTTACAGCTTGACTGTCTTTACCTCAAAGACCCCTTCGATCTTCGAGATTTCCTGCATCGCACTATCTGGTATGTCGCTGTCTACGCTCATAACCGTGATAGCCTTCTCTCCAGGGGCCGATCTGCCGAGCGACATTCCCGCAATGTTGACGCGGTTCGCGGCAAGCACGCTGCCAACACCGGCAAGCATTCCTGGTCGGTCGATGTTCGAATAGAACATCAATAAACCTTCCGGCACGAGCTCGAAGTGGAACTTGTCGATTCCAACTATCCTCAACTCGTTCTCACCGAAGACTGTCCCGGAAATCGAGCGTTCTTCCTTGTCGGTCTGAACCGTCACCGTCAGGAGCTGGGAATAATGCTCGCCGTCCTGCTCCTTCGTCTCGCTGACCACTATTCCCATATCGGCGGCTATGACGGAGGCATTGACGAAATTGACGGGGGCGTACATCATCTTATCGAGGAGTCCCTTGAGGAGGGCAGTCGATAGGAGCTCTGTCGACTTCTGAAGCACGCCGCCGCGATAGGATGCGTTGATTGACTTAATCTTACCGTTGAGAAGCTGCGCGTGCAGGGAGCCTATCTTCTCAGCAAGGACGAGATACGAGCGGAGCTCGTCGCTCACGGCGGTCTGGTAGTCAACTATGTTCACCGCGCCGACGATTCCTCTCCCCTTGAAGAAATCAACGAGCTGCTCGCCGATTTGCTTCGCGACTTTTTCCTGTGCCTCCTCTGTCGATGCGCCGAGGTGTGGAGTGGCAACGACCTTCGGATGCTTGAGGAGCGGATTGTCCACCGGGGGCTCTTTAACGAACACGTCGAAAGCGGCGCCGGCAACCTGTCCGCTTTCGAGCGCATTAAGGAGCGCAACCTCGTCGATGATCCCGCCCCTCGCGCAGTTTATTACTCGGACGCCGCGCTTGCAGAGCGCGAACGCCTTCTCGCCAAGTATGCCGCGAGTTTCCTCGGTCAAAGGGGTGTGCACGGTTATGAAATCCGAGCGCTTGAAGATCTCTTCCAGCGCTACCGTCTCGAGCCCGAGCTTGGATGCCATCTCACCGGCGAGGAGAGGATCGTAGCCAATTACGCTCATGCCGAAGGCCTTTGCCCGCTCCGCGACTTCCCGGCCAACCTTCCCGAGTCCGATGACGCCGAGCGTCTTCCCGTATAGCTCAGTGCCCATGTACTTCTTGCGGTCCCACTTCCCTTCCTGCAGGCTGTGATGGGACTGCGAAATGTTCCGGGCCATCGCCATCATGAGAGCCATGGTGTGCTCGGCAGTCGATATCGTGTTCCCGCCCGGCGTGTTCATCACGACGATTCCCTTTCGGGTCGCCGCGCTGACATCGATGTTGTCGACTCCCGCGCCGGCGCGTCCGATAACCTTCATCTGCTGCGCTTCTGATATAATGTCCGCGGTAACTTTCGTTCCGCTTCTGACTATCAGGGCATCATACCCGCCGATTATCTTCTTTATCTCATCGGCCGGGAGACCGGGCTTCGCGTCCACCTGCATCCCCTCCTTCTGGAGGATGTCGGTGCAAACCTGTTCAATCGGATCTGTTATGAGAATCTTCATCAGTCAAACAACTCCTTCAGATGCCTGTCGAAAGGCATCAACAATAAATTTTCCACTTTCACTTCACGACCTCCGCTGTAACTTCAGCATACTTCGCGAACACTTTTTGGACGGCAGTCACTCCGGCACCCGGCTGGAATTTGAAATTCAGATCCTGGAGCGTCCACTCCAGCGCCGCGACCACTCCGACAATATCAACCTCATCGTAGTAACCGAGATGCGACACTCTGAAGATTTTGCCCTTGAGATGATCCTGTCCTCCCGCGGTTGTTATTCCGTACTTCTGTTTGAGGATCTTGTTGAACTTCGAGTAGTCGACGCCCTCAGGAACATTGACGGCAGAAACGGCATGTGAGGCAGGCGAGCCGAAAAGTTTTAGACCGATGGCCTCGCAGCCACTTCGCACGGCTTCGGAAAGGACCTTGTGCTTCTGCCAGATAGTCTCGACTGTCTCCTCCTTGATCATCCGAAGCGCTTTCTCGAGGCCGATGATGAGCGTAATCGCGGGGGTGAAAGGAGTATCGTTGCCGGCGTGCGACTTGAGCGCCTTCTTGAAGCTGAAATAGTACTTCGGAAGCTTCGACGTCTCGAGCATCTTCTTGGCCCTGTCGCTCAGCGCCGCGAAAGCGAGTCCGGGCGGTACCATAAGCCCCTTCTGCGAACCGGTCACTATCACATCGAGCCCCCAATCGTCGAAGCGCATCTCATGAGCGCCGACCGAAGTGATCCCGTCCACAACCACCGCGATGTCGTATTTCTCGTGCACTGCCGCGGCGATGTCCTTAATGTTCGTGAACACCCCAGTGGACGTCTCGCTGTGCGTGATGTAGACTGCCTTAACCGTAGGGTTCTTCTTGATTGCTTCCAGTATCATATCAGGTGTTGGCGCTGTTCCCCATTCGACCTTTATCTCAACAGGCTCGACGCCATAGGCCTTCATTATCTCCCCCCAACGCTCGCCAAACTTGCCCTGGTTGACAAAGATCGCCTTGTCACCGGCGGAGAGGAGGTTAACGACGGAGGCTTCCATCGCCCCCGTTCCCGAACTCGTCAGAGTCAGGACTTCGTTCTTAGTTTGGAAAAGATATTTCAGGTTCTGATTGACACTTGTAAGTATTTCAACAAACTCAGGATTTCTGTGATGAATTATAGGCTCCGCCATGGTAAGCATCACGCTTTCCGGAATAGGCGTAGGCCCTGGCGTGAACAATCTTTTCTTCATTTTAATTACGCTCCAATTATTATGTTGACATTAGAAAATATAAATTCGGCGGTTCGTATTCAATCTGACAGCCGCTCGAACAGTTCCGCCCCTGCCCTGAAAATGCTTCCCAGACCAAACCCCGGCACCACGAACATCTTCACCCGGTAACCGCCCGATATGCCGGCAACATCGGCCGCGTATTCGATAGCCTTATCAAGTCCGCCGTAATCATCCGTAAGGCCAAGGTCCTTCGCCTGCTTCCCGGTGTAGACTTTTCCCTGTGCCAGTTCGTCGACACGGGACAAACTGAGCTTCCTCCCCTCGGAAACCCTCGTCTTGAATTCCGCATACATCTCGTTCATGAATTGTCCGACCGCTATCATATCCCTCTCGTTCCAGCGGCGGAAAGGATCAAGCACAGACGAAGCACTTCCGCTGTGATACTGTTCCACGTTGCTCCCGAGATCCTTCTCGATGAAATCGGTGAGGACCGGGAACGCGATCATAACCCCGATACTCCCGGTGACCGTCGCAGGTTCCGCGAAAATTTTGCGCGCGGAGACCGCCACGTAGTATCCGCCGCTGGCCGCAACATTGCCGAACGAGGCGACCACGGGTTTCTTCGCCTCAGCCTCGATGACGGCGTTGTAAATCTCGTCGGAGGCAAGCCCTGACCCGCCGCCGCTGTTCACGCGCAGGACTATCGCCTTTATGTTATCGTTCTCCGCCGCCGACTTTATCTGCTGCACAACGGTCTCCGAACCCGTCGTGCGATCCCCGCCGAAGATCGGGATTGGAAGCGGAAGAGAACTCTTCCCGGTTGTTATCGTCCCGTATATCCCGATTACTGCTATCTCCGGCTTTTCGCCCCACTCGGTCCTGCGATATCGGATGTTCCAGGGATCGACTTCACTCAAGCTCCCGTGAGACCTTGAAAGGCGTTCAAGCATTTTCTTCTTGAACTGATCATAATAGGAGACGCCGTCTATCAAATTCATTGCCGCGGCATCACGGGCGGAGACGATTCCCGCTATGTCCGCCTTGACCGAGTCCGCAAGCTGGATGTGACGGTTTGACTCGACTTCCTTCAGCATCTGCGAATATATGTCATCAACCAGTCCCTGGATGAGCGCAGCCTGGTCAGGAGTGGCGGAGTCGGTGTACAGCGTGTGAAACGTGGACTTGAATTTGCCTTCAGTCATCTCGTTCCACGCTATATGCAATTTGTCGAAGAGTCCCTTCAATCTAATCAAGTCAATCCGCGACCCATAGCCTGCTATAAAAGCGCTTGGCTGCATATAAATTCTGTCTGCGGCGCTGGCAAGGTAGAGCTCGTTTACACCGCTGTCGTCCGCCAGATATGCATCAACCTCTTTTCCCTTCGACCGGAAATCTTCGACGGCATCCGCGAGCTCCTGTGTCTCTCCGGAAAGCGAAAGGAATCTCTCGCTCATTGAAAAAGGATATATCTTCAGTATGAGTGCTTTGATGGAATTGTCGTCCGCACATTTTTTGATTTCGTCCACATAATCGAGGAGTGTTCTGGGCGATTTCGAAAACAGGAACGCGGCTTCCCTAGCATCCGGTATCCTTCCACCGATCGTAATTTCTGCCACCCGGCTTCCCGGCAGAATCGTCTTGAGTTCTTCGGAGGAGAGTTCCACCCTCGTATAAGTCGCAGCATAAGCGCCATCCTGATGACTTGAGGCACCCTCTACATGAATATGGCTGCCAAAGTTGAAGCTGATCCCAATGGACACCGAGTTTCCCCAGAGATAGCTCGGCAAAGCCTGGATCGCCGCACCTTGGGCAACCACATATCCTCCTCTTGAATAACCAGCGGCATCATATATTCCGTAGACCTGCAAACCTGGTATCGGCTCTATGGATACCCCGGCCTTGTAGCCCGGGCTGACCTGGCTGGGGAAAATGACATCTCCGTTAAGCGTGAGGAAATCATTCCCGAAGGGCCTGACGCCAATCCCGAGACTGGCAGAGCTCCGAATCCTGTGAAGCCCCAACTGGGATTCGTCGAAGTTGTGATAGGCTCCCCCGATGCTCACATAGGGACTCGTACTGGCGAGCACGCCGACCGATGGCAGCCACCTTGAGCCTAAGCCTGCAATATTGAGGTAAGTGAATGCGAAGCCGATCCCGCCGGCGTAGTTCCCCAATCCAAGACCAAAGGAGTATTCATTGAGGTCGTTGTTCTGGTCGGCGGCGTTTCTGTATGCGATGCCGAATTTCCCGCTTTGCCCGAAGATGCCCAGATCGTGGAACGAGCCCGGCGGATTGACCTGAGACCTGCTAGCCGAAAAATAGTAGGCATCAAACGCCCCCTCCCGCGGGTCAACGGCAAGATAGGCGGGATTGAGAAGAAATGTCTGGGCCCCTTCCGAGCCGGCGGTAAAAATGTAGTTCTGGTTCTGCGGAGTCAATAGAATGTCCTGACCCATGACGTCCCCGTTCGCAACAGCACACACCAACAGGATAAGGAAAGCAGCTGTACTCTTCTTCATGATCCTCCCGACTTACCAACAATATATATGTTTCGTCGTCGTTTTCAAGTAACACCGTTTCAGAAGAGACGACAGGATAGATGGAAAGGGAGGATATACTTGACTTTGTACGACGTGCAGGGTTACTTTTTTAAACATTATGGGAAAACAAACGCTAGAATTCGAAAAACCGATTATCGAACTGGAACAGAAGATCGATGAGATGCGAAAGCTGTCAGACCAGCTTGATATTGCGGATGAAATTGCGAAACTTGAATCGAGAGTAAACGAACTCAGAACCAACGTATATTCCAATCTCAGCAGGTGGCAGCGTGTTCAACTCGCACGCCACCCCGAAAGGCCCTACTCGTTGGACTACATCGGTTTGATGACGACGGATTTCATGGAACTCCATGGAGACAGGTATTTTGGGGATGACCATGCCGTCGTCGGTGGTCTCGCGAAGCTGGGCGAAGAGACCGTGATGGTCATCGGGCAGCAGAAAGGGCGCGACACGAAGTCCAACATATACCGGAATTTCGGCATGCCCAATCCCGAAGGATACCGAAAGGCTTTGAGGCTGATGAAGCTCGCCGAGAAATTCGGTAAACCTGTCGTCACTCTGCTGGATACCCCGGGGGCTTACCCTGGCATCGAGGCAGAGGAGCGCGGCCAGGCCGAGGCAATCGCCAGAAATCTTTTCGAGATGGCTCAGCTGCGCGTGCCAATCGTTGTAGCAATCATCGGCGAGGGAGCATCGGGCGGTGCGCTCGGACTCGGCGTCGGCGACAGGATACTCATGCTCGAGAACGCATGGTACTCCGTCATCGCGCCGGAATCCTGCTCTTCGATTCTTTGGAGGAGCTGGGACTACAAGGAGCAGGCTGCAGAGGCGTTGAAGCTTACCGCGGAAGATCTGCTCCGCCAGAAGATTGTAGACCGTATTATACCCGAGCCACTTGGTGGGGCGCATAAGGATCCTAACTTTGCGGCGCAGGCTCTTAAGAAGGCTCTCCTCGAAGAGATAACTTCCCTATCCAAAGTCAAACCGGACAAGCTGGTCGATAACCGAATTGCAAAATTCGGCGCAATGGGTTCTTACTCCGGCAAGTAGACGTAACCTCCGGAAAAAGATGTACTCAATCAAGACTGCTATCAGAGTCCGCTACGCGGAGACAGACCAGATGCATGGTGTCTACAACGGACGATACTTCGAATACTTCGAGGTCGGCCGGGCTGAACTCATGCGTTCGCTCGGAATGTCCTACCGGGAATTCGAGGATGCAGGCTTCCTCCTCCCGCTCACCGAGGCCTACGCGAAATACATAAGGCAGGTTCACTACGACGATGTGATTGAAGTCCATGCCATGCTTAAGGGCGCGCCGCAGGCCCGCCTCAGAATCGACTACGAGATCCTGCGCGGGACGGAAAAGATGACCGAAGGCTTCACGGTACACAGCTTCATCGACATAAGATCGGGACGCCCCGTAAGAGCGCCGAAGATGTTCCTCGACCTGCTCGACGGGAAACTCTGAAGCCCGCGTTTTCAACTCTAAAGTTTCACAAGTATCCAGAGAGGATAAGATGCTAAAGAAGGAATTACTCGACATACTCTGCTGTCCGAAACCGGAATGCCGGGGGGACCTCGAATACAGCCCCGAGAATAACACACTCACATGCAAGAAGTGCGGCCACGTATATCGCGTTGAGAACGACATACCGATCATGCTGGTCGAGGATAATCCGGAGGCCGGGCAGAAAAAAGGCTGATGGATTGAGCGATTGTGGGTTCATCGATGATACGTTTTAAGTTCCGGCGACGACAAGGGGGAGTGACAACGGGACGGACACGCCAGCGCAACCTGAATCGCCGGCGGCGGCGCATCGAGAGGCACACGTCGCGGCTTCCCAATAATTCATAGCCCAATTCCACCTCTCTCAAATCCGGCACATACACAAGAATGACTAATCCTCACGAGAGTTGATTGACAAGTTAAAATCCCTCGGCGCGGACACCGCGGTGTACGGCGTTAGCACTATTGTCGGGAGGTTCCTGAACTTCCTCCTCGTGCCATTCTACACGAACGTCCTGGCCACATCCCAGTACGGCGTCGTGGCGACGGTCTATTCCTACATAGCGTTCATGAATATCATCTACATGTACGGGATGGAATCGGCCTTCTTCAAATACGCCTCCACGAAGGAAATCGGGAACGACCGCGAAATCTTCTCCACCCCTTTTATGTCGGTCGTGACGACATCCATTCTCTTTTCGGCACTCATCTTTTTCAACAGCGTCCGGCTCGCGGGGCCACTCGAGGTTCCGGTTGCGTACGCAGACACCATACGCTACTCCGCCCTGATGCTACTTCTCGATTCGCTGGCAGTGATCCCGTTTGCCGCGCTCAGGCTGGAGCGAAAAGTAAAGACCTTCGCGACGATCAAGGTGACAAACATTATCGTCAACGTCACGGCCAACGTCATCCTTCTCCTCAAGTATCATATGGGAGTTGAGGGAATCTTCATAAGCGGCGTCATAGCGTCTTCAGTGACCCTGCTGCTGCTACTTCCAACGATCCTCCGCAAGCTCGGATTCAGCTTCAGGAAGGACCTCTACAAGGCGCTCCTTAGATTCGGCCTCCCCTACATACCGGCGGGACTCGGGGCCATGATGGTACAGGTCATCGACCGGCCAATACTCCTCGCCCTTACGAACGAGAGCACCGTCGGCATCTACCAGGCCAACTACCGACTCGGAATATTCATGATGCTGATCGTCTCCATGTACGATTACGCCTGGCGTCCATTCTTCCTGACGCACGCCTCCGAACCCAACGCGAAGCAGATGTACTCCCGAATCCTTACTTACTTCGTCCTTTTCAGCTCCGTCGTCGTCCTTCTCGTTTCGCTGTACATCGACGACATAGTCAGGATTCATGTGTTTCATCGCTTCGTCATCAATCCTGCCTATTGGTCGGGACTCGGGATTGTCCCAATCATACTCCTCGGATACCTCTTCAACGGAATGTACGTGAACTTCATGGCAGGCATTTACATCGAGAAGAAGACGTCCCATCTTCCCTACATAACCGGCATAGGGGCTTTCATAAACGTAGCCATAAACCTCCTCCTTATACCGAGATTCGGAATGTTCGGCGCAGCCTGGGCTACCTTCTTCGCCTACGCGGGGATGGCGACCGCCATCTACTTCGTCTCACAGCGCTTCTATCCCGTCCGCTACGAATTGGGGCGTCTCACCAAGCTGGGGATTGCCCTCGGGATCGTAATAGTCGCGAACTCAGTCAGGCATGTGATGCTTCCGGGGGTACATGAGCAGCTTCTGAAACTCGTCTCGTTCCTGTCTTTTTTCATCATATTGTTTTTGTTAAGATTCCCTACGAGAGAAGAAGTGCGTTATGTAATGAGAAGGTAAATGAAGCGGGTGTTGTTAGCGGTATGCGTCTTCGCGGCGGTGGGCACGCCGACGGAGTTTGTAACTCCCGGATTACCTGGAACATTGCCAGGAAAGCCGTCAAGGCCTCAATTCATCTGCGGTTCTCCTCAATTCTCCAATCCCCTCGTCCTTAAACAAGCGGTCCAGAACACGGCCATGTTCGCTCCGAATACATACCGACTTATGATCGAAAGTCAGAATGAAAGTATTTTCGCGCTGTCCGAAGATACGTTGGGGACTGAGCATGAATTTTTTGTATATGATTTCAATACCAGAAGCTTCTATACGGTCGATGCTGTGCTGATGGCGAAGAAATCGCTCACCGAGATATGGGTGGACAAGGCCGAGATATCAAACGGACACATAGACGGACCCACAGTCGACTCGCTCCAGGCGGCACTTGAGGATCGGACTCCTCCGACTTCCCGGGACCCCGCCAAAGGTATCGTAGCCATCGAGGAGGATTTCCTCGGGACCCCACCTAACACCGGATATAGCAACGGATACATCCACTTCCTCATAACAGACATAAGGGACAACTGGGACTCGAGCAGGTCAGGCTCTTCATACGTTGCGGGCTTCTTTCTCTCTAACGATCAGCCGAATCCGACGAACGGCTCGTATGCCCCCGCCAGCAATAGGCGGGATTTGCTCTACATAGACTCGTACCCCGGTATATATATGAACGGCGTAAGAGACCCGGCCGATCCACTTCCTATTCTCGCGCACGAGCTTCAGCATCTGATCCAGTGGCGCTATGACCCGTCGGAAGAGACGTTTCTGAACGAGGGCTGTTCCCTCAACGCGGAAGTAATGTGTGGCTATCCGTTAAGAAGTCCGTCAGACTATTTCAGAAACACTAAAGTCGGACTCCTGAGCTGGCATGACACCTCCGACGACGCCGTGCTTGCGGACTACTCAAGGGCGGCGCTATTCATCAGATATGCCTGGGAACAGTTCGGAGATCCCTTCATCAAAGGTTTGGTCTGCAACCCCCTCCACGGACTCGATGGAATGAATTTCACGCTCTCCACTGTCGGGAGTTCGCTTAAAGCCACAGACGTATTTCAAAACTGGGCAGTAGCCAATATGCTGAACGACACCTCCGCCGGAAAGGAGTACGGGTACCGCTACGGCTTCACCGGAAAGCCTGTGCCATCATATACATTCAACGATCCGAACGTTTGCTTTGCGGCCGACACTGCTTCCGGCATGACGGCGGCCTACCTCAACTTCGAGAACGGAGACTCGCTCGTGGTGAGCTATAATTCCTCGGGGTTGGATGTATCCGCAATAAAGAGCGGGAGCCTCGCCGGCGTGCAGACCGTTCCTCCAGCCGGCACTTACTACGAGGCGGCATTCGGAAAAGATTTCAATCGGATCGTCCTTGCGCTCGTGAACCGATCGCCGACCGGAAACGGGACGATATCGCTTACTTCCAGTGGTGCGGTAAGCTCCATCCGGAGCGAAATCTCCTACGATCGCGGGGTCCCAGATACGCTTGAGGGGGCAGCATTCCTCGGACTCCCTGACAGCAGCGAAGGCTCGGGTTGGGCAGTTGAATTCACGCCCCCCTATCCCTCCTTCCGACTCCTGAAGGCAAGAATATACGCCGTGTTCGCACAGGAGCTTCAGGGCTCCCAGGCTTCGTACAATTCACAAAAGGAGTTTCTGTTTCATGTCTGGGCAAATCGCGACGGCTTTCCGGGGGCGGAGTTGATTCCGCCGATCGTGACAAGAGTGGAACGGGCTTCATTCGACGATGTGTTCATTGACGTCGATCTTTCCGGCTTCTCCGATAAGCTCTCCAATCTAAGCGGGCCAATCTACGTCGGGTTCACCGAGGATGGTACGCTCAGCACTTCGGTCGGACTCACCCACCCCGCTGAGTCAGGCCACACATTCGCGTACTTGTCATCCGGCGGAAAATGGCGGAAGATGTCGGATCTAAGGATGGAGGGAGGATATTCTCTCAGCGGTTGGGACCTCATGATCAGGGCCGTCTTCTCGATAAACACGATAGATTCAGAGCCTCCTAAACTGAAGGCTGGTATCACGCAGAGCGAGCTCGAACCGGATATGTTCGCCGTGTCGCTCACTGGTGACTCCGCGCTCAGGCCGGAAAGTATTTGCGGGACTATCTTACAGGGCACTACGACTTCGCAGCTTCACTTCAACTCGCTCGGCCCTTCGTCGTTCGTCTCCGAGCCGCTCAAATTGGCAAACGGCATTTCTGCCGTCACCCTCAAGGGAGCTAAAGCTCTCGGCACTCAATACGAAGACACCTCCTTTGTCTTCACATCATGCTATTTCAGATCTCATGCGGGGACGTTAATCTCCCCAGACAGCCTGTTAACCTTGACCGTCCCCGAAGGGTCCGGAGAATTCTTTGCCACAATACACGAGGGCTCTGTCGACACTCTTGATGCCCGGGCGACTCGAGTGTATTCAATCGGCCCCAAGCTTTTCAGGAGCTACAAGCCGATCGGGATCACGCTGACAAAAGTGCGTTTCGACACTTCCGCGTACTCCCCCGCCGTGTTGAGCCACTCGAAGTGGTACGGAATACCTTTCGAATTCAGGGACGAGACGCTGAGCGCATCCACCACGCTTCTCAGCACATTCGCCCTCTTGCCGAAGGGAATAATCAGCGGCCCGCTGGAATCGGAGACTCCGGGATATTTCGCGCTCCATCAGAACTATCCTAACCCGTTCAACCTGTCCACGACGATCATCTTCGATCTCCCGAAGGAAGGAATCGTTACTTTGAGACTCTTTGATCTCCTGGGAAGGGAGGTGGCCACTCTTGTGGATGGCTACTGTCAGCCGGGGAGCCACAGGGTCTCGTTCGACGCGTCAAGGCTGTCGCTCGCGAGCGGGCTTTACTTCTACAAAATAACTGCGTCCGGAGGCTCGGCAGTTCGAAAGATGATGCTCGTAAAATGATTCACTGACATCGAATGAATCAGTAGAACAATGACAAATATCGAAAGGTTAGAATGGGAAATCGCCGGACGCGGCAGGAACCGGCTCCTTGGCCTTTTCCACCTTGGGCTTCCTCGCCTTCTGATGGATTTCGTTCGCGTTCACGAATATCGCCTTCTTTGGAGTGACGGGACAGGCGTGCTCGCAGGCCCCGCATCCTATACACAGACCATCATCGACCTCGGGAAGCATTAGCCCGTTTTCGTAAGGAATCGTGTGGACGGCTTTGGTGGGACAATGCTCCGAACATGCCGCGCAATCCTTCTTCTTGGACACGACAACACAGTCATCCTTTTCAAATGTCGTCTTCCCTATCTGAACCAGCTTCTTCGTGGGGACGTCCAGCGGAACGATTGCCCCCGTGGGGCACACCTCACCGCAGATGACGCAGTCATAGTTGCAGTAGTTGACCGAATAGTCCATCTTCGGCTGAAACATGCCGGACAGCCCGAACTCCATGAACGATGGTTGGAGGACTCCCGTAGGACAAGAGGTCACGCATAGATGGCATGCTGTGCATATGCTCGTGAAGTGGCTCAGGCTCAGGGAACCGGGAGGCGTTACTGGCTTGGCTTCGTTAAGCAGGACGCTTCCACCCTGCACAAGTCCGGGGGCGATGAGGAAAGTGGCTGTTGGCACGGTAACGTTTCTGAAGAATTCCCTCCGTCCTTTGTCAAATTTTCCCTCCGAGGGGAGAAAGTCCGGTACTCTCCTCCTCTCATAGCGTATCGCTTCTTCCGGGCAGGCACTCACACAGTTGAAACAGCCGACGCAGGCACTGAAGTCTATCGCCTTCGACTTGCTGTTTATGCACTCAGCCTTGCAGACCTTGTCGCAGGCCCCGCAGTTATTGCAGATATCCCTGGCAATAGCAAGCCTGGTCAGTGACAACCTCGACATCAGGCTGAGTATAGCCCCGGTCGGGCAGAACGTGTTACAGAAGAGTCTTCCTTCAGTCACACTCAGAAATCCAAGCGTCAGGAGGAATAGGATCCCGAGCGACATCGCGCCTAGTCCCTCAAGATGCAGAGGCACATTGTAAAGAAAAAAGACTTCGAAGCGTCCGAGTATGTCCGCGATCGCATTGTTCGTCAAGACAAGTGACGGAAGCGCGAACGCATTTACGAGCCTCCCGTAATTGCTGAACGGCTCGAGCAGATCGCCGATGAGCATGCTGCTCCCCGTAAGCATTAGGAATACCGAGACGGCAAGGACGGAGTAATGGAGCCACTGCGGGGCACGGTTATACCTGAATCTCTTCCGCTTGTTCATCTTCCTTGCAATCCTGAACATGATATCCTGGAGAACGCCGAGCGGACATATCGTGGAACAGTAGACGCGACCAAAAAGCAGTGTCATGACGACAACCAACGCGAGCCCCGACGCGGCGGCGACCCCACCAATGGTGGAAAACTTGAGGAGCGTCGGCACAAGTTGAAGCGAGAGGAGAGCCGATGCCGCCCTCTTCGGAAAGAAATGCCAGGCATCGACAAACATCAGCGTAAACAGAGTGAAGAAAACGAGGGAGATTACGATGCGGAGTTCCTTTATCCGCCTCCAGACCGATCGCGTCACATCACTATCCGATTGATCCTCAGGTTCTCGAGGTCTGATCTTCCTATCTTCATCTCGGAAGCTATCCTGAGATGCCTGACCTCATTGGGATCGATTCCAAATAGCTTTGCTCCGGCAGTATCGAGCGTGACGATATCTGTCGAAATGAGTTGAGACCTCATCTCAATCAGGTCCGCCCTCGAGACTCCGCGGGGGCCATTGTCCTTCATGACGTAATACGCATCGAGCACATTGAGCGTCGGCTTCCTGTATGTGGCGAAATCGGCAATGCACTGATGAAGGTCGGTCCTGTGCCAGAACTGCCTGTCCCAGACATTTCCCATGAGGTTCTTCATTCCCATTGTGAGTCTCGCCCCGCTGTGGTTCTTGAGAACGGGGACATTGATGAACACGTCGGCATCGAGGATTACCTCGTGCTCTTTAGCGCTCTTGAGAGATTTGCCTTTCGGGACAGACACTTCATGATAGTAGCTCTCAGTTGCTCCGGGGACGACCGTGGCACCGGCGTCGCCAGCCGCTTTCTGTATTCCGCTGTTGCTGTAGCATCTCTGCCACTGGTCGCAAGTATGGTCCACGACACTCACATCTTTCGCTCCCGCCTCGAAACAATGTTGTATGATTCTGGCGACAAGTCTGGGGTTCGTGTTTCCGCCTCGGTCGGGACTGACGTCCCAGCCAATGTTAGGCTTTATAACTACCTTGTCCCCTTTTTTGATGAAGGCTTTCATCCCGCCGAGGGAAGCAATGCCCCTGTCAAACATCGCGTCCGGTTCCCCGCCCTTGACTGCGACCAGATCATACGGGATCGAGGAATCAGGAAACGACGCGAACACATCGCCCGCCTTCATGAAGGCGCCAAAGGCAATGGACGCCCCGAGAGTTTGTCTCACAAAAGTCCTTCTATCCACAAACAGCCTCCTTTGTTTATGTTGAATCAGGATATAGCTTTCCCGTTCGAAAATCAAGCATTTGGCAACAAAAACCACGATTTCAGCCTAATTTAGACGAAATCCAAATGTACCGAGCAGTCACTATGTGTCGTTGACACCATTGAATGTCAAGAATAACTGTATAATGAGCCAGAATATAAGCTTGACAACGTAACAGTGTTATGTTATATTGACGGCGAGGTTGAAAATGGAAAACGATCTGATTTCGAAAAAGGACTTGCTCGAACTCACCGGGATATCATACGGACAGCTCTACAGATGGAAACGCAAGATGCTTATCCCCGAAGATTGGTTCGTCCGCAAATCGACATTCACCGGACAGGAGACATTCTTCCCGCGCGACAAGATTCTCGCGCGAGTGGAGAAGATCAAGAACATGAAAGAAGAGTCGTCTCTGGATGAGCTGGCAGATATACTGTCGCCCAGCCCGAAGGACATAGAGATTACGGCGGCAGAGCTGAACAGTGGTTCGATAGTCTCAAACGCCGCCGTCGAACTTTTCCAGGATGTTTTTGGTCTGCGTGAGCACTTCTCCTTCCCTGACATTCTGAGCGTCTACATCCTCGACAAGATGCTGGCGTCCGGCGATATCAGCGGAGAGGAGGGGCGCGTTCTGCTAAGCACCCTCGAGGGACATCTCGATTCATTCAAGGGACAGAACTGCGACATGATCTTCATCAGAAAACTTGGAACTTCAGTTTGCGTTCTCGTCTCGGCGCCGAACCAGATCAGCTTCGACAAGGGCGCGAGGATAGCAGGGAGACTCAACGTCGCGGCATGCATCGAGGAACTCAAGACAAAACTTCTCAACGGAGGACTTGCGAATGGAAAGACAATCTAAGTCAGACCTAAGGATAAATGGGCTCGGGAGCTCGTCTGGCGGAACATTCAACTATGTCCAGATCAACGGGAAGGGAGAAATAAGCGGCGACCTAAATTGCAGCGAACTCCAGATAAACGGGTTAGGAAGCGTGGACGGAAACGTAAAGGCCACATCAGTGAGGATTGCGGGAAAATCCGATATCGGCGGAGACTTGACTGGAGAGAGGATAGTGATTGACGGCCTTGTAGAAATTCGGGGGAAGGTCTCGGCGGAACATCTGGAGAACCGGGGTGCTCTGAGGATCAGCGGCGATTGCGGTGCCGAAAGCTTCAAGTCGACCGGCGGATTCACGATCGGCGGCCTCCTCAACTCGGAGAAGATCGAAATCGAGGTTTATGCGTCCTGCACTGCAAGAGAGATAGGCGGCGAAAGCGTCGACGTTAGAAGAGGGAGAGGATTCGGAATAAAAGATTTCATTGACTCGATACTCCCCGGTCTAACATGGAAGAAAGGCTTATCAGTGGAGACGATTGAAGGGGACAACATCTTCATAGAGGACACCACGGCTAAAGTCGTAAGAGGATCCGACGTAAGGGTAGGCACAGGGTGCTCGGTCGAATCAGTCGAATACAAGAACACCTTCGTCGCGGCTCCTGATGCCATCGTGAAACGGAACAGGAAGATCTAAAAACAAGAGGGATATGATGAATGATGATACCTCAAGAAGAGCGCTAAGAATAATCGGCAACTCCAATTCGCCCGGCGGATACTTCACAGAAGCCACGATAGTGGGCGATGCCGTAATAGAAAGCGACCTCGACTCCCTGTCGCTCAAGTGCGTTGGCAACTCCAGGATCGAAGGGAACCTTAAATCACGCTCGGCCAGAATTGTCGGCTCTGGCGTCGTGGGCGGCAACGTAAGCTGCAACCGCATGACTATAGCAGGAAACATGGAGGCGAAAGGGAGCATCAAGGCGGAGGAGCTCATCGTTCGGGGTGGCCTGGATGCACGCGGCAGCGTGAAGGCGGGAGATCTAAGGACGAGGGGCTATCTCACCGTGAAGGAGAACTGTGAGGCCGAACGATTCTCATCCACTGGCCAGGTGGCTGTTGGTGGCCTACTGAACGCGGGCCGCGTGGACATAAAGCTTCGCGGCGAGTGCAGCATCTCTGAAATCGGCGGCGAGACAATACGAGTGAACCGCTGGAGCGTCGCCAGGCTGAAAGAAATGTTCAGATCCATACTCTTATCGAACCCTCCCCTATCAGGTCTCCTCGTCACCAACACTATTGAGGGTGACGACATCAGCATCGAACACACCAGGGCACATTCCGTCCGGGGAACGAACGTTCGAATTGGCGCCGGCTGCGCAATTGAGCTCGTCGAGTACCGCGGCAACTACCATAAACACAAAGGGGCTAAAGTGAAATCCGAGAAGAAGATCGGCTGACACGCGAAATTGCTCAGCTCTGTCCGGCGCATCCCCCTCTCCCCCGCACAATAAAGCGCCAATCGAATCGTCATTAAAGGATGGAGCGCCTTCTCAAGGCCACCCGGTCTGAACTCCGATCGGGCGGGAAGCATAAAGGGGTTGCCTTTAGCCTCGGAAGTAGTAATTTGACATCTATCCAATTCACGTATTGTCCGGTTAACGTGAAGTTGCGGACGCATGGACATCCGGAAGTCCCAAATGGTCACTAACCATCAGCAAGGAGAGTAATTTGGCAGATATAAACGGCGACAACATCATCACTGTGACCAGACTCGTGAAGAAGTTCGGTGACTTCACCGCGGTCGACGATATTTCCTTCGAAGTGAAGAAGGGCGAGATTTTTGCCTTTCTCGGCCCCAACGGCGCCGGCAAATCGACCACGATAAAAATGCTGACGACACTCCTGAGGCCGACGGATGGAAAGATCGTAATGAACGGATACGACCCTGCCCATCAGAGAGACGGGGTCAGGAAATCGCTCGGGATCGTATTTCAGGATCCAAGCCTCGATGAGGACCTCACGGCGTTCGAGAATATGCAGTTCCATGCAATCTGCTACGGCGTCTCAGGGAGTCTGAGGAGTTCCCGCATAGAGGAGCTGTTGGAATTTGTGGAGCTTTGGGAGAGGAAGAACGACCTGGTTAAGACCTTTTCAGGGGGGATGAAGCGTCGGCTGGAGATCGCAAGGGGGCTACTCCATCATCCGAAGATTCTCTTCCTCGATGAGCCGACGCTCGGGCTCGATCCGCAGACGCGCAACCACATGTGGAGTTATGTCAAGGACATAAACCAGAAGGAAGGGATGACGGTCTTTTTCACCACGCACTACATGGAAGAAGCGGACAGAGTCGCCGAGCGCATCGCCGTCATAGACCACGGCAAGATAATCGCGACTGGGACCGGCAAGGAGCTGAAGGAGCGGACGAACAAAGAGAATCTCGAAGATGCGTTCCTCGCACTGACTGGCCACAAGATAAGAGAAGAAGAAGCAAGCAGCCTCGACAGGATGAGAAGGATGGGAAAGATGTGGCGGGGAAGGAGATAACGGACTCGCCCGGCAAAAACAATTATAACCGGCTCAATTATCCAGAGAAAGGTCAGATAAAGGCGTGAACGTAATCTACATAATGTGGTTGAGACAGCTGAAAAAATATTTCAGATCGAAATCGAGGATCGTCGGCTCGCTCGGACAGCCGCTGCTTTTTCTCCTCGCATTCGGGTTCGGATTCGGTTCGATATTCAGGAAAGCTGGAGAGGGTAACTACATGCAGTTCCTCGCACCCGGCATAATCCTCATGAGCGTCCTCTTCACCGCTATCTTTTCAGGCATCGACCTGATTTGGGACAGGCAGTTCGGCTTCCTCAAAGAGACGATGGTGGCCCCCGTCTCCAGATTTCAGATCATGTTAGGAAAGACTCTCGGCGGCGCGACGGTAGCAACCATACAGGGAGTTATCGTATTCATACTGACACTGATAGTCGGCTTCAGGCCTCAGGAGGTGCTCCTCCTCCCCTTCGCCGCAGTCGTCGTGATACTTGTTGCCGTAATATTCACGTCGCTCGGCATCGGCCTGGCTTCCACTATGGAAGACATGCAGGGCTTTCAGCTCATAATGAATTTTCTGGTGATGCCGATATTCTTTCTCTCCGGCGCTCTATTTCCTCTCCAGGGCCTCCCGGGGGCGATGGACATCATCGCGTCCCTGGACCCTCTCAGCTATGGAGTTGATGGGCTGAGATACGCATTCATTGGCTCCGGTTCTGTCTTCGGTATCGCCACCGATATGACAGTCCTCATCTTCCTCGCCCTCCTTCTTCTTTTCATAGGGAGCAAACTGTTCGAGAGAATCCAGGCGTGAGTTCGGTTATCTCATGTGAAACGGTCGGTAGAATCAGAAATCACATATGCAATCGGCCGTCATTCAAGATAAGTAAGAGTCCTGAAGGAGAATAATTTGGAACCGAAATGGCTTGATTGGGCAAAGAGTCTGCAGGCAACCGCGCAGAACGGCTTGACGTTCGCTTCAAATGAATACGAGGTGGAACGATACAATCACATCATGAACATCGCGATGGAGATGATGGCGACCAACTCGGACGCCGACCTCGCTCACATAAAGGACCTCTTCAAGGACGTCGAGGGTTATGCAACTCCGCGAGTGGACGTACGCGGAGCAATCTTCAATGATGATGGGATTCTTCTTGTGAAAGAGAGGTCAGACGGCGGGTGGACGCTGCCGGGCGGTTGGGCCGACCCTAACGAAACCCCCAGCCTCGCCACAGAGCGGGAAGTATTCGAGGAATCCGGCTTCGAAGTTCAGGCGACAAAGCTCCTCGCCGTTTATGACCGCGCCAAACAGGGACACACACCTCCTTTTCCCTACCATGTCTACAAAATATTCTTCATGTGCAGACTCATAGGAGGAAGGAAGACGACAAGCCATGAAACTGACGGGGTAGAATTTTTCAGCGAAGACAACATCCCCTCCTTGTCGCCGGCACGAACCACAATAAGCCAGATAAAGAGATTCTTCGAACACTACAGGCATCCCGACCTCCCCACCGACTTCGATTAGATCTGCATCGGCCCGCGGCAGGGGTGCGATAGCCGGGAGTCGGCATTGGCGCAGGAATGCCCCTAGGATGCGCGAGGCACAGAATGTCTTGTGATTTCATACCCACTTTTGCTAAACTGATTCAATTCTAAGAGTAAGCATATGAAGCCATTGACATCAGCAATAGTAACATTTCTCTTTGTCGCGGCCGTTGCATTGGTTGCGGTTTTCGACGTACAACCTCCCGAGCCGCTTCCCGCGACTGCACCTGACAGCCTCTTTTCGGCCGACCGGGCTGCGGGATATATAAGAGAAGTTTCCAGTGTCCCACACCCTCTCGGCTCCACCGCAGACGCTAGCGTCCGAAGCTACATCGTCACGCAGCTGCGTGCCCTCGGCCTCACTCCAAAGCTGGACACATCGGTAGTTACGGGTTCGTTCGAGGGACTTCACTACGCCGCAACAGTTATAAACATAAGCGCTCGAATCGCGGGTTCGCAGAATACAAAGGCTGTTCTTTTGATGGCTCATTACGACTCCGTCCCTACCGGGCCCGGCGCGAGCGACGACGGATCAGGAGTCGCAACAATACTCGAAACTCTTCGGGCACTCAGACACTCGGCCCCTCTCAGAAACGACGTCTTGGCCTGCTTCACCGACGGAGAGGAAGAGGGGATGATGGGGGCACAGGCGTTATCTGCGAACGAGAAGGAGCTCAGAAATATCGGCGTTGCCCTGAACTTCGAGGCCCGCGGGACGAGCGGCCCTTCCATAATGTTTGAATCGAGTGAGCCGAACCGATGGCTAATAAACAGCCTCGCCGGTTCAGCGCCATCCCCTGTGGCCACCTCACTCGCCGCCGACGCTTATAAGCGCCTCCCAAATAACACAGATTTCTCCTGGCTGAAGTCGAAAGGGATAGCGGGGTTGAACTTCGCCTTCATCGGCAGCGCTGAACGCTACCATAGCATGTCGGACAATTTCTCGAACATCGACGTGAGAAGCATTCAGCACGACGGCTCTTACTCCCTTTCCTTGACGAAGGCTTTCGGCAATATGGCTCTTCCCTCTCATGAGTCAGGAGACGATATTTATTTCAATTTCTTCTGGCCAAACATGGTTCACTACCCGGCGAACCTCAACGGGACATTCTCCATCCTCGCCGCAATAATATACCTTCTCATGTTATACGTCGGGATAAAGAAGGGAGTCATCAGGATGCCGAAACTCATACTCGGCATGCTCCTCCCGGTGATGCCTATTGCACTATTCGGACCGGGGACATATTTCCTTTGGAAGCTGATCCAGTCAGCATATCCTGAATCGCAATATTTCATCTTCGGGGCATTTTACGGAAGCGGTATATTTTTATTCTCTCTTATTCTTCTCGCGCTTGGCGGGACCACGGCGTTTTACATATATGCCCGCAAATTCTTCCGTTCCTCTGAAATGGCCGCGGGGGTCTTCCTCTGGTGGCTGATCCTCACATTCGCTGCGACGCAGTACCTTCCACACGGTGCTTACTTTTTCCAGTGGCCGCTCATTTTCAGCTCATTCGCTCTGCTCCTCTTCTTCCTTGCTCCCAGGTCAGATTTCAGATCGCCCATAGTGCTCCCCGTACTCCTCGTCGGTGCGGTCCCGGGAATCTATCTCGCTGCTCAAATGATATACTTTCTTTTCCTGATGGGCGCGTTGCCGATCATCAGCGCCTCTGTAATCGTCATTACAATACTGAGCGTCGGGACCATTCTCCCGCACATAGCGATAATATCTTCACGTAAGAAATGGCTCCTTCCAATCGCGGTTTCAGCGGCCGCGCTGTTATCCGCCGGGTGGGCGATTCACAGACACACAATTGACACGCAGCATCCGAAGAGCGACGCCATAGACTATGGTCTGGATCTCGATGACAGCACCGCGTACTGGTTGTCTCCTGATGAGTCGACCGACGAATGGACGTCACAATTCATGAGGGGCCCAATTCCGACCGATTCCGTCCCTGACTTCTTCCCTGGCGGTCAGGCCACGAACTTAGCGTCGAGAGCCTCCGCTGTCATGATGCCGGCCGCTGCGGTGTCGCTCGTCAGCGATTCCGCCGACCATGGCGCACAGTCAATGACGCTCCTCGTCAAGCCATCGGCGGCTGGTCAGAGCGTCGTCCTCTCAGCGCCGGAGGAATTCCACGTCATTTCCGCTTCCGTGAACGGACGCACCATTCCTGATTCAGTCTCGATCTTTCCAGCAGGGCGAAGGAACAGTTGGATACTCTTCTGTCCGGGAATTCCCGACAGCGGTTACACAGTGAGGTTGCTCCTCCCGGCAGGACAGAAGATGGTATTGGAGAGTGTGGAGACCATAGAAGGAATCCCGCAGGCCGGCAGACTTCCGTCATGTCCACGACCCGGCTCGATTATCAGGAGGCCTTTCGTCACTACTGACGCATCGCTTGTAATGAAGACTTACACTTTCTGAAAATACACCTAAGCTAAAGCATATCTCTTCAGAAGGAAGACGGGCTGTGGCGCTCCTTACGACTATCTAACAAAGCCAGTATCGGCGTCAGACCTTCAAGTCAGCGGTGGAAAGAAATTTCGGAGCTCTTCTCGCCCTGGTTGCCTGCTCGAACGAGTAAGCTATACCGATAAGCTTTGGTTCCGTCCACGCCATTCCGAAGAATGAGACCCCGATAGGAAGACCGAAGACAGAACCAGCCGGCACCGTGATGTGTGGATAGCCTGCAACCGCGGCCGGGCTTGAACTTCCTCCGAGGAAGTGGTCACCGTCTACAAGATCCGTCATCCAGGCCGGCGCGTCAGTCGGAGAGACCAGAGCATCCAGCCGGTGCTTCTTCATAGTGGCGTCAATCCCTTCCTTCCTCGCAAGCCTGATGCACTTAGCCCGGGCGTCGATATACTTCTTGTCGGTGAGCGGGCCATTTGCCTCGGCCTTGAGGAAAAGCTCCTGACCAAAATAAGGCATCTCGGTATTCTTATTGTCCTCGTTGAATCTTATCAGATCAGCAAGGGAGTGCATCTTCGCGTTCGGGCCGACCCACTCGAGGTATTTCTTCATGTCTGCTTTGAGTTCATACTCTAGCACGGTTTCTTCCGCGTCTCCCCATTTGCCAAGTGTCTTTATTTCCACCGGATCAATAACGACTGCCCCGTTTTTCTTCATGACCTCGACGGATTCGTTGATGACATCATCAACCTGAGGCAGGAATCCGAACAGCGCGCGAACGACGCCGATGCGGGCTCCCTTCAAGCCGGCGGGATTAAGAAACTTGGTGTAGTCAGTATGATACTTTCCCCTGCTCGCCCTCGTAGCGGGATCTGAGCTGTCCACCCCAACCATGGCACCGAGCAATATCGCGGCGTCACCTACCGACCGCGCCATCGGTCCCGAAGTATCCTGAGAGTGTGATATCGGAATAATTCCGGTGCGGCTGACGAGTCCGACGGTCGGTTTTATACCGACGATGCCGTTCAGGGACGAAGGGCTGACGATAGAGCCGTCGGTTTCGGTCCCCACCGCGACGGCGGAGAGGTTAGCTGAAGCCGCCGCACCAGACCCCGAGCTCGATCCCGAAGTGTTGCGGTCTAAGGCATACGGGTTCTTCGTCAAACCGCCGCGTCCGCTCCAGCCGCTCGTCGAATGCGTCGACCTCATGTTCGCCCATTCGCTTAGGTTAGTCTTCCCCAATATTATCGCGCCGGACTTGCGGAGCTGTCTGACAACGAACGAATCCTCGGCAGGCTTCGACCCCACAAGCGCGAGAGAGCCGGCCGTGGTCATCATGGAATCGGCTGTTGCAATGTTGTCCTTGATCACCACTGGCACACCGTGCATTGGCCCTCGAGGTCCCTTATCTTTCCTCTCTTTATCGAGTTCATCTGCGATTTTGAGTGCATCAGGGTTCACCTCAATCATGCTGTTAATCGCAGGGCCCCCCTTGTCGATCGCATCGATCCTCGCAAGGTACTTCTCGACGATGGTGCGAGAGGTGTACTTGCCTGACTTCATCCCCTCCTGCAGCTCGGGGACCGATATTTCTTCAAGGTCAAACTTCTCCGACCTGGGCGTGGCGATTGCGGGGACGTTCCCCTTTGCAAGAGAAGGAAATGCCGCGGCCACAACGCCTCCAGTTATGGCGGTCTTCAAAAGATTTCTGCGCTTTAAATCGGTAGCACTCGCCTCTTTCCGTTTCTTGTCAGGCATGGGAGTCTCTCCTTTTTGGAATTAGGAATCGTAATCCATCTTCCGCTCAATATAAATCACGGCCGGAATTGTGCAAA
>JAKAMG010000060.1 GCA_021812985.1 Bacteroidota bacterium
GATTACTGTCGGATACACATTCTCCTCAGCTGTCTTACTGGATACTCCTCCCCTGCTACTTTGCGATATTCCTCTATGCGATAAAGGGGCACAAGATGAGAGAGTGGAAGACCGCGAATTGAAAGCTTGTCCTAAATGACATCTCGGAGCAGAGATGGGCATCATTCGTAGGGACACATAGGAAGTCATACTTCGGTGTGGCTTCCAGAGCCAGATGATTTCAAGGAGGAAGGGTACAAAGTATCCTTCCTCTTTTTTTTGTGGCCGGCATATAGGAATCTCTTCCCCCCTTTGCACCCGTATATCCGCGACTGATTCTTCCACTCCGTGGGCGGCGCAGTCTTGTTATGCTACACAGCAGGACTCTTTAGCACTCTTCTGCAACTTCTCCGATGAAAAACTCAATGTTGGTGTTGTTAATCTCAACGTCGTGTTGGCTCCACCCCACACTTTTCCACAAGCTTTAGCAATTATTGCGTCGGAATGTTATTTGCAGATACATCTGGCGTCAAGGAGGCTGATGACGACTGACGAGTACAGTGTAGGGAAGGGGATGTTGCGGCTAGCGCTCTCATGCAGGCGGTTTCAGAAGGGGCTGGCTGCCGACACGGGACTGACGACGAATGAGATACTTTGTCTTCTGGTCCTTCGCTCGGAAGAGCCCGGTTCTGTTGGGGAACTGAGTCACATGCTAGACCTGTCGCTGACGTCCACATCAAAAATACTCTCCAAACTTCAGGGGAAAGGGCAGATAGAAAGAAACCTGGATGTCTCGGACAGACGGCGGGAGAGGGTTACGCTGACCCCGCGCGGAATCGGCGTGTCTGAAAGACTCCTCTGGCTTTCAAAGGACCTGGCTATCGATGTCCTGCGAAGTCTTCCTGAACACATGAGGATGGAGTTTGCCAAGTGGATCGAGTGGTATTCCGTTGAGAACAGCCTCCACAACTGAATCGGTCGAATTAATTCTCTAAGAAAAAAGGAGACAAAGATGAGCGGGAATTTGACACGAAAGGAATTTCTCGCGCGCTCGGCAAAGTATGCGGCTGGAGTCGCCGCCGGGACTGTAGGTCTCGATATGATGATGAAGGAAAAAAGTTTTGCCGGTACGGGAGCGGCGACGTGGCCATGGCCTTACCAGGCGCTCGATGTTGAGAGCGTGCGCATACTTGGGCACGATTCATATTATGCGACGCCCGTGGGCGGCTGCTGTTACGGATCATTCAACGCCATTATCCAGGCGCTTCGGACCGCGGTCGGAGATCCTTACAACTCGCTCCCGACGGAGATGATGTACTTCGGCGCGGGGGGCGGAGCGGGATGGGGAACCCTCTGCGGCGCATTGAACGGCGCCGCCGCGGCAATCTCCCTCGTCTCGGCGAAGGCTGACATCAGCACTCTTGTCGGCGAACTACTCGGCTGGTACACGCAAACTGATTTCCCCACCGATGCGAGTAATGATCTCGCGACGCAGTCGAAGTACACGGTTAACAAGGACACGACGGCGCTTCCCCAGAACAAGGCAGGCTCCCCACTCTGTCATATCTCAGTCACTGAATGGTGCAAGTCTGCGCAGTTGACCGCCTCTGACGCGAAACGGCTCGAGAGGTGCGCGAGGCTAACGGGTGACGTTGCCGCCTATGCGGTAAAGATTCTGAACGACAAGCTGGCCGGTACTTTTACTCCTCTGTACGTCGCTCCGACCGACATAGCAACATGCAAGGGGTGCCACTCAGCCTCAGGTACTCCGATGAACATCGTCGCCTCAAACATGGATTGTGTGCAGTGCCACGGCGATCACAACGCGCAGAGCGTGAATCAGATCAGCGGACTTCCCGACGGATTCCAGTTGAGCCACAACTACCCTAATCCGTTCAATCCGACGACGCATTTTGACTTTGCCGTCCCGCGCAGGGAAAACGTGACTATCTCGATATACGATGTCCACGGCAGACCCGTCAGGACTCTGATAGACAACGCGCCGTTCGCGCCTGGAAACTACAGGGCGGACTGGAATGGGACCAACAACCGCGGCGAGAAGGTGGCCAGCGGCACTTACTTCCTCCGCATAGTTGCCGGCTCGTTCCGGAAATCTGTGAAGATGAGCCTGTTGAAGTAAGGAAGTATCTCGTCGTGAGATCCATCTCCCGTCGCGAGGGGTGGCGGCGGGAGGGCTCTCATGACATCTATGGTACGCATACAGGCCTGCCCCTAGGCGATGCGTCTCCGGGACCGTTAACGCCCGTCAAATGAGTAGATCAACAGATTCCTCCCTTGATGGAGTTTGACCGGATGAGTGACTCTACCGTAGTCTCTGCCGTTGATATCAAGATTGTATTTTCCGGATGTCATCGGAGAGGCAAGCACGGCGTCGTGCCCCTCTGGTATATCCAGTTGGTAAGTATAGCCTGATTTCTCTTTTCTTTCCCAGCTTACCCTTACCACACTGCCATCGCCGAGTGGGACGGTGCCGCGGGCCCATCTCAGAGAATCGCTCATGAATGGCCTGAACCTGATCTCGCGGTATCCGGGTTTCGCCGGAGTGATTCCGAGAATATTGCTCGACATGAAATAAAGCGGTGCGCCTCCCCATGCGTGGCTGAGATCGCCCGCAGTGCCGTCAGGTTCCCGCCACTTTTCGGTGAGCGTGAACGTGGATGTGTCGACCGCATCCCTCCATTTGTCAAGGGACGCGATCCCATCGGTGGCGAAGTCATGAACATGCCTTAGTGCCGACAGGACAAAATACATGAAGTACGGCTGAACCACTATCTTTTTCTGATGAACCACGTAATCCATGATTGACTTCTGACTGCTCTTGGGCGCGATGTCGTACAACACGGCCAGTGCGTTGAAGTGCGGACTGTATGTTACGATGTTCGTGTCAGGAGGGAGCCAGATGTAGTTTTTCACATGGCTGAGAAAAGGAATGCCATCTTTGTAAAGGCCCTTCGCGCTGTCCCACAGCGTCTCGTTGATGCCATACTTGATCTTACCGGCAAGCTTCAGATCCCTTTCTCCCCGCATTCTATCTCCGACAAGCCTGTTCAGATAAGCCGCATCGAGCAACGATTCATAATAGAAGGCCGTCAGATATCCCGTCCCTATGACTGCCGGCGGGTGATGGGCATTGAAGCCGTCTATCGATATCCAGTCCATGAACATGTAATTGGGTGCCTGGCTGACTATGAAGTTCCTGTCCAGGTACGTCGCAAAAAGATCATTAAGCTTGTTGACGTCCGGGATGAGTGTCCTGACGAGAACCGTGTCCCCTGTGTATTGAAAATAGTTGTAAAGCATCTGTACCCAGAGAAGGGAGTAGCTCGTGTGAAACATGCGGTAGTTGTTTTTCTCCATCATCCTGGCGGTTTTTGACAAATCCTGGCGCGCCAGCCATTTATCGCCGAAGGCGTAGTAGTTCGACATCGACTCAATTAAGTAGTCCCCGGTATCCGAGATCGGCTCCTGGTGGTTCGGGGAGTCGAGATGATAGCTCTGCATGCACATCTGCGTCGACCAGCGTATTATGTCCCACAGCTTCGTGAAAAACGGATCGGAACAGGAGAAACTTCCCTCGTATTTCACCGGGTAGGAGGAATATATCGCGTAAAGCGCATCGATCGTGAGTCCGCTATCCGATGCGACTTCAACCTTTAACCTATTGAAGGCGCTGAGCTGGGGGGTGGTGTATGTGTTCCGTCCATTCCTGCAGATGTAGACCAATGGCCTGTTCACATCGCTGTTCTCCTCCGGAAATACCTTCAGCGTGTCTCCTTTATTCGCCGTGACTGAGAAGTGGTAATATGCGGACATGTTTCTGGTAAACTCGAATGTCATGCTCGAGTTGTGCAGAACTTGTCCGAGAAATTCCGAGCCGTCCGCGGCCTCAATTGCTTTTCCTGTCTTTCTTCTGGTTCGCATCGGTTCAACATTGTATCGCATGGGGGATGGGATTTGGCTCTCAATGAGGTAGCCATCTCTTCTCGCATCCACAACCGACGCCGTGGGCCAGCGGCTATCGTCAAAATTGTCGCGCCTCCATCCGCTTATGCCTCTCGTTGCATTATACATGAACCGCTCGTTTACGACGGTGAGGCTCGTGTCCACTTCGCATTTCCACGTGCTGTCGGTCGAAAGGATGACGTTTGAGGGATCTTCGTTCAAATCGCAGATAAACTTCCCGTACCCTGACGTAGTCTCGGAAGTTGCCGTTCCGAACGAATAGACCTCCACGGCGACTTCGTTTGCCCCATTCTTGAGATACCTTCTCACGTCATGAACGCTGAAGAACCATTTCCGGGGAGGGCGGCTGTCAGCGTAATCGCTCCCGATGTTCGGAGGGCCCTGGCAGACAAAGTGTCCGTTCACATACGCCCTGAAAGATACGTCAGCGGTAAGGCAAAGCACTGCCGACGCGGGCACCCGGTCCAATTTGAATCCCTTTCTAAACAGGGCCGTGTATTCCCTGGGCCGGCTATTGTCGTTGATCCATTCGCTGGAGGTGAGCTGGAAATCACCGAAGCGTGATTTGTTCAGCCAGATCCACTCGCCTTTCCAATGGGTCTTTGGAAACAATCGGTCGGGCGACCAATTGAAATTGCCGCAATGAATCCCGGACGAATCAGACTCAATAACGGTTTGTACATCGTTCGTGAGGTAGGTCGCCTGGCCCAGGGCTATGGACCCAATCGGGACGAGGGAGAAGAGGAGCAGAAAGATTCTCGGTTTCACATTTTACCTTTCACGGTTGTGTCGAATGAATCGCGCCATGGTGCAGACGAATATAAGAGAATCAGCGGAGGAATGTCAAAGACATATGGAACGAAGAAGAGGCGTAAGGTTGTAAAAGAGAAGCCAGCGGAGGGAGCCTGATCAGCCATTCACAGAGAAGGGAGGGAATTGTGGAACATTTGGCAAAATGTCATAACTTCTAATGCAAGGGCCGCGCTTACGGCCTCTTCCGGTCTTTTGGCCGCAACAACGGAACTTTTTCAGCATGCTGACTTTGCCAGGAGGATGAAGCAGAGAGTTCCTCCTGCCACACTTTGATCAACGAACTTGTCTCCAAGCAGAACAGGAAATCGCAAAATGACGACGAATAAAAAAAGTTTCAAACATGTGAGTTATCTATGGGACGATTCTCGTGCCGCTGAGTTGGCGGGTGATGAGGTCGCCCTCCTTGTATATCGCTCGAACCTCCTGGGCGCAGACCTGAGGCTCACGAACTACGGCG
>JAKAMG010000009.1 GCA_021812985.1 Bacteroidota bacterium
TTATTTTGCTTCTTGAGAGGAGGATACTGAATCTTTCCTGTACTGTATCTCTGATCCTTCAAAAGGAGCCTCTCCACAACCTTTCCCTGGACAATATGCTGCTCGATTATCTCGAGGACATCGTCCCGGGTAACATGACTGTACCATACCCCCTCGGGGTAAATCAGGACATTGGGGCCGTGCTCGCACACATCAAGACATCCGGCCTTGTTCGCCCTTACCATCCCCTTGAGTCCCCTCGCGTGAAGTTCCCTCTTGAAGAGGTCCCTTATCTCTTCGCTTCCCTTCTGAGCGCAGGAGCCCTTGGGGTGATCAGGCTCTCTCTTGTTTGTGCAAATGAATATGTGCCTCGCGTATCTCATTTTTTAAGTTTCCAAATTCCATGGTTTTTAAATTGCAGTGTTGTTTTCTCCGTGAAGAGAACGCGCTGTTCTCCGTCATCAAGAAATTCTCAGCTCATGAATTAGCACGTCACCAGTACCCGGTGGTGATGCTCACGTCCCCGAAAACGCGTGTACTGCAGGCTACTCTCTCATGCTTGCCGTAGTTGCCGGAGGCCATGAGTTTCTTCTCGCATTCTTCAGGAGACGAAAGATTTTCCATTCCCTCGACTACCTCCACCCTGCACCATCCGCAGACGCAGTCGCCCCTGCATGAGCTTCCCAGAGGAATCCCGTTAACCCTCGCGGCCTTGAAAAGTGTTTCCCCGTTTCTTATCTCGACTTCCCGTTTCAGTGGGAGGAATTTAACTCTTGGCATTCTTCAGGTACTTCTTAATCTGCTCGGCGTCCATCGTGTTTAGGAGGTCGTCCTTTGTCAACCACCCCTTGCGAGCTATGGACACGCCGTAAATGAAATCCGAAAGTCCGCGCTTAGAATGGGCATCCGGATTTATCGAGAACTTCAACCCGGCCTCTTTGGCCTTCCTGATATGTCTCCAATCCATGTCGAGACGGTGCGGATTGGCGTTTATCTCTATGACCTTCCGGTTCCTTGCCGCAACTTTCACTACTTCGTCCATATCGATTTCATACCCGCTCCTGCCGAGAAGGAGCCTTCCCGTCATGTGACCCAGGAAAGTGAGGTACGGGTTCTTCAATGCAGATGTCAGCCTCTTTGTGGCCTCATCTTTTTTCATGCCGAGTTTGCTGTGAACCGATCCGACGGAGAAGTCAAGCGATTTCAGGACGGCATCACTGAAATCAAGCTTTCCGTCCGCGAGAATATCCACTTCGCTCCCCTTAAAAACGTAGAAGTCCTGCATCGCGGCGTTCATCGCATCGACTTCGCGCCCCTGATCCTTGAGCCGCTTCTCGTCGAGACCGTTCGCGTAGAAGGCGCTCTTGCTGTGGTCACTGAGACCAATGTACTTCAATCCTAGTTTACGCGCGGCGGCCACCATCTCTCCGAGTGACTCAGCGCCGTCGCTCCAGTTCGTGTGCACGTGAAAGAGCCCGAGTATATCCTCCTCCTTGACAAGTTCAGGGATGTTGCCCTTTGACGCTGCCGTTACCGCATCATTTCCCTCGCGAAGTTCCGGCGGCACAAACTGCAATCCTATCTCACCGAAGATCTCGTCCTCATTTTCAAACAGTATCTTTTCTCTCCCCCGTTTCAGCTCACGCTGGTTGAGTGTATATCCGCGGGAAGAAGCGTACTCTTTTAATCCGGCAATGAATTCTTTACTTCCGCTTGAATTGAGAACCGCGAACGGATACTCAGCCTTGTTCACGATTATGAACTCAACCGGGACGCCGTTTTCCCACACGACCGAGACCAGATCGTTCTGGACATCTCTAACTTCCCTGACCCCCTTTAGGTTCTTCAGCGCCTCGAAGAGCCGGTCACGTTCACCCGACCTGAATTTTATCACGCAGTCGATGTCCCGTATTATCTCGCGTCGGCGTCGATAGCTTCCCGTGAACTGGTAGCGTTCGACTCCGGTCATCTTCTCTAACAGCGCGGCGATCCCCCCGGCGGTCTCGTGTATCACATCGAGCAGATGATAATCGGCATAAGTCTTCATCTGCCTGATCGAATTGAGTACCTTCTCCTGCGTCTTCTGGCCAAAGCCTTTTAGAGTCACTAGGCGGTTCTCGCCGCAGGCATACTCGAGCTCGGCAACGGACTTCACGTCGAGTTCCTGGTAGAGCGTACGAATTTTGTTCGGCCCGAGTCCCTGTATCTTGAATAATTCCGGAAGCCCTTCTGGAAGGGACTTCCTGAGCTCCTCCAGGAATTCGATCTTTCCTGTCTCAACGAGTTCCACCAGTTTCTTCGAGAGCGCGTCGCCTACTCCCGGTATTTTTTTAGCATCTCCGGTTTTGATCAGTTCCACGACGTTGGAAGTAGATTGAGATATAGACCTCGCAGCCCTCGAATAGGCGCTTATCTTGAACTTGTCCTCACCCTTCAACTCGAGAAGAGAGGAAATTTCTTCGAGGACCTCGACTATTTCTTTCTTATCCATTCACACTATCCCGTTCAATCTATAGAAAAGTCCCATCTGCAGGGCCGTGAGCAGGATGCCGAGTATAGCGCCTGCCGCCACCTGAAACTTGGTGTGCGCTTTAAGTTCCACTCTCGCCCATGCCACCAAGAGAACCAGGAGAAAAAGCGGTAGCGCCTCTTTCCATCCAAACACGAGAGCGAGTGCAGTCAGAGGACCCGAAGCCCCCATCGCATGCGCACTTATCTTCCACCTCGAATTGATAATCGCGATAATGAACGTATTGGCCGCGTAACAAAACATCAGCGCGTAAACTGCCACAGACGCTCCTATCCCAAACAATACTAGGAAACCCGCGAGATAAATTGCGACCGAAACCAGATAGGGCTTTGTTCGCTCCTGACGGACCGGAACGTCCCACCTTGAAACCTTCTCCCTGGTCACTAGATAGATCAAAAGGGCAAATGGAATTGCCGCTCCGAAGAGGACAGAGACGACCGCAATTGAAACCGGGCCCGTGCTCTGCCTAGTGGAAAAGGCAAGCACAACGAAGGTAATTAGCGCAAATGTCGTCGGCATGAGAATGTAGGAAATCGTCAGGGCGGCGGTCTGTTTCACAAAGGAATTTAGTTTCAGACCGCCTAAAATCATAACTCAGACGGCTTGCAGGCGGTTGAGATGGGAGTTGAGAAAATTCCGGCGGGAAATCTCTACCGCGCCGCAAAGAACCGCGGCCGCGACCCGACAAGCCTCAGCCGATCTTCTCTACCAGCTTGTTGCGTGCCATGGCACCCCTGACGAGGCGCAGTTTTGACCTTGCCACTTTCAGGTGGTCTGCAAGAAGAGACAACATGTCTTCGTTGGCCTTCCCCTCGACAGGTTTGGCTCGGACAAAGATCTCATAACTGTCATCCCCTTTGCGAACAACTTCGTCTTTCTTGGAATTTGGGTGAACTTTTATCTTCAAATACATTCGCGTTACCCTACAAATTTCCGTGAGTTACGCCGCCGGAAAACCATTGATTCCAGTATGATTGAATTAAACATGACACAATATATCAATCAACCTGGAATATTTCGGATCGGGAGAACCCACGACCTTGGCGCGTGTCGCGCCACGCTCTAACCGCGGCCCTTCCCAAGTCTCTCCCGCAGGTAGCGGCCTGCTCCACGCTGTTTTATCTCCATCTCCTTCTTCACAGCCTCTGCCCGCGTGGAGAACTCCTCGCTGTACACCACTTCCCATGGTATACCGTACCTTATGGATTTTGTTTCCCCTGAATTGTGCTCCGAAACTCGGTTGCCCAAGTCCTCCGTACTTCCCGTATAGTACCTCCCTGCCTTTCTGCTCCAGAGTATATACGTCGTGTACATCCTTCTTTGTCGGGGCGGTGGGATTCGAACCCACGACCTTGGCGCGTGTCGCGCCACGCTCTAACCGCGGCCCTTCCCAAGTCTCTCCCGCAGGTAGCGGCCTGCTCCACGCTGTTTTATCTCCATCTCCTTCTTCACAGCCTCTGCCCGCGTGGAGAACTCCTCGCTGTACACCACTTCCCATGGTATACCGTACCTTATGGATTTTGTTTCCCCTGAATTGTGCTCCGAAACTCGGTTGCCCAAGTCCTCCGTACTTCCCGTATAGTACCTCCCTGTCTTTCTGCTCCAGAGTATATACGTCGTGTACATCCTTCTTTGTCGGGGCGGTGGGATTCGAACCCACGACCTCTTGGTCCCGAACCAAGCGCTCTAACCGGGCTGAGCCACGCCCCGTGGTGACAATAATATAACCCTTTGAAGCTTTAAGGAAAAGGATTTTTAAGAATTGTCGTTAAGGAGCCAGGGGCTATCTGCATAGAATCAGAAGCGCAAGCCGTCCCGCCATTTCAAAATGCTTCCTGAACCGCGCGCTAATCTTCAGCGATGGGAAGCGTAAAGTAGAACTTTGAGCCGCTTCCTATCTCACTTTCAACTCCAGCCTCACCTCCAAGTCTCTTCACTATACGGTCCACCGTGAAGAGTCCAAGCCCGTGTCCCGTTTCGTCGCCTTCGCGACGTAGTCTCGAGAATTCCTTGAAAAGGAGAGCCTGCTCTTTATCGCTCAATCCAATTCCCCGATCCTTAACCCAGAACTTAACTTGCTTTTCCACTCTCTCCGCCCCGAGATAAACCGTGGGAGATGGACCGCCATATTTGAGCGCGTTGCTGATATAGTTTACCCACACCTCCTCAACCCACGGAGCGTAGCCCACAGCCACGGGCCAATGGTCAGGCTGGAAAATCTTGCCCTTCCTCTCCTGTGAAAATCTTTCGAGCCGCAGAATCGCGCTATTGACGACGGCCGACATTTCCAGGGCCTCAAACCTTATATCCTTTTGCCGGCGAACTCTGGCGAGCATAAGGAGTTCATCAACAATACTCAGCATCTTTCCGGAGTATGACCTTATGACGCCAACAGCGTCCGCCCGTTCAGCTTCGGTCAACCCGTCCGACGAAAGTATGTCCGAAAATCCTGCGAGGAGCGAAAGCGGTGTCTTCAGGTCGTGTGCCACGGTATGGGCAAACGTGTCTATCTCGTCAAGCGCGTATCTCAGATCTGTAATGTCATAAAAAAGCACGATTCCCCCCATAGACTTCCCGCCACCGTTTCGAAACGGAGAAAAACTCACCGAGTATATTCTCTTTTCCTTCCCAATCTGTATCTCACGTTTTTCTGACAGCTCACCCAATCCAGATGTAATGTCTGAACACTCATGACAAACCTCCTGGAGAGTCTTCCCAATCACATTCTCCAAACTGACAGAAAGTATTCTTTCTGAGGCGGGATTGAGTTCCAGAATGCGCTGGCGGTCATCAATAATTACGATGCCGCTGTCGATGCTCCTCAGAACCTGATTGTAGGCAGTGGGAGCGATGTCCAGGAACCGATACCTCGCCATCATGAGGTTGATTACGACTCCCGCCATGGCAAATGAAATCGGCGTAGGATCGTACACTCCGAATATGCGAGCCTTCGCAATATAGAAGATGTTCGGGAGAAGTATGAGAAGTACCGCAAGCGTGATTGGGAGAATCTGATAACGCAATTGATTCGGCATCTGATAAACTGAATTCAACAGGAGCAGCATGCCACTCAATACAAGGAAATAGGAATAAACGGTCTGAATGTAGAAACCGATCGCGTATGACTTTTGCAGAACGACAAGGCCACCGGCCTGCTCTGTCCCGTACGAAGAATAAAAGAGATGATTCTGTGTAACGGTTAGGACAAGTATGAAGGATACCGCCGGAAGGATAGCGAAGTAGGCAAGTGACTTAGGCTTTCGAAGGCTCTCGCTCTCTGTGTACGTGACGGCGAAAAGAAACCAGAAATAGCTCGACGATATTATTCCCAGGTACTCAAGTCTTAGAAAGACGAGTTTCCATGCCAGATCAGAGTTGAAGAAACCCAGGAAATATCCGATCGACCAGACCATCAATGAAACGGAAAGGAGGGTGAACTCTTTCGCGCCCCGAACCGGACGCATCTTCCACGACTGGTAGGCCGTCAGGAGCGCTACCAACGCGGACGCGACGTACAGCCACGAAACTCCGTTGAATTGCCACGACCCCGCATTCACGAGGGAACACCTGTCTCGAATTTCTGCCTGCCTGAATGACTCACATCAGAAGATAATGAAGCCGGCAAAAAGGCTCAATCCGGTCAATCCGGACTTAACTCACGGTAGTGAGCTGTTGAATTTCTTTCGTCGGTTCCGAATATAATCGACGAATATGTACTCCCCCAGCTTATTCAAAGATGAGTAGTAGGCTCTCCCTTTGTTAGCCTTGGTGAGTTCCTCGACGAAATTTATGAGATATGGATCTCTCGCAACCATGAAGGTGCTGATGACTATGCGCTCCCTCCGGCAGGCGACTGCTTCGTCAAGTGTCTTGTTCACTATTCGCGGATCCAACCCGAAGGAATTCCGGTACAACCTCCCTGAATCATCATAGATCGCCGAAGGTTTGCCGTCAGTGACCAGGAACACCTGCTTGTTGACATTCCCCTTTCTCCGGAGTATGCTCCTCGCGAGCCGGAGAGCTGCCAGTGTGTTCGTGTGATAAGGCCCCACCGTAACGAACGGCAGCTCCGCCAACGTAATTTCCTTCGCGTCATCGCCGAAGACGACGATGTTAATATGATCCTTCGGGAACTTCGTCCTTATCAGCTCGGCGAGCGCGAGGGAAACCTGCTTGGCCGGAGTTATTCTGTCCTCCCCGTAGAGAATCATCGAATGGCTTATGTCCAGGAGAACTACCGTGGCACAGTTCGCCAGGTGCTCCGTCTCGTACACTTCAATGTCGTCTTCGTTCAGCTGGAACTTCTCGATGCTGTCGTGTCTCAGCGCGTTGGTGAGCGTCGACGTCAGATCGATATTCGTCGGGAGATCTCCGAAAGTGTATTTCTTTGTCTCACTGAGCCTGTCCACGCCCTGGCCCGTGTGCGGGGACTCGTGTGATCCGTCAGGACTCCTCTTCAGGTTGGTGAAGACTTCACGAAGCGCGTCCTCCCTTATCCTCTGGACTCCCTTGGAGGTCAGGACAATTACGTCCTTCGCATCGTCGATGTAACCGAGCTCCTTGAGTTTCTCGATGAAATCCTCCAGCGAGAATTCGCCATCAAAGAGTTCATAATCTCGGCCAAGCTGCTTCATCCACTCTAGGGCTTCCTCGGCGTCGCCGCTCGTCTGTAGCAATAAATAGCTGAAGAGTGAAACCAGGTTCTGGAGGCGCTGTTCATCCGTCATCGACTCTTGAGTCCACTTCGAATATCTGAATCTCATCGCTCGCCTTCCTTGTATTTGCAGTCACTAACGGCCGCCGGGTTCACCATGAAGTCCCTTTCACACTTTCCCCGTCATCATCCTGACAAACTGGTTGCCTATCCTCTCTTTTCCGATCGTGCTGTCAGGTCCATGCCCCGGGAAGATCCTCACTTGATCAGGAAGCGTCATCAGTCTACCGGTTATGCTCGTGGATATTTCATCCATTGAGCCGGTCGGAAGATCCACCCGCCCGATCGAGCCGGCAAAGAGCGTGTCCCCTGTGAAAATTATCCCTTCGGTCTCAAAGTAAAGGCAAACCGACCCAGCCGAATGGCCAGGCGTGTGGACAATCTCAAAATGCGCATCGTCAAATTCGAGCCTGACTCCGTCGGTGAGAGGGACATCAATGGATACCGGCTCGATCTTCTCGGGAGGAGATATGACCATGCCGTTCGGGTCCTTCATCATCCATTCGTCACCGACGTTCGCGCACACCCTTGCCCCTGTCAGATCTTTGAGCCGGCGCATCTCACCAGTATGGTCCCAGTGGCCATGAGTCGCGACGATATACTTGACGGTCAATCCAAGCTCGCGCACCCGTCTGTATATTTTTTCACCAGACCACATTGGGACGTCTATTACAATCGCTTCACCGGCCGGTTTGCGGTAGACCAGGTACCCTATGGTCCAGACGGGCCCATCTTCAAATTTTTCTACGGAAATAGGAGGGCCGCTATTTTCCATCAATCTTCCTCATATCTTCCCTTTGGTGGAAAAATACTTCCTACAAGATCCTTGTAAGCCACGACGTTGTCGGCGTCCTCCTTGGCAATCCGGGAAAACTGGTGGAGCCCGTCGAGCACAAACTCCATTGAAGTAGCCAACTCATATTTTTTCGATTCCTCCACTTTCATATGCTTCTTCGCCACCTCCTTAAGGTTGGCTACCTTGCAGAGCTCGGAGTAGTAATCGTCGAAAGGCATATCGTCAGCCACCTCAATCTTATTCCCTGATTCGAACCACGTAATTATCGGCGTATATTCGTCGTCGCGCAATCTTGGCTCCTCCCCCTGCGTGGTGCGAATCTTCTTCTGAAGCGGATCGGGAAAATACTTCTTGAAAGTTTCTCTGACCGCCTTCCCTATCAACGCCTTGCTAACCTTCACCGAACCTTCCTGCTCGCCTTCGAAGACCAGCTCAAGCTTTCCCGTCATGCCGGGGAGGACCTGCTGCAGGTCGCAGATTCGCGGGACTACGGTCTTCTCGCCGTTCATTATGGCACGGCGTTCGGCGCTGCTTATCAGATTTTCCATGACTGAAATTGTCATCCTCACGCTCACGCCGCTCTTTTGGTCTATGAACTCGCTCCCTCGTGCCTGGAATGCGATTTCCTCCACCACCTCCTTCAGGTACTTCGGCATAATAACTCCCCGTCCGCCATCTCTCTCTGTCCAGGCTTCCTGCTCCGTTATCATCATCGCCTCAGGTACCGTGCGCGGATAGTGAGTCAGTATCTGGGAGTCGATCCTGTCCTTAAGCGGAGTGATGATGTTGCCGCGGTTAGTGTAGTCCTCAGGGTTGGCGGTGAACACCATCATGACATCGAGCGGAATCCTTACGTTGAAGCCCCGGATCTGGATATCCTTTTCCTCCATGATATTGAAGAGTCCCACCTGTATTCTGGGCTGAAGGTCTGGTAGCTCGTTTATCGTGAAGATGCCCCGGTTTGTTCGGGGAATGATCCCGAAATGTATAGCTCCCTCGTGGGAGTAATGGAGTTTCTGGACAGCTGCTTTGATTGGATCTATGTCACCGATGAGATCGGCTATCGTCACGTCGGGGGTCGCGAGTTTCTCCCCGTAGCGCTGTTCGCGCGAGAGCCAGTCTAATTCGATATCGTCACCGTGTTCCTTCACAAGGTCCGTACAGCGTTTGCAGACAGGACTGAACGGATCGTCATTTATCTCGCACCCCTTCATCACTGGGACGTAGTCGTCCAGAAGCGAGATGAGGCTGCGCGCGATCCTTGTCTTCGCCTGTCCTCTGAGGCCGAGAAGAATCATGTCGTGACGGGCGAGAACTGCGTTTACTATCGAAGGAATGACCGTCTTGTCGTAACCTATGATCCCCGGAAACAACGCTTCCCCTTTGCTCAGCCTTGAAATGAGGTTCTTCCTCATCTCATCCTTGACGGACAGAACCTTGTAACCACTCTTCTTAAGTTCATCAAGCGTACGCGGCAGTTGCTTCATCGCTTCCCTCTTGTTTCTGTTGGAATTTATTTCCGCACTTTCCAAAATACAAACCAGGTTCCTTTTCAATCCAAGCGCCGGGAGATTGGAACTCCATATTCAAACACCTATTTTTCTAACAATGCAAACTTCCAAAAAGCTCCTCATCAGACTGAGTTCTGCCGGTGATGTCCTCCTAACTTCTCCACTCCTGAAAATAATCAGGGAGAGGGAGCCGGATTCAGAGATTCACTTCGTAGTAAAGTCAAGCTACGCTGACCTCGTCCGCCTGAATCCTAACGTGGACAGGCTTCATTTAGTTCAAGAAGGGGCGGATATTCACGAGCTCGAAAGGCTTAGGAAGGAACTCATTTCTGAGAGATTTGAACTCACGCTCGATCTTCACAATAATTTTCGGAGCGTTTATCTCCGGAGAGGGACAGCCCCCGAAATCCGTGTGATCACGAAGGACATCTTTAAGAGAACGCTTCTCGTCAGGACCAAATTTAATTTCTTCCGATCGGTTAGGCCGGTCGCGCTGAAGTACGCCCAGACTTACGACAGCTCCGTGACCGAGGTCCCGAGACCCGAGGTGTTCGTCGCCCCGGAAACGATAGCGGCAAGCGACAGGCTTTGGACTGCTGGCGGAAAGGATTCGCGGCCGTCAGTTTTCCTATGCCCTGGGGCAAGGCACTTCACGAAGCGTTGGCCCGCAAATTACTGGAGAACGCTCACCGAGAGTCTTACAAAGGATTACAGAGTGGTTCTTCTCGGAAGCATCGAGGATTCAGATCTTTGCCATGATATAGCAAACGGATTGGACGTTTACGATTTCGCAGGAAGGTTATCAATCATGGAAAGCACAGCTATGCTTACCCGCGCGTCGGCTGTGGTAACTAATGACTCTTATCTCATGCACGCGGCAAACGCGCTGGGGAAAAAAGTCGTGGCTTTGTTCGGGTCTACGGTCAGAGAATTCGGGTTCTTTCCCTACGCGGTGGAGAACAGGGTACTTGAAGTGGATGGGCTGAGCTGCAGACCCTGCTCTCATATAGGCCTCGAGGAATGTCCGAGGTCTCATTTCAAATGCATGATGGAGACCACCCCGCAAGCTGTTGAAGCGGCGGTACGCGCCCTACTTAAATCGTGATTAGGTCTCTCAGGAAAGCTTGATTCCGGCTAGAAGAGACAACGCCTGAAGATACTTTCTGCTGGTCTCCTGTATGATCTCGTCTGGAAGGACCGGTGCGGGAGGCTTCTTGTCCCAGTTCAACGAAAGAAGATAATCTCTAACGTACTGCTTGTCGAAGCTCGGTTGAGCCTTCCCCACCTGATATTGTGACTTGTCCCAGAAACGCGAGGAGTCGGGCGTGAGGACTTCGTCGATCAGAATGACCTCGCCCGTCTCATCCACGCCAAACTCAAGCTTCGTGTCAGCTATTATAATTCCCTTCCCGTCGGCAAAGGAGGCGGCGGTCTTGTAAATCGCTATAGTGTAGTCGCGGATTTTCTCCGCGAATTTTCCGCCAATGAGTTGAACCACCTTGTCGAAGCTGATGTTCTCGTCGTGCACTCCGATTTCCGCCTTTGTCGAGGGGGTAAAAATCGGTTCCGGCAATTTCTCTGATTCCTGCAGGCCCTTCGGTAGAGATATACCGCAGATTGATCCGGTCTTCTTGTAATCATTCCATCCGGAGCCGGATATGTATCCGCGAACGATGCATTCAATTGGGAGCGGCCTGGTCTTCTTTCCCACCACGCTCCGGCCGGCAAGTTCGTCGGCATACGGCCTGCACTCCGCGGGATAATCCTTCACTTCCGTGGCGATGACGTGGTTCCTCACAATATTCCTGGTGAAATCAAACCAGAAATTCGAGATCTGGTTCAGAACCTTTCCCTTGAACGGAATACCGTTCGGAAGAATTACGTCGAACGCGCTCAACCTATCCGACACGACGAAGAGAAGCGAATCCTTCAGGTCATATATATCGCGGACCTTTCCGCGCTGGAGAAGTTTCAGATTACTGTATTCAGTCTTTGTTACTATCTTCTCCATAACTCTTCTCCTTTGAATGTTGGATTGTCAGCGACGCAGGCAATCTAAATAATCATGCGCCACGATACGTGTATTAAAATTAAAAACTTCGCGACTATTTTCCGAACGGGTAGTGTTCCTCGACTTCGGCATTATCTAAGCTTCCTGTCGCTGTCGAGCCTCCCATCCAGTATGTGAAGTATTCTCCTTGTCTCGCCGGCGAAATGGTCATCATGGGTGACCAGGACTATCGTCTGGCCGGTTTCCTCGTTCAGTCTGCTGAAGAGAGTGTAAATGACTTCCGCGTTTTTTGAATCGAGGTTACCTGTTGGCTCGTCAGCGAGCAGGACCATTGGCCGGTTCACAAGCGCCCTCGCGATGGCGACGCGCTGTTGCTGGCCGCCGGAAAGCTGGTTAGGCTTGTTGTGAAGTTTATCGGAAAGACCAAGATCGGAGAGGAGCTCCGTGGCCCTCTTCCTTGCATCGCCAACCCCGGCCCTTCCTCTCGCAAGGAGCGGCATCATCACGTTCTCGAGCGCAGTGAACTCAGGAAGAAGAAAATGAAACTGATAAACGAACCCGAGCTTCGCGTTCCTCATCTCTGCCAGGTCTTCCTCGCTCATCGCGCTTATCTCCTCACCGTCGAGGTACACGCTACCGGAATTCGGCTTATCCAGCCCTCCCATCAGATAAAGGAGCGTCGTCTTTCCTGAGCCGCTCGGGCCTGTGATGGCCGTGAACTCACCGCGCCCGATTGAAAAGCTTATGTCGGGGAGTATCGTGTTTACTAATTCCTCTCCGCCGTTCCTTATAGAGAGTTCTTTCCTGACGTGTTCGAGTTTAATGACAGGGTCTGTATTCATCTTTCACCGCGCAGAATTTCTACTGGGTTGACTTTTGCCGCGTTTCTCGAAGGGCCGACTGCGGCAACGAGGCTCACGATAATCGCGAAAAGCGACGCTAATATGAAATATTCGGGGCTCTTTCCCATCATGAGCCTGTCTGTCCTGATTGCTCCGGCACTCGATGATGCCATGGGTATCGAAGACATTATCTCAATGAGGACATATCCCAAAAGACATCCGATGGCCGATCCCACCAGCGCGACCATGAGCCCCTGCATCAGATAAATCCACGTAATCTCCCTCTTCCTGAAACCAATGGACTTGAGTATGGCTATGTCCCTTGCTTTCTCCAGGACGTTGGTGATAAGGACGTTCGCGACGCCAAATCCAGCGACCATTATGACAAAGACTACAAGAAAATAGACGATGCCTGATATCATCTTGAAAAGCGCCACGACGCTGGCCGCTTTCTCTTCCCAAGTGACCGCGGTGTAATTCGTTTCCTTTTCTATAGACTTCGCCACAATCCCATCCTTCGGCAGATCGTTTACGCGTATGTAGAGGTGACTCGCTTCATCCGGAGAGAAGCCTCCGATGCTTTGGCCGAGCCTTATGTTGACGTAACAGTTGTCGTCGATGTCGTTTATCCCGGTTTGGAATATGCCGACGACGCGCACGCTGTAGATCTTCCCCGAGGGGGAGACTATTTGCATGCGGTCACCGACCCGCGAAGTGAAGTCCTTCGCCTCGGTGCTACCAAGCATTATGCCGTCAGGAGTCTTGCCCAGCTCATCGTAATTTCCGCTCAGCATATTCTTTGAGAACTTCTCGATTCCGTCCTCGAGCGACGGGACAATTCCGAATAGTTGTATCGGCTCAGACATCGTGCCGAACATCGCAATGACGTCAGTAGAAACGGAAGGCGAAACCAGTTGGACTAGTGAATCGCCCGATATCAGGTCCATGACCCTCGGGTAGTTCTTGATCACGTCCTGCTCGTCGCGGCTAACGTTCTTAATAAAGTCGACTCTTGTTCCCGGACTCGGCTCGACGAGCTGCGGGGGAACCGTCGGTCTCACCTTGTCCCCTGACACGATGACGTGAGGCGCGATTTCGACTATCTTTTGTATGAAGCTCTGAAGGAGACCGTCCATGAGCGAGACAGCCGTTATTAGGACCATGACTCCGACGCTTATCCCCATAAGGGTGAGAATCGTCTGCCGCTTTCTGTTCAGAAGCTGCCTGAAAGCAATCATGAGGAGATGGTAATTGATCTTCATGATCAGGCTCTCAGAATATCAACAGGTTTGAGTCTGGCGGCTTTTCGGGCAGGCCCAAATCCTGATATTGCGCTGACGATGACCGCGAACATAAATGTGAGGAAGTAGAAATAAGGCTTCTGGACGGTGACTATGTGATTTCCTCGGACAACGGCGCTCGGCCCGTACGAGATCGGAAGCGCGGAAATGAGATTCGTCAGATAATGCCCGGCCACGGCTCCTATCAATCCGCCCGCAATACCAAGCACCATTCCTTCTGCGAGAAAGATCATTTCAAGCGAGCGTATGCTGACTCCCATCGACTTCATTATCGCAATGTCCCGCTGCTTCTGAAGGACGATAGTTATCAGGACGTTCGCTATCCCGAACCCTGCGACGACGAAGACGAACATGACAAGAAAGAAGGTGATGTTGTTGTTCCGTTCGAACAGTGAGAGGAGGTTAGCGTTAGCCTCCTCCCAGGTCTCCGTCCTGTACCCGGTGAGCCCACTTATTTCAGTGGACAGCCTGTCAACATCGCCGAGGTTTGTAGTGTGTATCCCAATCGCCGAAACCACGTTCTCTGCAAATCCGTTAATCGTCTGGGCAAGACGAAGGTTAATGTAGGCGTTATTGTCGTCGACTGCCCCGAACCCGCTCGCGAAGGTGCCGACGACAATCAGATTATAGACCTTTCCGTTCTCACCGGTGAACCTAACGAGGTCATGGTACCCCGCTTTTATCTTCTCCGCAAGACCCGTCCCCAGCAAAATTCCGTTCTTAGTATACGTGAGCTCATCAAGGGTTCCAGAGACCATGTTCTGGCCGAGCTTCCCGATTTTCGCTTCGCGCACCGGGATTACCCCCTTCACGAAGCAGGGCCTGGAGAGAGTATTATAGCGTATGACGCCTCTTGTCGCGACAAATGGCGAAACGGCGTCTATCCCCGGCAAAGCGTCCACAAGAGAGACGACTTCCGTGTAAGGTTTGACCTCTTTCTTTTCGTCAGGGACTATGCGCGACACAATTCCTATATTATCTGACGCATAAGGTGATGATGAAATCAAAAGGCGCTGCTTCCCCTCCACCTTCTCCCCCTTTATCGTGATGAGAGGAGAGATGTCGATAATCTTACTCTTAATATCTGAGATGACACCTCCCGCGAGACCGAAGGTAAGTATCATCACCATGGAACCCACTCCGACGCCGGCAATGACGAGAATCGTCTGGCGACGCTTGCCGGAGAGATGGCGCAATGCTACTCTGATTACGAAGGAAGCCTTCTGTATCATCACTCCGCCGTGTAGACCCTTGCACCGTTCGTGAGGTTCGGCCCGGGCTGCGCGATTATCCTTGTGCCTGTAGGAATAGTGTCTCCGAGTATCTCGCACATCTTTCCGTCCGTCGCCCCTATCTTCACTGCCATTTCACGCACCTTTCCATCATGAACGGCATACACTACGCTCGAATCGGCAAGTTGCACAAGTGCCGTCCTCGGTATGAGGACAACGTCATTCAATTCCGACGTAATTATGTTCACCGTAGCGGTCATACCGACGTTAAGGTTAGCAGGTGGATCGGTAAGCTTCACGAAGACTTTTGATGTCTTTGTTTCCTCGTCCGTCTTCGGCACGATCCTGAACACGTAGCCGGCGAATCTTTCGGACCCGAACGCGTCGAATGCCACAACGCACTTCTGTCCTCCCCTGACACGGGCGAAATCCTGTTCGTCAACTTCCGCTTCAACAAGTATGGAGGAAGGGGCGATCATCTGAAAACAATCCGTGTTTGGAAGAAGGTAGTCCCCCAGTTTCGCCTTAGCGGATATGATCACGCCCGAGAATGGGGCGCTGACCACTGTCTTCGATAGATTCTCCTGCGCGATATCAAGCGCTATTTGCCGCTGCTGGAGAGCGACCCTTGCAAGATCGACGTCACGCCTCGCGTCGTCCAGAGATTTCTGAGTGACGCTTTTGCTAGTGAACAATGCCTGCGACCTTTGAAGGTTTTGCTCCTTGTTAGCCAGATCGATTTGAGCAGACTCGAGGTCCGCCTTTGACTCCGCGACGCGGAGGAGGTCATCGCTGTCGTCAGTCCTCAAAAGGGTTGCACCCCGACCAACGCGCATGCCTTCATGCGTTCCGACGTAGGTGACCAGGCCTCCTGCCTGTGAACGCAGCGTCGCAGTGGAATCCGCATAGACATTCCCTGTCGCATATACGACTGTTATAAGATTTCCCCTCCTGACCTCTACAACATCGACTCTATCGTGCACGAACATTGCCCTGTAAAGGATATATATCAGGAGGATTGCCGCAATTGCACCGCCAACGACATACTTCTTCTTCATTTTGTTTTTCCTTCCGCTCCAATGCCGTCAAAGAAAACCGAGATAAGGAAATCGACAGCCTGCTTCCTCATCTTCTGATCGTGTTCGTAAAACAGATTGTTCATATGGTATGCGTAGACCATGTGATTGAAGACCTGTGCTGCCTTGAGAGGGTCGAGCCTGCGGAGCTCCTTCGCCTTCATCCCCTTCTCCAGCTCCTGCGCGAGTATGTCATTGAGCTTTTCGTGTATCATCGCGTGAGGGCTCCCCCTCCACTCGGTCATGTTAATCCTGCCGACCTCCCTCATCAGAAGCCTAAAAAAATCGGCGTGGTCGGAAAAATGCGTGATCAGCCTATCTATGAAGAGTGCGAACTTGTCGCGAACAGCAAGCTCCTCAGACATGGCCTTTTCTGCGATGTCGTTTATCTCACGGAACACGTCCTCCACCACGCTGAGGTAAAGCTCTTCCTTATTCCTGAAGAACTTGTATAGCGTTCCCTTTGCAAATTCCGATTTTTCCGCGACGCTGTCGAGGGTGGTCCCGTCGTATCCTCTTTCGGAAAAGACCTCCCTCGCTGCTTCGACTATCGCCTTTTTTCTGAACTCTGTTTCGCGCTGCTTTCTGGATACCATGTTACTGACCGTTCTCTGATTTGAACTGATGAGTTCAAAATAGATACGATTGAGTCAAGAATCAAGCGTTACCTTCGTGGCCTTTCACCGATGGACGGCAAGGAGGTTCATCGGGGCACCTCTCGCGATCACATATAAGAAAAAGCCCCGCTCGGGGGGCGGGGCTGGATTGAAAACTCGTTTAGTCCGTGTCGTATTCGATCAGTGAAAATACCTCCCTGCCGGGAATCACCTTTCGCCCATTGAGCGGAGTAAGTTCGATAAGGAAGCATATGCCCTCGATTTTGCCGCCCAGCCGCTCGATCAGCCTGCACGCCGCTGCCACAGTTCCCCCGGTTGCGAGAAGATCATCGTGAACGAGTACGTGATCCCCAGGCACGATCGCATCCTTATGTATCTCCATGGAGTCCGTCCCGTATTCGAGCTGGTATTCCTCCCTGATAACGTCGGCGGGGAGCTTACCAGGTTTTCTTATTGGCACGAAACCCGCACCCAGTCTGTACGCGAGTACGCTCCCGAAGATGAACCCGCGAGATTCTACCGAGACCACTTTATCAATCTTCTTGTCCTTGTAATGCTCGTAGAATCTGTCGACCACATAGTTGAAAGCATCGCTGTCTTTGAGAAGCGTTGTGATGTCACGGAACATTATTCCCTGCTTAGGAAAGCCGGGAACCGTCCTTATCTTTTCCTTGATGTCCACTATTCCCACTCCAGTTTCTCTTTGTTTAGGAATGATCTTACACCTTTACCGAAATCGTCAGTCGATCTGGCTATGACATTCACGGCACTGCTATACTTAAGTGCTTCCTCAAGCCCCATTTCAGTAATGCCGGACAGGACGTCCTTGGTCAGAGCGACCGCTTTGGAGCTCGTGCCGCTCACGAAATTTCCGAGAAACTGCTCGGCGCGTCGAGCAATTTCCTCATCAGGTACTACCGAGGAGAAGAGACCGATCCTTACGGCTTCCGCGGCGTCTATGATTTTGCCGGTAAGTGCAAGCTCTCTCACGTCCGACTCTCTCAGCTTCCTCAACGCAAAGTTGAGAACGACAGCCGGAACGAAACCTATCTTGACCTCCGTGAAACCGAACCTGGCCTTTTCGGAGGCGAGTATGACATCACAGGCAAGGGTCAGACCGAAAGCACCTGCCAGCGCCGGCCCTCTGACTACCGCGCAGGTGAGTTTCCTGCTTCTGTATACGCCGAGGAGGAAGTCTTTCAGCGCACAGGAATCATCCAGGTTGGCTGTCGAGGAATTCCTGGCAAGCATCTGAAGATAGTCCAGGTCCGCCCCCGCGGAAAAGGCCGTCCCCTCACCGCGGAACACGATTGCACGCACACTCTGGTCTGCGTCTGCCTCAGCAAAGAAACCGTCCAGCTCAGCCACCGCCACATCGTCTATCGCGTTCCGCTTTTCGGGCCTGTTGAAGGTCAGGTAGGCCACCTTGTCCCTGATTTCAAAATCAACCCTCTTTCCCATAATCATTCTTCCTTAGACATTTCAAAGATCAATTTCCAAACTTCCGCGCTGAGGCTCATTACCGAGAGCCTGGGAAGCCTGATCAGGTCGAAATCCCTGAGTTCTTTCCTCCGCTTGAGGATAGCGAGGGAAACGGGATTTCTCAGCTTGCTGACCGGTTTCAGGTTCACGACCACAAGTTTTCCGTCGTGCTTTTTCGGATCAGGATATGGATCGCGCGCTACGACCGCCTCGCCGACGACAGCTTTTTCACTCCCCGAATGATAAATGAGGCACCTATCCCCTGCCTTCATCGTCCTGATGTTCTTCAATGCCAGGTTGTTTGTGACGCCATCCCAAACGCACTCACCCTCGTTCAGAAGATTATCGAACGAGTAAGTCTGCGGCTCTGTCTTCAACAAGAAATATGACAATCTGCCCTCCGGACAAGTTTACCCGATTTCTTACAAGCTGGCACAGGCTCAATATCCCGGTCCGTGTCCCGATTGAATATCGGCAACTTAAGCCAAAGCATCAAACCTGGCAGTGCTGTCGCGGGTAAGGGGAAAATTGATTTTGAGGGAGTGAGAGGATATTTTTTTGTAAATGGCACAATTCCTAAATCTCGGCTTCGACGGTGGCGCAACCAAGACTACGTGCGTTGCTTTAGACTCAGACCTGCGTCAAGTGGTGGAATCGACCGGACCCGCTTCGAATTTTCAAATTATCGGGACAGACAAGGCATCTGAGAATCTCCTGAAATTGACAGAGTCGGTCCTGAAGCAGGCGGGCGCAGATTATGCTGACATCGGTTCGATCTATCTCGGTTTGACCGGTGCCGGAAGGATCTCCGACGCTGACAGGATGCGTAACACTTTCATGGAACATCTGCAAAAGAGAATCTCACCTCTCCCTATCGTCCGGATAGGAAGCGACGCTCTCGCGGCACTGGAAGGAGCCTTTTCCGGCAATCCTGGCATGATCCTGATAGCGGGCACCGGCTCCATACTACTTGCCAAGGACGAACAGGACAGGATACACAGGGTCGGCGGATGGGGACGTTATATAGGCGACGAAGGGAGCGGCTACGCGCTCGGTCGCTCTGTCCTATCGGCCGCCGCGAGAGAGCTCGACGGGCGCGGACCAAAGACAGTCATCACCGGACTTTTGAGGGAGCGACACGGACTAGACGATCAGCAGGCCATCATAAGGGCGGTGTACCAGGATAACCTGGACATCGCATCACTTGCACCTGTCGTGATAGATGCCGCAGCCTCCGGCGACGAAGTCGCGATGGGGATCGTCAGGAATGCAGCCTCTGAACTTGCCGATCACGTCCAGGCAGCGATGACGAAACTCCCGAGTATGGTTCGTATAGCCCTTATCGGAAGCATAGTTTCCACCGAAAACCCCCTGTCCGCCGAGGTGAGACTAACCCTGCAAAAGCGTTTTCCAGAAGTCATTATAAACAAACCAGAGAACAGCCCTGCTATGGGCGCGGCGCTTTTAGCCGCAAAATCCAAAGGACAAAAATGAGACGATCCCTCCCCCTCTTCGTGAGTTTAGTGATGCTCATGTCATGCTCGGCCGGCCGCTATCAGATGGCCGGAGTCCCAGATTCCGGCGGAAAGTCGGAAGAAACCCACGAGAAGTCGGCGGACTGCATACTAAATGTGCCGTCGGACTCCTCATACTCCTGGCACGTGGACACCGAATGGGTAGAAAGTACCCTCGCCTCGATGTCGTTGCGCGACAAGGTCTCTCAAATGATCGTCCCTTTTACTTTTGTCCCCTACATGAGCTCCAACGACGACGGATATCAAAGACTCGTGCACTTGGTGAAGGACCTTCATGTGGGCGGGTTTGTCGTGTCGCTTGGAGATGTCTACGAACAAGCCGTCCTTCTCAACAGGCTCCAGAAGATTTCGAAAATTCCCCTCCTCTTTTCATCCGACTACGAGTACGGGCTGGGAATGAGGCTGGCAAATACGATTTCCTTCCCGAGCAACATGGCACTCGGCGCCACGCGGGATTCCGCATTGACTTACCAAGTCGGCCGCGCAGTCGGAGCTGAGGCGCGCGCGGTCGGGGTGCTCCAGAACTACGCCCCGGTCTCTGATGTAAACGACAACCCAGAAAATCCTATAATAAACGTCAGGTCGTTCGGTGAAAATCCAAGACTCGTCGGGAAACTCGCCGTCGCGTTCTTAAAGGGGGTACAGGACGCAGGAGTTCTAGCCACCGCTAAGCATTTCCCAGGACACGGTGATACCGAAGTCGATTCGCATTCACAGCTCCCGACGATAGGCTATGCATACAGTCACCTCGATACACTGGAGCTGGTCCCTTTCCGCCGCGACATTTCGGCCGGAGTCAAGTCAATCATGGTGGCACACATTGCCTTCCCGAATTTCCAGGATGAAACCGGCGTACCGGCAACCCTCTCGCGCAAAGTCACGACAGGGATGCTCCGGGATTCACTGGGCTTTAGGGGCCTCGTTGTCACAGACGCACTGACGATGGGAGGCGTGACGAAGAAATATTCGACGGCGGAGGCCGCCATCCGCGCAGTCAGGGCAGGCGCAGATATACTCCTTATGCCCCCTGATGAGGAGACCGCGATAAACGCGATTGTGAGAGCGGTCCATGATGGGGTAATCTCTTCTGAGCAGATCGACGCGGCCGTCAGGAAGATACTTGCCGTGAAGTCGGAACTCGGGCTGCAGCAGCGCCGCCTGATCGACTTGAGCCGCATCAGCGACATCGTCGGCTCCACCGATCATGAGCTACTCGCGAATGAAGCCGCGCGTAGGTCGATAACTGTTGTCAGGAACGTCGGCAATGTTCTGCCTCTCCAATACCACCAGCAGCAGGAAATACTTTGCCTGACTGTGGCAGACAACGGCGATCCTGATATCGGTGCGCAATTCAGAAAAGAGATTGCCCAGAGATGTGATCATGTCGTGTATGCTCAGATCAACCCGGCATCCAATCAGATCGACTTTGACAGGGTTTTCAAACTCTCCCAGCAGGCGGATATCATATTAATTCCATCTTACGTTCAATGGAGAAGCGGTCTGGGAACCGTAGATTTCACTCCAGAGATAAAAGGTTTCCTGAACAAAGTGATTGCCGAGGAGAAGCCATGCGTGATGGTTTCCTTCGGGAACCCGTATCTCCTGAGAAGCGTCCCGATCGTGCCCTCCTACGTCTGCGCTTACAGCTCTGCGAAACCGACAGTGACTGCCGCGGTGGAGGCCATGTTCGGTGAGACAAACGTCTCTGGAAGACTCCCCATAACCATACCCAACGCTGCCCAATACGGCGACGGGGTGGATATTCCGAAGACGAGTCTCAGATATGGAACCGCGCTCGCTGCAGGATTCAATCCAACCCGACTCGCGAAACTCGACTCGATCATGAATTACTGGGTCGCAGACAGTGCCTTTCCGGGAGCACAACTTCTCGTGGCAAAGGACGGCATAATCGCTTACGACAAGGATTTTGGCACGCTTGACACTTCACTATTCTCACGGCGTGTGCAGCCCAACACCATGTATGACCTCGCCTCTCTCACGAAGGTCATCGCGACGACTTTCGCAGCCATGAAACTGTACGACGAGGGAAAGCTGGATATTAACGCGCCGGTCGTGAATTACATTCCTCAGTTCGGGCAAAACGGGAAGGAACATGTCACCATACGCGATCTACTCGTCCATGACTCCGGCCTCCCTCCCGATCCGCCGCATTATCTTTGGAATACCTCCGTCATATCTGACGGACAGTTAAACAGGCTCCTGAAGGATCCTCACGCTTTCGTTTACCCCGATTCATTCGGCTCAAACTTCAACGCGGCGCATGACGCGATGTATGACAGCCTTTACGCGACTCCGCTAGTCTACAAGACCGGAACTAAGATGGTCTACAGCGACATTGGGATGCTTGTCATGGGAAAAGTGATCGAAAAGATCACGGGGGTGCCTCTCGATAAGTACGTCGAGGAGAATTTCTATAAACCTCTCGGCATGACTCATACCATGTTCACACCTCCGAATTACCTGTGGAAGAACTGCGCGGCCACCGAATACGACTCAGCCGCAGGGGGCCTGTTGCAGGGAGTGGTACACGATGAGAACTCGCGGTCGCTGGGAGGAGTCGCGGGGCACGCGGGACTCTTCTCTACGAGCGAGGACCTGGCCGTGTACGCGCAGATGCTCCTCAACGGCGGCGTATATGACGGCAGGAGATACCTGAAAAGCTCGACCATTGCGCTCTTCACCAAGAAACAGTCGAGCCTCAGCACTCGAGGCCTCGGTTGGGATACGAAATCACCGGACCATTCAAGTGCTGGACACTATTTCTCGCCCAATTCGTTCGGGCATCTCGGTTTCACAGGTACTTCCCTATGGGTCGATCCCGTTAGAAAGCTCTTCGTGGTACTGTTGACAAATCGCGTTTGTCCGACTCGCGCCAACGAGAAGATCGCTGCCGTTAGACCCGATGTCCATGACGCCGTCATAGAAGCCCTGGAGGGCGAAAAATGACGGCTCTGTCTCCGCGCCCCCCGCGCGACGTCGGGCAAGTTGAATTCCGACCGGGTACTCCGTAGAATGCGCATACTTGTTGTTGAAGACGAGAAGAAGGTCGCGTCCTTCATAAAGAAAGGACTCGAAGAGCAGTCTTACGCCGTTGACGCCGTTTACGACGGGATCGAAGGCGAGAAGTATGCCACTCTAAACGAGTACGATCTCATTATCCTCGATGTCCTCCTCCCACGGCAGGACGGGATCGTCACCTGCCAGAAGATAAGGCTTAAGAAAGTGGAGACACCCGTTCTCATGCTGACGGCGCTTGGCGAAACTGAGGACAAGGTACGGGGTCTCGATTCTGGAGCTGACGATTATCTTACCAAGCCGTTCCAGTTCGAGGAACTCCTCGCCAGGGTCCGGGCGCTTCTCCGACGGAAGAGCCAGGACAAATCCACAGTGCTTCAGGTGGGCGGGCTGGCCCTGGACCCAGTGACCCGAACAGTCGAAAGGGAGGGAAAGCCGATTCGTCTGACCAACAAGGAATTTGCCCTCCTCGAGTACTTTCTCCGGAACAAGGGGCAGCTTCTTTCGCGCGTTAACCTGGCACAGCATGTCTGGAACGTCAGCTTCGACATGGAATCGAACGTCATCGACGTCTACGTCAAACTTCTGCGAAGGAAAATCGACAAGGGCTTCGACAAACCTTTGCTGCATACGGTAGTCGGAGCTGGATACGTTTTGAGAGATGAAGATTCGAACGATTAGAGCGAAGATAATCTTCCTCTTCGTCGTCATTTTCGGGCTGACACTGTCACTCTTCTCCGGCGCGTTGTACTACCTCTACGCGAGGCAGAGTGCGCAGAACTTCGACCTCAACCTGAGCAACGACGCGCTGGCAATAGTCGGGATGGTAAAGGGTGACAGTTTCCTCGAACAGGAGATCATATCGGGGCTTATTCAACAGCCTCTCCGTCCCAACCTTGGCACTAACAGGTATGTCCAGGTTGTCTCAATCACCGGCAATGTCATCATTCGTTCCTCGAACATGAAGGAGGCCGGCCTTCCCATAACGACTGACGTCCTTACGCTAGCCCTCAGCCATCACCAGGTATTCGAGACGCTGGACAAGCGGACAACCAAGGCGTTGATCGGGGGCGGAAGACTAAGGATGGTGACCTACCCTGTTTTCGACGATCTGGTGCCGAGATATCTTGTCCAGGTCGCGGCCAGCACTACGTCTCTCGACGATAACATGTTCGAACTTAGGCTCCTTCTGTTCATTTCGGTCCCTTTGACGATCCTGGCGGCAGCCCTCGGCGGCCTGTTCCTGGCCAAGAAGGCCTTCGACCCGATAGACAGGATAATCAGGACCGCGCAATCGATCTCGGCGGAACACCTTGACAAGCGACTCGACACCGGAAAGGTGGATGACGAGGTCACGAGGCTTTCGAGAACACTGAACGATATGTTTGACCGAATAGAGGAAGCCTTCCGTCTGCAGAAACAATTCACGGCAGATGCCTCACACGAGTTGAAGACCCCCCTTACTATTCTGCTCGGGGAAATGGAGGTCGCACTAGCCAATCCAAGGACAAGCGAAGACTATGTGGGAACGCTCAAGAGTGCTGTCGAGGAAATCAGGCGAATCACGAAGATAGTCGACGAACTCTTGACCATCGCAAGACTCGAAAGTGGGCAGCTGAGGCTTCAAAAGCTACCGGTCAGGCTGGATGAGCTTCTCCTCGACGCGGTGTCAAAAACATCCGCATATGCTTCAAAGCGCTCGATATCAATCAGCTTCGAAGTCCGGAACCAATCGAACGGAGACGACGAGGAGATAATGATTGCTGGCGACGAGGACAAGCTCCTGAGCGTCTTCATCAATCTCCTCGACAATGCAGTCAAATATTCGGATGACAACTCCTCAATCAGGGTAGTTCAGACCACAGGAAATAATTCGGCGATCGTCGAGATATCGGATAACGGCGTGGGAATAACGAAGGAAGACCTTCCTCACGTTTTCGACCGCTTCTATCGCGCTGACAAGTCGCGTTCCTCTGCCGGAAATCGGAGCGGGACCGGCCTGGGACTCCCAATCTCAAAGTACCTGATCGAGGCGCTTGGCGGATCAATTTCTATAAAGAGCGAAGCTGGCGCAGGCACAACCGTAACCGTCAAGCTTCCCATAATGTTACCTGCCGGAACGTCCTCCCTCTGAAGTCACGCTACGTGCGCCCATCGTCGGGGCAAAAAAAAGAGCGGCCCGATCGCCGCTCCTTCTGAATCCGTGTACTATGCGCAGACGTCAGACTTCCATTATTTCCTTTTCTTTCATCGCCAGAATGTCGTCCACCTGTTTGATGTACCTATCGGTAAGCTTCTGCACCTCCGCTTCGCCGCGCTTCCGCTCGTCCTCGGAGACATGCTCATCTTTCTCAGCCTTCTTCAGGTGTTCATTCGAGTCGCGCCGAATGTTCCTTATCGTAACTTTGCCGTCCTCGGAAAACTTCTTAGCCACCTTCGCGAGTTCCTTGCGCCGCTCCTCGGTTAGCGGAGGTATAGCAAGCCTTATCACCGTCCCGTCATTTGCAGGCGTCAGTCCGATGTTCGCGGCAAGTATAGCCTTCTCGACTTCATTTATGACCGATTTGTCCCACGGCTGAACGGTTACGGTGTGTGCGTCAGGGGCGTTTACCGTGGCGGTCTGTGCGATTGGCAACTTCTGCCCGTAATAGTCAATCCTGATGTCGTCGAGTATAGCCACAGTTGCCTTACCTGAGCGGAGTTTGGATAGCTCCTGCCTTGTGAACTCGACAGCCTTCTTCATTTTGTCTTCTGTCTCGTGAATAATCTTGTCCAGCATAAACTTCTCCGATTTTTTGATCTAAACTTTCTAAGGCTGCACCGTCGATCCGACCTTCTCGCCGGCTACGATCTTCTTAAGGCTTCCGGGGACCGTCATGTTGAAGACCACGATCGGAAGCTTGTTCTCCTTGCAGAGAGTTATCGCGGTGAGGTCCATTACCTTAAGATCCTTCTGGAGGACATCCATGTATGAAATTGTCGGAAACATTTTCGCCGAGGGGTTTTTCTCCGGATCGGAATCGTAGACGCCATCCACACGAGTTCCCTTGATTATAACGTTGGCCTTGATTTCCACAGCCCGCAGCGCCGCTGCGGTATCCGTTGTGAAATAAGGATTACCCGTCCCCGCTCCGAATATGACAACTCTTCCCTTCTCGAGATGCCTGATCGCGCGGCGTCTTATGTATGGCTCGGCCATCTGTTCCATCGATATAGCCGTCATCAGTCTTGTATAGATTCCGTTCTTCTCCAGGACATTCTGGAGGGCGAGTGAATTTATGACGGTCGCCAGCATGCCCATCTGGTCGCCCACAACCTTGTCGATTCCGTCTGCGGCCGCAGCAATGCCTCTGTATATATTCCCTCCCCCTATGACTATACCGATCTGGACGCCAAGTGAGTGAATAGCAGAAATCTCGTTCGAGAAATGTTCGAGCACAACCGGGTCCAGACCGTAGCCTCTGTCGCCCATGAGTGCCTCGCCGCTCAACTTCAGGAGTATCCTGTTGTATTTGAGGTCCACGCTCGCTCCTTTTGAGAGTTAATGTAACAATTTATAAAAAAAGCTGCACTCTCGTGAATCGAGGGCGCAGCTTCGCAGAATCAGTCTAACCAGGTTATTAATATTTGAGGAGCTTTACACTGTTCCTCACTTTGTTCCATCAACTCCAAGCTCAAATCTCTGGAACCTGCGGATAGAAACGCTCTCTCCGGTCTTAGCGGTCATGTCCATCACCAGGTCCTTGATCATCCTCTGCGGATCCTTGATGAAGGCCTGTTCCGTGAGAACGACTTCCTGGTAGAACTTCTCAAGCCGGCCGGTAGCGATCTTCTCCGCGACCTCTTCGTTCTTTCCTTCAGACTTTGCCTGTTCCCTTGAGTCCTTCAATTCCTTTTCGACAAGCTCAGCCGGAACTTCTTCGCGAGTGACGGCAACTGGATTCATGGCAGCTATCTGCATCGCTATGTCGCGCGCAAGGCCCCTGAATTCATCCGTCCGGGCGACGAAATCCGTCTCACAATTGACTTCCACCATCGCGCCTATGCGACCACCAGCGTGGATATACGACTCGATCACCCCCTGCTTGGTCTCACGTCCCGAACGCTTCTCGGCCACCTGAGCCCCGCGGGCACGAAGGATCTTCTTCGCCTGCTCGAAATCGCCGTTAGCTTCGTTTAAAGCCTTCTTGCATTCCATCATCCCCGCGCCTGTGATTTCGCGGAGAGATTTTACCATCTCTGCACTAATTTCCATTTTCAGTTTTCGCTTTCTCCTTTATCGGAAGCACCGGCCGTCCGTGCCGATTGCTCCATCATGGCTTCTACTTTCAAGTCCTTCGTACGCTGGGTTCCTTCGATGTAAGCGTCTGTGAGGGCAGTGGTGATGACCTCGATCGCCTTAACCGCGTCGTCGTTCGAGGGGATGACGTAGTTGATAGGATCGGGATCACAGTTGGTGTCCACCATCGCAAAAATGGGAATGCCAAGTCTCTCCGCTTCCTTTATGGCGATATGCTCTTTCTTGATGTCGACGACGAATATGGCACCCGGAAGCTTGTTCATGTCGCGGACGCCGGAAAGGGTCTTATCGAGTTTCTGCTTTTCCCTTCCGAGCTGAAGCCCTTCCTTCTTCGTCATGTTCGCAACCGTGTTGTCCGCTTCCATCTTCTCGATGTGCTGAAGTCTTCTTACGCTCTTGCGTATTGTGCTGAAGTTGGTGAGCATGCCGCCGAGCCAGCGTTCGGTCACATAGTGGACTCCCGCTCTCTCTGCCTGGACGCGCATGATGTCGCGGGCCTGTTTCTTCGTGCCGACGTAGAGGACCTTCTTCCCCTCGGCTGCGAGGTTAGCCATCGCGTCGCAAGCTTCATCCAAAAGTTGTTGGGTTTGTCTGAGATCGATAATGTGTATGCCGTTACGCTCCATAAATATGTACGGCCTCATTTTGGGATCCCAGCGGCGGGTCAGGTGTCCGAAGTGAGCACCCGATGACAGTAGGGCTTCTACCGTTACTCTTGACATCTTTACTCCTTGGTTAGTTCTTCTACTCTCCTCATCTTCGCACGGAATGGCGCTTCGGCGCCACACCACCGCGCAAATCTCACCCCGCGTCAACGGGACGGGAAACGCCCGGCTCTCGCTCGAACCAGGCTCCCGGAGAGTATGCTTATTAGTTTAGTTAATTAACGCTTTGTCCACTGAAAAGCTTTGCGGGCTTTTCTGCGGCCATACTTTTTCCGCTCGACCATTCTCGGGTCGCGGGTCAGTACCCCGGCGGCGCGAAGGCGAGGACGCATTTCCTCGGCTTCCTTCACGAGGGCCCTGGCAATTGCAAGCTTCAGGGCGCCCGCCTGGCCGGATAATCCCCCGCCATCGACGGTGGCATGAACATCATACTTGCCCTGAGTCTCAGTCGCTTCAAAAGGCTTGAAGAGCTCGTTCTGTACCGACACGACGGGGAAATACTCGAAGTGCGGCTCGTTGTTCACAAAAATCTTTCCGGTGCCCGGAACCAGTCTGGCCCGAGCCGTTGAGGTCTTTCTTCTTCCTACCGCGACGAGCGCGTTCTGTACCGATGCCATCAAAACTCCTGATTATATTTCTATTACTGTCGGTTTCTGGGCCGAGTGAGGATGCTCTGCTCCGGCATAAACCTTCAACTTGGTGAAAAGGCGCGCGCCAAGACGATTCTTAGGGAGCATCCCTTTGACCGCGTGTTCGATGACGGTCTCCGGCTTCTCTTCGATGAGCTCTCTGTATTTAACATAGGTAGCACCGCCCGGGTAGCCGGTATAGTGGAAGTAGACCTTCGTGTCGGCCTTCTTTCCGGTCACCTTGACTTTCGCCGCATTGACTACGACGACAAAGTCGCCGGTATCGTTGTGCGTCGTGAACCTGGGATTGTTCTTGCCTCTGAGAATGCTCGCGACCTTGGTGGCGAGGCGTCCCAGCGTCTTGCCGTTCGCGTCGACGACGTACCACTTCTGTTGCACGTCTTCAGTCTTGAAACTCTTCGTTAAATATTCAGCTGACAATTGTTTCTCCGAATTTTGCCAAGTAATATAGCACACGTCGCTAAATCAGTCAAGACGGCAGTGAAATCCGCCGGCCTTGCCGCCCCCTCCTTCCCCGCTTGAATTTATCCCTCTGCCGAATCTCACTTTGCCAAAAAGATTTTTGGTAATAAATTTGATGAAAAAGGACATTAGATGGCGAATTGGTCTTGGAGAGGAAGGCTTTTGAGCGGAAAGGACCTAAGCTCTCACAGCGAAATGCTCCACGTCCCAGGCGGAAGCATCGTCAGGGAGCTTGTTTTCGGCGCCAATGACGGACTAGTCGCCGCATTTGCGGTCGCCTCCGGAGTGAACGGTGCCGGTGCCCAGGCCAAAGTAATACTTATCGCCGGGCTCGCAGAATTGATCGGTGGAACCATCTCCATGGCACTCGGAGCTTACCTCTCGACTAAGTCCCAGATAGAATACTATCGCGGCGAAATGAATCGTGAGGGATATGAAGTCGACAATTTTCCCGAAGTGGAAAGACAGGAGATACGAGAAATATACGAAGCAAAGGGATTCACGGGCGATATCCTCGACCGCATCATATCTCATATAACTGCCGACAAGAAACGGTGGGTAGAAATCATGATGCAGGAAGAATTGGGGCTCTCGCTCGACCTGACCGTGTCGCCTTTGAAGTCCGCCCTTGCGACGGGAGGCGCCTACGCCTTCGGCGCACTAATGCCCATCCTACCATACCTTTTCATGCCCCCCACGTCGGGGTTGGCAGCCAGCGCAATGCTGACGCTTTCAGTCCTCTTCGGTGTGGGGGCGGCAAAGACAATAGTCACCGGCAAGAGTACTTGGCGAAGCGGACTGGAGAGCATGCTTATCGGCGGGCTCGCGGCAACCGCCACTTTTTTCGCCGGCAGAATCTTCGCCGGCTGATTACACACGAAGAAGCTACAGCGTTCCGTATATTCTGTCGCCGGCATCGCCGAGACCTGGGAGGATATATCCGTGCTTATTCAATTCCCGATCAAGAACGGCAGCATAGACCGGGACATCAGGATGCGCCTTTTCAAGGAGCGCCACCCCTTCCGGCGCTGCCACAATGCAGCTCAGCCTAATGTTAGCCGCCTCTCTGTCCTTAAGATACTGTATAGCGGCAACCGCGCTTCCACCTGTCGCGAGCATCGGGTCAATCACTATTACAAAACTCTTTGAAAGGTTGGGAGGGAATTTTGCGTAGTAGTCTACCGGCTTGAGCGTGGCTTCATCCCTGTAAAGCCCGATGTGTCCCACTTTCGCGTTTGGGATAAAAGAGAGATAGGCTTCCAACATTCCCAAACCAGCGCGAAGAACGGGGACAAGTATAACTTCATCCGCGGTAGCGTAACCTTCTGTTAACTCAAGAGGTGTCTCTATTTTGTAAGAGCTAAGCCGAAGGTCTTTCGTCACATCGAAAACCATCAAGGAGGTCAACCGTCTCAGCACAATTCTGAAATCTTCACTGGTTGTCGACTTGTCGCGGAGCATACTGATATCCCTCTTTATCAGGGGATGATCGATAACATGCAGGTTTTTCATATTAGACCGAACAGACTTTCTTTGATTTGAGAATGAATTGATTTGCTAATCACACCCAACTTCGCGGGAATCACTTCAGATGGAATTGAGAGTCGCACTTACACCATACGTTCAGCCAATTCCTTGATCGAGTCAAACGCCCAATCGGGAACAATGCCATGATGCTCACTGTAAGAGCCATTGTACTTCCCTGTTTTGACCAGGACACTTAGGAGACCGGCGTCCATCGCCCCCTTTATGTCTGATTCAACATCATCACCAACGATTGCGAAATCAGCGGAAAGCCAACGTTCCCCTGCCTCGACCCTGATATCATGAACTGCCAGATTAAAAAACTGACGCGATGGCTTCCCTATTATTTTGGCCTGCTTGTTGGCCGCGAATTCCAGTGCCGCAACCAATGCCCCGGCGTCCATATGCAGGCCATTTGCATCTCGGAAGAACCGGTTCTTCTGGAGAGCTATCAGTTCAGCGCCCCCCATCACCAACTTGAAGGCCTTGTTCAGAAGGTCGTAGTTCATTCCGGGTCCGACGTCCCCCATGACGACGTAATCAGGATTTGTATCAGACACCTCGATTCCCGCGAACTCCTCCATAACATCTTCTGAAAGGAGGAAGTAGCATTTCAGGCCGCTGAAGTTGCCGATCAGCTGAGCCACCGCTGAGGAGGGAGTGAATATCTCCCTAGGGTTAGCTGAAATGCCGAGTTCGGTAAGTTCGTCGGCAATTTGACGGCGGGAACGGACGTTACTGTTTGAAATGAGCCTGAAGTGCCTCCCTCCATCACGCAATTTTCGGATAAATTCCGCTGCGCCAGGAACAAGGACACCCCCGACATGAAGGGTTCCTTCAAGATCTATGAGCCAGCCTTTTACATCTTCCAGCTTTTTCAATGCAATTCAGTGAGTCCTTGTCAGGTGCTAAATCTCAAAATTAATTGGGAGTGTAAATTAGTGATATCTTCCGGAATAATGCAAAGGCTGGTCGGCTCAAAGCGAAGGGGCAAAAAAAGGGGACGCGAAAGCACGCGTCCCCATTGAATACCACCTCCATCGACTTGCTGAACGTGTTCAACAGAAAATTGATGGCACTGAAAGAGTGCTCACCACTGCGAATACGACTTTCCGTACAGCTCAAGCTTGCCGGTAACGTGGAGAGAGTCGACCAGTATCGTGCCGTCCGGGCCAATCATCGGGGAATGGCAGTAATAACAAGTCTGAAGGGTTATTCCCTTTCCCTGGTGAGTTGCATCATTAGGCGGCAGACCATGACAGCTCCCGCATGAGTCCTGACTCGCGTTTACAACGTTCCAGGTCGGTGTGTAGTTGTTTCCCCCCTTGAAGTTGCCATGGCAATACGTATTGGCGCACTGCAGGGTGGACGAATTGAATGTCGGATTAGGAACGACCGTTGGCAGCGAGCTATCGTAATAGCGCGTGCCTGGCGTATTCGTCTGAGTAACCGCGACTCCCGAAAACTTTAATGTAGCCACACCAGTTCCGGACGGATGCATCCCCGGTCCGGCAGAGTCAGGGACCGTATGACACGAAGAGCAGCTCACTGAATCGAAGCCGGTCGATCCGGCAAGGTGGATTTGATGGGCGCCTACCCCCGGACTCGAGGTGGATGTGTTGCCATCCAGGTCGTTCGGCGGCGCGGCGTTAGTGGCACTCCCGTGGCACGTGTTACAAGTAGCGGGACCAGATGCTCCCTTGTGGCAAGTATAGCAGGACGCGCCGGTCAGTCCTCCCTTGTAGTCAGCACCATGGCAGGAGACACAGGAGCTCAGGTCATACCCGTGCCCCTTTATATAGGTCCCGTGGAAGTCAGGCGAACCAGGCTGAGTCCACCCCGCAGGGTGAACCACATTCTGCGTAGCCGCGGGAGTGAGGACATTATTTTGCAGCTTGCTGCAGGAGACGAAGACAAACCCGACAGCGGCCGCCAAGAACAATTTCATGAGGTTTTTCATTTTTCAGTCTCCAGGATTGCTGCCGTGACAATAACCGCAGAAGCCCACGCCGGGTCTTCCGCCTGGATGGGCGTTCGGATCGGTGTGGCACGTATAGCATACCGCTCCAGGGTCGGTGTGCCATGATCCGTGCGTGTCGTGCATGAACATCGCGGGATGCGTCTTAGGGTCATCTCCCCTGACACCGTCCGGGTCTGTGTGGCAGGTTATGCAGACCGGGTCTCCTCCCTCTATGTCATGGCAGCTTGCGCAGCTCTCTATGTCCTTCCTTGCGTACTCGGCATGACGTCCTCCGCCCGTTCCGACTCCGAGCGTTACGAAGCCACCCCCTTCGTGCCACACCGGCTCGATTCGGGCGCCGTTGGCCTCCGAGTTATGGCACGCAACGCAGAAAGTTCGTTCGTCATGGCACGTGTAGCATGTGCTCTCCCGCCCCTTTGCTTCGATGGAATGAGTGAAGCGGAAATTATCGGGGTGCACCTTCTGAATGGTGAGATTGTTGTGAGTCGTCAACGGCGAGAGCGAAGGAGTCGAAGGAACGTAGATCTGACCTGGGGTCAGGTCCTTTGCCAGATTTCCGGCGTCGTGACATTCCTGACAGCTCGCCTCAGTATGGCAGGACTTACAGTCGTTCTGAGGTCCGCCCATATTCACGAAATCCTTGTGCTGCTTCATCCAGTCAGTCTGCTTGTGGCTCGCCGGGACAAGATCCACGAGGTCGTTGTGGCAGGTCTCGCAGCCACCCGGTGCCGCCACGACCTTGAAGTCGACGTTCTTGGCTGAATAATTTGTTTCGCCCTGGCCGTGGCAGACGACGCACTGCTCCATTTTGGGAAGACCATGATTAGGCGCCTCCGCAGAGTATGCGACCTTGTCCAAACCCTTGTGGCAGGTTTCGCACTTTAGTTTCAGAGTCCCCGTGTGCTGCTTATGCGAGAAATATACCGGGCTGGATGGCTGCACGAGCTTCCGGTACGTCGTGGTGTCCGATGAAGTGTGACAGAATTCGCATTTCGTCGTCGACTGGTCGTGGCACGAGTAGCAAGTCTCCATGGTTGGCAGGAGATAGTCGGTCACACTGTCGCTGGTCGTGACGGCCGTATGGCAGTCGGCGCAGTCCACGCCGACGTCGTTGATATGCTTCGAGTGCGAAAACTTTATCAGCTTGGAGTTATCGATTTTTGGAGCGTCTTTGCCCGCAAATAGCGTCGAGATCGACAGAAGCGCTGCAATACCGACAAGTCCGAATATTCTAGTCTTTTTCATTCGCGCCTCCGTCAGTTCGAACTAAAATTCTTGAAGAAGTAATAACTCACCTGCAAATACCCCCTGAAGTCGCTCCTGTAAATCGGATCCTGGTAATACTGCCCCTGCAAATTTATCGAGAGAAGGTTCAACGGCCTGTAAGTCACTCCGAGCGAGCCGCTGTAGAGCCTGTTGGTCGAGGTGAGTTCCTGCAGAATCTTGTAGTCGCTCACCGAGGCTGATGCTATCGCCACGAACTTCCGATCCATGAATGGATATATGAACTGCGCATTGACTCCGTTTAAGTTTCCTGCAAAGCCGTCGTTGTGTGAAAAGCTGACCGTAAAGAGATAAATGGTCGTTCCAATCGTAAACTGGTTTGAATTATCGCCGGTGTAAACTATCCTGCTGTAAGAGCCAAACGCGCTTATGTTCTGGTTGAACATAAGGTTTGCCCCGATGTCATACTCGTCAGTACCACTATGGTCAAAGACGGAGAAAATCGAATTATAAGGGAGCCTTGAATCGCGATGGAAGTATCCAACGTTCGCTGAGAGCAACCTGAAGGGTGAATAGCGGAGCGACACCTCGGTTCGGTTGACATTATAATAGTTAAGGTCATAGTCGAGTCTGAAGTAGCCCGAGACTCTATCCGTGTAATAGGAGAGGTCTCCCGACACAAACCTGTTTGCCACTGCAGACGGATCTATCAAAACGCTGTCTTGAACGGGTGAAGATGTGTGATCCACTGTCAGCCTGTAGGTGTAGTAGCTCGGCGGCTTGAAGTTCTTATCGACGAACGCGCCTCCTACCCTGAAATTATCAAAAGGAGAATAATATGCTTGCGCGCCGTAGAGCATATTGTCCTTGAGATTTGAATTCAGTTCCAGCTTCTCGTTCATCGGTGGAAGCGCACCGCCGAAGGCCACAAGCGAAATCTTGTCGTCCAGGAATCTCGCGTTTGCGCTCAATCCGTCGAAGGAGGAAACGCCGACTTTGGAGAAGACCGGCTGTCTGCCGAATTTGAGATCGACCACGTTGGCGATTTTCCTTGCCTCAAAATAGAGGTTGGCCGCTCTCAGGAGCGGGTCACCAGGGTAGTCGGTCAGGAAATCGTTTGTGGCGAGGAGATACGTGTGCAGTTGGTAGTTGCCAGCTCCGAAGTTGAGCTGCATCGCCTCGTAACCGCGCAGACTTAGCTTTGATGCATTCAGCGTGTCGTATTGCTGAAAGGAGTAGAAGCTCGTCATGAACCTTCCACTCACCATCTGGGCCCGGGCCCCCCTGCTCCAGAACGGGGTTACAACCAACAGGAGCAGGAGAAAAAGCATTCCCGGAAATAACATCGGGAAACGTCGCTGGGCGACATACCGCGGTCGGCCGGACCGGCCGATAAAGATCCGACATGCGGGTTTCTTCACACTATCGTTATAGTATAGTATGTCAACAGCGCCTAAGCGCCCTCGACAACCAGTCCGGTTTTCGGACATCATTTCCGGGATACCTTTCACAACCCACCTTCCTTTATGGAGATGAAACTGCACATTACCTGACTCAGGCCCGATTTCAAGCAGAGTAGACCAATATTACTGCTTGGGGACGGGATGGGCGATCTGTGACCACATCTTATTGAAGTCGAAACCTTTGAAGTTCGGGCTTCTCTTGTTGTGGCAAGTCACGCAGAGTTTCTCCGCGCTTCCGTCTTTCACGGAAAGAAGAGTCAGTCCGTTAGCCATCGCCTCCTTGGGGTTCTTCATGATGCTATTCTTCATGTAGTCCTTGCCCGCGCCATGGCACGTTTCGCACTGGACTCCATCTTCCTTATTGAACTTGGGGCCGAGCATCGAAGCGGGTGCATCATAACCCGTAACGTGGCACTCGAGGCACTCTTTCGCCTCTGAAGGCTTTCCCTTGACTCCTCTCGACGCCGCAATCTTTGCAGCCTCGGGGGTGAGAAGGACTTTGAACGCCTCTGCGTGCTTGCTGGCGTGCCATTTCTGGAACTGCTCGCCGCTCTTAGGCGTCTGATGGCACATCTTGCAGACCTCTGCTCCGACATAGTCGTGACCGGCAGCAAACGCCGCCCCGGAAGACAGGGCAACCGCAAGGGCCATTAGTGCTATGGTTCTCATTTACTTACCTCCATTTTGGTGTTGTGTAGACGAATTTGAAACTAATGCCCGCCGTGGGACAACTGCCCACTGGGCAAAGCATCTTGCCTTATTAGACAAATCCTTAGAATGCGGACCAGCTTGAAATACCAAACAACCCGACACAGGCGACACGACAGTACATCTTCCCGACCCTTCGTGAGAATATACAGAACGGGCCGACCCCATGCCAATGGCCGCCGGCTCGATTACGAACATTCCATACGTGTCGGGCGAAATGGCCGGCGCCAACTGTACCATGAATCCGGCGTTAGCCATCACGCTGCCGCCCCTCCGCCAAGTTTGGCGCACGCATCGCAATAGGTCCGTGTCAGCGACTTCTCCAGCTCCTTCTTTCCAATAAAGGAGGAACACTGCTCGCAGTAGCCGTAAGTACCCTTCTTCAGCCTGTTCAATGCGAGTTCAAGTTCCTTGAACTCAGTCTCCATCTTTCTAGCGATCTCGCACCGATAGTCCCGCTCAGTAAGGCATCGTTTTTCTTCAAGATCGCAGACACTGCAGATGTATTCCTCGCCACTCTCCAGGTCGACAAGCTCAGCAGGATTCGCGTACATCATCTGAAGGACGACACCAATCCTTTTCCTGATCATATTTTCAAAATGTTCACTCATTGCCGGATCAACTTCCCTTTTTATCTTCATTGCCTTCTCTCCCGGCCGAGTTTCCGCCGTTCTCGACCACGATCTCATCACTCTTCTTTTCTTCGCCGGCGCTTTCCTCAAGCCTCTCAAGCTCGAGTGGGTGCTCTTCCTCCATCTCTTCCTCGGTAATCGTACCAAACAGCCATGCAAGATTCATAGGATAGACGTCGGGGTTAAAAATGACGAAGTACATATGCCATACCAGTATGGCCAGAGAAGCCAATATCGCTTCGTAGTAATGAATCAATGTGGCGGCATCGAGTCCGAGCTTTGAGAAGAGATTCAGCGACATATTATCAAACCAGAGGAGAAGACCGGTCGTCACCATGACGACAGTCCCCCAAATGAGCGCCCAGTATTCAGCCTTCTCTATGTAGCTAAACCTGTCGAACTTAGGCCGTTCATCAGATATTCCGAGGAAATACTTCATGGATCCCGCGACATCGGCAGCGTCCTTCAATCTCGGAAGCATGTCTATTATGAACTGGCGCCCGCGTTTCGTGAAAGCAACATAGTAGAGGTGATACACAGCCGTTGCGATCATGAGCACGGCACTTATTCTGTGTATGAGACTCCTCAGTTCAAAGAGTCGCTCGCCGCCGCCGCTTAACTGGCGGATAGCGACAACCCACCATGAATCAGGGAACTTAAGCATGAATCCCGTAAAGACGAGGAGCGTGAAGCTCACGAGCAGCCCCCAATGCTGGGCAAGCTCGGGTTTAGTCATTCTTGTGTACAGCTTTGCCGAAGGTCTTCGCCTCTCTGCGGCCGGATTTCTCCTTGACTTGAGTTTGGACTTGGCCTTTCGGAAGAAGTCGAACAAGTTGTGCAGGAACATCAGACCGATCGTCCCAAATATAAGAACCCCGTAGATCTGTGATATCCAGAAAAGGATCGGTTCGCTGCGCGACGTCGGGAGGGTGTGCACGGGGGCGGACGCGAACTTGGCATCGGCTCCAGGGTGACACTTTCCGCAAGTGGCGGCAAGGTTTTTCTTGTTGATGGGAGAACGTGGATCCGAGGACGGGAGAATGTCGTGCGCTCCATGGCAGCTTGCGCAGTTTGCTACCGTCGTCATACCGCCCTGAGTGGCGAGCCCGTGATAACTGTCGAGATAGCTTCCGACAGTATGTTGCGGCAGGCCATATCTCTGGGTCAGAGCGATGGAACCGTGGCAGCGCGAGCAGATCTGAACTATGTTTGAATTCGAGACGGTCGAATTCGGATTGCTGGGAGGCAGAATTTGGTGATCGCCGTGGCAATCCGTGCATACGGGAGCGGAGTTGTTCCCAGACGCCACAGCCTTTCCGTGCACGCCCTCGAAATACTTCGCAACCACGTCGGTGTGGCATCCGCTCTGTCCGCAGGTATTTGGAATATTGTTCCTGAAGACTTTCGAATTTGGGTTGCCAGCGGGGAGCATGTCGTGCGCTCCGTGACAATCGCTGCAGGTGGCCGCCTTAAGATTACCCTTCTTCAGTGCGGTAAGGTGAACGCTATACTGTATGCTCTCGAGGAAGGCGTGCGACACGCCGACCAGCTTCACGACCTCCGGGTTGCCAAGATGACAGCTGAGGCATATCTTCGGCTCGTTCGCGCGGCTGACAGGCGACTTCGGATCGCTGATTGAATTTATCGAGTGCTCGTTGTGACAATCGGTGCAGACAGGTGCTACCGTAAGACCTTTGGAAAATGCCTTGCCATGTGAGGAATTCAGATAGTGACTCTTGACATTGACGTGGCATTTCCCGCAGGTGGCCACGATATTTTTACGGTTCACGGGAGAGGTCGGATCAGAAGCGGGCTTTATCGTGTGAGAGCCATGACAATCCACGCAAGTGGCGCCCTTGCCTGTATTCTTTAATGATTCGGCGTGGATGCTATGTGCATAAGACTGAACCAAAGATGTCAACGCCTGCCCATCTTTGGTTTTTACCCCCTGGAACAGCTTGCTGTTTGTGTGGCACTTGAAACACGCCTCTTTGGAAATCTCTTCTTTCGACACACGGGCCTCGTGTGCCGTATGGCATGTAACGCACGTCAGAGTCCCATCGGCAAACGCCTTCTTGTGAATTCCGCCGGCAACATCAGAAGCCACATCCTTGTGACACTGGCTGCAAAGAGAGTCGATGGCAACGCCGCTGATCCCGGTGGTGCTTCTGACCTCATGCGCCTTAAGGTGGCACGTCTCGCATGTGAAGCTCTTCTGACCAATCTTCGCAGACGCGTGGCTCGATGCGAGAAATTTCTTTTCCCTGGTGTGGCAGGATAAACACTTCTTGTCGCCCGTTATTTTATCCGCCGGTTTTATGTCATGCGTCCCATGGCAGTCCCAGCATTTGAGCGACGAGTGAGCGAGATGGTACTTCGCACCTTGAGGCGGCATGAGCTTCACGTCATGGCATTGCCCGCAATCGACGATCGCGCTTGTCTGTTTGTGAGGGACATCGTCCGCGGAAAAACCCTGGTGACAGTCAGTGCATCCGATACCGGCGTCGCCGTGGACTGATGCATCGAAGACATGACCGCTCACGTACGCGCTTACGGTCTTCCCCGCTTTCGTCATCGTTAAGGTGGAATCAGAATGACATGCCAGACAGTCATCATTCGATCTTGCATATGCCGCGGTCGCAACGATGAGGAGCAGCAATGCAACAGCGAGGAGAAACGGCAGGCGTTTGGTCATCTGGCTGTATCGCTTTTTTCGTGCATGGCAGTCTGACAGGAGGGGCACAGCCTGGCAGTCAGGTTTGCTTCCAGGACGTCGACGGGGATGTCGTGCCTGCATATAACGCACTGACCGTAAATTCCCTTTTCAATCCGGCGGAGCGAGAAGGCAAGCTCGTTGAGGTCAGGGCGGTCAAACGATGACGCCGCATCTAGGATCTCCTGGCGCCCTTCGGGAACAGCCACATTGTACTTAGTGGAGAGGATCTCCCGCATCCTCCCCAGGACAAGCACATCAAATTTCTTTAACTCTTCAGATTTCATCGTTGTAGGTAGTCTTCAAGGAGTGTGCCGCTGAGAGCCAAAAGAGGCCTCCAAAAACGCTTATTTCGCTGAGTTTTGAAGGGCCTTCACACTCACGCCGCATTCACCCTCAAAATATGTGGTCTTATGGCCCATTGTGAGCAAACTTTCCACACCCTACAAAAAAAGAGCCGCCGCCAGATTCATTTTGGTTCCGTCTGGCGGCGGCAGGAGGAGGAGGAAAGAGAAGACCTCACATAAAAAAACTTTTGGGCCGCTGAGATATGGCAGTGCCTTCCCCTGAGCGAGTAGCATTTAAATAAATCAGCAGCCCAAAACTCTGTAACTGCCAAGCAAATTTTCAATTTCTTGTCCGACCGCTAATCCTGATCGGACTCACAAACTTCACCGAGGGTTTATGTCCGACTGAACAGCTGAACTATCCGGCCGGGACTTACCCTATTGAGCAGACTTCCTCAGAGTAGACCTGACTGCGTCGCCGAGCTGCTTGAGATTGAGAGGACGTTCCTTCAGCAGGACGACGTTTTCGCCGAGTCCGACGTAGTCTTCATCGCAGCACTGTACGACGAGTACAGCAGGCTTAGTCATTCTGAAATTCTCAAACCAGCTTTTCGAGCGGCTTGGCTCCCTTGTAGGGGCAAGGACGACGAGCGCCATATCTTTGCTCTCCGAGCTTTCCGTCGAAACCCGCTTCGTCTGATATCCTTCCTTGCCGAGGAACTTCGAAAGCAACTCGTACATTGCCTCCTCGTCAGTCGCAATCCCCAGGACGGGTTGTCTGCCTTCTGGTTTCATTTCGACATAGTAGTTATCAACCTGTGTGCCGCCAGATTGGTCCCCCAAAACGACACGGATTCAGGCGTTACGAGGTGCTCCACCAAATTCTTCTGAGGCGTTGCGTCATTTTACCTTAGATTGAAGGTGGTAAAATTCCGCAATGAATACGGAAGTCATCCCCCGCACAGGAAGAATCTCGCTTACACTCCCCCCTTTCTCCCCCGTTTCATTGCAATTTACAGACGTGTTTCCAAACTTATGAGGAGAATCAGCAAACAAGGATATGTTTAGCACCCTAAGAGCAAAGGTAGCGGCAGGATTCACCGTCCTGGTCGTCATAAACGTGATCGTCAGCGTCTGGTCGATATACAACTTCAACCAGCTCACGCAGGCGGTTACGACGATGATAAAGCAGAACTACCAGAACGTCATCGCGGCACAGAACATGGTCGTCGCTCTGGAGAGGGACAACAGCGCGCAGCTTGTAATGTTGAACGGCTACGTAGATCTCGGCTACCGACAGTTCAAGGACAATCATAAAGATTTCTTCGTCTGGTACCAGCAGGCGGTGAATTCGAATGTGTCCGATAGAGGGATGCGGATACTAAACGATATCGACGAACTTTACGCGCAGTACTCAAATGCCACCGATTCGCTCAAACTCGTCCTCGGCTCAAGAGGACATACTTACGCACAGGACTTCCACTACAAAAAGGTCCTTCCCCTCTTCAACCAGATCAAAGACGAGTGCTTCCAGCTCCTGGACATGAACCACAACGCAATGGTGGCAACGGACACAAAGGCGAGCGACATTTCCAATCAGGCAACCGTAGCTGTGCTTGGAGCCGCTCTCCTAGCGATCGTCCTTAGTATCGTAGCGAGCTGGCAGTTCTCGCAATACATACTCGAGCCCGCAGAAAAGCTAACCGACACAGTCCGAAAACTCGGGAGGGGATATCTCGATGTCCGTGCCGACATTAACTCCGGCGATGAGATCGGAGAGCTCGCTCGGGAGTTCAATAGGATGGCCGAACGGCTCAAGAAGTACGAAGAGATAAACATCGAAAACCTGATCTACGAAAAGCAAAAATCAGAAACGATCGTCAGCACTATTTCCGACCCCATTATCGTCGCCGACAGCAGTGGAAGAATTGTTCTAATGAATCAGCTGGCCGAGAACATATTCGAGGTCACCGAAGAGGCATCGGTAGGAGAGGAATTCCGGAACGTTGTGAAGAATGCCGAGCTGACAAAGTACGTGACGAGGTACCTGAACGGCGAGAGCACGTTAAACATACCGCCGTACTTTGAGCTCCGTTTCAACGAGGAAGATCGCTATTTCAGGATAAAGCTAAATTCATCCAAAGACTCGTCCGGGAAAGTCACTGGAGTCGTGCTGATACTTCAGGATGTGACTCAATTCAAGGAACTCGACAAGATGAAGTCGGAATTTATGGCCAGGGTGTCTCATGAGTTCCGGACACCTCTGACTTCCATAAATATGACAGTCGACATATTGAAAGACGAGCACATCGGGCGTGTGAACAAAAAGCAGCACGAGCTGCTTGTGGCCGCGAAGCAGGACGCGGAACGACTGACCAAGCTTGTACGCGATCTTCTTGAGCTCTCACGCCTCGAATCCGGCAAGATCCAACTGAAGGAGGACAGGATAGAAATTAAATCGCTCATAGAGTTTTCTGTTCAACCTGTCCTGCTACAGTTCAACGACAAGGATGTGCGTCTGATACTGAACACTGATGAGACCATCCCCGTCTTCATCGCTGATTTCCAGCAGCTCTCGTGGGTGATCTCAAACCTCGTCACCAACGCGCTTAGGTTCACAGACAACGGAGGAAGCGTCACGGTGGACACGACGATGAACGAAGATGACCTCATAGTCGCCGTGAGAGACACTGGATGCGGAATAGACCCGGAAGAGATGGAAAAGGTCTTTGACAAGTTCGTGCAGCTGCACGACACAACGAATCCTTCCCCGGGCTCTGTAGGCCTCGGACTTTCGATTGCAAAAGAGATAGTTGAACTGTACGGCGGTCGCATATGGGTGGACAGCCGGGTCGGGGTCGGGAGCGTTTTCACATTCTCAATACCTATAAAGAAACGAATGGCACACGACTACACAATCTCAGCCAGGGAGAGCGCAGCACCCGTTCCGGGATCCTCCCTATGAAGGCAAACGTATTGCTCGCGGACGATGAACAGAACATTCTCCGCACGATGACAATCTGCCTCGAGTCGATAGGACTCGATGTCACCGCCACATCGCGGTCTGACGAGGCTTTGAAGCTGGCATCTGAGAAGCACTTTGACATAGCATTCTTCGACCTAAAGATGTACCCCATCGACGGGTTAAAGCTCTTGTCGGAGGTCAAGAAATTTTCTCCTGATACGATAGTCGTCATCGTCACGGCGCATGGCTCAGTAGACACGGCAGTGCAGGCCATAAAACAGGGGGCCTACGATTATCTTCAGAAGCCGTTCGACTTCCAGGAGCTCCAGCATTTCGCGGAGAAGGTCTACGAGCATTTCGTCCTCCAAAAGCAGTTAAAGGACCTAAAGGAAGAGCTTCACCGCTATCAGGCAGCGGAAGACATTATCACGGCAAATCCCGAGTTGCTTTCCGTCATAAATCTGGCGCGGGAGGTTGCAGATACTAACATAAGCGTGCTGATTGAGGGAGAGAGCGGTACCGGCAAGGAACTGATGGCCAAGTTCATCCACTCTGCCAGTTCAAGGACCAATGCGCCCTTCATGACTGTGAATTGCGCGGCGCTTTCAGAGAGTCTCCTCGAAAGCGAACTTTTCGGCCACGTGAAAGGAGCATTCACCGGCGCTGTGCGTGACAGAGAAGGACGTTTCGAGATGGCCAATGGCGGGACGGTCTTCCTCGACGAGATTACTGAAATACCCACGACCACACAGGCAAAGCTCCTTCGGTTCCTCCAGAGTCGCGAGTTCGAGCGCGTCGGCGACTCCACCACCATGAAGGTTGACGTGAGGTTTATAGCCGCGACGAACAGGGATTTAAAAGAGGTGCTCGCCGCCGGAACCTTCCGCGACGATCTTTACTACAGAATAAACGGGGTGACGATTAAGCTTCCCCCGCTGCGCGATCGCGCCGACGACATTCCCCTCCTTATCAAACACTTCGTCGAGAAGTTCGGCGGGGACAAAATTCCTGAGATAGACCCTGACGCTTTCGGGCTTCTTACAAACTACAGATGGCCCGGGAACATACGTCAGCTCGAAAACGTCATTGAGCGTTCCGTACTGCTCGCGCACGGGAAGAAGATCGAGCCCCACCATTTGCCTGATGAAATCAGGAAGCAGGAGAGTAAACGGCTCGTATCGCTCGAACAAATGGAGAAGGCCTACATCATGAGCGTGATTCAGCAGACGACGACTGTGGAAGAGGCCTCACAAGTGCTGGGGATAGATCCGGCGACTCTTTGGAGAAAGCGAAAGAAGTACGGCCTCTGAAGCTGCACCGGCCGGGATGTCACAGGGATTCGAAAGTAACCCTCGGCGGGCACGGTAGAGACCAAGACGGCAGGAGCAGCCCGCTTATGCGCTCGAGCTCCTCACCCGCCTTCCGCCACTGGCAGGCTCCCTGCTATGGTACGACGAATTCGTGTTCGTGAGGGCGGATCGTAAGAACGGGGCACGGGGCCTTTCTCACAACCTTGTCCGCTGTGCTGCCGAAGAGTACGTGATCCATGCCCGTCCTGCCATGGGAAGAAATTACAATCAGGTCTGCACTCTCTGTCTTGGCAACTTCAACTATCTCGATAAACGGTTTTCCCACCCTTATGAGGGGAGTTGCCTTGACCGTCGGAGGAATCTCTTTCTGTACCAGCTCGTTCAGCTGTTCTTCACTGTGTTTGCGGATCTCCTCCTCCATCGCCGGAATGCTGACCTGGCCGAAGCTGAAGTCGGCGGGATAGACGATAGGTTCCACTATGTGAAGGATCAGAAGCTCAGACTTGAACAGCTCGGCGAAAGTGACCGCATACTTCATCGCGTGCAGTGAATACTCGGAGAAGTCCTGCGGGACTAGAATCTTCTTAAGACTTACCACCGACATTTTTCGCTCCTCCTTTGCTACTCGTTACCCCTTCAGATCCGGCGGATACGTTTGCAAGCCTCTCATTCGTGATGCGCAGACGCGTCCCGATCACTTCCCCCAGTCTGAACAGTATTTTGGTTCCCATTTTTGGTGACCGGTTCAGTAAATCGATGAGATCTGGCCTGAAAAAGCCTATGATTCTGCAATTGGAGGCCGCCAAAGCGGATGCACTTCTCGGAGACTCATCGAGAAGCGAGAGTTCGCCGAAGAAGTCGCCACCGTGAAGTACCGTCAGCTCCCTGCCCGCGCCCCCATCCTCGGCTATCAAAATGCGCACCGTCCCCTCCTCGATGACATACATTCCGAGCCCGGGGTCGCTCTGGCTGAAAATCAGTTCATCTGCAGAGTATTCTCTTCTGTGGACTATACCAGCCAGTTTCCCAAGCTCACGATCGGTGAGCTGTGAGAAAATGGGTATTCTCCCCAGAAGAGACTCGACAGAATTATCGTCTTCCTTCTTCCGTCGGAAGAAGTTATACCAGAGCGCATTCTGAGTAGTCGATTCGTCTTCCATTTGCAGCCCAATCAGTCATATACAAAAGTCAACCAATCGTGCTTGTCTTCCCCGTTCTTCACTACCTTGAAGAACCTTTCCTGCATCTCGCGAGTAATAGCACCCGGCTTACCGTTGCCGACTTTGATCTTATCGACGGACTTTATCGGCGTTATTTCGGCCGCGGTCCCGACAAAAAACACTTCATCAGCAAGATAAAGAATTTCTCTGAGCATTGCCTCTTCGCGGACTTCGATGCCGGCCTCCTTCGCAAGCTCAATGATGGTCATCCTCGTGATGCCGGGAAGTATAGCCGACCTTATGGGGGTTGTAAGAAGGATGCCGTCGTGGACGATAAAGATGTTCTCGCCGCTTCCTTCGCTGATGTACCCGTTCCCGTCGAGGGCTATGCCTTCAGCATAACCGTTAGCCATGGCTTCAAGCTTGATAAGCTGGGAGTTCATGTAATTTCCGCCCGTCTTAGCCATGGTCGGGAAGGTGTCGGGGACGGGGCGGCGCCAGCTTGACACGCAGACGTCTATCCCTTCATCGAGCGCGTCATGCCCCAGGTATTTTCCCCAATCCCAGACCGCGATGGCCATATCAACGGGATTGTTGACGGGATTAACCCCGACGTCGCCGTATCCTCTGAAGGCAACGGGACGAATGTAGCATTCCTTCATCTTGTTCGCGCGGATAGTATCAAGGACGCCATTTTTCATTTCATCCCGGGAGTAGGGGATCTCAGCCCGATAAATCTTCGCGGAATTCTCGAGCCTTCTTAAATGTTCGTCAAGCCTGAAGACGGCTGATCCTTTGGCAGTGTTATAACATCGAATTCCTTCAAACCAACTCGATCCATAGTGTACCACATGAGAAAGCACGTGTATCTTAGCATCATCCCAGTTGACGAGTTTCCCGTTCATCCATATCTTTTCGACTTTCTTTACCGCCATTTCAGGTAAACCTCCGATTAGAAATCTTTCTTATAGACTCTGTATGTCTTGTATTTCGTGGCATTCAACAGTTCTGCGCTGCGGTTCATCATAAGGTTATCTTCGAGAACCCACGATGCCTCGCCGTCGTAGTACCCGAGCTTCTCCGCGCGCTTTGCCGTTTCATGGAACAGCACAGCGGCAATCCCGGTTTGCTGATAGCTGTGGATCACGCCGAGCACCATTACTCTGACCCAGTGTATCTGCTTCTTCTTCGTCAGAAGATGATAGATACCCGGGAGGAGATGCCCCTTCTTATTGAACTTGAGCGCGTAATTGATGTCAGGGAGAGAAAGCGCAAATCCGACCGGCTTTCCTTTGATCTCAGCAAATATGGCGAGATCAGGAACGACAATCTGTCTGAGATCTTCAGCGAGGAAATCAAACTCCTCATCGGTCATCGGGACGAAACCCCAGTTCTTGCTCCATGCCTCATTATAGACCTCCTTCACCTTCTTAATCTCGTTGTTGAGGTCTTTTAAGTTAAGACTTCTGAAAGTGAGACCCTCTTTATGTGTTATCATCCTCGAAACGCGTTCCAGTTTCGGGGTGAAGACCTTGTCCTTATTGACGTGGTAAGCGAAGAGGTCCTTCTCTTTCTTTAACCCGTAATTCGAGTAGAGATCCATGTAATACTTTGGGTTGTAAGTCATCAGCATTATCGGGCTGCTGTCGAACCCTTCGACAAGGAGTCCGACCTCGTCGTTCGTGGAAGGGTTCATGGGGCCGCGCATCGAAGAAAATCCCTTCTTCTTGATCCAGTCCCGCGAGGCGTCAAAGAGAGCGTTTGCCACTTCCTGGTCGTTGACCGACTCGAAGAAGCCGAAGAATCCTATCTCCTCTTCCTGAAACTTGTTGTGGTTGTAGTTTATAATTGCCGCGTTTCTGCCGACCACCTCTCCTCCCTTCTTCGCGAGGAACATCTCGATCTCGGAATGGAGGTAAAACGGGTTCTTCTTCGTGTCCAGAAGTTTCTTCCGATCCATCAGGAGGGGCGGAACCCAGTAAGGATCGTTCTGATAGATATTCCACGGCAATTTAATGAAGGACATCAGGTCCTTCTTGGTACGAACTGGTTCAATCGAGATCGTGCTCATTTTCGGCCTTTAGTTAGTGCATCACTCGTGAATGAAGGATCGAGCAGGACGCCGCCCTCAAGCGATCACTCCAAGCTCTTTTCCGATGACTCCGAACAATTCCACTATCTTGTCAAGATGCTCCGGCTCGTGGGTTGCCATGTAGCTTGTCCTGAGCATTTCCATTCCGGGGGGGACACCCGGTCTTACAAAGGCGTTTGCGTACACGCCTGCATCGAAGAGCTTCTTCCAAAAGAGGAGGGTCTTCATCGTGTCGCCGATGATGACAGGCACGATCGCAGTCCGGTTCTCCAGCACGGAGAATCCCAGCGCCTTGAGTCCCTGCCTCACGCGGTCGGCGTTGGAGATCAGCCTATCTACCCGCCAGGGCTCTTCCTCGAGAAGCTTGAGCGATTCAATCGCGGCCGCCACGGAGGAAGGAGTCGGACTCGCACTGAAGATGTAAGCAGGAGAATTATGCCTGAGATAATTTATTACCGCCTTGTCTCCCACAACGAATCCACCGAGGGAAGCGAAGGTCTTTGAGAAGGTTCCCATCGTCAGGTCGACTTCCTTCTCGAGTCCGAAATGGCTGGCGGTTCCACGCCCTCCCTTTCCGATGACTCCGACAGAGTGCGCATCATCTATCATCACTCTCGCGTTGTACTTCTTGGCGACCTCGACCATCCGTGGAAGATCAAGTATGTCACCCGATGTGGAAAAGATTCCGTCGGAAACTATCAGCTTCGGGGCGTCAACGGGGAGACGAGAAATCACAGTCTCCAGGTTTGTCATATCGTTGTGCTTGTATCGCACCAGCTCAGCTGTCTGTCCTTTCGAGATGAGGGTCCCGAGAACTATGCATGCATGATTGTCCCGGTCGGAGATGACGTAATCCCCGTGCCCAACGAGAGTCGATATGACTCCGAGCGCCGTCTGAAATCCCGTCGAATATGTAAGGCAGGCTTCCTTCCCCATGAATTTCGCGAGCCTCTCCTCCAACTCTATATGCAGATCGACCGTCCCAGTCAGATAACGGGATCCTGAACAACCCGTTCCGTATTTCTCTATAGCCTTCTTCGCAGCCTCCTGAACCCGTGGATGAGTGGTCAGACCGAGGTAATTATTCGAACCGGCCATGATGACCTTTCTCCCTTCAATCATCACAACGGGTCCCTCATTTTCCTGAAAGGGGTGTGAATAGGGATAAAGTCCCTGCTTCTTTACTTCATCTGCAAGAGTATAGTCAACGCACTTTTGGAATAAGTCCAATAGAGTCTGCCTCCTATTAGTGGATGTGGAAACTGTGTTCCATTGTTTTTTTAATATAGAAAATCGTGCGCGAAAATGCTAACTATGCGCATGCTGCCGGCAGGGGGTAGCTGTTCCACTGCGCGACTGAGCTCGCTGGTTCAATTCCCCCGCCGGGGACTTCCATCATTTCCGCGAACTGTGCCCCAGCATTGACTCAGCGTGCGCGTGCGCTTATTTTAGGTTCATGTCTCGAGACAACTAACAAGAATGAAGAAAACCCTTATCGTCATCGTTCCGGCCTTCTGCCTCGCGGCTTACCTTCTGTATCGTCACTTTATCCCCGACGATGCTTTTATTCACGTGGGTTACGCGAAGGATCTGCTCGCCGGCCGCGGATACAGTTTTACCGGCAACCGTACTTACGGCTCGACGGCGCCCCTCTGGCCCCCGCTGATCGCAGCCGTTGGGTTCTTCGCCGGAAATCTGATAATGACGGCAAGAGTCCTCTCCCTGGTCTTTGCGGTCGCGTCCATCATTACATTCTATTATACCGCCCGGTTGCGATTTTCGGAAATGGAATCTCTCGCCGCGACTTTCCTCCTTTCAGCGAATGCTTATTTTCTCAGGTGGTCGCTCACGGGTATGGAGTCAACTGCCGCGGTCTTCTTCATGGTGCTCCTCATCACGACGCTCTACAAAGAGAACGATGGCACGTTACCGCGAGCGTGGTACATTCTAATCGGCTTGGCTCCTTTGGTACGTCCGGAGTTTTACCTTTTCTTCTTCCTCTTTTTTCTTTACGCACTTGCCGTCAGACCGAGGAGGCTCGATCCTTTCAAAGTCATCCTTGCCGCCCTCCCCTCTCTAATTTGGCTCGCGTTTGCGGAAGCTTATTACGGCACTATTACTCCGACGACATTCCTAGCCAAGGCCGGAGAACCGTTCTTCACACTTCAGGCCTCAACGCTTTACAGGCTCCTGAAGCTGTACTTGTCAGGAAGTCTTGTTGAGACCATTTTCATTGTCCTCGCTGCCGTTGCGTTAGCTGCGAAAGACAAAGGTCGGAAACAACTCAAAGGAACTTTCGAATCTGAGAGCATACTTCTCTTCGGTTTTGTCGCGTCGTTCTACGTCTTCTACGGACTGAAAGACGTATTGGTCATCTCGAGATATTCACTCGTCCTTACGCCACCGATAATACTGGTGGCTATCGAATTGACCCGAAAGTCTGTCAGGAGCCTCGGCATTTCTCCACGGTTATCTCAATTTGTATTGATCGCGATGATCGGAGCTTCGCTGTTTTACAATGCCGCATTCACATGGGTAATCGTGAAGCCGGATGCCGACGCCTTCTACAAAGGGTTTCAAACTACTTATTCAAGGATGGCGGGAATCCTTCATGACAAGGCCAATGCCAACTCGCAGGTTGCGTTGTCCGATGTCGGGTTGATTGGAGTGTACTCAGGTTGTCGCGTGGACGATCTTAACGGCCTTGTGGATAAAGATAGATTCAGGTACGCTACGAGCGAAGAGTTCATCAATAGCGAGAAGCCGGAGTTCCTGATCACCCGAGGAGAGGTTGACCTGAATAAGCTGAGATGTTCGTTGACGCAGATTTACGAGGCGAGTTTGCCTGGCTTCGGCATAAACTCCACGCACCCCGTTGAAGTGCGGATGTTCCGGGCCAGTTGGACGAACTAAGCTGAAGTGGTGAAAGCTATCTTCGCTACTCTCTGATAAGAGCTATCTTCCCGACAACGCTCTGGCTTCCATCCGAGGCATAAGCAACGACGATATAGACTCCGGAAGGAAGAAGACTCCCGCTGCTGTCGGTTCCGTTCCAGTAAGCAATCTTCCCTCCCTGCGCCTGGAACTGGTCGACGAGACGTCCATCGACAGTGAATACCTTGATCTGACTGTTTGCGGCAAGCCCCTCGATGTGAATTGAACTGGTCGTCGGTATCCTTGCCGGGTCGGGAAAAATCTTGAGCTTAGTCATGCTCTGTACCGGCTGCTCAACACCCGTCTTTAGTTCCGTTATTCCGTATTCCGTCGCGAAGTAGACAATACCGTTCTTTCTGTCACATGCGACTGCGAGCACGTCATTGCTCGGCAGCGGGCTGTTTGTCATGTTGTAGCTCGCTATCTGCGAGTTCCCATCCCGGGAAATCACGTACACACCGGTATTGGTAGCTACCCACTTCTGATCGAGCGCGTCGTAGTCTATGCTGTTTATATTTTGGTCCAGGAGCGAGTAGATAGACTGAAGATAAATCGATCCCGACGGATCCGGATCGTAAATGACGTCCATCCCAAGATCAGTTCCGATCCAAAGCTGATCCTCGCTATCCACGAGGAGTGAATTGACGTGATTGCTCAGAAGTACCGAATTCCCCTGGTTGATGATGAAGGATTTGTCATCGGATGTATTTGCCAGAGTTCCATTCGCATTGAAGTAGAGGAGGCCGGCATACGTAGTGGTACCAGATATTCCATACTGATCGCCCGTCCATACCCCACCGAAAGCGTCGACGGCCACAGGCGCGAAACCAGCAACCGGCGAGAAGTAGTTGTAGAAATGGTACCACTTGTCCTGTGATCTTGAAAAGGCAAGTATGGGGTAATTCGAATATGACGACCTGTTGATCACCCAGATATTGCCTGAAGCATCGGCGGCAGAACCTCCAAGGAGAATGTACTTGGGATCAACTGGATATCCGACCAACGGCGAATTTCCAGCCGAGAAGTCTGTTATGGAGTCGCCATCGATCAATGCAAACTCTCCTCGATAGACAGACGAATCACCTGGCCCTCCCCAGGAACCGGCTCCGATTAAATCGCCGCCGAGAGAGCTGACCTGGTAGAAAGTATTTGTCGTGAGGCCTGTCGAGTTGGACATATTCAGATTAGTCCAGACAGTTCCGCTGAGCTTCATGAGAGCGACGCCGACATCGCTCGTGCCATTTGTCGAGCACCAGAGATTACCCGAGCTGTCAACGGCCAGGTCGGAGACAATGTTCGTAGCGGGTCCCGGCGGAAGGACCTGCGTGGTGCCGGAACCTATGCGAAGTATCCCCTGATTCGTGGCAGCGACTGCCTCAGTGTCCGAAAGAGGGACGACATCGTTAAGCGTGACACCTCCAGTATACAGTGCGCCAACGGAGCCATCCGTTCCCAGCTTGTAGAGCCCCTGAGCGGAGTTGACGAGAAGGTAGCCTGTGCCGGTACTCATGGAATAGACGGCGCTGTTGGGAAACGACGCATTTCGCATAAAACTCCTGCCATCCGTCGTGTAGAACAAGCCGTGTTGGGTTCCGACGTATAGCGAGCCGTTGAAAACCGCAAGGGCATTGACGCCGTCGCTGAACCCGAGTGAATCGAGTAGGCTCCAAAGATCAGGCGCGGAAAGGTTGATCGAAGATTGCGGCGCAGATGAGAGCCCGAACTGGCTCGCGACAAAAATGAGCCCGTCGAATGTCGAGACCGAGTTTGCCTTGACCGAGCCCTGCCCGGCCACGAAATGCATGTAAGTGTCGAGGACTCTGAAAGATGATCTTGAAATCAACACAACACCAAAAGGTGTGCAGGCAAATATCGTGTCCCCAACCACGCTCATCCGGAGGATACCGCGCGAAATCTGTGAGGACTTAGCTATGTCAGATTGGGATCTAAGTATGTTCCCGTTGGGAGCCAGTTCATCGATTGAACCGTCCGCCTCGCCGACAAGCACATTCACGCCCGAGTCAGAGACTATCGCCGTGGCCTGTATATTGGAGAGCCCTTCGGTAGAAGTGTATTGATTGAACTGACCGGTTGTGGGGTTGTAGGAAAAAACGCCTCCTGCGGTTGCCCCCCAGGCCTTGCCTCCGCTGATGGTGATCCCGTTAACGGCGTACATGCTTGAATAGTTCTTCCAGACAAGCGTCTGGGCACCCGCAGAAAGACAAGCTATCTGCAGCGCGAGTATGAACGCTGAGATTTTTCTCATGCAGTAAGTCAGATATTCCTGTAAAGATTGACCATCTCGATCGCAGCGAGCGCGGCGTCGAAACCCTTGTTGCCCGACTTTCCACCCGCCCTGTCGACCGCCTGGTCCACGCTGTCCGTAGTCAGGATTCCGTAGATAACTGGTAAGTCTGCGTTCATGGAAAGCTGGCCGACTCCCTTCGCCGATTCACCCGCGACGTAATCGAAATGTGCAGTCTCCCCTCTTATGACCGCGCCGAGGCAAATGAGCGCGTCGTGTTTTTTTGCATCTGCAATTCTTCTGGCGACCGCGGGTATCTCAAACGCGCCAGGGCACCTGTATACATCGATGCTGCTCTCTGGCACGCCATGTCTTACCAACCCGTCCTTAGCTCCTTCGAGAAGACGCTCCGTTATGAAGCCATTGAATCTGCTGACGACGATGGCAATCTTCAGTCCTTCGCCGTCAAACTTCCCTTCATGATTAGCCAACTCATTCTCCTTTTAAAACGAGGTGCGGGCCCTATTTCCTCGCACGTTCCATAATTTTATCGAACCATTCCGAAGGAATAGTATACCTTCCGAGGTTCGCATCGTCATTCTTGAGGCCTCCGTGGAAATCACTCCCTCCAGATTTCAGCAATGAGTTTTCCTCGGCGAAATTCCGGTAGAGCTCAATCTCCTCATCCGAATGAGACGGGTGTACCACCTCGATCCCGTCCAATCCATTCTTGACCAGGAACCCGAGAAGATCATTGTTAACGTAGTGCGACGGGTGTGCCAGGAAGCTTAGCCCCCCCGCGCTTCTGATCATCGTTATGGCATCGGTCGGAGGGAATGGATGGTTTGCTTCGTAAGCGGGCCGCCCTATGCCTATGTATTTATGGAATACCTCGTCATAGGTGCTGGCGTATCCTTCTTCAACCATTGTGTTTGCGATATGCGGCCGGCCGACGGACCCCTGGTCTCCAAATTTCTCGATCACCGTCTCGAACTTCAGCGGTATCTTGATTCTGTTCAGCTTGGCCACAATTCGCTTCGCTCTTCTTATCCTCGCATCTCTGAGTTCAATGAGCTTGGTTTGAAAATATTTATCGGTGTAGTCAATGTAGTAGCCGAGGAAATGGAGTTGGAATCGCCTGTAACTGGAAGTCACCTCGATACCGGGAATAACCACGACGTCCATTGTGCCCGCGATTTGGACAGCCTCTTCCAGCGATGACACTGTATCGTGGTCGCATATTCCGAGCGTACCGATCCCCGCCGCCGCCGCCTTTTCAATCAGGGCCCTGGCAGACAGCGCGCCGTCGGATGAATCCGTGTGCGTATGCAGATCTATCCCGTGGGTCACAGATTCCTGTTCCGGTTCATATTCAGCTGAATTTCTGACGGAAGTTATCATAATCGAGTATGACGACGGTGTTGCCGGCTACCTGAAGCATCTTGAGTTTTTCCATCTTACTGAAGGTGCGGGAAACGGTTTCTCTGGTTGTCCCCGCCATGTTGGCGATCTCCTGCTGTACAGGGAGGTTGTCTATCTCAACCTTCCCCTGCTTAATCTTTCCACGCTCATCGGCAAACTGGAGGAGGACATAACCAACCCTGTGATAGGCATCCTTGAGCGACAGGCTCTTGATCAGCGCGTCTGCTCTCCGGAGCCTCTGCGTGAGGTGTCTCAGGAGCGATATGGATATCGTGGGATACTCGTGCAGAAGGCTCAGAAAATCCTTCCGATGGATCATAAATAGTTCGGCGTCTTCAATCGCCACGACGCTGGCAGACCGAGCCTCGCCGTCGAGGAGTGCCATCTCCCCGAATATGTCGCTCGCTCCGAGGATACTGAGTATTACCTCCCTCCCGTCATCGCCGACCCTTACAACCTTCACTTCCCCACTGACAATCACAAACAGCGCGGAGCCTGATTCCTCCTCCATGAGAATCACATCGCCCTTCCTGTAATTCTTCCTCACGCCGCAAGCACCGATGCGCGAAAAATCCCTTTCTTCAAGCTCCTCGAATATCGGAGCATTCTTTAGAAACTCCATCGCTTCCTTCATACCAGTGCTCCTGGATATTTCGTTAGTGATTATTCTGTGCTTATGATTGTTCGATAAAAATATAGATGCACCCCGATAGAAAGTCAACGACAATAGAATCCGGCATTCCCCCGGTTCATCAGAACTAAATCTTTGTTTTGCAGGTTTTATATTTGGTGACGAGACACGAACAGCTCCGAAAAAAATGAATAGAATATACCTAGACTATACTGCCACCACCCCAATGGATCGCCGGGTTTACGACTCGATGGCGACCTTTCACACCGAGGTGTTCGGGAACGCGTCGAGCATCCACTCGTTCGGCAGAGAGGCAAAGGCGGCGCTTGAGGAGAGTAGGGAAAAAATCGCGACTCTGATTGGATCGAGACCTTCGGAGCTCTTTTTCACAAGTGGCGGCACCGAATCCGATAACGCAGCCCTCTTCGGAATTGCTTCAGTAGCTCCGGGTCACGGAAGGAGACACATCGTCATATCTTCCATCGAGCATCACGCGGTGCTTCATGCCGCAGAGCATCTTAAGAATTCAGGCTTCAGTGTGACTTTAGTGGGCGTCGATGAGTCCGGGTTCCTGGCGCCTTCGCGACTTGAGAGAGCAGTAACCGAAAACACTCTCCTCGTAAGCGTCATACACGCAAATAACGAAATCGGGACGCTCCAGGATCTGAAAGCACTGGCGGACGTGGCACACGAGAAGGGCGCGCTGTTCCATACCGATGCGGTTCAGTCCTTCGGGAAAGTCCCGTTGGATGTTGCCGGGCTGGGAGCAGACCTGTCCTCCTTCACCGCGCACAAGCTCTACGGCCCGAAGGGCATCGGAGCGCTATATATAAGGCGGGGAATTGACTTCGAGCCTGTGTTTCACGGCGGAGCGCAGGAAAGGAACAGGCGCCCTGGTACCGAGAGCGTGCCGCTTGCCGTCGGATTCGCGACAGCCGCGGAAATTGCCGTCGAGGAACTCGATCGGGAATCGAAGAGGCTTGCCGAATTGAACGCAGTCATGAGGAAGAGAATTGCCGCTGAGATTCCATCTGCCCTTTTCAACTCTCCGATTGAAGGGGCAATACCAAACATACTCAGCTTATCCATAGACAGCTCACAGATGCAGATCGATGGGGATGCTTTGATTGTAAACCTGGACCTTGAAGGCATCGCCGTAACCAGCGGGTCGGCCTGTTCATCAGGAAGCCTTCAGCCATCTCACGTTATAAAATCTCTGGGCCGGGACGACATGACGACCGCCGCTACTATTCGCTTTTCGCTCGGAAGATTCACGACCGAGGCGGAGATCCACCGGGCAGTGGATGTTCTTGCAAACGTAGTTGGAAGGATCGGTAAGAGAAAGCGGACTATTTCAGCCGTCTAAGCACAGCGGCAAAGAATCCGTCGATGCCGTGCCGATGTGGATAGATTGAAAGAAATCCCTCCTTTGTCAGCTCCTCACGTTTTTCCGGCGAAAGGTGATCGCCGGCATCATCGAGAATGAATCTCTTGTCTGCTGCGATGAACGATTCAACCACTCCTCTGTTTTCCTCGAAGAAGATGCTGCAAGTGGAGTAGACGAGTATTCCTCCCGGCCTTACCAGATCCGAGTAGCGCGTCAGGAGTTCCAATTGATAACGTGAGTGCCGCGTAACACTCTCCCGAGTCAGCCTGAATTTCTTGTCGGGGTTTCGTCGTATTGTTCCACTCCCCGAACAAGGGGCATCAACTATGACCTTGTCCGCTGAAGAGGTCAGCGAAACCGCGTCGCCGAGGTCACGCTCGTTCACTTTCAAACGTTCAATCGCGGGATACCCGCATCTCGCGGCGCGCGTACCAAGGTTTCGCAGTCTGGCGTCATCGACATCAAGCGCGTAAATCCGCGCTCTTCCTCGTGACAGAGATGCCACTTCAAGGCTCTTCCCGCCAGCGCCTGCGCACGCATCTACGATCAGCTCCCCCTCCTGAGGATCGACGATGAGTCCAACCAGCTGGCTCGCTTCCTCCTGCACCTCGATCATCCCGTCCTTGTAGAGCCGCTCGCTGTTAAGATTGACCCTATTCGAAAAGTACAGACTTAATGGAGAGTACTGACCGAGCTCCGCGGTAATTCCCTCATCAGCGAGAACGCGAACGGCGTCCTCTCTCGATATCCTGTTAAGGTCAACTCGGATCGACACCTTAGCTTCGTGGTTGAGAGACGTCATTATGTCCACGCTCTCGCTCCTGACGTCCGGAACAAGCATGTCGGGAAAGAAATCGGGGAATGAATGGGCGAGCGGTAAATCAGCGCCTTGTTCCGTTATCTTAAGGTGGGCTTCGGTGATGCACGAGAAAAATAGATCGACATGCAGCTCACTGCCGGAAAGCCGGTAGGCCTCTAGAACCGGACCATATTCCCTTTCCAGATCCTGTACTCTCAAACGCCCGACTATTATCTCGTGGGCGAGGAAGATCGGCAGAGGACCGGGCGCGATCGAGCATCTGGTTGAAAGCTCCCGGAGAAGTATAAAATTCCTGACGATGCCGTAGATTTTCTCGTTGATCCATTTCCGGTCGTGGGAGCCGAGGTACCTCCGCTCTCTGTAGAAATCATGAACCACTCTGTCTGTAGGTAGGGAGGACCTGATGACCCTATCGAGAAGTTCGACGGTGTGACCGGCGAGGGAAGATGTGTTCATTTCGCAGAGAGCTGCATCTGCTTGTAGAGAAGGTATCCGTAACGCAGCCCGCGGTCAGTTGTGATGAAACTTGCGCTCCCTGCCGTTTGGATGACTTTCTTCAGGATAAGCGCTCCCGCGAGGAGGACGTCTTCTCTGCCTTCAGCCGCGTTCGTCATTTTTCTGATCTCTTTAGGCGATTTCGTCATTAGTACTTCGAAGACCGAAAAAAGCGACTTTGCCGACATTTCATAGTTGTTCACAAGCCTCGGATCAAATTCGTATGTGCCCTGTTCGATAAGGGCAAGAGTGGTGGCCGTCCCCGCAACGGCGATGACTCGGTCAGCTTTGAGCCTGTCGAACGGAAAAGATCTTAACGCTTCGCTTACAAACTTCCCCGCCTCCTCCAGTTCACCGGGGAGCGGGGGGTTATGATGAAAGAAGCGTTCAGTGATTCTTACGGCACCAATGTTAACGCTTACAAAACTCTCTGGCGCGGCGCCGGTTCCGTAGCTGAGCTCCGTGCTTCCGCCGCCGATATCGACTACGAGCGAGGTTCCGAAAATATCCGGCGCTCCGCTGACAGCGCCGAGGAAGCCGAGTCGCGCCTCGGTCTCGCCTTCAATTATTTCGACATCGATTCCGCATTCCTCCTTCACGCGAGCTATGAAAATGTTACGGTTCTTTGCGTCCCTCACAGCGCTCGTGGCAGATGCGATAACAAGATCGGCATGATATTCCTCCGCTGATGCTTTGTATCTAGTGAGCACATCCAGAGCGCGCGCGACAGAATCGTCGTCAAGCCTTCCTGTCGTGGACACACTTTTGCCGATACGCGGGACAGAGTAAAAATCCTTCAGCGGATTTATCCTCATCTCTCCGTCTACATCGCCGATGAGCATCAGAATCGTATTTGTCCCTATGTCGATGGAGGCATATCTCATGGAATGAAAATCTTCTCCTGGTTTTTAGACTGAGACTCCTATAAAAAAACCGCCTTGGCTGGAGTATGAAGCCGTTCGAAACAATATGAAAGATAGGATGTGGACGGATTGTCCGCCCAGATAAGCGCGATTCGGAACAGAACCGCGTCACTTCCCTGTTCAGCCCGCGGAGTATGAGAAGGCCAGCGCACTCCACTCCGCTTCGTGCAGAGTCTCGATAAGAGTGAATCCTGACTTGGTATAGGAGCCTGTGATATCCTTTTCGTCGAGGGTCAGTATGCCCGCAAGGAGGAGCATTCCCCCCTTCCTGCATCTCCTCCTAAGCTCCGGCTCGATGTACAGGAGTGTGTTGCGGTTGAGGTTGGCGACCACGACGTCGAATTCGGATTCCGCAACCGATGCTACCTCGCCCCTGGACAGCGCCACTCTTTCGGTGACCCCGTTCTTTCTGATGTTCTCGAGCGAGTTCTCAATTGACCACTCATCCTTGTCGATCGCTACGCATCCTGCGGCGCCGAGCTTCACGGCGGCGATGGCTAGGACACCAGTGCCGGTTCCAACATCGAGCACCTTTTCGCCGCCTCGAACGTGTTTCTCCAGTAGCTTTACCATCATCCTTGTGGTCTCATGGTGACCTGTGCCGAACGACATCTTGGGATCGATCTCGATTATTATTTTTGCGCTGCCCGTATATTCTTTCCAGCTCGGCTTGATGGCAATGTTCGGCGTGACCTCCACTGGAACAATCGATTCTTCCCACTTCATGTTCCAATCCTGGTTAATGATTTCAGTAAGGTCCGTCGAAAATTTCCCGATCTTCCCTTCCTCCTTCAGATGACCGAGGAATCTTATGACATCTTCACGATATTCGCTCTTCCATTTGCCAGCGGCGAAATAGCACTTCAGTCCGTCCTCTTCCTCTACAAAGCCCTCCGCGCCCACGTCGCTCAGGAAGCCGATGATTAGATCGTTCACCTGGTTGTCCGTGGATATTGACAGCTGGAAATATTTTTCCTTCATTGTGGTTGCACCGGTATCTTTCTGTAAATCACCCGCAGCAGGACCCGCCCCACAGCCGAAAGGCTCTCGGGACTACATTTGTCGGGAGTATCCTGAAGCGTGTGCCAGTATTTATAGTTAAAATCTATGAGATCTATCGCCTTCATTCCCACGTTGTCGAGCTGGAGGTGATCATCGTAGATGGGGTCAATCGTCCGATCAACGAACGCGTCGACGCCCATCTCCGCCGCGGTGTTCCAGAACAGGTCTACCACGTCCCCAGCGTACTGAACTGAATATCCCTCTCTCGGTATGGCAAGGTCCTTCTGACCGATCATATCGAGGTTGACCGCAAATATCGGCTGATACGAGAACGGCTTGGTCGCGGCCCAGTATTTCGACCCGAGACAGTAATAGTCCATGTCTCCTTCTTTTCCGTAATCTTCACCGTCCCAGAGTATGATGTCTACTCCGACAGGAGGGGGAGACTGTCTAAGGCCTCTGGCGATTTCGAGGAGAACTGCAACGCCGCTGGCGCCATCATCAGCCCCGGGTATCGGCTTATCAATCGCGCCGCCTGGCTCCTGGTCGGCGCGCGGCCTGCTGTCCCAGTGGGCGGACAACAAAACCCTCGTCCTGGATTTCAAATTGAAGTGAGCTACCACGTTCGTCAGGCGGAGGAGCACGCCGTTGTAACCGGGGACAGTAAAAGTCTGAAGTTCCACGGAGTCGGCATAACTTTTCAACACCTGCTGAAGGTAGCTCAAGCACTGCTGATGCGCATCGGTGTTCGGAGCACGGGGACCGAACTCAACCTGTTTGGAAAGGTACTCGAAGGCGCTCTTCCCCTCGAACTGAGGGATGGGCACTGCAGGGGTCACCGCTGCCTGCACGTTCTGCTCAGGTTTCTGCTCCGGCGCGCGCTTCGAGCATGCCGAAAGGAAAACGGAAATCAATAGGAGAAAGACAATCTTGTTCACAAAAGAGTTTAAGGGATGACCCATGAATTTGCAATGCGCGCGCAGCCTGGATCTCGCTCCCGGAGCGCGCGACACAGGATTTACCTTGCCTGACCAGAATGCGAAGGTGGTACACTGATCTTCCGTGTTTAACGGGAGTCACGCTTCTTAGCCTCGAAGAAATGAAGTGCAAAACCTTCGGCGGGACTCACCTCCAAGAAGTCGCCGTAACTTCCATGCTGGACCGGAAAGGCCCTTGAAAACTCTTCTTCGAGAAGCGCTGCCAGTTCGCCAATCCGTTCTACCTTAAATGTGATGACCAATTGCGGCGGACTCCCGGCTGTCACCGCAAAATCAAATCCCGGGATCTTGAACTCTGACCATGTCCCGTCCCGATGCTGCGGCGGACCGAAGATCCTGGCGTAGAAATCGCGTGCTCCTGCCGGGTCCTCCAGAACACAGTGTACGTTTTCCAAACCACGGATGAAGCTTCTTATTTCAGACGGTAATCGCTGCTGACGCTGCATAGACCTCCAATGCTCCGTTTTCCTTGAGTACCCTTGCACACTCTTTTATCGTCGACCCCGTTGTGATGACGTCATCGACGAGAAGAACTCTCATTCCTTCAATACTCCCCCCAAAATCCTTTCCGATGGCAAATGCACCGGATATATTCTTTCTTCTCCCCTCGGCATCGAGAAGAGTTTGGGTCTGCGTCTGCCTCTTCCGTATCAGCAGCCCTGGCAGGTGTCGGACTGCAAGCTCTGCGCAAATGCTCGTCGTTATTAGTTCACTCTGATTATAGCCGCGCTCACGGCGGCGGGCTGGATGGAGAGGAACAGGCGCGACGGCTTCACAAGCCGCCAATTTTTCGTTGACTGCGACGACTCGCGCGATCATCTTGCCGAAAGTGCGGCCGATCGCCTCTGCACCGGCATACTTCAGGAGGTGAACCGCTTCCCTCACCCGACGATCCTGCTCAAAGAGGAAGACAGACGTAAGACCGTCTATCGCCTCGTTGGCGAGAAACTTCTGCTCGATGAGCTGCGTGAAAGTCTCGGTGGCAGGCACCCGCTCGAAGTCCGACCAGCATCTGCCACAGACATAATTCTCACCTCTATCGAGCACACGGTCGCAGGTAGAGCACACCGGCGGGTAAATGAAATCGAAGATGGCATTCCCGACTCTTCCGAGGACAACCATTACGGATCACTTCTTCTGGGACAGTCTGTGAACTTCGTCGCGGAGTTCGGCAGCCTTTTCGAATTCGAGATCCTTGGCCGCCTGATACATCTCCTTCGTAAGCCGCTCTATCAGTTCTGACTTCTGCTGGTCGTTAAGATACTTTTGAGGTGCCTCCGAAACGCTCGCCTGCTGCAGGCGCCTCGTCTTCTCTTCCGCTTCGGCGCGTACGTCTGCGATCGCAGTCGAGGCGATTATCTCTTCAGCGGACTTAACTATCGACTTCGGCGTTATGTTGTGTTCCGTGTTGTAGGTGGTCTGTATCTTCCTTCGTCTTTCAGTCTCATCGATCATCCTCCTCATACTGCGGGTGATCGTGTCTGCGTAGAGGATGACTCTGCTCCCGACGTTTCTTGCGGCGCGGCCGGCAGTCTGAATCAAACTCTTCTCGGATCGGAGGAATCCTTCCTTGTCCGCGTCAAGTATCGCAACGAGGGAGACTTCCGGAAGGTCGAGCCCTTCGCGGAGAAGGTTCACCCCGACGAGCACGTCGAACTCACCAAGGCGCAGGTCGCGCAATATGGACACGCGTTCGAGCGAATCGATGTCTGAATGGATATACTTTACCCTTACGTTCAGCCCTCTAAGATACTCAGTGAGGTCCTCGGCCATTCTCTTGGTCAGCGTCGTGACGAGCGTCCTCTCCTTGGCCTTCACCCTGTCCCTTATCTCATGGATCAGGTCGTCCATCTGGTTCTTTATCGGTCTCACCTCGACCTCAGGGTCGACTATGCCGGTTGGACGGATAACCTGCTCCACGAAGACGCCACCGCTCTTCTCCAGCTCGTATTCGCTCGGCGTGGCGCTCACGTAGATCGCCTGATTGACCATCGACTCAAACTCGTCGAACTTGAGCGGGCGGTTATCCAGCGCCGACGGCAGCCTGAAGCCGTACTCAACCAGCGTCTGCTTCCTCGACCTGTCACCGTGGTACATCGCCCTCAATTGGGGTAGAGTCTGGTGTGACTCGTCGATGAACATGAGAAAGTCTTTCGGGAAATAGTCCAGCAACGTGTAAGGTCGCTGTCCAGCCTCCCTTCCGGTGATGTGGCGGGAATAGTTCTCTATACCGCTGCAGTAACCGACCTCCTTCATCATTTCGATGTCGAATCGCGTTCGCTGCTCCAGTCTTTGAGCCTCTAAATACTTTCCGAGTGCCCTTAGCTCAGTGAGCCTGCTTACGAGTTCAGCCTCTATCCCTACGATGGCGCGGTCAAGGTTCTCCTGGCTTGTCACGAAGTGGCGTGCAGGATAAACTGCGACCTCATCCATCTCGAGTGCCGGGACGCCCGTTATAGGATCGAAGGTCTTGATTGACTCGACCTCATCGCCGAAAAATTCCACCCTAATGGCTTCTTCGAGTTCATAAGCCGGAAAGATCTCCACTACATCGCCCCTTACTCTGAAAACGCCGCGAAGAAATTCGACATCGTTTCTCGCGTAAAGGCTCTCGATGAGAAGCTGCTGCAGGTGCCTCCTCCCCATCTTCTCTCCCTTTCGTATCAGGACCACCTCGTTCCTGTAGTCATGAGGAGAGCCTATCCCGTATATGCAGGAGACCGAAGCTACAACGAGGACATCATCCCGTCCGCTAAGGAGCGAACTTGTAGCGCGCAACCTGAGCCGGTCGATCTCATCGTTGATTGAAGAGTCCTTCTCGATGTACGTGTCCGTCTGAGGGATGTAAGCCTCGGGCTGATAGTAATCGTAGTACGATATGAAGAACTCGACGACGTTGTCCGGGAAGAGCTGCTTGAACTCGCCGTAGAGCTGTGCGGCAAGCGTCTTGTTGTGCGATATAACGAGCGTCGGCTTGTTGATGTTCTGCATTATCTGGGCCATCGTATACGTCTTGCCGCTCCCCGTAACGCCGAGCAACGTTTGATGCTTCAGCCCACTCCTTACGCCGTCAGTCAGTTCCCTGATAGCCTGAGGCTGATCGCCCGATGGTTTATATTCTGAAATCAGTTCGAATTTGTTGCGCATAATTGATGTAGGTCTACTCCTCGAATAAATCTAACCGCGCGCCGCGATTAGGGCAACTTCGCGAGGAGTCACCCCCCGCGCGTCTTCGCGCAAACTACCCCGCCTGCCTTGGTAACCCTGTCGACTACTTGCCCGTCATGATCGACTTGAAGACGTATCCCGCCACCTGAGGATTCTCCTTGAATCTCCTGATAGAGTACGCGTACCACTCTCTCCCGAACGGGACGTACACACGAAGCCGGTGACCATCGGCAACTATCTTGTCGCGGAGATCGTGCCTGACACCGTACAGCATCTGAAATTCATAACGATCCTGACTAAGGTGATCCCGGTTCAGAAGGTCGTAAGCCGCCCTGACAAGCATATCGTCATGCGTAGCTATGCCGACCCTGCATCCTCCTTCGACAAGCATTCCCAGGAGTTTCACGTAATTTCGTCTTATCTCGTCCTTCTCCTTGAACGCAATCGCTTCGGGCTCGATGTAGATCCCTTTGCAGAGCCTGACACTCGCCTTCATTTCGACGAGGCGTCTGATGTCCTCCTCGCTTCGTCGAAGGTATGCCTGAACAACTACGCCCGTGTTGTCGAAACCGGCCTTCCGAAATCTTTCGTAGATACCGAGCGTCGCTGTGGTCACGCTTGAGTCCTCCATATCGATCCGGACAAAATTGCCGAGACTCCTCGCGGTTTCCATCACCCTGCCCACGTTCTCGAAGCAGAAATCCTTATCGATATTGAGACCAAACTGCGTCAGCTTTATCGAAAGATTTGAATTGAGCTTATTACTTTCGATCATCTTCAGGACTTCGATCGCTGCATCGGATGACGCGGAAGCTTCCTCCCTCGTCGTAACGTTTTCTCCGAGCACGTCGATGGTAGCCATCATATGTTTCGAATTAAGTTCTCTTACTACCCTGTTAGCATCCTCGATATGTTCGCCAGCGATGTAACGCATGGCAAATCGCTTCACGAAGCCTTTTGGGAATACCTGAAGCGTCGATACTATGACATTGTTCAACGGGTTCATTCCATCTCCGGTTAGAGTTGACTGGTACTTCTTCTTCCGGCAAAGCCCGATTGTATCGGGTGCCAGTACTGAATATCCTCCTCGCCAAGTTTATAGCAGAGGTATACTTCTTCGCCGTTCTCCCTAACATGCGGGAAGTCAATCAGAGGTTCGTCGATCCCCTTAACAAGAATCCCGTGGTTGGCAAGCTCACCCAGGATCGTGACAAGTTCGTCAAGCTCCTTCGGATAATGCCCCGTGCCGTTTGGTCCGGCCCCGCCGAAGTATTGATGCCTGTAGATGTCGTAGTTCCTGGAATCAAGTGCCCGCTTCAGTTCCACAAGCCTGCGGAGTTCCGGCATAATGGTCTTCAAGACCGAACGCGCTTCCTCCAGCGCAAAGTGTCTGTCGTGCAGAAGCATGGCATATAATTTATCAGAGGTCGGCCGCAGAATCAAACCAAAGTGGCGTCGCTCCATGACAGGATCGACCTACGCACGACGAATCCACCGCCTGGGAATACCGGTCACTCCCACAATTAGTGCCGGGACAAGAGACGGGAACGACGGTTCAGGCGGAGAGAACCTGCTTAATCTTTCTTGCCAGATCCAAGGGGGAGAATGGCTTTGGTATGAAATTCAGAGGGCCCCCCTGTACTCCTTCAGCCGTGACAGTCTCCTCGCCAAAGCCTGACATGTAAAGCGTCTTCATGAGAGGTCGGCTGCGGGAGATTCTGGAGCTGAGTTCCACTCCCCCCATCTTCGGCATCACCACATCGGTCAGTAGAATGTGAATTTCTCCTCCGTACGCATCGGACAAAAGAAGAGCCTCGGAGGGATCAACCGAGGTCATAACGGTGTAACCGAACTCTTCGAGAGTTGTCCTGGCAATGTCAAGCAGATCGGACTGATCTTCCACGACAAGGACGGTTTGGTCGCCCCTGAGGGAATCATCGAAAACTTCTCCCTCATCGTGATCGGATTGCTCCTCGTACCTTGGCAAGTAAACGATGAAGACCGCTCCATTTTCCGGTTCACTCCGGACATCAATAGCGCCGCCGTTTTGCTTGATAATTCCATAGACCGTCGAGAGCCCTAGTCCCGTGCCATGTCCTTTCGGTTTCGTGCTGAAGAATGGCTCGAAGACCCTGTTCAGCGTAGGCTGATCCATACCACGCCCCGTGTCTTCAAACTCGAGCTTCACGTACTCGCCTGCAGAGAGATTCGATACCGTCTCGTCGCCTGCCTGACCTATCCTGACGTTGTCCGTCCGGATCGTAATAGTGCCGTTATCCTTCATGGCATCGCGGGCATTTGATGAAAGGTTCACGAGAATCTGATCGAACTGAGTCGGATCGATCTTGACAGTCCAGAGATCGTTTCCAGGTATGAACTCGATCTTGATGTTTATTCCGACGATCCTGCGGAGCATATTGCGAATTGAATCCACGGCCTGATTGATGTTCAGAACTTGAGATGAAGCCATCTCCTTTCGGGCGAAGGCAAGGAGTTGCCTGGACAAATCCGCGCCCCTCTTGGCTGCACTGACGATAGCATCAAGAGGCTGCCTTACCCTCTCGTTGTCCGCGAGTCTTCTCTTCATCAGCTCGCCGTAACCGAGCACCACATTGAGTATGTTGTTGTAGTCATGGGCGACCCCGCCCGCGAGCTGCCCAATCCCCTCAAGCTTCTGCGCCTGCAGGAGCCTGTCTTCCAGAAGTTTCTGAGAGGTCACGTCCTGCTTCACAGCGACAAAGTGAGTGATGTTGTCCTGATCGTTATGTACGGGAGTAATGGTCATCATCTCGGTGTACAATGTGCCATCCCTGCGACGGTTTAGAAGCTCGCCGTGCCAAACCTTTCCTGACTTGATCGTCTCCCACATCTCCTTGTAAAAGGCTGCGGTCTGCCTACCGGACTTCACGAGTTCCCTAGGGTTTCTCCCTATAGATTCTTCAATGCTATAGCCGGTGAGCTTCTCAAAGGCCGCGTTAACCCAGACGATCGTTCCTTCTTTGTCGGTTATGATGATACCGTTGGCGGCTGAGTTGAGTGCGGTAACCTGAAGGCGAACCTGCTCCTGAAGCATTTTCTTGTCGGTGACGTCCCGGATTATAGTCTGCATGGCAGGTTCGCGGCGAAAGGAGATCGGCATACTGACGGCCTCGACTTCAGCCACTGTGCCATCCAGCCTGAGCATTCTCCCTTCCTTGAGCTCCGACGAAGTTCTCATCTCTTGCATTACTTCTGCGGAATTTGCTATGAGTTCCGGGCTGTCCGGGTGGATTAATTCGGAAACAGTCCTCTCCATTAACTCTCCTTCAGACCTGGCGCCGAGAAGATTCAGCGATGCAGGGTTTGCGTAGACAGTTCTCCCGTTCCGATGAATGAGGATAGCGTCGGGAGATTTGTCGAGGAGCGCCGCGTATCTGGCCTCGTTTTCCTGCAGGGCGAGCTCCGCCCGTCTTCTCTCCTCAAGTTCCTCCTTTGCTGAGCTGAGCGCGTTCCGGACACTCCGCGTAGCCAGCGCAGGGAGCATTGCGGCAAGAGCCAAAGTCGCGAGATGAACGAGTAGGCCGAATCCGATAAAATGTCCGGGAGTGACGTCTGCACCAACCTTTGTAAACAGGTCAAGCGCTATCTCGGTAAAACCGGATATGATCGCGGTGATGATTCCCTCGCGTCTTCCGAGCAACAGGCCCGCGGCAACGACTATCAAAACATACCTGCTCCCGTTCGGCGCAACGATGTTTGCGTTTATGATCGTAAAGAGTGTCATCACCCCCCACAGCGCCGCGAGGAGACCAATTACGGCCCGTCGGGTGTTCCCTTTCCTGTTGAGCCACAGCCCCAACAGAGACGCCATCAGCAAGCTTATATATATTGCGAGCCACCTCGCGAGTTCGGTGGGATACAGGCCCCAGACGGCGAGGAACAACAGAGTGACAGAACCGCTTTCAAGCCAGACAAAGGCGTGGAAAGCTCTGGCCAGGTCGTCCTTTTCTAAAGACTCCTGTCTTTCCGGCACAAACGGGAAAGCTTCACCGATAATTCTTAAGAGAGACATTGGGCAATTACCTGAACTGTTCGATTCAAAAGCTGATGATTACAACCGACCCTGGCACAGGCAGGGTCGGCATTCCAAAGGAAATTGAGTGCCGAGGTATCGAGTTAACTTGACGGAATCCCGGCCCGCTTCAGAAGTTTTGCGATCAGAACAAGTCCGGTGGGAGAAGATCGCAGGCCGTATGGCGGCCTTAAGAATAGAAAATTCCGCGGTTGGCACGAAAAGAAGATTCGTACCCCGACACAATTTTCAGCAGTCACTCTGCAGAAGATTTAACAGAGTTGATGCCGGAAACGTTCCGACGCGGCATATCTTCAAATGGGGTTACATCATTGTCGCGGGAATAATTGCTGCCGGAGGCCGTGACAGGTTAGAGGAATGAGTGAGCCGCACCCCCTTGCGATCGCGATTAAGGCAATCGCAAGAAAGGGGGCGCGGTTGACTCAGAAATGTTTTTCAGTAAGAACCAAGCCGGGTCGATGCCCCCGAACCATAGCTCTTAAGCTCGCCGCTGTAAATATCCTTATCCTCGCTTACCATCTCATACTTTACGACTCCGCCCGGGACATTAGCCGCCCTGAAGAGTCTTAGCGTCATGCCCGGCGCGACTCCGAATTCTAGCTGGTCACAGGTGAAAGTCCCGGCTGGAACGGTAACCGATACCCCTTTCTTTACAACCGATCCTTCGACCGATTCTGGTGTAAGTTTCATCGGCGTGGTGTACCACCCTTCTGTCACAGGCACCTCTTTCGGGGCTTCATTGCCGAACCTCTGCCGCATGCGCCTGACGGATTCCTGGTCCCTGCTGAAAAGGACTTCCATCAGCATGGAGTCCTTGTCGGATGAGACAAAATCGACCTGCCACCACTCCTGTCCGTTCTCCAGTTTCGTGAGATAGGCCTTCCTTGTGGAATACTGCTTTTCGCCGTTCGCGCTGATCTGCCACTCGGTATACTGGCCCGGGTCGTATGAGCTAAGGTCCATACTGTAGCCGTAGGCATTGAACACATACTGGAAGAGGATGGGATAGAGTCTTGCGCCCATCATGGCGAATGCGCCACCGCCACCTTCACCTGAGGCAGACTCGCCGGCGCCGCCTCCAGCAGGAACCGAAGGCGCCGCTGAGGCAACATAATTTGCCGTAAGTGTCTTCCCGCCGTCAGCCGGCATCGAAACGTTGTAGGAAGCGATGATATTGTCCTGATATCTGACCATGATGTGATATGGTCCGATGTCTGAGAAGCTCAGCTTCGCGATGCCAGACGAGTCGACAGTAATTGTCTCGCCGCTGCTGCAGCTTACGACGGCACCCACGAGAGCGGCATTGTTTGCGCCGCGAACCTCAACCTTGAGAGAAAAGAGATGAAGTCCCATCATGTTGTAGCCGAAACATCCTCCGCAGCCGGAAGTCGTGGCCGCCAGAAAGGCCAACAGCATGAACGCCTTGACATACCTCAAACGCAACATACGAATTACCTCCTTTTTGCCCCGATGAGGATCGGGATTCGTTCGAATGGTTTGCATGCCAGTGAAACACAACTCAATGAAGAATCTAAGCTTTTACGGGACAAATTGAAAACTTACTTTATCAGGACCATCTTCTGAGTCCTGGAAAAGTTCCCGAAGGAAGGGTCGTTCACGGGTGTGGCGGAAAGATTATAGAAATAAACGCCGCTCGGAAGCCTCCCTGCGTTGAATGTAACCGAGTACCTTCCTGCGCTCTGCCGACCGTTGAAAAGCGTCGCCACCTCCCTGCCGAGCACATCATAGACCTTCAGCGTCACATTGCTGAATGATGAGAGCTGATAACTTATGTCTGTAGTCGGATTGAACGGATTGGGGTAGTTTTGCGATAACACATATTCTCCCTGTACAGGCTGGAGGCGCGGCTTAACATCAGTGAGGTGGAACAGCGGAGTCAACGTTACGAGGATGTTCCAATCGTCTTCGGTGTAGACTGTACCTGAAGTCGTATTTCCCTGTTCGGTCTGTTCCGAGCGGTTCAGAACAACCATAATACTGTTTGGATTGTCGGGCGCGCCGTAGATGATCACGCTTGCCCCCGTTGTCTCATCGCCTCCCATCAATATTGCTGTCACGATTGATGAAGTTCCGCCGGTACGCGTGCTTTGTGTGACGCATGAACCGTTGACCTTGGTGTTCTCCCTCAGCCAATCGTAGAAATCAGACACGCCGTTGAAAAATTCAGATCCGGTTATCGAAATGCTCGTCTTCCCGTTCAGCACCGTGTACCCTGCCGTCGGAAAATCCACAGAGTCACCCTGGTTATACCCATTTTCCGAGCTCCCCTTGATTTCCCACGGGTCTGCAGGACAGTCGGTGCCACTTGTCACGCCTGAAGTTAGGGAGAGCGAATGAGAGAATTTTCTGCTCGTCGCCCAAATCACCGAGTCAGGATCTGAGTACACGAAACCGGATGAGTCGACGTTCATATTGACATAACCGCTCCCCGATGCTGTCGCCAGAGTCACTGACGAACCCTGGTACCATTCTGTGGAGTTCTGGTCGGTGGTGACCGTGTCATAGTACGATCTCTCACTGAACCTGAGGCCGAAGTCGATCTTCCATTCACCTGCCAGGCCCGGATGACCGACGATGATAGTTGAAGCATTCTTCGAATAAACGGTCGAATGAGTCACTGTCATGACTCCATCGAGACTCGCCGTGACGCTCCCGAGTGCATCCCCTCCACCAGCCGTATAAGTAACGTTGACCTTTCCCTGTGAATCAGTTTGAGCAGAATCCGGCGAAACCTTCCCCCCTACTGCCTTGAACTTCACCTTACGGCCGGCGAGCGGAACCGAGTCGCAGTCTGTCACGGTGATAGTTACCTGTGTCGAGGCATTGTACGCCATAGAAGCAACGGACGGGTTAAGCGAGATTGTTGGACTAATTGACAAGGCGGGGTCGGCATTCCGCAGATTCACCTGATATCTCCGGATTGTAGTCTTCAGTGGAAGCATCCCGGACAGAGCCGCGGATACCGCCGAATCCAAAGTGGCGATGGATATTGATGAGAAGCTGGCCACGCCATCCGCGACGTGTGTCAGGTTGTACGAATCAAGTATAAAAATGGAGAGCTTATAATTGCCTGCGATGCCGGTCAGGCTCCCCCCCATCACATAATCGACTGCAGTGTCCCGTGTAGAATCATTCACAAACACGTTCGGCCTTGCTTCCGCCACAGCGGTATTCCCTGATGTGTCTGCCGTACCAAGGTGTACCAGGATGATCCCACCGCTTGAAACATCGGCCGAGACGCGCCTGAACACATCTGAAGAGACTGAGTACAGAAGGGTCAGCGAAGAAACAGAATCTACCGTGGCGCCTGATACGTCGCAATCGTAGAGACCAACTGATGTTGTCGGCCACTGATTCAGAGCCTGGGCCGCGCAGGAACCGCCAAATATCGCGGCCAGTACGATTATCGCCGGGGCGATCCTCGAAAGAATTGTTTTACCAAGATGTCGAAAGAAAAGACTCAACCGCTCCTCCTCATTTTCATGGAAAATTGGGATTAAAGGAGCTTCCTGCAACTGAACAAATGTTCAGTTTCGGACAGAAGTGACCTGTATCAAGTCGAGCATCTATCGGAATCTTCCCCTGACGGTTTTGGCCACCAGTTCAGCACGCGAGCGCACGTGAAGTTTTTCGTAAATGTTGTGGAGATGGAACCTGACGGTGTGAGCACTTATCGATAGCTTGTCGGCGATTGACTTATATGAATGGCCGTCGACGAGAAACTGAAGCACCTCCACCTCCCTTTGGGACAAAGGGGCAGTGAGTTCGGTACTGTCGCTTCCCCTGAAATAAGTAATGACTTTGCGGGCAACCTCCGGCGACATTGGAGCCCCACCATGGTACGCCTCACGAATGGAGTCGAGCAATTTCTCAGGTGAAGTATTCTTAAGTATGTAGCCAACCGCACCGTTTCGGATTGATTGGAATACCTTCTCTTCATCCGTGTATACCGTAACCATCAGTATTTCAACACGTGGATATAGCTCCTTCACCGTCTGGGCGCATTCAATGCCGGATTTCCCCGGGAGTCCTATGTCCATCAGAATAACGTCCGGGGTATTCACCTCAATGTGAGTTAGGAGATCGGGACAACTCCTGCACGTGCCGATGCATGCGAAACCGTCGGAGTGATTCAGCAGCCAGCACAGACCATCTCTGACTTCATCATCATCTTCCACGATGGTTACACGAATAACATCTTCGTCCCCGGACAATGGTTTCATATCAGCCTGTCTCCCAGTTTTGCCATTATTCAAAACCAATCCTAAAATTCGCCGGACCAAAGAGCAACTGAACGAATGTACAGTTAAACATTCAAGGGAACTGTCACTTGAATGGCGGTCCCTCCACCGGCCGCTGATTTCAATTTGAAGTCTCCGCCAAGCTTGACGGCTCTTTGTCGCATGTTAGCCAGTCCATGACCTGAAAATTCCTGGTAGATGACGAAGCCTCTGCCGTCGTCTTCGAAATTGAAAAAGAGTAACCTGGAAGAGAATTTCATCCCCACAATGATGCGGGCACAAGAAGAATGCTTGACGGAATTATTCAGCGCTTCCTTCGCAATGAGGAGAAGCGTCCTCATCACGCCCGGCTCCAGTCGAAGGGTCTCAATGTCATCGTCTATGTCGACTTCGAGCCTAATTCCTGCGGCCTCACAGGTCTCGTAAGCGAATGAACGAAATCGCGTAATCAGGTCATGCACGGTCACGTTCCTTGGATCGATCGACCAAACCACGTCGCTCATGGAGTCAGCGAGTTCACGAGCATTCACCCCAATCTTCCTGACAAGGCCCTGCGCCGAAAATGACTCCCCTTCCGCCTCTTCACTTTCTCCGCGAGAACCGGTTCCGCTTTGCTTCTTCCCTTCTGCCTGTCTGAGCGCCACCTCGGCAAGAATGGCGATGCGAGTCAGCCCCGCTCCTATGTCATCGTGAAGGTCAGTGGCTATCCGCGCCCTCACCCGTTCTATCTCTATAAGTCTCCTTACTCTCACTCTGACGGCAAAATAAACGATCGCAGCTAGTGCAACTCCCACGAGAGTGATGAACCACCACATTTCCCAGAACGGTGGGGTTATATCAAACGACAAGTTGGCAGCGGCCTCGCTCTTTCTACCATCGGCACCTACCGCAATCACCTCGAACATATATCTACCAGGACGAAGCGCAGCATAGGTAACCGGCAGCCGCCTCTCGAGTGTGCGCCAATCATTCTCCACCCCACGCAGCCTGTATAAATACTTCAGGTTGCTCTCATCCCTGAGACTAATCCCCTCAAAAGAGAATGTCAGCGTATTTTCCCAATGCGCCAGCTGAATTTGTGAGCCGCCTCCGGAGAACGGGCTTTCGAGTCTGTACCTGCTCCCGTTTACGAGCAAGCCCGTAATATAGACTGGTGGAGGCACCCGGCGGACGGCTGGCGGATCCAGATCCCGCAGGAATACCCCCGACTGATCCACCCCCCATAACACACGACTGAGCTTGCCACCAGAAGAGAATCTTGAGATCCCACACGAGTAAACTGGTCTGGCCTCTCCAAATCTTTTCCAACTCAAGCCCCTCAATTCGCCGCCGATAAGCTCCTGCAGGCCAAGCTGAGTACCGAAAAAGGCACCGTACCCTTGCGCTTGGATCATCGCCCAAACGCCTTCGCTCGCCAAACCATCTCTTACGGAAATAGATAGAAACCGGTCAGCGTTCTTGACTGCAATTCCGCCGTATCGCGTCCCAATCCAAATATTACCTGAGCTATCCTGCATGATAGACCTTATCGAATTGTCCGGGAGACCATTTCGTGATGTGTAGAGCTTCATATTACCCGGAACTGCTGGCCCGGACATTTCGGTAACCCCGCCAATATATCCTCCGAACCACATATTTCCATCTCGATCCCGGAAGATAGCTCTGATAGAATTGTCGGGAAGACCATCGGCCTGGGTGAGGGCGATGCTCCTTTGACGAGCCTCCCTCGTATTGAACTCGATGATCCCAAGCTTATCGACACTGCACCACGCCCTCTGAGTTGAATCGACATACAGACAAAGGAGACCTTTAGTAGCCACATTATCACCCAGGTAAAATCGACTAACTACCCTTAGAATAGGCACTTGCCTTAATTCTTCGGTAATTCGGATACCGTATACCCGGGCATTGGAAGTGGCTAACCACATTTCGTCTTGGTCGTTGATTTGAATTGAAACGCACGCAGACCGAATGCCAAGTCCTGAATACGGAATAAGTCTCTCCTTGAGTTGCCCGGTGGCAATGGCGTAAATTTCGACAAGCCCTTTGTCAGCAGCTACCCAAATGTTGCCATGACTATCAGTGGCACCTTGTGAATTGTTGACGGAGAAGCGACTAAGGGAGATCGGAAACTCAATCGCGCGCCGGTCTTCAAGTTTCACTAACCCTTTGTCCGCAGTGCCGAACCACAGGTCTCCTTCCCTGTCAGCGACTCCCGCCATTATGTCGTCCTCCGGCAATCCGTTGGCCACAGTGATCTTTGTGGAGTACCCCGAACGAAAGGGCTTGTCGAGAGCAAACACACCTTGAGATGTACCTATCCAAAATGTTCCCGCCCGGTCCTCCATCACGAACCGGGGATATGAGATTGCGGCTTTCCTCACTACCTTGCCGGTCGTCAGATTCTTCAGGTCACCGTTCGGAAAGACAATGCAGGTATGTCCCTCCTCGTCGAGGCAAATTTGTGACACCGAGGTGTAAGGTCGGATCCTCCCCCCAAGATCTGTGATAGATCCATTCACCAGGTCGAAGGCAAGCAACCTCCCGTCGCCATCGACGGTAAACAGTGTGTCGCCCGCGCAGAGGATTCTTACGAATGGGCCGTGTGCCAGTCTCCCTCCCAGTGGGGAAACAGCGCCATGAAAGATCCTGTATATCCCATCGTCGGAAGCGCAGTACACAATGCCAGATGCGTCCTGCGCAATGCCATTTACCCTGTTCGACCAGTCGGAAGCACCCATGCGAAAATTACTGAAGCTTCCCCCTTGAAATCGGCTGACCCCGCCACCATTCGTCCCAATCCAGACGACTCCTTCGTGGTTCACATCTCTTACGATGCAGTTGACGAGACTCGATGCTAAGCCGTCCGTGACTGTGTAGTTCCGGAAGGTTTCGCCGTCGTACACACTGGCTCCATCGCTCGTGCCGACCCAAAGGTAGCCGTTTGAATCCTGACAAAGCGAAGTGACGGCGTCGGACAGTAGTCCGTTCCTTACAGTGTAAGTCTTAAAGCTATAGGTCTGTGAGATACAAATATTCGGAAAGAGGATAGCAAGCGACGCAATTGTCACCGCACCGAGGTACAGCTTTTCGATTCTGGTAAACGTGCGCCGTCTACCTAAGGCAAACATGGTCGCTTCGCTTAATTGGGTTCTCCTCTCGCATGAAAATACTCAAACGTGCTTCCAAGAGCAAAGTCAAAAGGCGGATGATCTTTAACAGTGAGCGGGAGACAATTCAGAGGGATTGCTTATAAAAGAGGATTACGGGTAACCGAAATCAGATTAGTGCCCAAGCTTGACTACCTCATCATGGAGCGGGCGGCGCCATCAATGCAGCCGCACCACACCTTACCGCGAGAGTGCACGCGGGCCGGTCACTCCCTCCAAGCAACAACCTGAAAGGTATTAGTAGACGGGAAGGCCGGGGGCGATGAAAAGTAAAACCGCTCATCATATTTGTAATTTTTCTGGTAACCGGTCGTAATTGTGTTGGTCGTTGTATTGAATCTTCCAACCGAGCCGCGGTTCCTGTTGGTAATGGAGCCATAGAGATATATCGTCCCCATTGCCTGGTCGTGCACTGTGCCATCGTAGTCGTCGTAGCCGAAATCGCCGTTTCGCGCGAATATGGCCGCATCAAGGTAGACGTCGCCAGGAGAAGGCTGGGTCTTGAGCCGCACGTTATTGTCTGCTACGAGCCCCAGCATATCATCGCTAGCACCGTTTCTGGGGTCCGACTTATACAGGAGGCTTCCTTCGATGGCAACATTTCCGCTCCTCGTGCTCCCCGTTGCACCCTGAGCAGACACGACAGTAACCCGACCGTCGACTGTACCCTTAACATGAGCATTGCCGTTCGTGACACATATGACCGGAGGATTGCCGAGCGAGGAGAGTGTCACCGTCGTGTCAGGAGTCGTAGTGACGGTATAAGGATATGAGCCCGTTGCGGTTGTCTTATGGTAGGTAACCTTCCCCCCTGTCGCATCGGATGAAAATGTAAAATACACATCACAACTTCCGCTGCTTCCTGAGTAGGCAAATGTCGTTGTCGCCGACGCAGTTGTTTTACTTATGTCCGTAGGTAGTGGAATGGAAACTCCCCATTCATGACCACCATAGAAATATGGGTTTGCTGAACTGCTTGGGATTCTCGATGGATATGTCCCGTTTCTGGCTGTCACCTTCCCGTAAAAGACCGGCGTTCCTGAGAGGTAGATTCGATCTTCCGTATGGAACGGACCCCACAGAGTGTCCCCGGTGATCCAGTATGTTGAGTTCTCGCTTTGGGAGAAGAACGCGTACTCATTGAAGGTTCGGGGCTTCAGGAGCGCCTTGACGGTATCCCGCCTGAACCCGGACCTCCCACGATAACTGCTGGTGGCCCTGAGCTGGACATACCTCGCTCCGCCAATCACCACAGTGAATGTCCTCAGGTTGTACGTCCCTCCGAGAAATGATCCGTTCAGGTTCAGATTCGTATCGGCGGGGTTCTGGAACACTGAGTCTGCGGCTATGTTTGCCATGCTCACGGCGATGTTGTGAGACGTTGTGGAATCGTAGTAATCGACAAAATTCTCTATGGCTACCCGACTTGTCCTGTTCCAGTATTGACCAGCCGTGCCAAACATGATCGTGAAGCCGATTATAACTATGAGCGTCCCTTTGCCTACCATACTGCACCGCCTCTATCTTGCGTTGAGATTCCTGGAAATAAGTCGGGTCTGCCTCCACACGGAGAAATTCTTGGTAGTGTCCCCGTACGTGCCGCCGTATGCCGCCACGGGTTCAACACGCAGCGTCATCTCAATCAGCTTCGCGGTCGAAGGCGCACTAAATGGAGTCGGAACAACCTGTCCCAAGCTATTGAAATACTTCAGTTTGAACTGCGTGACTCCGAGATTCGAAGCGAATGGCCTCCCGCTGTTCACCCTGCGATATAACATCCTGACATTAGGGTTAGCCGTGCCGGGAATTGCCGTCGTCCCGAGATACCACCTTACAGTATCCAGCGTTCCATTATCTGACATGTCGGCAACGAAAGTCACGTCGCTTGTGTCGCCGCGGACAATATACATGGAGTTGATGGGCTGCAGGTTAGGATTGCTGCAATAGCCGATCTTCCTGAAGTCGTATTCGACATTTTGAATAATCGAGGTGAGATTCTGCTGCACCGTCAGACTCGACTGCGAATCGAACGTGTTCACGCGGGCCTGTTCGTTCATACGCAATGCGGAAAGAAGTAGCAGCCCGCTTATTATTGAAGAGCTGATGATATCCAATAATACTGTTGAGCCCATCTCATCACCTCAATTGAAGAACCAGTAACTGAAGACGGTCGACATTCTCACCACCGTCAGCGGATCCTCCTTGTTCCAGACCGATACGTCAAGACGCTTGCTCCATGTCCTTGTCGTGCTTGAATCGAGCGTGCCGGTTGCAGTGTTTCTGCTGACGTAGTAGACAACCGTCCTCACGAAGTAAATCCCGGTGCTGAGCGTGTCCGTCTCCAACCGGTTGTTGTAGTCATCGAAGTCGTTGAGGTCGCTCGGGTTGTTGTCCTCTCGTCCAAGCGAACTAGGTGCGGTAAGGAGGGTGACGTTATTGACCGCATCTGTGTCTGTGACGGCATCAAACGCCAGATTCTGTGCCTTTTCTATCGTGGAAGTGGCGAGTGATACTGACTCGAGGCCGAAATTTGTGGTCAGTATAACCTGGCTGTTGTTCCGGATCCCCCTGTTCGTGCTTAGGATAACCGTGCCCAGCAGCATAAGTGCCGCTATCGTTAAGAGAGTCTGACCAGTCCCCATTCGATCTCCATGGCAATGATTCTTCTGGCGACGTCGAGGCGCGGCTGGAATCCTGAGCTATGACCTAAGAGCTGTCTTTCCGGGAGAATTCGTCATGAGGGCATAAAGCAAACCCGCCCACTTTACCTACTACACCGCAAATTGCAGAGAGCGGTCTCCCCCGACCGTATCACACGCACGACGTGTTGCCCTTAATTTTTTCAAGGCCTCATTTAGCCTTTTGCTGACACGGTGAAAATATATCTACGGTGTGGTTCTGTTGCAACGGCTCCCGAGGAATCTGTGTCCTGCGTCAATAGGCTCCACACGAGACATGCTCCTCCTCGCTTCAGGGAGGATGAAAGGACCCTTAATGGCGGGATGAAATAAACAGCCTTTTACTCTCTCCAGGATACAATCTGGAACTGGCTGGCAGATGGGAAATACGGCGGCGCGGCCGCATAGAAGCGGTCATCGTACTTGTAGTTTTTATGATAGCCCGCTTCCAATGTGTTCGTAGACTGGTCAAATGTTCCGACAGCTCCTCTCTGGTAGTTCGTGATAGAGCCGTAGAGGTACAAACTGCCGAGAGGGCCGGCAGTCGCGTCGTTGTAACCCTGGTAGGTAAATGAGCCCGTACGGGCGAAGATGGCGGCGTCTATGTAGACATTCTGCATGGGGGGTGAAGTCTCAGTTACGGTCACGTTGTTGTTCGCAACCAGACCCAGCATGTCATTGCTTGGACCTGTGCGAGGGTCGTTTTTGTAGGTGATACTGCCATCGATCCATATATTCCCGTAACCGCCTCCTGAGCTCCCATCAGCGACGACAGTTGCCTTTCCGTCTAGGACACCCTGAACGTGCGCATTCCCCTTGCTAACGTATATGACGCCGTTGGGGGCAAGGCTCGTTAGCGGAACCGTCGTATCCGAAGGCATTGTGTTGTCCTTGTAGGTCACGGTGCCGTCAGAGTTGAAAGTGAGATATACATCATAAGCTCCGGCCCCCGGATTGCTGAATATCTTGCCTCCTGAGGCTGCAGTCTGAAGACCGCTTAAGCTACTCGGCAGGTTAATGCTTACACCGGACTGATACCCGCCATAAAAATAGGGCTTAGCGTTTGGGTTCGGAAGCTTAGGGTTCGTTCCGATTTTTGTGGTTACCCTTCCATAAAATACAGGACTACCCGACAAGAAAATCTTTGACTCGGTGTGGTACGGACCCCATAGTGTATCACCGGTAATCCAGTACACGTTTGATTCGACTATGGAGAAGAACGCATACTTGGTATATGCGTAAGGGCTCAATACGACTTCGACCGAATCGTTTACCGCATCGTATGTCCCGACAGCCGTGATGATAATATCGTTTGTTTGATAAGGAGCCGTAGTGATGCGGAAAGTACCGGTTGCAAAACTCCCGCTCAGCGAAAGATTCGTGGCCGCCGGATTTTGAAACACTGAGTCCGCGGCTATGTTGGCAGCACTGACCGCTATGTTGTGCGCGACGGTCTGATCGTAATATTCTACGAAATTGTCGACAGATTCAGTGCTGGTCCTCTGCCAATACCGGCTTCCCAGCGAGAATATCAGGCTGAATCCCATTATGACTAGCAATGTGCCTCTGCCTACCATGATTCTTGCCTACCTGTTCCTGAGATTCCTTGAAATAAGCCTTGTCTGCCGCCACAAGGCGAAATTTTGCGGCGCGTCATTCCATGATGCAAAAGTGTTCGACGTGCTCGCGTTGCCATATGACGCAGTGGGCTCCACTCTGACAGTAATCTCCACCATCTGTACCTGTGAAGGTGCTGTAAACGGTACGGGCAACTGCTGGCCAAAACTGTCGAGGTACTTCAAATAAAATTCCGTCACTCCCAAGTTCGAGCCGACCGCAGGGCCGCTATTGACCTGCCTGTAGAGCATCCTGACATCGGGGTTCGGACAGCCAGGCACACTGCCGCCTAGAAAATATTTTACAGTGTCGAGTACCCCTGTGTTGTCAAGATCTGCAACAAAAGAGATCGAACTTGTGTCACCGCTGACAAGATACATGTATGTCTTTGGCTGCAGGTTTGGATTCGCGCAATAGCCAATCTTTCTGAAATCATATTCCAGGTTCTCGACTAAGGAAGTGAGATTCTGCTGAACGGTGAGATTGGTTTCCGAATAAAACGTGTTCTTGACTGCCTTCTCATCCATCTGAAGGGCCGTCAGCAGCAAAAAGCCACTGATAAGCATTGAACTTACTATATCGATTAAGGTGCTTGTGCCCATTTCGCTTTGTCCTCAAAAGTACCAATAGCTGAAGACAGTGTGCATCTTCACGGTGTCCGGGACATCTTTGTTCCATACCCAAACGTCGAGACGCTTGCTCCAAGTCCTGCCATTGGAATTATTGTCCAGGCCATTGCTGAGTGAGACGTAATGTACCTGAGTGTAAGCGAAGTAAATGCCGGTACTGAGAGTATCTGTCTCAAGCCGTCCTGCCCCGTTCAACCCGTTGAAGTCATCAAAATCATTGAGATCGGTCGAGTCTCCGTTCTCCTGCCCCAGCTGATCAGCCGGAGTCAGCTGTGAAAGCGATGTGACGTTGTTTGTGTCAGACTGCTCGTCAAACGCCTTACCTTGCGCCTCTTCAATTATGGAAGTGGCAAGGGATACTTCTTCGAGTCCGATATTGGAATTCAAAAGGACGGTGTTGGTGTCGCCAAGGCTTCGGTTGGTAGTGAGTATAACGGTCCCCAGGAGCATCACCGCGGCTATCGTCAAAAGAGTCTGGCCTGTACCCAATTTCTAATCCATCCACCTTTCACGAGGCGGAGCCAGTGCCTGGAAATTAATGTGCTTCTCTATCTTCATATTGTTTCTTTCATACTTGTGCTGTCCCTGCATCAAGTAATCCATCCTGGTGCCAAACCGGCCGAAACTTCCGACCCGGAAAAGAGAGAGCGTACAATCAGCCAAAAAAAGGTGACTTGCGGCCGTCGGAGGTTCGGATGGACCAGGGACTTTGCCGATCCGACCAGGAACTTTTTACTTCACACAGGCAAGATTTACAGGGCCGGAAAAACTGGAATCTGGTACCGCCTCCATAGGATGTTAAGAGCCCTGGCGTTGTTCGGTCGGAACAAAACTGGCCGGATCGTAACCCTGGCGTCGGAGAATCTCATCGATTTGTGACTTCTCGTCAGGCGAGAGTTTCGGCGTCCTGCTAAGAATCCAACCGTATTTCCTGGATGGAGTTCCCACGACGGCATACCGATAATCTTTATCGAGTCCGATAATCCAGTAGTCGCCCCAGAAGAGGTGTATGCCGAACACGCTCACGAAACTGACCTGCAATTTTGAATGAGTCTTTTCATCCACCACACGCGCGACCCCTTTCGCGACGTCCGCACTTCCGTCACTTTCCACGCAGCGATTAGTGACGTTTATGTAGCCATCGCTTCCAAACGCGTAGGTCGCCGTCGTGTTCATGGCGCACTTGCGCTGAAATGAATTGGGAATCTTCGCGATCTCATACCAGGTGCCGATATATTTATTCAGGTCGACAGAATCTACCGTAACGACCTCAGACTTCTCCGTAGCTGTTCCCTCCCCTCTCGCACCTGGCGCGAAAACGGATATCCCCATCAACGAAACGATAAATAAGATTCTTTTCATACTGTGAAAGTTGACAATGTTCCTTCAGAATATCAAGTACGCGGTGAGGCCGCATCGTATCAGAAGGTTGCGAGTCGGTCCGGAACGACCATCGATTTATCAAGACGAACGTTCCGAGAGATGAGGTCAACGGAATTTCCCCCAACCATCACCTCCAAATCGCCCGACTCAACGACGCGTTTCATTTCCGCGTCAATGAAGGAGACATCGTATGGGCTGATGACAAACTTCACAGACTTCTTCTCACCCGGTACCAGATCAACCCGACGAAAACCAACGAGTTGCTTCACAGGCCGCGTGACCGAAGTGCACCTCTGCCTTATGTAGACCTGCGCGGTCTCAGTCCCGGGCCGCGTGCCGCCGTTTTTCACGCTAACCGTAACGATGAGCTGATCCTTTACGGTCGCATCCGGCACAACCCTGAGATCAGAGAATGCAAAGTTAGTGTAACTCAGTCCGAAGCCGAAGGGGTAGAGGGGCGTGTTGGGAATGTCGATGTACTTGGAAGTGTAGTGCTCGTCTGAATAGGGTCTTCCGGTATTCATATGGTTGTAATAGATTGGCACCTGACCCACGCTTCTCGGAAAACTCACTGGAAGCTTGCCGCTTGGGTTGTAGTCTCCGAAGAGGACATCAGCAATCGCGTTTCCTGCCTCAGTGCCGAGGAACCATGCTTCGAGTATCGCGGGGAGATGTTGTGCGGACCAGTTGACAGAAAGAGGCCGCCCGTTCATCAGTATTTCAATCGTCGGCTTGCCGAGTGCCGCCACGGCCTCCACAAGTTGTTCCTGGACGCCAGGCAAGTCCAGCGATGACCTGGACTCGGCTTCTCCTGTCATTTCGGCGCGCTCGCCTACGGCAAGGAGGACGACATCAGCCTTAGCCGCCGCCCTCAGAGCGTCCTTGAAACCTGCGGTCGAAGTGTCTGTCACGCCGCACCCTTTCTCGAACACGACGTCAGCGGAATATCCAAGCTTTGACTTGACACCTTCAAGGAGGGTGACAACCGGCTCAGGCTCCCCCACGCAGTGCCAGCAACCGAGCATATCTTCGCGGCTGTCCCCGAGGGGACCAATTATTGCTACCGTTCTGACCTCTTTGCTTAGCGGGAGGATCCCGCCAGAGTTCTTCAGGAGGACGATCGATTCACGCGCTATCTTCCTTGCGACATCTCTGTGACGCGGGAGGAGAAGCGCCGTCCTGGCAGCTTCGACGTCTTTATAAGGATGCTCGAAAAGACCAAGTCTGAACTTCACTCTCAGTATCCGTCGGACCGCGTCGTCTATTACTTTCATCGGGACCTTCCCATCCTTAACCAACCTGACCAGGTTGTTGTGGTACGGACCGACCATATCCATATCGACCCCAGCAGTGACTGCCTTGAGTGTCGCCTCTGACGAGTCACACGCGATACCATGGTCGATAAGGTTTCCGACGGCATCCCAGTCGCTGACGACGAAGCCCCTGAATCCCCATTCCCCCTTCATCACTTCTCTCAGCGTGAAGGGATTGGCTGATGCTGGCACTCCGTTGAGATCATCGAAGGCGCTCATTACAGTTCCAGCCCCCGCTCCAACAGCGGCATTAAAGGGGGGAAGGTAGATTTCTCTGAGCGTGCGTTCGGAAACTTCGGCGGTATTGTAGTCCCTTCCTCCCTCAGCTGCACCGTAGGCGACGAAGTGCTTCACGCAAGCGACGAGGTCACTCTTGTTTGACAGCGTGGTTCCCTGATATCCTCTGACCTGAGCCCTCGCCATCTCCATGCCCAGATAAGTGTCCTCCCCAGTAGATTCCGCGATTCGTCCCCATCTCGGATCTCTGGCGATATCAACCACAGGCGCGAATGTCCATCTTATACCCTGCGAGGAGGCTTCCCTTGCCGCGACGGACGCCGCTTCCCGCACAAGCTCAGGATCCCAAGTGCCTCCCTGTGCCAAGGGGATCGGGAAAATGGTCGAATATCCGTGAATTACATCAAGCCCGAAGAGAATTGGAATTCCAAGTCTTGATCCCTCAACCGCATCCCTCTGGAGGCTGTCTATCCTACCAGGCGACGCGACGCTAAGAAATGAGCCGACCATCCCCTTTCTAGCCAACAGTTCGGCATCGCTGTCTCCCGCGTTGAACTGGCACATCTGCCCCGCTTTCTCGTCGAGTGTCATCCGCCGCAAAAGATCGTTGACACGTTTCTCGATTGGGAGCGCAGGATTCAAATACGGTAAGCGCTTTCCCCGATAACCTTGACCACAGACGACCAATGGAAACATCAATACGACGGAAAAGATCAGTAAACCTGTGCGGAATTCCGGACGCTTCAGTTTAAGTCCTCCAACTGATTGTCCACCATTCAATCCTGACTGCCGATTCATAGCGCCCCCGCGCAATTGTTCGGAAATGTGATATGGAATGCCCCGCAGTCTGCCGGCTGAATCCAGGCCGACCGGCACGCGGCATATCAATAACCTAACGAGTTAAAATCCCGCGGACGACCTCAAACCTCGGTTCGACCGGAGATACACTTGTCAAACAATCATACTTCCCGCAAAAAAAGTAACGGCCTTCCCTGAAATCTTAACCTTGTCGCCAAGATCCTCGCAGAACAGTTTACCACCCCTTTGGGAGACCTGGAAGGCGGCCAATTGCTTCTTTCTCAGCCTGGCGCTCCAGTATGGGATTAGCGTGGTATGCGCCGATCCAGTGACAGGGTCTTCATTTATTCCCGCCTGAGGCGCAAAGTACCGCGACACGAAGTCGGAGTTCATGCCTGGAGCAGTGACTATAATACCGAGACAATCAAGTGCTCTAACTTTCTCGAAATTCGGGGTGATGGACCTTATCTCGGCTTCATCCTGAAAGACAGCCAGGAAATCTCTCGACTTAAGAACCTCCTGCGGCTGCGCGCCCAAGGCGTCTGCAAGTTCCGCAATTGCATGCGACGGCTGGCCTGGGCGTCGCGGAAAAATCATAGACATCATGTCGCCACCGTACAGGACTGTCAGCACGCCGGACTTCGTCTTGAAGCTGATCTCATCAGGTTCATATCCGAGATGTTCCTTGAAAACATAGGCCGTGGCCAGTGTCGCATGGCCGCAGAGATCCACCTCAAGCGCCGGCGTGAACCACCTCAGTTCAATGCTGTTGCTCTTTCCGACGACGAAAGCAGTCTCCGCGAGATTGTTTTCAGCCGCTATGTCCTGCAACATCTTGTCAGGGAGCCACGCATCCAGAACACATACCGCTGCGGGATTTCCGTGAAACCTCTCGTCAGTAAAGGCATCAATTTGATAAATAGGGATATGCATCTCTTATTATTCCATTCTCCAAAGAATCAGTTCAACTGATTTTCGATCTCCATGTTATTAAATCACTGTCAACCCGTTCCAACATTCTGAGCGACGACTCATATTGCAATGCGCTCATCAACGGTAGCGACTCAAAATGAAGATAACAGAGAAATGCACAAATAGGTAATCTCAAACCGCAGTATGGTGTTTGTCCACTGCCCTTGCGTCGTCCTGACTCTCACGCCAGAATTTCATTATGGCCTCATGTCCTTCTCTGTAAGAAGGGTAAGTCAGGACCCATCTCAAATCCTCCTTCGCGCGTCTGTTGATGCACCTTACGCTGTGGAGGAGACAATCGACTGTCTGCCACCCGATCGCGGTCTTAGCGAGGAAAGATGGGATGCTGACCGGCTTCGGAGCGCCAAGAGATCTGGCAAGAAACTCCACAAGTTCGCGGTGCTTCACCGGCTCGTCATCGCAGACATTATACACCTTTCCGACATTCGGCGCACCGTTGCGCACCGCCGCGATCACAGCTTCAGCAGCATCATCGGCGAAGACGAGATTCCAGTATGAGTTCCCCCGCTCGATAAGCGGGAACTTGCCACGGCTGATGAGCTCATACATCGAAGTGGTGCACTCGGAATCCCCGCTGTAGACGTTTCCAAACCTGAGTATGATGGCACGAAGCCTGTCGTGGAGAATCGAGTCACGCACCAGTTTTTCAAGTTCGACCGACGCTCTCAGAAGAGGAGGGAGATCCTGCGCCGGAGGACACGACTCATCCACCCACTCTCCGTGGCGTCTGCCATACAGAAGGGTTACGCTGGCCTGGATGTAAAGGGCGACTCCGCTGCGCAGAGATACAGCGATCAGATTCGCCGTCCCCTCTATCGTGTTCCTTTCATTAAGGACCCAGTCGTCGATGGCAGTTTGCAGCCTGGCAGGCATCCTTGCGGCAAGATGAATAACGACATCGCAGTCAGCCGTCGCGCTGTAGAGGGACTCCTTATGAAGCAGGTCTCCCCTTCGCGGAATCGCGCCGTTGTTCATCAGCCATTGGTCGGTCTCCGAATTTCTGCTGAGCCCGACAACTTTGTGACCCATAGACACAAGCCGAGGGACTATTCTTTTCCCCAGCACCCCAGTCGATCCTGCAATGAATATTCTCATGACACACTCCTCCCGCCTCATCGAGTTCATTCACACCATCATCTTCCCTGCCACTCACATCAATCTTGGGTGCATACGCCCGCCAGCCCAAACGTCAGCAGCCGTGTGATTGGCACCTGAGTTCATGAAGCCGCGGCCCTCAGCGCGGACTGAGCCGACCTCAGCGGAAAGCTACGGCTCCGCTAGTTCAATCACCTTCGGCTGGACCAGCCTCGCGTAATCTCTGTATGACATCTTTATTAGTTCCCTGTGCGAGCAGGCGTTGAAGGCAATCTGATCCTGTTCGACGAGGAGCCCGGATACAAAGACATCCATGCCGTAGATGTTCCCGAACGGCGGCATCGCTCCCAGTTCGCACCCATGAAAGGCGATCGAAAACTCATCCTCGGACGCGAGCTCAACTCTGTGTGCCCCCGTCACCTCGCGCATCAGGTGCAAGTCAACTTTGTGGGAAGCCGGGACCACGGCCATGCAGAGTCTCCCGTCGACCTTTACTATAACGGTCTTGGCGAGCTGGTCAGTGGGAACATGCGCCGAGTGAGCGATTTCGTGGGAAGTGTAACCGAGAGAGTGGCTGATCACAACGTACTTGACGCCGTGGTTGTCGAGGTACTCCTTCAACTTCTCGAGCGTCATAGCATCCTCCTTTCCAGATTAGTCGTAAGCCTTTCAAAGACTATCCAACTATTTCCGGAGGGCGTCTCGTGGCCGGTCGGGTAATGTGCTTTTGAATTCTTTTTTTGAATCGACCTGAAGGAAGGAGCTTCGGAAACACACCCGGCCTCGGTGCCCTGAGATAATTTCTTGAGAACCAGCCGCGGTACCTCTTGCATCGAGAATGGTATCACATCCTCTCGAACGGTGCCGTCGACAATTCTCGATGGTAAGTTACCTTCTAACCGGCTCTGTGTCAACACTTTCAGGGCGTATTCCCCCTACAAAACCGGCGCGAAAGAGGCATTTGTCTGGGAAATCCCTGAAGTGGAGAATGATTCCCTAAACCGCGCCGGGACTGCCCATTTCCCCACTGTTCCTCAAAACTAAATCGTGCTGTGCCTGCCTTATAGTTGAAGCTTGAAAGCTCTCGACGTGTGTGCCATATTTACGTCATTGCTCCGAATCTTGTCGACCGGGATTCGACGGTTATCTCTTTTGAAAACCAGGTAGTCCGGCGCAATCTGGTCTGCACGCAGCACGGAGCACTTCCGACAGATCGTCAGGAGAAGGATTCAGGAAATTGTTGCCAGGCAAGAAAAAGCGAGGAGACAGGATGATTCCAAACATGCAGACTCCGTTCAAAATGTGGGATGCCTTTTCGACTGCCACCCAGTCTAGGAACCCAATAACTGAACCTAACATTTCTTTCAGATCAGTATTTAAACCAGGACTCTACATAATCATTGCCATGATGACTTTATCAGCCAACACACAGGCACAGTCCCTGAAGTACCCGGAGACAAGGAGGGACAGCACGATCGAAGATTATTTCGGAACGAAAGTCCCCGCGCCGTACCAATGGATGGAACAACAAAACAGTCCTGAAGTCGAATCGTGGGTTGAAGCCGAGAACAAGGTGACGTTCGGCTACCTCGATAAAATTCCAGTGCGGGGCTGGATAAACAGGCGGATAACCAAGCTGTGGAATTACGAGAAGGTTGGCGTACCAAATGAATATGATGGCGCGCTCATATACAGCAAGAACAGTGGCCTTCAGAACCAGAGCCCGGTCTTCGTGAGGAAAACCGCAGCTTCCAGGGCAAGAATGATCCTCGACCCAAACAGGCTGTCGCCCGACGGATCGATCGCGCTACTCGACTACGGTGCCTCGCCTAACGGCAACTACCTTTGCTACGGATTGTCGCAGGGGGGAGCCGACTGGGAAGAGTTCCATGTAAGAAACATATCCACGGGGAAGGACCTCCCCGACGTAGTCCGCTGGGTAAAGTTCTCCGGCATTGCGTGGACCCATGACAACGAAGGCTTCTTCTACTCGCGTTTCCCCGAGCCACAGAAGGGAGAGGCGCTTATGTCCGAGGCCGTCGGACAACAGCTCTTCTACCACAAGCTTGGCTCGCCGCAAAGTGAAGATAAGAAGTTCTACGACCTGAAGGATTACCCGGGCTGGTACGTCGGTGGGAGTGTCACCGATGACGGAAGATATCTATTTATCATATTGAATAAGGGAACTGAGTCGAGGAACAAAGTATTCTATGTCGACCTTAAGGACCCGAAACACCCCGATCTCAGTTCGCCCGTTACTCCCCTGTTTGAAAAGGATGATGCCGAATATTATCCTCTCGGGAACGTAGGGACAACGATTTATATGCAGACTACGCTTGGCGCGCCCAACCGGAAGATAGTCTCATTCGATATCAAGAATCCTTCTCCCGACAGATGGAAGACAGTGGTTCCCGAATCCAGAAACGTCATCGAAAATGCTCTCATTGCCGGCGGCCACGTTGTCGTCAACTATCTTGTCGACGCTAAGAGCGAAGTGGCTCTTTACTCGCTGGAGGGAAAACACACAGCTGAGCTTAAACTTCCCGGTATCGGGACGGTGGGTGGTTTGAGCGGGCGACAGGATTCTCAGAACCTGTACTACGCGTTCACGTCATTCCTTTACCCGACCACGATATTTCATTACAACTTCGAGAGCGGAAAGACAGGCGTATTCCAAGCCCCGAAAGTCGACTTCGATCGGGCGAGATTTGTTACGAAGCAAGTCTTCTACAAGTCGAAGGATGGCACGCGCATTCCCATGTTCATTACCATGAAGAAGGGGACGAAGCTCGACGGTAAAAACCCGACTATACTCTACGCGTACGGCGGATTCAATATCAGCATCACTCCCTCGTTCAGCCCGACGACAGCCGTGTGGCTGGAGATGGGGGGGATTTACGCAGTAGCCAACCTGCGCGGCGGCGGTGAGTACGGAGAGGCCTGGCATCACGCCGGCATGCTCGGAAAAAAGCAGAACGTGTTCGATGATTTCATATCCGCGGCCGAGTATCTCATCAGCGAGAAATACACATCGACGCCCAATCTCGGAATCGAGGGATACTCCAACGGCGGGCTTCTTATAGGAGCGTGCGAGACGCAGAGACCGGATCTGTACGGTGCTGCTTACGCGGGGGCGGGTGTCATGGATATGCTTCGCTACCAGAAGTTTTCCGCGGGCGTGGGCTGGGTGCCCGAATACGGGTCTTCGGATGATTCAACCGCGTTTCAGTGGCTCATAAAGTACTCCCCAGTACAGAACGTGCGCCCCGGCACATGCTACCCGCCGACAATCATAACGACCGCGGACCACGATGACCGCGTTGTGCCGAGCCACTCGTACAAATTCGCCGCGGCTATGCAGCACGACCAAACCTGCAACAACCCCATACTCATCAGGGTAGAGACAAAGACGAGCCACAACTACATGCCGACGGACAAGCGCATCGCGCAAGCCGCTGATGTCCTTTCCTTCATGGCGTATAACCTCGGCATAAAGACCGCCCCGAAGTTGAAAGCGTCAAAGGGAGAGGTAGAATAGAGAAGCGATAGACTATCGTACACAAGAGAGGCAGGTGATGTCGTCACATGCCTCTCTTTTTATCAAACTGAAGTATGATCCGGGTTTACTGGTCCAGAAGAGTGCTCCTCGTTCCAGGCTTGCTGGAGTGTTTCGAGAAAGAGGTGGGTGGGCTGAGCACCGGAGATAGCGTACTTCCGGTTGAAGACGAAGAACGGGACGCTGCTGATGCCCAGCGATTCGGCCTCCTCGATATCACCTTTCACCAGATCGGCATAGTCATTCGAAGAAAGCATCTGGCTTAGCTCAGCTGAATCGAGTCCGATTTCGGTTCCCAAACGCCCGAGAACTTCGATGTCGCCGATGTCCTCCCCTTCAGTGAAGTATGCGGCGAACAGGCGCTCCTCGGCACTGTCCTGAAGTCCACGGCTCGACGCAAAATGTATCAGCCTGTGCGCGTGAAACGTGTTTGTCGGGATCACTTTGTCGAAATTGTATTCGAGCCCCACTTCCCTTGCCCGCGCGGCGATATTGCTGTTTGATTCCACTGCCCACTGGCGATCTCGCCCGTACTTTGCCGCCAAATAGTCATGGATGTCCTTCCCATCGAGTTTCTTCGCGGACGGATCGAGTTGAAAACTGTGCCACAACACTTCGACATCACCCCTTCGGGTGAAGTTATCAAGTGCCATTTCAAATTTTCGTTTTCCCATGTAACAAAACGGGCAGACAACGTCCGCCCATATTTCCACCTGCATTCCCTTTTCCTTTTCTCGTACGTATGAAATTAATTTATCATCGATGCAAACAACAACTGGTGACCGGATGACACTATGCTGTAATCCTCCCTCCGACCTAAACTAACAGATCCGTCACGTCAGCCGTTCCAGCGAGATGGTTCCAGGTCAAGGCGGAATCGCTGCTTCCGGGTGGGACAAATCACCTGGCTGATTCCAACTCGGTGAGCCATTTCCCGGCCGCGGTTCTCGCCGCCTCCACAGTTGCCTTTCCCGCCCTGTAGCACACTTTCCACTCAGGAGGTTTCCTTTCATAATCGGGGTTTGCGAAGAACATGAAGCCTGATTTGTCCCTTACCAGGGCCGCATTGTAATCGACATTCGAGGAAACGTCGAGAAACTTTTTCAACCCGCGGGCGAGCATCGGTTTTGGCTCTGCGGGCCATCGACGTGCCCATTCAAGTGAATCGTTTCTGTGATTGGCCAACTGCACGTCGTACTCCTGCTGAAGAGCTTTCTCCAGTTCGGGGCTGAACATTGGATTATTCGGATCGTCAACCGATTTGACACTCGCACGCAAGTTGTCGATCAGCTTGTCGTATTGTTCCTTCATTTCTGGAGGGGCATTCTTTGCGCCGCTCTCAACCTCATCGAGATTCCTCTTAAGCTGCTCTTTCTGCTCCTGCCTGAGCTGGTACATGGATTTCGGAGGGTCAGGAGGCTCAGGTTTCTTGGCTTGCCTGAAGGTTTCATACCGCTTTCTGAAGTCCTCGCTCTGCGTGTACGCTTTCGCGAATTCAACGAGCCCCTTCACTACCGCGGGCCTGTCTCCCTTCGCGATGGCGAGTATCTGGTCCGTGCGGGGATAGGAGAAGATTGCGTGGCTGAAGTCGAGCCATACATAATCCCTCGCGTCTTCCTCCGGGACCCCGAGCTTCTTCAGTAGCTGGGTGCTTTCATCATCGGATAAATGAAAGGCAAGAGCCACAAAGAGCGTCATCAGGGCAACGCCGACAATCATTATTCGTTTCATGCAAGACTCCCTTCCTATTCGAATTGAGACCAGGAAGAAATGGATTACATACCATCGCAGCCGTTCAAGATTCCTGACATAGATTCAATTCCACTGCTGGTCCGTACAGTTGAAAATATTGCGGGATGAAAGGAATAGCAAGCTTCAAGCTTTGGGGACATCTCACCTGGCATCAGTCAAATTGTTCGGGCAATGGAGGAGCCCGTATCGTGCGGCAGCTGTATCCGGGGCCATGTCACCGCGATGGAGTGTCTCAACCGTGAGGTTTGTATAGCCCCTCAACTTTCGCCCCGTCGAAGCACGCGGCGACGAGATCTTTTTCAGCCCTGCTCAATTTTCTCCTTTGGCGAGGAGCTAGTACTTCATGGTGCCTGACTTCATAAAGATAGTCGCCAACGAAATCAAGATTGGCGCCTGTCGTCATCCAGTCGTCCTTATCAAACTTCGAAAGGTCAACTGGATTGGAATAGCTGCGGAGAGTTTTTTCGCCCAATATGTTAAAATAGAAATCGAAATAAGACATTATGAGCTCTCTGAGTGTGCGGTAGACAGGCTCCCGGAATCGGAGGAGCGTCGTGTTTGACTTTGCCACCGCACCATAGTAACCGTCCTGCCTGAAAAGGGCGATCACATGATCGTCATCATTGTCAGCGATCATATCAACGATGAGCGGCCTGTGCCCGAGGCTCCGAAGAGCCGCCGCGGCAAACAAAGCCCCCTCGAAGCAGTTTGCTTCCCTTCGGCGCATCACCTCCGCCGGAGAGATTGTACCAGGATCAGACTTGTAACCCAGCTTATTCAGATACAACTGCACGTCGCGTGGCTTCGTGAATTCGGCATCAAACTTCAGTAGGCCCTTCTGACCGACTCTTCTCACACTTTTCATGGATGGTACCCAAATTGGTTTACGCAATTCCGAATGAATCTACTATATTACACGCGAAAATCATCATAAAATTCAAGGACCTCGAAATGTCTACCACGCGTCGTTTCATTGCGGTCTTCCTTGCTCTAGCTTTCTCCACAGCCGAACCGATTCACCAGTCATTGGCAGCCCCCCTCAACCCTGCAGGGTCTGCGGCTGCGAACCTCAAACTGATACCAACTCCTCGACATGTCGCCATCCGCAGCGGCACTTTTGAAATCACGAGAGGGAGCCGTATAGTGGTACAGCGCCCCTCGGATTCGGACGACAGATTCTCGGCAGCACAACTGTCCGAGGAGATCAAATCCGATCTGGGTTTTGCACCAGAAGTGGGTACCGCGCATGGCGGCAGGTACTTTCTGATCGGAAGAATCGAGAAGGGAGGCGCCGTCAGGAATGCGCTGAAAGAGGCTCACATCGAAACCCCCGACTCCATCGGCGACCAAGGTTATATCCTGAACGTTTCACCCGCCAGAGTCCTAATCGCCGCGAACACATCTACAGGAATATTCTACGGCGTACAGACGCTCAGACAGATAATCCGCGCCAACAGGACCGGCACGAGGATTCCTTGCCTCACAATCGTCGACTGGCCCGGTCTCAACTATCGGGGCTGGATGGACGACATAAGTCGTGGCCCGATTCCTACTATAGAAATTCTCAAGAAGCAGATCCGCACGATGGCAGGATACAAGCTCAACTTCTTCACGCTCTATACCGAGAATGTTTTTCGACTCGATTCGTTCCCGGACATCGCGCCTCTGGACGGCATCACGGCCGAGGAGGTAAAGGAGCTCACGAAATACGCGGCGCCATATCACATCCAGCTTGTGGGAAATTTCCAGTCGTTCGGTCATCAGTATAACATCCTGAGCCACCCGTTCTACTACAAGATGCGCGAGACGGAAAACGTACTCAGCCCCCTGGCCCCGCAAACTTACGATTATCTCAGCAAGGTTTATTCCGAGATTGTGCCCGCGTACTCTAGCGACTTCTTCAACATCAATTGCGACGAGACTTTTGAACTCGGAGAAGGAAGTGCCAAGGCATGGGTGGACAGTGCCGGGCTTGCCGCGGTGTATGCCTACCACATAAACAGAGTTTACGATCTTCTGAAACCATATCACAAGAAGATCATGATGTGGGGTGACATAGCGGATCAGGACACCGCCATCGTCGGCAAGCTTCCCAAAGACATTATAATGCTACCGTGGAACTATAGCCCCGACAAGAGTTTCGACCACATGATCCATCCGTTTGTCAAAGACGGCTTCAACTTCATGGTTTCACCAGGAGTCGGATGCTGGGGTGTGATATGGCCGAGCATGCGCAGCGCGGCGGTGAATATTTCGAACTTTGTCAGGGACGGCGCAAAACTTGGCGCTATGGGGATGCTTAACACAATCTGGGACGACGACGGCGAGAATTTCTCAAACTTCAACTGGCACGGACTCGCGTGGGGGGCCGAGTGCTCATGGAAACCCGCCCCACCCGACACTGGCACAGTGTCCGATCAGAAGTTGAGCTTAAGGCTTTCTCATTTCAACAAGTCCTTCGACGCGCTCTTCTATGAAAGCCCTTCAGATTCTGTCACTGAGACGCTCTTCAAACTAGACTCAATAAGATACCTGCCCGTCAGATCGCTGCTCACCGACGGAGATTTCTGGAAGGAACCGCTAGCATTCACCCCCCAAGATGCGAACGACTCGGACATCGTCACCGACATGAAGGCATATGCGATGGCCGGAGACGTCATCAAAGCTTTGGAGATGGACAAGTCAACCGTAAAAGAAAACGCTTCAACTCTCGATTACGCGATCTTCGCAGCGGAGCGCGTTCAATTCGAGGCCAAGAAAAACGTTTTCGGAATAAGACTGAGACAAGCCTTGATGACGCGGGATACGGTTGCGTATAAGGCATTGAAACTCGAAATCGACCCACTGCTAAATCAACTTCATCAACTCAAGATGGAATACGTCGGGCTCTGGGCGAAGGAGAACCGTGCATGGTGGCTCGACAAGATTCTGGCGAAATACGACAAGCTTGGCAACTCCCTCATAAATCTCGATCGGACGGTAATCATCACCCCGTCGAACTACCTCGTCGACGGAAAGCGTTATGTGAAGCTAAGTACCCCATTCAATGACAGGATGATATACTACACAACAGATGGTACGCCGCCGACGTTGGGTGCAGACGTCTACACCGCGCCAATCGCCATCGATCATCCCACGCTTATCCGAGCCGGCGTAGAGCAATATGGACAGGTCACAGATAACTCGAGCGAGTACATACTTGTCGACAAGGCGATAGGAAGTCTCTATGAGCTCAAGTCTAAGTACAGCACATATAATCCAGCGTACTCGGCCGGCGGGGACTCTGCACTAGTGGACGGGCTTCTCGGCTCCACAAATTTTGGTGACGGTAGATGGCAGGGATATCAGGGGCAGAGCCTTGATGTCGTTCTCGATCTCAAGAAGGTTACATCGGTGAATGAGGTTTCGATTCGATTCCTGCAAAACAGCTATTCGTGGATTCTCATGCCAAAGGAAGTAAAGATATCATTCTCGGACGACGGTAAGAACTTCCGGTCGGCGGCTGACATCAGTAACCCTGTGGACCCCAGGCAACAGGGGACGATAATCCACAACTTCGTGGCCCGCTTTGACAGTGCAAGCACAAGGTACATTGAAATTGTAGGCGTCTATCCGGGGCCGCTGCCATCGTGGCACCAGGCCGCGGGCGCGCCGTCATTCATGTTTTCTGATGAGATCGTCGTGAAGTAACAGACGACGGCGTTTGGCACAGTCCAAGCGCCTGTAAGCGTGTTCATTCGAGAGGGGATCGCTTGCGGGAGCGGCTTTCCTGAAGGCCGTCCTGAACGCGTCACGTTCGGGACGGCCTTCTCGTTTAGACGGAGGGATATTCGTGATCCCGCCCGCTCCTATGAATCAGCAGATTCGCGGAAGCTGTTCGCCCGTCAGCATGTCGACGACACGAGTTCCGCCGATCTTGCTTTTCATCACCACTGTGCCATTATGCTTGTCGACAACTTCTCCGATTATGGCCGACTTCGCGCCAAGAGGGTGGCTGCGCATGGCAGCAAGGACGGTGTCAGCCTCATCAGACGGGACAAACGCGAGGAGTTTACCCTCGTTCGCTATGTAGAGCGGATCGAGTCCAAGAATCTCGCACGCTCCCCTTACCTCATCTGGGATCGGGATAGCTTCCTCCGTCATCTCTATCCCGAGATTTGCCTGTTCTGCTATCTCGTTCAGGGTAGTCGCCACTCCTCCGCGTGTCGGATCCCTAAGGACATGTATGTTCCTGCTCGCCCGGAACATGGTGTCGACGAGGCCATTCAGAGGCGCGGTGTCGCTGCTTATCACTGTCTCGAACTCAAGTCCTTCCCGCAAGGACATTATCGCGATCCCGTGTAGCGCGATGTCTCCGTTCACAATGATCTTGTCTCCAGGTCTGATCCTCTTTGGACTTATCTCGACACCATCCTCCACGATACCGACTCCCGATGTATTTATAAATATCTTGTCGCCCTTTCCGCGATCCACGACTTTTGTGTCTCCCGTGACAAGCAGTACACCCGCCTGCCTCGCGGCCTCCTGCATTGATAGAACTACTTTCCAAAGGTCCTCGAGTGGTAGGCCCTCTTCGATTATGAAAGCGGCTGACAGATACATCGGTCGCGCGCCACACATTGCGAGGTCGTTCACCGTCCCATTTACGGCAAGCTCGCCTATGTTCCCTCCGGGAAAGAAAATTGGATTGACGACATACGAGTCTGTCGAGAATGCTAACTTCCTTCCCCCCATTTCGAAGACCGCGCCATCATGGAGAGGTTCCAGCAGTTCATTTCGGAATTGGGGGAGAAACATTTTGCCGATGAGCTGATGCGTGAGTTTCCCTCCGCTCCCGTGCGCGAGAAGTATATTCTCATAGTCTGTCTTTGGGATCGGACAGGCGTATCCGGAGAAATCAATATTATGTTTTTCATTCATTTCGCCACCATAGTATAAGTCAGTATCATGCGTCAAAAGCCATCTTGTTTAATTAACATCAGAAATTCCACCGAAGAAGATTCAAGTCTTACTCCGTCATCATGACCTTCGGGTCCTTCAAATCAAATCCGGTTATTTCATTCGGTCCGGCGGAAAAGCTTCACGCGTTTACCCTGCCGTAGTGAAAGTATGCTGCGCAAGCGCCTTCAGATGAAACCATCGGGGCACCGAGCGGATGTTCCGGCTTGCATTCTCTCCCGAATGCGACACACTCGTGAGGCTTCTTCAGTCCCTGCATGATTTCACCGGCAATGCAGAGCGGTGATTCCTGTGCCTCTATGCCGACGACATCGAACACCTTTTCGGCGTCATGTTCGGCGAACTCTGCCTTCAACCCCCACCCGCTCTTAGGAATCATTCCAATCCCGCGCCACTTTCGGTCAATGACATCAAAGACCTGCGATAGCAGCTTCTTTGCCGGGACATTTCCCTCGCGTTTTACCGCACGGGAATATTGGTTCTCGACATCGACCCTTCGCTCCTCGAGCTGTTTCACCGCCATGTAAACTCCTTGAAGAATATCCACCGGTTCAAAGCCGGTTATCACGATTGGAGAGCTGTATTTCTCGGCTATCGGGTAGTAATCCTCGTACCCCATTACCGTGCAGACATGGCCCGCCGCCAGGAATGCCTGTACGCGATGAGCGGGTGACGACAGTATAGCCTCCATCGCCGGCGGGACGAGAACGTGCGAAGCAAGTATCGAGAAGTTCTTCACCCCCATCTCCCGCGCCTGCCAAACTGCCATCGCGTTCGCGGGGGCGGTTGTTTCGAAACCGACCGCGAAGAAGACGATCTTCTTTGAAGGGTTCTGCTGGGCGATCTTGAGCGCGTCGAGGGGCGAGTAGACAACCCGCACGTCCCCTCCTTCAGACTTCACTTTAAGAAGGTCCTTCTGCGAACCCGGGACCCGGAGCATGTCTCCAAAGGATGTGAAGATGACCTCTTCCCGGCCTGCTATAGCCACGGCCTTGTCAATAATCTCAAGCGGAGTGACGCAGACCGGACAGCCCGGACCATGGACGAGAGTTATCTCTTTCGGCAGGAGGTGATCTATCCCGAATTTGACGATCGCGTGAGTCTGCCCGCCGCAGATTTCCATCATAGTCCACTCCCTTGTCGTGACAGAGCGAATCATATCGGCAAGCTTTTTTGCCGTTTCAGCATCTCTGTATTCGTCAATGTATTTCATGTCAGTCTGCGGTCAGATCCCGGCATTCAGCCCTCTTTCCGACCTCCATCCTTTCCTTGTTTTTCGTCTTCTAGTTCAAACTTTCTTCCGAAAGCGTCTCCCTCGATTCCAATGGAGACGCTTTGAAGCGCGACGTACATCTGACCCAGCGACAATCCTCCGTCGTTCGGCGGAACTCGCTGATGCCAATACGCTCTGAACCCGGCAGCCGTGAGTCGCTCCACGGCTCGCTCGGTCAAATACTTATTCTGGAAGCAGCCGCCACTCAACACGACTCTCTCCACGCCGACACGCCCGGCCACATCCACTATCACGTCCGAAAGTGTGTTGTGGAACTTTGCTGACATTTGACCGACCGATACGCCTTCAGACAAATCGGCGAGAATCTGTTTCATCATCGGTTCCCAGTCGATCACGTATGAAGGAAGGTCTATATTGGCACGCCGGCTCTCAGCATTCTTGCGATTCGCTGGTCTTTCAGCTCGCTCATTCGGATGATTCACCGCGAAACGATAGGACTCCGTGCATTCAACTCCATTGGCAGCAAATTCCAGTTCCATAGCGGCCTGCCCTTCGAAATTCACGACCTGCCTGATTCCGATGAGCGAGGCCACGGCATCGAAGAGCCTCCCGGCACTCGTGGTGATGGGAGAGTTCAACTTCGACTCAAGCATCTTCCTAATCAGATGTCGGGAAGTCACGTCGAAGGCGCTGACTGGAGCCAGCTGTTCCATCATGAGTGCATCCTCGCCAATGAGCTCGTAAAGCAAGCCGATCGCAGTGCGCCTTGGTTCCTTGACTGAAGCGTTACCGCCCGGGAGCCTGAATTTGCGGAAGCTTGCGACCCTGTCGTACGAGAGTGCGTCCGTTACAAAGAACTCTCCTCCCCAAATCGTCCCGTCAGTTCCAAACCCTGTTCCGTCCCACGATACTCCAAGGACATCCCCTGTCAGCTGGTTATCAGCCATGCATGATGCGACATGAGCGAAATGATGCTGAATGCCGAATTTTCTCTTCTCAAGCCTGGCGGCGTATTTCGCGGACAGATAATCGGGATGCAGGTCGTGCGCTACCAGGCGAGGTCTCACATCGTAGAGCCTCTGCAGGTCGGCAGTCACTTTCTCAAACGCCTCGTATGCCTTCGCCGTAGAAAGGTCACCTATGTGCTGACTGACGAACGCGTTGGCACCGGAGTTTATAGCCACAGTGTTCTTCAAATGTCCGCCGACTGCGAGCACGGCCGCCGGGCCGGAGTCTCCCGTTTCAAGAGGTATCTCTACCGGAAAGGGGGCGTATCCGCGGGCACGTCTCACGATCTGAGGCCTCCCTGCCATTACTCGCACCACCGAATCGTCAACCTGACGTTCTATAGGTCTGTCGTGCACGAGGAAAAGGTCCGCTATGCCGCCGAGCTTTTCGAGTGCGTCATGCTCGTCTATGCAGATAGGCTCGTCCGATATGTTGCCACTTGTCGCTACTACTGGGAACCCCAGCTCGTTCATAAGAATAAGATGGAGCGGCGTGTACGGGAGCATAACCCCCATGTAAGGATTGTTTGGTGCGACCGAAGGCGCGATACCGGTATTCTCCTTCATTCCGACTTCTACTGCCCCCGATGCTTCCTTGCCTCTCCTCCATTCGTTTACTTCGTCGACATCTCGCGGATGTCTGCCTTGTCCGACATCTCTTCGCCTCAGCAAAACTATCGGCGCTTCAGGCGAGACGAGGAGCCTTTCTTCAAGGCCATCCACTTGGCAGTCAGATCTGATTTGCGCGATGGCAGGATACATCAACGCAAAGGGTTTTTCCTCCCTATGCTTGCGCGATCTAAGCCGCTTCACCGCCTCATCGTTCCGTGCATCCGCCAGAAGTTGAAACCCGCCGATTCCCTTGAGAGCCACAATTTTACCCGAGCGAATTGCTACTGCCGTCTCCACAATTGCACCATAGTCACGTGAAACGACGGCGCCGGCCTCGTTCCACAATTCGATATGGGGACCGCACTTCGGACAGGCGTTTGGTTGTGCGTGAAAGCGTCGGTTGGTCGGATCTTCATACTCCGTCCGGCATTCATCGCACATCAGGAAACGAGCCATGGTGGTGTTTGGTCTGTCGTATGGAAGGGACCTGATTATGCTGAATCTTGGGCCGCAATTGGTGCAGTTAGTGAATGGGTAGTGATACCTTCTATTCGCGGGATCATGAATCTCCGACGCGCACTCGGGACACGTGGCGACATCAGGGAGAACGAAGGCGCTCTTCTCACCAGATGACTCGCTCTCTCTTATTTCAAAGCTTGTGAATCCTGACGGGTCAAGGAACGAGGTCTCCATACCCTGTATGAA
>JAKAMG010000010.1 GCA_021812985.1 Bacteroidota bacterium
TTTCAACCGCGGGAATGTCGAACGACTTCCTGTACCATGAAGGTCCCCTGTAATAATCATTTCCTCCGTCCTGTCCGTCTAGATTGTTCCACGTGTGCGGAAGGCATACCGTCTCCCAGGATGAATCAGCGAACGATTGCTCCGATGCGCCGGCATGGTCTCCCTTCGCAAACCTCCATCCGGCGTTGAAGGGAATAACCTCCCTTCTCCCACGAATTGTGTTTTGATACGAATCATTTCCGAGCGCTGGGCCGTTTCCGGCAAATAAAGTCATTGCAATGAAAAACACAAGAGCCCGTTGTGTAGTCATGTGGTACCCTCAATTTGTTCGAACGGATGATCCGCGCTATCAGTTTGGGATTAAATACAGATCATATCCGGCTTATAGCCAGAAGGTGTTGCTTCCGGCACACGTCGATGCATTGTTCAGCTCGATGATTATGCAATTTCTCCGACAAATCCGAAACGAAGTCGGGCTACCAAGTATGCGTGATGTCTCCCGCAAAAATCGTCGTTCCGTTTCGTCGGCATGACTCCTTGAAGCTCGTTGCGACCGGCGATCCGCAATAAATCGAGAACCTGTTATCACGTGTTAGTCGAACTGGCGGCAAGCAGTTCACGTGGTGGTAAAGTCCTCAGTGAGACTCCAAGTTGCCGCTGTTAAACCTTACCAGCTTATTCCAATCGATTCTGCCATCGTTGCAGAATTCCTTTGAGAAGTCTGCCGTGAACTTGTTGATGACAGCGGCCAGTTCCTCCTCGTAGTGCTGATTATGGTGCTTGGCTTGATTGCCCAAGGGTTCTATGATGTCCGTGTAGAGCTGTGGGTTGCCGCTAATAAAGTACCAGAATTCCTGACCGCAAATACGGAGGTACTCGCCGTTGTTGACGGTTCTCCTTTTCCCGTAGCAGGAGGCTAACACAGGCTGAACCGATTTCACGGATTTGGATTGTTTTAGGACTTGAACCGCTTTCTTAAATCTATCTCTTAGTGCGGCATACTGCGAGCTGTTTCCCCAATTGACCCCGGACTTTATGGAAACAAGAAAAACGACACCGTCTTTGGTAAACTCCAAGTCGATGCCCGTTCCCGGTGACTTCCGTCCATTGACGGTTTTGCCCGCTATGAAGATGGCGAGTTCCTCAAGGAATTCTCCGAAGAGTTCTTCCTCAGATGACGAAAGATAGGCTTGGAGTAGGGATTCAATTAGTCTCTGAGCCGTAAGGATGTTCTTTGCACGAAAGAGGTAGGGGTTCTTTTTCTGGAGGACGTCCTTAAGCTTGATTGTCTTAACTCTGCTTATCCGACTCTCATGGAATTCACCGATGTGGTGACTTACAGAGCTTTCAACGCACGGCGGCATTGCGGTTCAATAGCCTTTAGCTTGACACCTTGTTAGCCTCTGAAAGTACTGCTTCTTCGACAACATCGTACCACTGAATATTGTCTAATATCTTGTCTGTCACTTTCGCTAACTCGGCAAGATCAAGAGACCGTCCAATTGTCTCCTTTGCTATATGCTGAACATCGGAAACCGTTATATAGTATACATGTTTACGTGTGCCCATCGTTTCCTCCTGCCAATTAAACCTTGTGGCCAAAGACGTTTTCTCGATGCCAAGAAATGGAGTTCCCGTGAGGAAAAATCGATTTCCTCTTTGGTAATGCTATTTTTTGCTTGTCAATAAGACTACCGCGAAAGACATCTAAGCTTCCCATATACCCAAGCTCTGCCGAAACGCTTTCAAAAGAGCTGCTCAGTTCAATCGTAAAATCTAGTCGAAGCGTGAACCAACCTACATCGAAGCACCAATGATGAAACCGACACAAGGATATACCGTTCCAAATATCGTCTCTACCGTAGAAACGATGGGGAACGATATGAGCTGCTTCAACTTCCCACGTCAAAGAATCGGGTGATGAGATTTTGAGACCACACACTGAGCACCTGTAATCGTACGCTCCCAGTACTGCCAATCGGAACCCACGATTTCTTAATAAAGACTCACTGCTAACAGCCTTCACCTTCTTGGTGGTATCGATGGGATTGTAGTTTTTCGGAGGCTCAGCTTTTTCGAGCTTGCTCTGAAACTTCTGAACTTCAAACGTGACAACTGGAATTTTGTCTTTCTCCCCGATCGGGACCCTGGCAAGCTGAAGAGCCTCGTCAATCCCACGTTCAGTAAGCATCCATTCTCTTCTCCCTGTTAGTCTAAGAGTGCTTGTCGGACGAGCCAACAACCCTTGTTTTGCGGCTAGGTCGGCAGCCCTAAAGAGTAAACGGTTCCAGGCAGGGGATTTCTTCAGCCGAGAGTCTTTCTGAACTATCGTCTCCAACTCGAAGGTTCGCTGTTTGGCGGAAAGATTGAATTCATCAGCAATGTCGTCTGCAAATTCTTGGTCACCCGAACCGAACTCCTTGACTCGCCCCTTGTGCTTAAGCAACAGGGGGAGAAGGACGCGAATTACTTCATCCCGACTTGGGAAGGATAACTCACTGAATACTCTGCTTTCGTAACTCAATTAAATCTCCAGTATGGTTTGCTGCAAGACTCCGTCGCCAAATGAAGAACGTTGTCCGGGTAAGCCATTCTCCTTCCGACCCAATTGGCAATCTTCTTCCCGAAACCGCTCCCGACCTTCGATTCATCTCTGCGCTTATCCGTTTCACTTAGATTCTTCAAGCGCGCTTTGGCCCAGTCACTCATCGGTACCATTACGCTCTCCTGATACATCGCGAACTTCTTCTCTTTGTTGAATTGGAGGCAATGTTCCCAGGCATCACGGAATCTGTTCGGCCACTTTCCCGGATAACTGTTTCGTTTGTGCCATATGTACTCCTCCGTCCAGAGCCAACCTTGTCTTTTCATTTCAAGTATAAGCTCTAAGACGTAAGTTTCTCTCTGTCCCTCCGAAACCCCCTCCTTTATGTTCAGTACGAACGTTCCGGAGGGCTTCAGAACACGCTTGAGCTCCTGAGCTATCGGCAGGAACCACTGAACGTAGCGTTCAGGGTGAATTCCACCGTATGAGTTCTGTCTCTTGTCGGCGTATGGCGGGGAGGTGACAATTAAATCCACAAAGTCAGCGGGAAAACTCTTGAGTACTTGCAGAGCGTCGCCGCAGACTATGGAGTCTAATGGAATCTGGGCGTGAGTCGATGAAACACTGACAACGTAGACTCCACTTTGTTCAGCGACCTTCGACTTGACAACGTCATATTTCTTTTCAGTCAGATCTATTCTTTTCTTTATCTTGTTTTTTTTCATAGGCTACGTTCGATTCTAAAGAAAGATAACGAAAGCGGCCTGGAGAATCCATTTCGCCATGGCGCCATTTCGCGTAGCTGACGGGTTGAGGGAGGCCGGCCACAAAAGCTTATCCCATAGTCACGCGGACTTCGTTCTCCTCCAACATTTTGGATAGGGGGATGAAATTGCCCTCGACCTGCTCTCCGTTCAATAGGATTCTTTTCACACCCTTTTCTGCGCCGCGCGGATTCTCGAAAACGATATTGACGACCTTTCCCCGGAAAAGACGCCTGACCGTAAAGCCCTTCCATCGGGAGGGTACGCATGGATCGATGCGTATCCCGTTAACCTCCGGTCTGACGCCGAGAATATACTGGGTTATAGCATGATAGGTCCACGCCGCCGAGCCGGAAAGCCAGGGAATCCTTGACGCCCCGTGTTTCAGACTCTCTTTTGAGTGAGTCGATTGAGACACGACATAAGGTTCCACTTCCCTTATCTCCGCCTTCTTGTTGTAAGCCGCCGGAAGATATGCCTTCAGGTATTCGTAGGCCCGGTTGCCGTGACCAAGAACGGCCTCGGCCATCACCGCCCAGCCCTGCGTGTGTATGAAAATGCCCGCGTTCTCCTTTAGCCCAGGATTGAAGAAGACTGCCCGCACTATGTTGTGGTCGGTACTCGTGAAGGGTGGAGAACAGAGCGCAAGACCGTACTTCGTGGCCAGATGCTCGTTGACCTTCTCCATCGCTGTATCTGCCTGCTCTCTCGTGGCCAGACCCGAGATCACCGACCAGGTCTGCGGATTCAGGAAGATAGTGGCTTCCCTTGATTCCTTAGACCCGAACTTCAGACCGTCGTTCCTGTATCCGCGAAGGAACCATTCGCCGTCCCAGGCGTACCTCTTTATGTTGCTGTCTAGTCGCTCTAGGGTCAGCTTCGCCCATGATGACTCGTCCGCTCTGTGAAGAAGGATTGCGACATCAATATAAATTCTCAGAGCGCGCCTCAGTTGCATGGAGATGAAAATGGACTCCCCCTTCCTCCCGAATCTCAACGTATCATTCCAGTCAGCCATGAGCCCGCTCGGAAGGCCGTGAGGACCGGACCTGCTGAGGTTAAACATCAGCGCTCGCTTCATATGGCCGAAGACGGTATCCTCTCCCTTGTCTGCGAAGGGGAGCGACTTCTGGTAAAACGCCACATCACCCGTCTCGTTCACGTAGGCCGGTATCGCGTCGAACATCCAGAGCGCGTCATCAGAGCGATATTCCTCCTCAGCCGGAGGTGTTTCCTTCCCTGGAGTGTGGCTGAACGGAAGGATCACTGGTTTCGCGCCGCCACTCGACACCTGTCCGGTAATCATGAGCTCGAGCCGCGCCTTCGCCTCATCAGGAATAGATTGCATTACTCCGATAAGATCCTGCATCGTGTCGCGATAGCCTAGACCATCCCTGTCAATGCCGGAGTAAATCAGGCTCGCGGAGCGTGACCAGGCGTAGGTGACCAGGCAATTGTAGATCCCCCAGGTGTTTACCGTAGAGTTGATATCCTGATCAGGCGTTTGTGCGCTGAAACCGCTGATGCGATCGTGCCAAGATTGCCTCAACTTTTCAAATTCGCCTTCGACATTTTCCAGGTTACTGAACTCGGAGACTGCATCTTTACCTTCTGCATCTGCCCTCCCTATCCCGACGATGACGGCGAACTCTCTTGACTCACCTGCAGCTAGCGTGAACTTCACCTGGAGCGCACCGCATGGATTGTCACCGTATGCCAGGCTCCCCGAACACTTGCCGCGGTCTACGGCAAGAGGATTGGAGTAACTCCTGTAAGGCCCGATGAATGCTTCCCGGTCCGTGTCGTATCCGACAACTTTAGCTCCCGCTATCGCATGGAAAGTGTGTCGGCACTGATCCTTTTCCTTGAAGTTGTCAGGCTGGGAGGGAACGTTCAGGTTCGTGCCATGATCAATGATTCCGTCCACCACGTTCATTTGGGCGGTATACTGCACGTACTGTAAATTTAGAAGATCATCAATCGCGTTCCAGTTGCTGGCATACTCGAGGTAGCTGAAAGCGCTGAGCGTGCGTCTCCTTCTGGACCCGTTCGTAACCCTAACTTTCCAAATCTCAAGTCTCCTGCCGAGAGGGACAAAGTATGTGACCTCCGATTTTATGCCCGCATACTGAGATTCGATCACCGTGTAGGCTGTTCCATGCCTGCAGACGGATTTGTATTTGCCAAGCGGCTTGCCTACTGGCTGCCACGAGGCTGACCAGAAATCGCGGGCGCCATGATCGTGGAAGTATATGTAGCGACCCGGTTGATCCGCCGGAACGGAGTTGAACCTGAACCTGACAAACCTTCCCATCCCACCCGACTTGTAGAAACTGTATCCGCCTGCATTGTTGGTTATGATGGCCCCGTATTCGGTTGAACCGAGATAATTGCTCCAGGGTCTTGGAGTATCCGGACGAGTGATTACATATTCCCTTTTCCTCTCGTCAAATTCGCCGTACTGCATAAGGAGTTCTCATTTCTTGGTTTTCAATTTGGAAGTCACCTTCTTGAATTGAGGCGTTGTCCTCTTTGGCAACGGGTGGCTCCACAGTCTACAGGAGGGCGACGAGCGTTCCCTCAATACAAAGCGTGATGATGACCGGGCGGTGTGTCATAGCGGAGTCTTTTCACATTGCTTCGGCAAGCCCAGCCGCTTCGCGCCTCGCCGCTATCTCTTCCTTAATCCTGTCCATGGAAGGTTCGTCGAGCCTGTAGAAGAAGATAAGTAGGACCAACGCAACAATGCCAGGAACTGCGGGGATAATGCTCATCATAGACTTCAGGCCAATCAGGACATCCAGCTTTTGTGCCACATTGGCCTCGAAACCCGTTGTCGCGAGAATCCATCCGGCGAGCATCGCCCCCACCGCCCAGCCGAGCTTGTTCGACATTATTGATGCGGAATAGACTAAGCCGGTTGCCCTGCGCCCTGTCTTCCACTCAGAGTAGTCTGCCGTATCTGCGTACATCGCCCAGAGAAGCGGCGAGACGGGGCCCCCCGACACCGAAGCGAAAAATTGCATGAGGAATATCCACACGAGATCTTCGGGGCCGAGGAAAAAGAAAGCGACCGTAAAAAGAATCGTAGACACGAAGAGGGCTATCGCCGCATTCTTCCTCCCCAGTCGGCGTGAGAACCAGGGCACAAGCAATACGCCAAGAAGGGAAGCGGCCTGCCCAACAACGTTGAATGCAGATGCGAGCCATTCGAATTCAAGACTCCGTGAGATGCCAAACAGCTCAATGTGTCGTGCGCCGATGTAATATTTGAAATAGTGTACCGTAATGCTGAGCTTGATGCACACAAACAGGATCAGTAAAATCGTCACCGCAAATAAGATGAGCCAGGGTGTGTTGCTGAGCAGGTCTTTGAGATCTCTCCCGACGGCTGTCTTTTCCCTGGCTATCGGCTGAATTCGTTCGCGAGTCGAAACAAATGTCACGACGAAGAAGACTATCGCGATAGCCGCGTATAGCGCCATGGTTGCCTGCCATCCTTTTGCGCTGTTCCCTCCGCCAAAGTAGCCTGCAAGAGGGAGCGCCGTGGCCGAGACGACAATCCCCGCCGAGTAAGCCCCCACAAATTTGAACGACGAAGCGCTCGTTCTCTCGGCTGGCTCCCCGCTGATTACGCCAAGGAGCGATGTGTACGGAATGTTTATCGCGGAATAAAAGAACATGAAGGCTATGAAGGTGATGTAGGCATAGACCAGCTTGCCTGTCGGCGAGAAGTCGGGAGTTGAGAATGCGAGGACCGCGGCGACTGCAAGCGGAAGAGCCATCCAGATCAGATATGGCCTAAACTTCCCCCAGCGTGTATTTGTCCTGTCAGCCGTCATCCCCACTCCTATATCAAAGAAGGCGTCAAGCGCCCTCGAGACAGCCGTCATCGTGCCGGCAGCCGCAGCGGCGAGGCCGAACACGTCGGTGTAGAAGAAGAGGAGATACACCATGATCGTCTGCCAGAAGAGGACGGAGGCAAAGTCCCCGCATCCATATCCCGCCTTTTCCCAAAATGTGAGTTTGTGGTCTTCAGTGCTCATGACAGCTCCTTTGAATTGAGATGCAATCTGTTGATAAGCCGGTCGACCCGATTCTCAATTTCTTCCTCTTAATACGCGATGAGCTAACGATTTTCAGTCCGCCCATTCAAATTCTCGCCGTGAAGGTCTCCGGCACCACTGCGAGGTCTGGAAGAATATTCTAAGGTTAATCATGAATAGCTGACTGCAAACCTGCTCCCTCCTAATTTATGCGCACGACACGAGGGGTGTGAACAGCCACTTTCGTGTTAAGTTATGGATCATAGTTAATTATTTCCAATAGACTGGGGGCTTTGTCAGGTCATCATACACAGCAAAGGGGGATGGTTGGAATTGATTGTCGTTGCACCGAACCGAGACACGATCCACTCTGTGGAGTTAAGTCCTGCGCGTGCCGTCAGGCACGCTAGAAGTGTTGTGGCCTCAACTCAAAGATTTGAAACTGCCTTCACTAATCGTTGTGTCCCTAATTGGATCCAGATGACAGGGGATATTCAGATTGATAAGCGTGCCGTCAGGCACGCAATTCTTCTTGCGGCCTCAGCCAAAATTCTTGCCGTTCCGTAGGGGCGGAATATCTTCACAAAAAAAAGCCGGCACAAGAAGAGCTTAGGCACATCGTCAATCGCAAATGGCCGTGCGAGCGAACGTCGACCGGGCTCTATCGCAGTGGATGCTTCTTTATGAAATCTACAACCTCATCAACCCTGCCAAAAGCCAGTCCGGTCACCGTGTCAGCGGCTCCATAATAAATGGCCAGCCTTCCCGTGGGACCGTCACACAACATGGCACACGGAAACACGACATTCGGAACATCGCCGACGCACTCGTACTGGGTCTGCGGAGAAATGAGATACGGCTCTCCGCGCACAATCACCTTCCAAGGCTGGTCAAGGTCGAGGAGGACCGCGCCGGCACTGTAGACAAATCCATTACACGACTGCAACACACCGTGGTACAGGAGAAGCCAGCCTTCCGTGGTCTCGATCGGTATCGGTCCGCTCCCAATCTTCGTATACTGCCATGAATCCCCGACAGTGCCCATTACAAACCTGTGTTTCCCCCAGTAAACAAGGTCGGGGCTTTCGCTCAGAAATATATCTCCGAATGGGGTGTGCCCCCTGTCAGACGGCCTGGACAAAAGGACATACTTGCCGTTTATCTTTCTTGGAAAGAGGACACCGTTTCGGTTGTACGGGAGGAGCGCGTTTTCCATCTGGTGAAACGTCTCGAAATCCTTTGTCCATCCGATCCCTATTGTCGGGCCGTGATAATAATTGCACCAGGTAACATAGTACCTGTCTTCGATCCACACTACGCGTGGATCATAACCATAGATAAAATTTCCGATTTCCCTGTCTTGACATTCGAACTTCAGCGGATCGGAATCGATATCCCAGCTGATGCCATCCCTGCTGAATCCGCGGTGAAGCCGCATCTGCCTCGCCCAGTTATCACACCGAAACACGCCAGCGAACTCGCCGTCGTGCGAGACGACAGCGCTGTTGAAAATGCTGTTTGAGGTCGGGAGCAGGTCGCGCGGAATAATCGGGTTCTTCGAGTAACGCCAGAGAGGCTTGTTGTACCCCTCCGGCCTCTCTTCCCATGGTATGTTAGGGATCTGATTCTGGTTAACGATTTTCAGTGAGCTCATGCTGTCCTCGCAGTCTTTTGGAATTCAGGCACGGGGTTCCTGACGCGGCAGATCCAATTTACCTGCTCAACATCTTAATGAAGATTCCCCCTACCACGCTTCGCGCCTGGAAACCGTCCTTCCGGGCGGTCTTTGTATCGTACCAATCGCTGAACGGCACCCTGTCCGGAGTGTTGTTCAGATAGTTCACAATAGTGTGCATGTATGTTTCGAAATCCCTTTTATCTGGATACATAGTGGCGACCCAAGTCATCCATTCCGGTTTCGTAAACGCTGCGCGATTGTCGAGCGGGAGCCCGTACTCGTTGAGCTTGGTCTTGTAGAAGCTCAGTTCCCGATTTTTCACCTCATTCGAAAACAGGTTGAGACTGAACAAATTGTCCCAGACCATGTTGTACTTCATGCTCCAGGTACCGGGCTTGTCAAACGCGAGCATGTAGTGATCGTTGTCAAGATCCATCTCCGACCACTTCTTCGCATAGCTTGCGGCCAGCTTCCAGTATTCTATGGCCATTTTCGGTTTGTCGGCCATCTCGCAGATTTTTGAGAAACACCCGAGCGCCACGATAGCCTTCACTGAAAGATTTGCATTGTGAGCCAGGTGTCCGGTGAAGTCATCCGTGCAAAGCTGATTTGCTGGGTCCAGTCCTTCCTGCTTCAAGTAGTTCGCCCATTTCTCAAGGCTGTTCCAGTACTTCAGAGCAAAGTTCGCGTTATGGTCGTTCCTGCAAACCGCATAGGTCAGTATGATCATGTTACCCGATTCTTCCACCGGCATCTGGTCCACCGCGCTCCTCTCGCCGCCGCCGTAAACCTGACCGTTTGCCTTCGGAAAGGTGCCGAGATCATGCGGCGCGAACGGGAATTTCCATCTCGGCATTTCGGAATATTCGAACACCGGGGTCAGGAGTGCTTTCAGGAGAGTAATATTGAAGTACATGAAGAAAGGCGCGGACGGATATATGACATCGACGGTACTGATGCAGCCGTTGCTGAAATCCTCCTTGGGAAAGAGCATCGGAGTGCCGTCCACGTCGGCCACCAGCTTGTGTGCGGCGAAGACCTGCCTGTATGCCAGCGAACAAATCGAGGCGTAGTCTTCTCCTCCGCTAGCCCTGAGTTTTTCAGTAAGTGTGCTGTCAAAAGTTGAGCATTCATTCATAAGTTTGCTGTACCGGTTCAGTCGATCGGCTATCATGTCGGCGATACCGGTTCCGTTTCTTTCCCAATATGCAGGAAGCCATCTGTGGAAATACTCTATCGAGAAGATCTGATCGTACGCGACCATGATGTGTCTCTTTTCCGAATTGTTACCGATGCGGCCAAGATTGAAGACAAAAGCCGAAACGGGCCATCCGTCGCTCGCCTGTCGGGGCATGCCGAAGTCATCGCTCGCTGGCAGGGAGTCACCATCGATGAAAGCGCGCCGCGCGACATCGGCCGGAGCGATAGCACTCAAACCTTGCTGGCTCTCCGGCGAGCAGAAGTAGACATATCCCCAGTCAATCCGTAGATCATCTCCCTTCTTTTGGAGTATCGGCTGCATCTGCGAGCCCATTTCAATGACATTCACCCCAGGAACCCTCAGCCTCCCCCATGTAACGCGCTGGTCCGGAGTATTCACGCAGAATTCCGCGTCACCATCGAAGTAAAGGCTGACTTCGTGCTGGTTGCCATCAATGGATCTCACTTCCCACGTGACGTACGACGCATCTTCGGAAATCAGGTCGAGTGAATCAGGAAGGAGCGGCGTTGTGAATGTGACTTTCAACTCGATACCAGCGCCGCTGAAAACGTATCTCGTCTGCGTCGGCGCAATCGTCGTCCCCTTCAGTTTGAGAACGGGGAGGCCGCGTTCGCTTCCGCCGACGATCCTGTAGTTCTGTCCGTCGACCTTCGCCATCATTAAGATGCCCATCGTCTTTCCTGTCCAGTGCCTCGTGTAGTCGTTCGCGGGATCATTCGCGAAAGACCAGACGCTGAAGTAAGGGTCGCCAGTCATGAGCGGGATGGCGGGAGGCCTGGTAATTGTTCCCTGTGAGTATGCGTTCGACGATAACGTTAGACTTGCGAGGAGTAGAAAAATGATGGTCAATTGTTTCATTATAATTCCTTCCACAAAAGTATTGTTCTTTGAACAATCAACGAGGTCCCGCGAACCGTCAAGGCGGTCGCCACGAATTATTGACTGGGAAAGACGGTCACGGACATCGACGGATTATACTCAGCTTGGTCTACGTGCCGCACTGTTTTATGATAAGTCATTGCGGCCAATCGTCTGTTCTGAACGTCGATGCGGGCAATCCCTCCTTGTTGAATAGGGTTGCTTCTTCGGCATTGCCCCACGTGTATCTTACCGCGACCGGGCGCTTTACTTCAGGGCTGTACACCTCCAGAGTATTACCTACCACCTTCGCGTCAGCAACGACAAAATTACTGTCCTTCCCGGCAATAACAAAATTTGTCCTGCCATTCAGCGGTTTCATGACCAGGCCTGCGCCGGTGTACTCGAAGGAGATTATTGCCTTGCCGTTTTTCACTTTCATTGATCTATAAATCGGACCGGAATAGGCGAGATGTTTTCGGTATTGTTTGGCAAGCGCCCATAACGCGAGGCGTTGCCCGACGTCCTCCTTGTCCGGCGGATGGATTGTGGTTAGGCTGCCTATGTCGAGCGTGACCGCCATCCCGGTATTACGAATGGAAAGCGTCAGTCTCTGCGCGTCGCGAATCATATATGACTTCGACTTCGCGCCGTATGTCCAGGGTGCGATCTGCACCCAGTAGAAAGGCAGGTATCCCTCTTTCCAATCCACCCGCCAGTTGCTGATCAGCAGCGGAAACAAATTCCTGTAGTTGTTGTAATCGCCGGGGAGATCCGAATTTGATTCCCCCTGGTACCACAATATCCCTTTGAGATGATAAGGAATTAGAGGAGCAATCATACCATTAAAAAGCATTGTCGGAGTGTTTGGTCCGACGCTGAGAGCGGTCTTCGGACGTGAATAGAACGGCATGCCCGCGGCACCGTACACATAGAACTTGCTGTTAATGTACTCTGCCACAGGGAGGTACTTCCAATCGCCAGAGAGAGGAAGCGTGTCAATTGAGTCGGACTCGGGAAAGACTTCCATCCTGACGCCATTACCCCAGATGCCTCCTCCACCGCCGTTGTCGATCACACGAACGGCTATCGTAAGAGTCGTATCGCGCACCAGGCTCCCTGGTACGTCGTACACTCTTGGTGTTTGCCAGAACCCTCCGCCAAGAAGGCCACCTACCTTGACGCCATTTACCCAAGTCTCGTCCATATCATCGATAGGTCCGAGGTGAAGCACGAGCGTCGAATCAACCCAACTTCTCGGAATCTCAATTGTCTTCCTGTACCATACCGCACCGTCGAAATCACCGACTGGCGTGGCCTCCCAGTATGTCGGCAACATCATGGTCTTCCAGCCGCTGTCATCGAAACTCTTTTCTGAGCACAAACTGTCATCGAAGTCGAGATTTTCGAATTGATGAAGCGGGACCCGGCTGCCAATGTCTATTGCCGGATGAGAACGGACCCACCTGTTAAGCGCATCAACTTCTCCACTCAGGCTGTCAATCTTCCCGATAACAGGCTTGTATTCGGGGAGCCTCGATAGATAATTGCCGCTGATCCACGACTGGATTTTCGTTCCACCCCAGACGGACCAGATGAGACCAATAGGCACATGGAGTTGTTCGTATAACTTTCTACCGAAGAAGTAGCCGACCGCGCTGAACCTGGCTGCGGTCTGCGGATTACACTCAGTCCACGTTCCGGCACAGTTAAATTCAGGCTTTGCTGATACCGCACGCGCGACCGCGAAGAATCTGATGTCCGGGTAACTAGCCGCCGCGATCTCCCGATCCGAATTCTTTATCGGATTCTCAGGCGGCCAACCCTGAAGTGGTATTTCCATATTCGACTGGCCGGAACAAAGCCAGACCTCGCCGGACATGACGTTCCTGTAAGTCAGTGTCGAATCTCCTGCGGCAACATGAAGTGTGTACGGTCCCCCCGCCCTTGGTGTACGGAGATAGAGTTCCCACGCGCCGTCAGACTTCACTACGGTTCTTCCGCTCGCCCCCCAGCTCGCTGTTACCGTTACTCTTAAACCCGGCTTCGCTTTTCCCCAGATTGGTACGCGCGCCTTTTGCTGGAGTACCATGTTGTCCGAAAATAGGGACGGCATGGCCAGTCGATTAGGGTTCGATTGCGGCATCGCGACCGAAACAAGCATAAGGATCATCAAAGCAGACTTCATGTACATCCTCTCCATGTTTGCCGGGTGCGATCCGGCAGAATTATCGGCTCAGGAAGAAAATCCGCCGCGCCTCATCTTTGTTCCTGTCCGAGCGTAACGATGTCAGGGTTGGGTTTCCTGAGCTTCGAGTATATTATCTCAACCCTGCTCAACTCAGACGGACCTTCGTATTCGATCTTTAGAAACCTGCTGTGCTCGGGGAACTCGCCGCAGGTGTACATCGCCGGGACGTACGCCCCATAGAGATTGAAGTAGGGGGGGAATGTCTCGACCTTGGCCGGGATCTGCTTCAGATTGCTCAGCGAATCAGACGCGTAAAAGCTGAGGCCGCAATCCCCCTTCGTGAAGAACGCCTCGACTATAATAGAATCGATGTCCTGCGGTACTTCGTAGACTACGTAGGCCCCCTTAGAGCCTTCCAGTCTGCTGAAATCAAACTTCGCCTTTGCCGCGCTCGCAGAGGAGGCGAATCTCAGGCTGTCGGAGGCAATGAGCATCTTCGACGTATCCGCGACTTCATCGACCAGCTTCCTGTAGCTGACAGTCACGGGACCAACCACGTTAGAAGGCTCCGATTCTCCGGACGCGTTCTGGGCAATCACCCTGTAGTAATACGCCTTCCCAAGCTCCGCGGTCGTATCTTCATAGAGAGGCCTGAAGGAAATACCGGCGTCCGTGGCGCTCTCCGCTATGGTCTCCCATTTGGCCGAGCCCTCTTCCAACCTCTCGATTTTGTACGAGGCAGCGCCCGTAGAACCGCGCCATGAGATATCATACACGTCCCGCATGCCGAAAAGATGCGGAGGATCCGGGATCGGAAGTGGTGGTTCAACTTCGCCATTGATCTGGTACGCCCCGGCTCTCATCATGTCGACAAGCTGTTTTTCATGGTACGCCGAGTCTGCCGCGAATCCGGGGAAATGATAACAGAGGTCATGCTGATAAAACCCCCCGTCCTCGGCGTGTCCCCTGAGGCTCCAGATCATCATTCCAGAAATGCCGTTGTTGATGACGGTGTCGATGAGAGCGCCTGTGTTCAGGGGATTCTTCAGCCCAAATTCTCCGATGAAGTATGGCTTCTTCCCCTTCGTCAACTCCCTGTTCAAAAGGGCATCATGGACCGCCGTCTTGAGGTCCGTGTAATAGTGGGTGGACAGGACATCGAAGTTTGAATCCGCAACCTCTTCCTTGGTAAGCAAACGCTGGTAGGTTCCTTCGAGGACGAGATGATTCTTGTCGATGCTTTTGATGTACGCTGCCACGGTGTCCTGCCAGGCGAGCGGAGCCTCGAGTTCGTTCCCTGTTTCCCAACCAAGTATCGCCTTGTCGTCCTTGTATTTCACACCTGTGTATGTGTTCTTCCTGTCGAGCACAAACTTGATAGTCTTCTTGAAATCCGAGATGACCTGCGGGTCAGTCCAGAAGTCGTCCGGCTTCATTCCGCGAAAGGCAGCGTACTCTCCCCTACCTCCCCACCACCACCAGTTGTCGACGAACGGGATGATGAGTCTCACCCCCTCCTCATTAGCTATCTGGAGAACCTTGTCGAATGTCCTGAAATATGACTCGCTGAACTCGCCCGGCGCTTCCACGGCGCGAATGATGTTGCGCGTCTCGCCTGCCCTCCTCACCGAGAAAGTGTATATCCTCGCGACCTTGCCGCCGTCCATCTTGATCGTCTTAAGCGCGTCGCGTATTTCATAGGGAGTAGGGAGGCGCCAGGGACTCTGCGCCTTAAACGCGTCATAATCCTCTATGTACGCCAGATTGGGAATGTTGTAAGAAACAAACCTCAACTCCTTGTCGCCGGTCATCAGTTTGTCTTTGTCTGTCGTAACGAAATTCTTAAACTGACTCGTGCTCCCGCAATCCACCAGGAACAGACTGAGCAACGGCAAAAGCAGTATCAGCGATCTCTTCATTGAATCTCCGGATGTTTTGTAAATGAATTACGCAATAATTCTCTTCGTCCGCTCTAAGGCCGGTCACATGTTTACTTCTGGGGCAAGCATGCGACTGGCAAATCGATCGACATTTAAGAAGCGCGCCAATAGATGATGCGCCTCAATTAAGTTTGCGCGCAGTGTCGCGCCAATGGGAAATAAAACTGCCGAAGTTCTCCGCCGACCTTCTCAACCCATGGAACTCCTTCATGGGCGAGAATCCATCGGAGGCAAGCATGCTTACGCAGTTCATCATGGCCCGGCCAGTGTGGTAGTTTGCCTTCCAGATGTGCCCTTTCGGTCCCTTTCTGAAATGAGGCTCCTTGTCAAGACCGCCCTCGAACCAGTCTCCCTGTTCGTAATCGAGAAGATACTTCTTCACGTATTCCCATTGCTTCGCGAAATATTCCGGATAGACACTGCTCTCCGGAAAAATCTTCGACATCATCAGCAGGACGTTCAAAGCTTCGGCCTGTGCCCACCAATTCTTCGTGGACTGTATTATGGTACACTTGTCGTCGCCTTTGAAATAGTACCCAGCGTCGAAGAAGCCGCCGTTTTCCTTATCCCATCCGTTCTCGATGGCGTGGTCGATCATCCTCTTTGCTGTGCGGAGGGTTTGAACATCGTCTTCAAGTCCGAGCGCATGGGAAGCTTCGAGGAGGAGAAAGCCGGTCTCGTAATCGTGACCGAACGAGACGTGGTCGAGCCTGTAGTTTTTTTCCCGCTCCTCCTTCGGCGCTTCGCGGAATGAAACCGGCGTCCAATCGTATCCGAAAAAGAGATTCATGTACCCCCTCTTGGTGGTAATCACGTCTCTGATAAGCGACAGGAGGGCGGCCAGCTTTTCCCTAACCTTCGGATCGGGCCATACATTATATAGCTCAGTGTATGCTTCAAGGAGGTGGATCGAGGAGTTCTGGTCCTTGTATCCCAGTTCCACGTCGTCATAAGCTTTGGTCTTGTAAAGACTTGTCCGGTCGAACGGCTTCCCGTCCGGCGCGATGAACTGGAAGTAACCTCCAAGCTTGGGGTCGAAGGCGTGGTTCTCAATCCAGTCGAATCCCTCCTTCGCGAAGCCGATGACTTTTTCGTCACGGGTCAGTTCATAGAGTGCCGACAGGGCGTAGACTCCGAAAGCATTGCCGTAAGTCCGCTTTTCGTCGAAGAAGCCGAGATAATCGCAGACCCTTCCCGCGCCGTCCCGCATCTGGTAGAAACCGCCGTATTTCTGGTCCCACATTGAATTCCGGAGAAAGTCGAATCCGTGCCGGGCTGAGTCGGCGTATACTTTGTCGCCGAACATTAAAGCAGCCTTCGAGGCGGTCCACACGTACCGGGCCTGTGTGACGATCATCTTGTGCTGGACAGGTTCGATTTTCCAGTCGCAGGATATGTCCGTGTAATATCCTCCGTTCTCCTTGTCGATCACAAGCGGATACCATTTGTCGAGCAGTTTTCCGCGAAGATACTCGTACATTTCATTCAATATCATACGGCCACTTCTTTCCGCCGTAGTGTCGAACGCTTCATTTGTCATGTGACTCCCTAAGAATGCATGTTTGATATAAGCCGTTTCCAGAAACCAGTCTCAATGAAGCGCCCCGTCTCCGTGACCGCCGCGGGTTCCTCCAGGTTTCTGTCGATGTGCTACATTAACAGGACACAGATCGGCGCGATGAAAGCTCTACAACTTTTCTTCAAGTCTTCTTATACAGTTGATCAAGCCTCTCGTGGTATGATAATCCACCTTCCAGATAGTGGCCTTCGGACCCTTCTCATTTTGGGGGGCCTTATCGACACCTCCCCAGTACCAGCCGCCGTATTTCCGGTCCAGGAGATATTTCTCTATATAATTCCACTGCTCGCAGAATTTCACGTAATAATTCATCTTATCGTGCGGATAGAGTTCGGACATCATCAGAAACGAATTGAGCGCCTCTATCTGGCTCCACCACTGTTTCGTCGGCATAATGATTGTGACATTCGTTTCACCCCGAAAAATATATCCGCTGTCGTAAATCCCGCCGAGCTCTTTGTCCCAGCCGTTTTCAAGCGCGTAGTCGTCCATCCACTTCGAGATCCTGATCGTCTCCTCGTCGTTCTTCAGACCGAGAGCCTTGGAAGTCTCGAGGAGGAGCCAGGCAGTTTCAACGTTGTGCCCAAACGAAATGTGATCATCTTCAAAATGCGCTGTCCGCAGGTAGTTGCTTGAATCGCGATATGATATCGGCGTCCAGTCGCGTTTGAAAAAAAGCGTGAGATAGGGATGGCCATCTATCGCTATGTCTCTCACGTCGTGGAACAGAGAATCGAGTCGAACCCGCAACTCCGGGTTGGGCCACACCTGATACAATTCGGTGAACGCTTCCATGATATGTATCATCGAGTTCTGGTCTTTAGGCGGAACCGGACCGAGACCGTCCTTGAACGGCTCCCCTTCCCTCGAGATGTTCTGGAAATAGCCGCCATACTTTGGATCGTAACTGTGCTGGTCCATCCAATTGTATGTTCTGACTGCAAGGTTGAGCGCGGATGTATCACCAAAGGCCCTGTAGTAAGCCGCGAGACCATATATTGCAAAAGCATTCCCGTACGCCGTTTTCATGTATTGACCATGCGAGCCGAGAGGCTTTCCCTCCCTGTCCAGGATATCGTAGAAACCGCCATATTTCTTGTCCCACATGACATTTTGGATAAATTCGAAGCCTTGGCGCGCGTAATTAAAGTACGGTTCTTTCTCATTGAAGTAAATCGAGGCGTTCGCATTCGACCAGACGAGGCGGGCCTGCGTGACTATCATCTTGTTCTGCGAGCCTTCGAGTTCCCACTTGTAGTTCATGTCGGTGAAATAACCGCCGTATACGGTATCTATCGTGCCACTCCCGAAATGATCGAGCTCTTCCCTCAACTGCTCCTTCAGCTCGGACAATATGACTTTGCCGTCTGTCTCGACCTTCTCTTTGTGAGCCTGACATCTTCCGTCTACCGGGCTCGACAAATTCAAAAAGAGGATTGACATGAGGAGAAACGCCGACGATAGCGGCCCTGAAACACGATTGGTCGTCATTGCTCCAAGGTTGTCCTGGAGCATTTCTTTCCGCTTTCGGCCACGGTCGTCCGCAGGCGGGAGGGATAGATCAACACGTTGCCTTCGGCTGGTCAGAGCTGCATGCACGATTCCACACAAATTACTTTTCATCATCAGGAATGTCAATTACGGCCCATTCGTTTGACCGGCCTATTCACCCGGCTGCCTCTCATACGCCTTAATAACTTTTTCGAAGAGATCATTCGTACGCTCCCTTATCACTCTCCTTCCGGGGTCGGCTTCGAACCAGGCAAGTGTCCTTTTCACTCCCTCGCTGAAGGGTATAGTAGACTTGAAGTCGGGAACGAATGCTTTGATCTTCGAATTGTCAAAGATCGCGGAGTGTGCCTTGTCGCCGAGAAGCGTTCCCTCGAACGACTTGTCGAACCTGATCAGAAAATCGGATGACACGTGCACTATCCTGGCCTCGACGCCGGCAGCTTCCGCGACAAGATTGTATATCTGATCCCAAGTCAGGACCTCGTCAGAAGTAATTGTAAACGGGTGGCCAATCGCTCTTCGATTGCCGATCAGACCGACGAAGCCCTTCGCAAAATCCTCCGAGTGCGTAATGGTCCACAACGATGTGCCATCGCCATGGACTATCACCTTCTTTCCCTTCTTCATCCTGTCCACTGCAGTGTATTCATCCCAGCCGCCAATCGCCAGGGGTATGACGGTGTCGTATGTGAAAGAAGGCCTGACGATGGTAATTGGAAACGCGTCCTCGCGGTAGGCTCTGTTAAGCCTTTCCTCACAGGCTATCTTGTTCCTCGAATATTCCCAGAATGGATTGAACAGCGGAGTAGATTCCGTAATGACCGGAAAAGTCGGCGGTTTCTGATATGCTGACGCGGAGCTTATGAAGATGTACTGCCGCGTCTTCCCGCCAAACAGCGCGATGTCTCTCTCCACCTCCTGCGGAACGTAGGCGATCCAGTTTACAACGGCGTCCCATTGTTCCTCGCCCAATGTCCGGGCAATGTCATCAGGCCTGGAGATGTCACCTGGGATCGTCCTGGCCCCGGCTATGCTTACTCCCCTCTTCCCGCGATTCAATAGAAAAAGATCCATCCCTCTCTCGACGCACAACCTGCTGACCGATGCACTGATGTTTCCAGTTCCGCCGATGAAAAGCACTTTCATATATTTGTTCCTTACTATTGGGACTTCTTAAACTCACATCTCGCCTGCGAGGGCATTTAAAGATAAGAACAGCTGTCCGCAATTCCGTCCGGCCGTTATTCTCTGCAGCCTTCAGACTCATTCGGCTCCAGACAACGCCGCCTCCTGGCGTTTCAGATCGTCGACTGAACATTTCGGGAAGTAAGATGCCTAGTCAGTACCACGTCAAACGTCTTTGCGTGCGCTCTCCATCATGATGAAGAAGGCCTCCCCTTCGGTCGCGGTACCTGGATGGTTGAATTCCGGCGAGCCGCAGACTCCCTGAACAAGGCCCAGGTTATCCACCCTGGTGACTGCGGCATCGCGCATCATTTCAGCCTTCGCGAGATACTCGGCACGTATCCAGCCTCCCTTTACTCCGCGGTAGATCGTGTATGCGAGCATCTGCGATAGATTTGTCTCAACAAACGAGTTCCTGTCATCAACGATATTATGGAACAACCCGTCCGGCCTCAAATATGCAAGGCACCCTTCGAGCAGCTCATTAAGGTAACTTACCAGATATTCCCTGTCGCTCTTCATCGAATCTGGGAGCGCACGTATGACCCTTGAAAGCCCGGCGGCAGTCCATCCGTTGCCTACTCCCCAGAAGTCTTTTCTTACAAAAGCCAATTTGTCGCAATCCCACATATGGGAGAGGAGCTTCTTCCCGCCGTCCCAAAGCATAGCGCGTACCCCCCTTACCTGCTTCATCGCCTCATCATACTTGCCAGCGGCGGCGAGAAAGGGAGGGAGCATGTAGTTGATGTCGCTCCAGACCTGCGGTAGGTTAGTGAAGTGATAAATTATTCCGTCACTGTTTCTGGGAGCTTCATTCGTGACGTAGTTCACCATTTTGCTGAAGCCGTCCATGAGGAGCGGGTCCCCTGTTCGCCTCGCCGCCCAAAGCACGGCTTCACCTGGAGAGGCGGCGTCGCTCAGCGCGAACTCCTCGCCAAGCATTGCCAGGCGTCCGTCGCTCGATTGTCTGAGCACCGCATCCTTGGCCATGAGCACGACCATATCTTCCTCACCGGATTCAAGCATGGCCTGCATCGCGACGCCCTGCTCCCAGGTAGCCCGCTGCATGCTCAGCATTGCCATCTTCACTCTGTTCACCAAGACGTCATCTTCCCCGATGTGGCGGTCCGGGCCGGGGTTAAGAACCGTCCTCGCCAGTCCGGATGGAAAGGCCGCCGCCAGAGCGGCGAGAGGAACTCCCGCTACGAAGCTTCGCCTTCTCATGCATCGCCCTCCAGAATTTGAAGTCGCTGACAGCCGCTTAGATATCCCTTCCCTTCTCAAATGCCGGACAGCACCCATCATTGGAAAAAATCGAGAAGAGAGCCGGCTTGTTACTGAGAAGGCCGGACGCCTCACGGCACCCGGCCCTCTCCTATTCCATCCGCTGTGTGGCTGTCTTGGCTGCAGACATCCACAAACCGATGCCCACTACTTAATCAGCATCATCTTCTTGGTCACGGAGTAGTTTCCTGCCTGGAGCCTGTAGAAGTAGACGCCGCTCGCATACCTGCCAGCATTGAAGGTGGCTTGGTAGCTGCCGGGGCTCTGATAACCCGAGAAGAGAGTTTCGACTTTCTGACCGAGGACGTTGTAAACGGTCAGGGTCACCAGACTCCGCTTCGGAATGGAATAATTGATCAGCGTAGTCGGGTTGAACGGGTTCGGGTAGTTTTGCTCGAGCCTGAACGAGGCCGGCAGTCCCGGTGTCACTTTTACAGCAGTCAGTTCAGAAATCAGTTGCACATAATCGACGTTGGCGTTTCCACCGCCAACGACGAGATCGTGCTGGCCGGCTGTCAGAGTGAACGCAGTCGAGAATATGTCGGAGCCGGTCGAATCGGCCTTCTTTGGAAGTACTGGGCTCGCAAGAGTCGTTGATCCCTCTTTGATGGTTAAGGTTTGATCAGATCCTGACACGTTCTGACCAAATACGCGGAGATGATATGGACCCGCGCTCGCGGCATTTACTCTGAACGTCATGGTTCCGGCCGATCCAAGCTTCACGTACTTGAAGCCCGAAGTGGCAACCCACTTTAGTCCCACGCTGCCCGGGGTGCAGAACTTCGCAACCGCATCCGGCGCTTTTAGCCTTATAGTGTCAGTACCGCCATGAACGACAAGGTCTACCTCGGCAAAGTACATCTCGCCCCAACCTCCGGAAAGGACGGCGAGTGTATTCTGACCGGCCTTTAGCGTGAAGGCGGCTGAGTCACCCGGAGACCAAGTGCCAGTCCCGCCGACGGAGTCCGCTGTGATCGGCACCCATATCCACTGATTGTTCGACAGCCCTGCGGACACCCCGCTTGCTACGTCAAAGACGAACTGCCCCCACATATGAGCCTTATCATGGACCTGAGTCCCGTTAAACGCAATGACCGGACCGCTCGTTCCCCTGCCGGTTTCATTAACGTACCATCTTGTATCATATTCGCCCGGCGTCGTGACGTTGAACGTCCAGGTGATGGAGCCTCCACCGTTGTAGTCGTAATAAGTCAGTCCTTTATTCGTATCGACAGCCGCCGTCCCGCCGAGTGTGGCAGAATTCGCGGCGATCGACGAGTCGACCGGATAAATAATGACCGGTCCTGCTATCTTCTCGATCTGCTGGACATAGCTCGCCTGGTTCGCAAGGAAGGTTGCCTTCTTCGCGGGGAACCAGTTCAAGTCGCCTATGGGCAGTCCATCGGTACCCGCGGTCATGAGAGTGGCGTCCGTGTAGGTGAAATTCTCCGGGAGAGGCCAGGTCTCATCGCTCGGGTGCACCGTGGGATGATAGAAGTAGTTGGTCCCGCCTGTCGTCCCCGCCCTCAACTGCGTTATCATGGCCCACATGGAATCGCCCATAGTGGCCCCCGTGACGCTATTGAGAGGCTTCTGCCAATCCGCATCGGCCAAAGGATATGTGGCCAATCCCGCGGGAAGGCTGCTGAGCCAGACAGTATCCTGTATCTTCATGTGGTCGGGGTACTGACTTACGTAATCGAGCACCGAAACCGGATCTATGAAGTACGCCCGCTGGACAGTTGTGCCATACTTGTTGATGAAGAACGGATCTAGATACGCGTATATGTTCGTTATCACGACTCGTCTTCCCTGTTCGGGTCCGTAGGCCGAGGGAAGAATGCCAATCGTAAACAATCCGCTGTACTTCTCTCTGGGATCACGGCCGGAAGATGTAAGGTCTGCCTGACCTTCGCCTTCCCACCACCCGTTGATCACCAGGTTGTTCGCGAAATACGCATTCTGCCACCAGTCACCTGAACCCGACACAACCCCGCGCCCAACGTTGACGAGAGTGTTGTGATTGAACCTCAGATAATAGATGGATCCGTTCTCGGCCTGGAAGGCCATGAACCCCATATTGAAGAAGGTATTGTTCTCAATTATCACCGTATCCTGATCCGCCCAGAAGGAGAGACCACGACCGGTCCACTGCTGAGTGATAGGAGTCTCGAGCAAGTTACGGAATTTGTTATTTGTGACCAGGATCGTGTTCCCCGTTCCGGTCCACGCGAATAGCGAAAAGTTGCTTTGCTCGAGAATGCAGTTGTCAATCACGAACCTGTGGTTACTCGCGTTGATCTGGCACGGCTGGTAGAAAGTCTGTTTTCCGCTTGAGGTTGTCCGCCCGGAGATGTAAACATTCTTGATTGTGATATCATGCTGGCCGGTAATCAGGCCTCCCGCGGCAGTTGTTCCATCGGCCCTGAGGTCGGTTTGCTGAAGCACGGCGGGCCAGTCGCCGGAAACCGTGTTACCATAAGGTTGGCCAATCAGCCTCAGTGGAAAACCCGTGTTAACTATCGGGTCCGATTCCCAGTAGTAGCCGTTCGCTTTGAGGACATAGACGCGGTTCATGTTCGCTCTTCCTCCGCTGCTCAAGGTGTCCCCTTTGACCGCAGCGTACAGAGCGTTTATCCTGGGAGTACCGTCGGACTTCATCCATGCGACGTACATCGTGTCGCCCGACACCACATTGGTGGTGTCGCTCTGCGTGATTTGCGCCCTGGATTCCTGCATCGGTAGAAGCAGTACTCCGCCCAACAGCAGCGAAAGCGCAAAATAGAAACGAGCTTTCATAGTCTTACTTCTCCTTCTCTGGTGATTAGTTAGGGTTTTGTTTATTGCCATACTGCTAGCAATCCTCTTTTATAACGAGACTCGGATACCGACATCTATTGTCCGCCCGTAGTACTGGAGCGATGACGGGTTTATCTCACGGTAACCGAGGAGGCTCTCGTCATGCCTGTTGTTAAGATTATTGAAGTTGGCGTAAAGCTGCGTGAAATCGTTCAGCTTCTGCTGAATGGCGAGATCCCAGCGGCCATACGCCGATGTGTAAGCGTCCGTAAGTGGCGTCGGACCTATGAAGGTTACCTTATCTGACTGATAGAGGTAGGACAGACGGACCGAGAAACCTTTGAAGTCATACCCCATAGTCATATTCAGGAGATGAGCCGGCTGATCTGGCATCCTGTCCGTCTCTGTGATTGTGTAGAGCTTCAGGAGCTGATAGAAACCGTGTCCGTTTGGGTTCGGCAGTGTGAGGACAGAATCCTTGAACTGCTGAACATTTATGGAAGATTGTATGTATGTCCAGTTAAGATCGAAAATGAGACCCTGCAGGAATGAAGGGAGGTACCAGAAGCGCGTCTGCCAGTCGAACTCAATTCCCTTGTAAACAGCCGGGTGTGGATTATTGATGTATGTATCTACCTGCGGCGCCGATTTCAGCCATGAAGTCGGTATGTTGAGCTGGGCATTCAGGGCCTTGTACACGTTTGTGTCCATCTGTGGAATCGTCGAATAGAGTACCAGATTGTCTATCTCTTTGTAGAAGGGGGATATGTTGAGGAAACCGATGTAGTTCTGATAGACCGAGATTGACGCGTCGAGATTCTTAGAACGTGAGTCTTTCAATCCGCCATTGGCGGCAAACGCGTAGGACCCGTATTGGTTTATGTGTGTGATGGGGGCGTACATGAAATAATCAGGTCGCGTGATGGTCTCGGTCGCAGCCAGATGTATCGTCAGCCAGTCGAACGGAGTCATCTTGAGATGTATCATCGGGAGCCAAAAGACGTTCGTCCTGACGTTCTCGTTATGCTGCATGTCTGCCGGTGGTTGTTGGATTCTCCCGTTGGTCACGACTTCACGGAAACTCTGGCCATGGTACCTGGAGTAGTCAGCGTCATACCTCACTCCGGGTAGGAACGTTACGCTGTTGCCGAACCTGATCTCCGACATTATGTAACCGGCCTGATATCTCTCGATGCCGTCATAGTCGTAACCGAGTGAATTAAGAGCGTAATACATCCAATTCGTGCCGCCGAGTGTCTGCCAGACGTCAGTCATTTCCTGCATCAGCCTCAGATCAGGAGTCTGCCCAAGCATGTACTTCCCGCCCAGGAAATTCGAAGGTTGATAATTGGACGCGAAGCGGTAGAGCGGCCAGACCCCGCCCTTATTTTGGAATATCAGGGTCGAGTCCCTTGCAACGTTGAAGTCCTGCGGATACTTCAACGCGAGGGCGTGGAGAACATCCGATATTCCCCCCTGCCAGCCGCCACCGTATTGGAGATTGCTGTCGCCCCATTGCTCCTGGTCGTACAACCTGTTCAGCCACCTGAACTTGCCGCCAGTCTTTACATAGCCCGTTACGTCACTTGTAATCTTGAAGGGAATTTCGAAATTGAATTGCACCGCCCTTTGTGTCTCGTTAAGTTTGGAATTGAGGATGTAGAGTTCCTGAAGACCAGTTCCAATGGTGTCAGGAGTTTCAAGTTTGTACACCGAATCGAGGGGCATTGCCGCCGTAGGCGTCCCACTGGATGCGGAATACTCCTGCACAAAATGCCACTGGTAGTCATTGGGTTCCTTTGTGCTGGAGCCGGTAACCGAGTAACTCACATCATACTTGATCCACCCGAAGTCCTGTCTGATTCCGAGATCGCTTGTGTAGAGAGCGGTGGTCGAGACGTTGGACTCCAGTTGGTAATAGTGACTGTTGTGCTGGAAGTCCAGATAATCCTGCCTGTAAACGCCGTCGGTCTTCGCCTGGCTGTAAAATCCGTTGCCGGTTATTTTCCCCATTGGGATCCTGTAATCCGCAAGCAGGCTCCCGCCAAGGCGATTCTTCATTGCCGCCTCGTTTCTCAGGGTCAGGTTGGTGACTTGAATGTCATCGGCGATGAAATTTGAGGCCGTGGTTGTATAACTTGCGTTGAGCTTGTCCGCATCACGGTTGTTCCTGTCTGCGTTCCCGCTCGCGATGATCCCGAGTTTGTTCTCCATAAACCTGCCGCTTAAACTCAGGCTGGTGCTGTAATTGCCATAATAATTCCGCAGGGAGCTGTACCCCCCTTGGGCCGTGGCATCGGCATGCAAGCCTTGCGGAGCCTCCTTCAAGTGAAGGTCCACTGTTCCACCAAGCGCGTCCGCGTCCATGTCTGGAGTGTTCGCCTTCTTCACGCTGATCGCGTCGAGGAGATTTGACGAGATAAGTGACATGTCGACGCTCCTGTCCTGATCATTTGTCGCGGGGAGCGCCACGCCGTTGATCGTGATCGTATTGTACTTCGGCGCCAAACCGCGAATGCCTACTCCAGTCGCCTCGCCGTTATATCTGTCTATCGAAATTCCCGGAAGACGCCCGATCGACTCTGCCGCACTGGCATCAGGCAACTCTTGAATGCGTGCTTTTGACACGACGCTCTCTATCGTATTGGACGACAGTTGCTGGTTTATCGCGCCGAGTTGTCCGCTGGCCTGCGCTGTCACGGTGACTGCCTTGCCATGTATCGCGGCCGGTTCAAGGTATATGTCCCTGGACACTTCGCCGTTCTCCACCACCGTCACAACAACGGTCGTGGAGACATAACCAACATATGAAACCACGAGCGTCTGAGAGCCCGCCGGCACGACCGGTATGTTGTATTCTCCGTTTAGGTTCGAAGCGGCACCGAGGCTCGTCCCCTTGACGAGTACAGTGGCGCCGGGGAGCGGCTCTCTCGTCTCACGATCGAGTATCTTTCCCTTGACAATGCCAGACCCCGCCGCCATGACGGTCTGCGCAATCAAGAGCAGCACGCATATTGCCGATAGCGCGCGCACCTTAGTTCCGTAACCAATGCACGACATTTGCTTCTCCCTAAGTTTTTGAACGGCCCGGTTACTTCCTACATTTCTTTTCCCCTACATCTTCAGATAGTGGTGCGAAATACACACGCATTTGGCGTCCGTCCATCCGCAGGCACGTTGCCCCGGACGCATCAACGGAGCCAGGAGTATGATATAAGACCGGTATGATGCTGAAGGAAACTCTGGTGTGGGATTTGTTCCTAAAGGGAGCGTGACTTGAAAGAGTCCCCGTCGATGCCGTGCCGTGACGGCATCCTGCTTAAGGACACTTCGCGAAGCGGCATGTCCACCCGTCTCCTGGGGTGGAAACATGTTAGAACACGGCGGACTTTCGCTTCGCCGTAAACTGGAATTAGGCTGCGCAGTGCCCGCGCGCAGTGCCCTACGCTGTACCACTTTAGTTGCCTCCCTGGCATTGCAACAGGCGCCTCGAATGCGCCGATTAACAACGATACGCCCGCCTATCAGACGAGCACGGCAGAGATAATCTGCAGCAATCTAATGGTGGTTGTGAAGCACGACAGTGGTATTATACGAGGTGGGAAATCTTCATGCAAGTCTTTTTTCCTGGAGCTGATTCCCTGGACAAACGGCCGTAGGACTTCCGCCATCGATATTTCGCATGAATATGAAACAGGTCGGTCTCGCTGAGACAGTTAACACTTAACGATCTTAACCGGTAACTTGCCTGTCTGAGTCATGGGCGCGTGGGAAAGAGGAAATAACCGTTCCACAATTACCTCTTCTGTCTCTCCACGTGCATCTCGTTCGACTGTCGCCGGGAAGGGAAAATTGACTCGGACAATCCGTTCAGGCCCGTCGCGGACTCCTTGCACCAACACAAATCATCCTCGGTGTCGCTCTTAAGCGACGCCGGGTGGCTATTATTCCGGTCTCTCCAAGAAAAGCCCTGGCCCGTCATTGCCCGCACGGAAACGCTGCCGAGATCTGAAATTGTCAGTTTCAGACCGAGGAAAAAGAACGAATGTGTCGGTAACGTGGGCATGGAGGACGCGATATTCGTTCTCATAACGCCGCCCCTGAACGTCGTCGTCTCCAACAGACCCAAGTTTCAGAGCGGTTATCTCGTGGCAGCCGATCGATGGATACGAGACAAGTGAAGAGGAATTTGGGGACAATTTCACGAGAGTTGTTTTTCTACTCTCTCATTTTTATTTTATCAAGTGCAAAGCGGGACCTCCTTCTCGAGTCGAGAGTTTTTCTACTTTACACCCCCACTGTCTTTAGATAATCCATCTGAATCCCAGGCATACCTCACTAGAAGAATAGTCCTTTCGATCGTCGGAGCCATTGTCACCCTTGCGTATCTGACGGTCGTCTCCTTCACAGACGCGAGGGGCCCATTCATCAGTATCGCCGGCGCATCAGGAAACATCTATATATCGTTCCTCATTTTCGCTTTCGCCCTCCAGATTGCGCTCTCTCTTCTGAAATCGCCATTGGAGTTTTATTCCGATTTCCTCCTCGAGCACAGGTACGGTCTGTCCAACCAGAAATTCCTGACATGGCTCTTCAGAAAGCTCAAGGCCATGCTTGTCGGATGGGTTTTTCTCGTGGTCATTCTAACCGCATTCTATTTCCTCCTTGTGAACTTCCCGGGCACGTGGTGGCTTATGTTCGCCGGCTTCTTCTTTCTGTTCCAGATACTGGTCGCGCAGCTATTTCCGACGCTGATTCTCCCATTGTTCTACAAGCTGAAACCGCTCGATAACGAGCCGCTGAATTCCCGTCTGAGGTCGCTGGTGGAGAAATCCGGATACAAGATGAGCGGAGTCTATTCTTTCGACCTAAGCCGTGAGACAAAAAAAGCGAACGCGGCGCTTACCGGACTTGGGAGGAGCCGCAGGATAATAATCAGCGACACGCTGCTCGGGAACTTCTCGGACGACGAAATAGAAGTAGTGCTGGCGCACGAGCTGGGTCACCTGGTAAAGCACCATATGATGAAAGGGATTCTCGTCAGCGCGGTGGTGAGTCTCTTGGGATTCTCTATCATGGCACACATTTATTCCGGTTACGCGTCGCGCCTCGGGCTCCCCCTTCAGAGCCTCGCGGCAATCCCGTTCCTGGCCCTGATCGTCGCGATCTTTGGCATGCTCGCGATGCCTTTGGGTAACCTGTACTCAAGGAGGATCGAACACGAGGCAGACACGTTCGCCATTTCAGAGACGGGCATGAGGAATGTGTTCGCCGATTCGATGAGAAAGCTTGGGCGGCTCAACCTCACGCCTGAAAATCCTCCTGCATGGATGGAGAAGATTTTCTTTAGTCATCCCTCTATAGGGGCGCGAATCAGGTTCGCCCTTGGGACGGATGAGAAACCGCACGGTACCGGCGTGGGCGAGGTCGGGACATGAGATTCCTTGTTGGCTCGCTCACGGCAGCGATCATGACGCTCATTTTTGGCGTTTTTTACGCCATTTCAATCCCTTTCGACCGCAACCACCGCTCCTTCTCGTTCATAGCGTACTGGTGGTCCAGGGCCGTTTTCGCCGTGACCGGTGTCAGCGTGCGTGTTGAAGGCCTCGACCTCCTCGACAAGTCACGGCCATACATCTACGTCTCCAATCACGCGAGCCTCTTTGACATAACGGCCGTTGTCCTGGCGATCGACCGGCGCGTGCGCTTCGTGGCAAAGAGGGAGGTCGCAAGAGTACCGATATTCGGCTGGGCAGCCGCGAGAGAAAACGTAATGCTGGACAGAAAGAGCGGCACCGACTCGGCTCATGGACTTCAGAAAGCGGCCGGGAGGATCGCCCTGGGCCAGAGCGTGATCGTATTCGCGGAGGGAACTCGGACTAGGGACGGCAACTTACTTCCCTTCAAGCGGGGAGCCTTCCTCCTCGCGACTCAGGCGGGCGTCCCAGTGGTTCCGTTGACTATACTGGGCAGTTACCGCATCATGAAAAAGGGACATCTGCACGTCAACAAAGGAGTCATAACTATCGTGGTACACCAACCGGTGGATGTGACCCCGTTCAGAGGAAGACACGGTGCCATGGAACTTATGCAGAGGGTACGAGATATCATCGAGCGGACGTACACTAAGGCGGGCCATGCCGGCCTGCAGCCGACACTGCTCGGAAGCTGATGAAGAGGAAACAGAAAGGATGACAGGAGAAACAGGATGGACGTTACAATAAAAGATGTCGAGCATATCGCGAAGCTCGCAAAACTGAACTTCTCTGATGAAGAGAAGGAGAAATTTACGGCACAATTCAACGAGATACTTTCGTTCATGCAGAAGCTGGACGAGCTCGACACATCGAAAGTCGAGCCGCTCTCACATGTGATTGAACTCGAAAACGTGATGAGGGAAGATGTAGTGAAACCGTCTCTGCCGACCGGGGATGCGCTCAAGAACGCGCCCTCGAAGACAGACAAGTTCTTCAAAGTGCCCAAGGTCATCGAGAGGTAGAATAATGCCGGACATGACTTATCCTCGCGTCATCGAAACGTGGAAAATCGCGAGCCACAATGGCTGACCGGTCAAAGGCAGTGGCCATCATCCCTGCCCGTTATGCGTCTACGCGTTTCCCCGGGAAACCACTCGCCTTGATAGGAGGTGTCACGATGATACAGCGAGTGTATGAGCGTGTCAGCATGGCGAAGCTGGTTGGGGAAGTCTACGTGGCAACCGACGACAAGAGGATAGCAGAGGTGGTCGAAGGGTTCGGTGGAAAGCACGTTATGACATCCCCAGCCCTGAGGAGCGGAACTGACCGCTGCGCCGCGGCCGCAAGGAAAATCAAAGGGGACATCATCGCGAACATACAGGGTGACGAACCATTCATATCACCTAAGACGATCGACGCGGCCATATCCGCACTTCTAAAATCGCCAGACGGCATGATGTCCACGGCCGCGATTCGAATCAAGGATCCCGAACTGTTGACATCTGAGAATGTTGTAAAAGTAGTAACAGACAGGAACGGTAACGCACTCTACTTCAGCAGGGCGGTCATCCCTCATTTACGAGGGAAGTCAAGCCGCGAGTATGTTTCCGGCTTCCCTTTCCTCAAACACCTCGGCATTTACATTTACAGGCGAGATTTCCTTCAAAAGCTCACGAAATTCGCCGCGACGCCACTCGAATTAGCTGAGAAACTGGAACAGCTGAGAGTACTGGAGAACGGCTACCCCATCAGGGTTGCGGTTGTCAAGGAAGAGAGCATATCTGTCGATGTCCCGTCGGACATCGCCGCCGCGGAGAAACACATAATGAACTTAACCTCAAAAGCAAAGAGGAACTGAATTGGCAAAGAATAACATTAAGTATATTTTTGTAACAGGCGGCGTGGTTTCGTCGCTCGGAAAGGGGATCGCCGCCGCATCGCTCGGTCTCCTCCTGAAATCAAGGGGCCTCAGGGTCGCCATGCAGAAATTTGACCCATACATAAACGTCGACGCGGGAACGATGAACCCGTTCCAGCACGGAGAGGTCTACGTAACGGATGACGGCGCCGAGACTGACCTCGACCTCGGGCACTACGAGCGGTTTCTCGACATTACAACCACACGCGCCAGCAACACCACCACCGGCCAAGTCTACTACGAAGTGATCTCGAAGGAGAGGCGCGGCGACTATCTGGGCGCTACCGTCCAGGTCGTCCCCCACGTCACCGACGAGATAAAGAGGAGATTCTCGGCACCTTATGAGAACGGCAACTACGATGTCGTCATCACCGAAATAGGCGGCACGGTCGGAGACATAGAAGGTCTTCCCTTCCTTGAGGCAATGAGACAGTTCATGCTGAAGGTGGGAAAGAAGAACGCGCTCAACATACATGTCACGCTCGTTCCCTACATCGAGGCTGCAGGCGAGATCAAGACGAAGCCGACTCAGCACAGCGTCAAGAGCCTGCTGGAAATCGGAGTTCAGCCCGAGATCCTCATCTGCAGAACCTCCAAGCGCATAACGCGCGACGTCAAAGAGAAGATAGCCATGTTCACGAACATCGAGCCGGATTCGGTCATCGAGGGAAGGGACGTAGAGACGATTTACGAGATGCCCCTCATACTGAGGAAGCAGAGGCTCGATCAGATAGTCATGCAGAAACTGAACCTGCGCGCGAAGGAGCCAGCCCTTTCGGACTGGGAAGAGCTTGTCCAACGCATAAAGAACCCGAAGCACACGGTGAAGATAGGGGTATGCGGCAAGTATACTGATCTCCTCGACGCTTACAAGAGCATAAGAGAATCCTTCATACACGCCGGAGCGGAGAACGAAGCGAAGGTGGAACTGAAATGGGTGGCCGCCGAGGCGGTTGAGAAGGAGGGCGCCCAAGCACTTTTATCTGATGTCGACGGCCTCCTCGTACCTGGCGGGTTTGGCGAACGCGGAATAGAAGGGATGATAAAGGCGATACAATTCGCGAGAGAGAGTAAGCTCCCTTACTTCGGAATCTGCCTCGGTATGCAGACGGCGATCATAGAATTTGCCAGGCATGTCGTGGGATGGAAGGACGCCAACTCCACTGAATTCAAGAAAACCCAGCACAGTGTCATAGACATCATGCCCGGACAGAAGAACGTCAAGGAAAAGGGGGGCACGATGAGACTGGGCGCTTATATCTGCATGCTCCAGAAAGGAACAAAGGCATACCAGGCATACGGCACGGAGGTCATCAGCGAACGCCACAGGCATAGATTCGAAGTAAACAACAAGTTCAGGAGGAGGCTGGCGGATGAAGGGATGAAGTTCAGCGGACTCTCCCCAGACAGCGAGCTCGTCGAAATGGTAGAGCTTCCCGACCACCCCTGGTTTGTGGGATGTCAATTCCATCCTGAGTTGAAGTCACGCGCCACAAAGGCTCATCCTCTCTTCAGAGAGTTCGTCAGGGCGACCGTTGAACACCTTCACAAGGGTTGACTTTGAATTCAGTCTGAGCCGCGCCATTCGATGACGCAGTAAGGCCCCGGAATCTTCCGGGGCTTTTTTGTCACTTCGCCTTTGCAATGGAGTAGCCGATAATTATCCCCACCCTGCTCCCAGAAGGGCTGGTCGCCCAGACCAGATCGATCGGTATACTAACTCCGCCGTAGTTGAAGCTCTTCCCGATGGCCGTCACCAACGCGCTGTTTACCCCCTTCTCTCCCCCCACCAGAATGTTCGGCCCCAGGCCAAACTCGAAACCGTTTGGAAATCTCACGCCGAGGGCAAGGCTGGCGCTCGGGATGAGTGTTCCATATTCCACTCCGGCAACAAGAGGGACGAACTGGACCGCGAACATTGGCCCGCCTCCCTGTGGTACGACCAGATATTCGAAATGCCAGCCGAACTGACTCATGAACGAACCGAGCCCGCGCGACTTCAGGCTCTGGCCGAGAGCCCCGCTGTTGGGGACAAAAGTAATCCCAAGGCGGGGACCACCGAGGTTTCGTTCGGCAAACTCCGTCTCGCCTTCGGGTATGCTGTACTGTGCCGCGACTGGCGAACAGATGAGCGCAATTACCGCAAGCGATGCGACCATTGAACATGTCAATCTTCTCATTTCAAACCTCCTTCGGTTAGGATTCTCTTGTTCTGAACATGAGAATCTAACGGCACACCGCCAGGAGCTTGTCAATGATTTGTAAAACATATACAATGATTTTGCTGGTCGAAGGATTTGATCAGGATTTAGGGCAGATATGGCCACGGGGTGAGTCAAAGCCGGCGTGAATCTCCGCTTTTATTTTAGGGCTCGGAATGGTAATTTTTACAACGAATTCAGTGAAGAGGACAAGTGACAAACATGCCAAGGAAATGTTCGGCCTTGTTCCCGCGCACGATATGAACGGAATTGGAGGCTAACTCAATGAAATTCTTTATAGACACCGCGAACCTCGACGAAATCAAGGAAGCCGCTGAGCTCGGCGTGCTCGATGGAGTCACAACCAATCCCAGCCTTGTGGCGAAAGAAAAATACGACATCAGTTTCAAGGAGCTGATCGGGGAAATCTGCAAAATAGTTCCGGGTCCCGTCAGTGCGGAAGTCGTATCCACAGATGTCGAAGGGATGATGAAGGAGGCGCATGAGCTCGCAAAGATCGCCAAGAACGTAGTAATTAAGATACCGCTCATAAAGGACGGACTGAAAGCGGTAAAGCGTCTGAAGTCTGAGGGGATCAAGACAAACGTGACCCTCTGCTTCTCGCCAAACCAGGCACTTCTCGCCGCAAAGGCGGGCGCTTCATTCATAAGCCCGTTCATCGGAAGACTCGATGACATAAGCACCGAAGGGATGGAATTGATCGAGCAAATCGTCACGATATACGGGAATTACGGCTTCGAAACCGAAGTGCTCGTCGCAAGCGTGAGGCACCCGATGCATGTGGTACAGGCCGCGCTCCTCGGAGCCGACGTAGTTACGATGCCCTTCAAGGTAATAGACCAGCTCATCAAGCACCCCCTGACGGACATCGGTCTTCAGAAATTTCTCGACGATTGGAAAAAAGTGAACAGCAAATGAAGAAGACCCCTTTCAACGAAATTCACAGGCAGCTCGGCGCCAAACTCGTAGAGTTCGCCGGCTTCGAGATGCCGGTACAGTATTCCGGCATAGTCCAGGAACACAAACAGGTCCGTCAGAGCGTCGGCGTGTTCGACGTCTCCCACATGGGCGAATTCTTCGTGAAGGGAAAAGACGCGGAAACGTTCCTTCAGAGAAACACGCTGAACGACGTCACGAAGTTGGCCCCGGGAAGGGCTCAATACACCGCACTTGTGAACGAAAAGGGCCTTCTTCTCGACGACCTCATAGTCTACAGGTTCGCGAACTCATATATGATAGTGGCGAACGCCTCGAACATCGATAAGGATTTCGCCGCTTTCTCTTCGAGGAGGAACGGGGACGTGTCGCTCGAGAACGCAAGCGACGAAACGGCGCTCCTGTCCGTCCAGGGACCGAACTCCGTAGCCACTCTGAAGAAACTGACAGAGGTCGATCTGTCCGCGATACCGTACTACCACTTCGTCGAAGGAAAAATTTCCGGCATGGATGCGATCATTTCGAGAACGGGTTACACGGGAGAAGTTGGGTTCGAGATATTTTTCAAGGCCGACGGCGATAAATGCGGAAAGATGTGGAATTCGATATTCGACGCCGGAAAGGAATTCGGCATACTCCCAATCGGGCTCGGCGCGAGAGACACTCTCAGGCTCGAGATGGGCTATTGCCTCTACGGAAACGACATCGACGAGACGACCAACCCGATCGAGGCGGGACTTGGCTGGATCACGAAGGTGGACAAGGGTGAGTTCGTCGGGAAAAACGCGATAGTGAAGGCGAAGGAAAACCTAACGCGGAAACTCGTCGGCTTCGTCATGGATGAAAACGCGATACCCCGCCACGGCTATTCCATTTACAACCAGGCCGGAGAGAAAGCGGGTGTCGTGACGAGCGGGACATTCTCACCGACACTCGAGACAGGTCTCGGGATGGGTTACGTGGAAACCTCCGCCGCCGCCGTAAACAATCAGATATTTGTGGACATTCGCGGGAAGCGGGCACGCGCCCATGTCGTAAAGCTTCCGTTCGTCGCGAAGAAGAATTGAGAGAATAGATGAAGATTGAAGTTTTCTTTTCGCCCGCGGGGGTGGACGAGCTCAGTATGCGCGGCCGCAACGTGGTCATAATTGATGTCCTCCGGGCGACAAGCACCATCTGCACCGCTCTTCGCAACGGTGCCCGGGAAATTATTCCTACAGCAGACATAGAGAACGCTACAAAGATAGCTGCAAACCTAAGCGGCGCTTCGAGACTCCTCGGAGGCGAGCGACAGGGGAAAAAGATTGACGGTTTTGATCTCGGCAATTCCCCTTCCGAATACGCCCCCGAAAGAGTTTCCGGAAAGACGATAATATTCACGACGACGAACGGCGCGGGCGCCATCTACAAATGCAGATACGCCTCGACCGCACTCATCGGCAGCTTCTTGAACATGTCCGCCATAGTCAACGCCATCGTGGAGATAGGCGGCACGTGGACGATACTCTGTTCAGGGAGGCAGGGAGCTTTTTCCGTGGAGGACGCCACTTGCGCCGGAATGATCATTTCACAGGTCCAGGCATTGACGGACGTCGACACTGAAGATGCAGGCCTGACCGCTGTCATCCTTTACAAGAATTACAAGAGAAGCATTCTTGGAATGATGAAAAAGTCGATGCACGGAAAGTACCTCATGTCTATCGGGTTCGGCGACGACCTCGCCCTCTGCTCGTCTGTCGACAGCGTCCCTGTCGTGCCCGCAGTCAACGGCGTTGAAGTAAAGCTGCGGCAGCCCGCGACCGAAACCGCGTCAAAACCGGAACAACCAAGTTAGAGGCAAATGGCCGAAGAAAAAGAGACTCAGGAGAAAAACGGCAAGAAGAAAAAGCAGCAGAAGAAATCACTTCGGACCGAAGTGGTCAACTTCTCGCTCATCATTGTTTCCATACTCGTCGGCCTGAGCATACTTTCATTCTCGCCTGCCGATGACGCCAGATCGGAAATCGGTTTCTTCGATACGTTCAAGCTCCTTCTCGGAGATGAAAGCGTAAGGTCAAAAGCCGACACCATTCACAACTGGCTTGGCATATTCGGTGCCTACATTGCCAACTTCTTCGTAAACTCTACCCTCGGATATTTCTCCATAGCCTTTCCGATAATCCTCCTCCTCTTCAGCTGGACGGCACTGCTGAAAAGAGAGTATTCGAAGACCGCGAGAGCCAGCACGATGATCCTCCTCTACGCCCTGATGATTTCCGTATTCTCAGGTTACCTGAAGACTTTGTTCGGGACTGATCAGTACGGAAAGGAGTGGTACGGAGTGATAGGGCAGTTTGTGTCGCTAGCCCTCGTCAGAGCATTCGGCGCGGTCGGCGGAGGAGGGGTAATCTTCATACTGATTTTCGCCCTCATCGTTTTCACGCTGAAAATCTCGCCCCGCGAGCTTTTGGACATGCTCAGTTCCGGGGCTGAATGGCTTCTCGGCTACCTGAAGGGCCTCCTGTCATCTGTAGCGGGAGCAGGCAGGAAGGACGCCGGAGACGTGAAGATAGTCAAGCCTCAGGCCGAAAAGGGGACCGTTTCAAAGGGAGAAGCCGCTCCGGTGAAGATTGTGCGGGAGGATGCGAAGCCAAAACAGGATACGAGCCTGATAGACGAGGCAAAAGAACTTGTCAAGCGTGCCCTGCCGAAGCAGGAACTCCCTGAAGACGAGGACCAAGAACTGGAAGGCGAGCCCGAGAGTGAAGAGGAGGCCGGGGTCGAAGGGGAAGAAGAAATTAAACGTCGCCCCGCGGCGCCCAGGATGCCGGCAGGAATGCGCGCGTCCGGCGAAACTTTCGATACAGAGAATGTCGACGAGGACATAGACTACAACTTTCCCCCTCAGGATCTCCTCGACGTACCGGTGGAGGTCGACAAAATTTCGGACGAAGAACTCCGGGCAAACGCGGACCTTCTCCGCTCAAAGCTGGAAGTGTTCGACATTCAGATTGAGAGCGTCAGCGTGATACCCGGTCCGGTAGTGACATTGTATGAGCTCGTCCCGGCGCAGGGGGTCAAGATCAGCCGCATTACGAGTTTGGCAGACGACCTCGCACTGGCCCTCCAGGCACGCGGTATAAGAATAATAGCCCCGATCCCCGGCAAGGGGGCTGTTGGCGTCGAGATTCCGAACAAGAAGCCTCAGATGGTTAAGTTCAGGAGTATAGTCGCTTCTCCCAAGTTCAAGGACATCAGATTCAACCTCCCGCTCGCCATGGGAAAGACGACCACCGGCGAAGTGGTAGTAGATGACCTCTCGAAGATGCCGCATCTGCTCATCGCAGGCGCGACGGGATCCGGAAAGAGCGTCGGAATCAACACGATCATGATGAGCATGATCTACAAGCTTCACCCGAAGGATATCAAGTTCCTTATCATCGACCCGAAGAAGATCGAGCTCTCGCTCTACAGGAGCCTGAAGAACCATTTCCTCGCCGTCACGCCGGACGTTGACGAAGAGATTATAACGGAGTCAAGCAACGCGGTGCTCGCACTAAAGGCGGCCGAGGCCGAAATGGACAAGCGCTATGGAATTCTTGCAAAGGCCGGCGTCAGAAACATTCAGGATTACAACAAGAAGCTCGAGGAAGGAAAGCTCAAGGACACAGACGAGATCAGGTTCACGAGACTTCCATACATAGTGGTATTCGTTGACGAGCTCGCAGACCTGATGCTGACGGCCGCACGAGAAGTGGAAGACCCGATAACGCGCCTCGCCCAGCTGGCGCGTGCGATCGGCATACACCTCGTGCTGGCCACACAGCGCCCATCTGTCGACGTCATCACGGGACTTATCAAGGCGAACTTCCCCGCCCGAATTGCCTATCAGGTCGCCTCACGCATCGATTCGAGGACCATACTCGACCAGAACGGCGCGGAACAACTCCTCGGAAACGGCGATATGCTCTACCTCGCCGCCGGGAGCTCAAAGCCCGAGAGAATACAGAATTCGTTCCTCTCAACCGAAGAGGTCGAGAAGGTCGTGGACTACATCTCCAAACAGCAGGGCTTCTCAAAACCATACCAGCTTCCTTCTATCCTGAACAGGAAGAAGGGGGGCGGAGGACTAGCCGCCGAGTTCGACGAGATGTTCGAAGAGGCCGCCATTCTTGTCGTAAGGCATCAGCAGGCCTCGACGTCCTTCCTGCAGAGAAGGCTTAAGCTCGGATACGGAAGAGCCGCCCGTGTAATCGACGAGCTCGAGTCAGCCGGCGTCATCGGCCCGTTCGAAGGGAGCAAGGGGAGAGAAGTTCTTCTCGAAAGCGAGGAGGCCCTCAACGACAAGCTCCGCGAACTCGGGATGTGAGCCGGCCAACTAAGCCGACAATCATCTCTCCAATCCGAACCGATGAGACGACCTGTTTCATGTGGACAGCATCTTTGATGGAACAGAGACAGCCGCTGTCAGCAGTTGCTAGCTTGAATGTTTTTGCCATGAACAGTATAGTTCGAAAAAGCCCAATATGAGAAAATTCCTGACGTTTTTAACTGTCGTTGCGGCGACAGCCCTCCCCGCCCTCGCCGGCACCCCGACCGCGGGGGAAATCGTAAAGCACATACAGGACAAGTACAGCCGAACCGACGATGCCACGATAAGTTTTACACAGACGGTCGTCTTCCCTCTCTCAAAGATCTCGAAGACCACGCGGGGAACCCTTCTTTTAAAGAAGGGGAACAAGTACAGGATAAACACCGACGACAAGACGATGGTCACCGACGGAAAGACATCCTGGGTATACCTTCCCGGTTCACAGCAGGTCCTGATCGACAAATTCCGCGACGACAAGAACACAGTCACCCCCGACAAGTTTCTTCTCAGCGTTCCGTCTGATTATTTCGCGGTGCTCCTATCCACGAAAGAGACAGCCGACGGTGACGAGTACACTCTGAGGCTTACGCCGAAAAGCGACGACTCGTTCATACGCTCGATCAGGATAGTCATAGACAGCAGCTGGGCTGTGAAGAGCGCGGAGGTGTCGGACATGAACGATACTAAATACACATACACCGTTGAGAGCCTGAAGATAAACACAGGGCTCCCCGACTCCGATTTCGAGTTCATCCCCCCAAAAGGCGCGCAGGTCGTCGACCTTCGCCAGCACTGACGGGCAAATCATAAAATTGAAGAAGCGAATCTCGGAAGGCTCTTGAAGAAGAAGGACATTGCGCGGACCCTTGTCGGGATACTGATTGCGGCCTTCTTCGTGTTCTTCGCCTTCAAGGGGATAGCCTTCCACGCCCTTCTGCGCGACGCTCTCCGCGCCAACTACTACGTACTTCTCGCCACCGTGGCGGTGGTACTCCTCAGCCACGTTGTTCGGGCCATGCGCTGGCGGGTCATCCTCCAGGAGCTCAAGGAGGACGTCTCCCTCGTCGACACATGGGGGAGCATAATGGTCGGCTATCTCTTCAACAACTTTGTCCCCCGGCTCGGAGAAATCGTGCGCGCCTACGCCACCGGCAGGCTTGAGGACATAAGCGTCAGCGGCGTGCTCGGCACGATAGTTCTCGAAAGACTCTTCGACATGCTTTCCGCCGGCATCCTCTTCGGGCTCGCGCTCTTCATGTATCACGGCAATTTCATCGAGTCGTTCCCGTACCTGCGTCTCGCCGGAGTAATCATGGTCGGCGGCTCGCTCGCGGTCGGGACGGTGCTCTACGTCGCTTCGGTATCAGAGAAGTTCCAGAGGACATTGATGAGAATCATCGCTGCCGTCCTTCCAAAGAAACTTGCCGGCAAAGCGGAATCGGTAATACTCTCTTTCCTGACATCGTTCAAGCTCCTGCGGTCTGGGAAGCGGCTCGCTCTCGCCTCGCTCTACACGGCAATCATCTGGGTCGTGTACGTTTACACACTGTACATTCCTTTCTTCGCCTTCGGATTCGGCGCGAGGCTCCATCTGACTTTCTACGATGCGTTCCTTCTGATACTCGTCACGAGCATAGCGTGGTCTGTCCCGAGCCCCGGAGGGGCGGGCGTGTACCACCTCTTCGTGTCGCAGGCCCTGATGGCTATATCTGGAGTGCCGAAAGACGAGGCGCTTGCCTACGCGACCCTCACCCACCTCTTCGGGTACATTGCCATAACTGTCGTTGGCGGTATCTTCGCGATCATATTTACCCGAAAGTTGAAATCGAGATCGCTCGGTAAACTCGTGGAGCAGGATACTCCAAGGGAGTGAAGCGCTTCGACGCGCATGGACTATCCGGCGGGCTTTAAATATACGGCCTCGATTCGAAGGGAACGACCGAATCCAGGAAAATGCTCCTCGCGAAATACTACTAAGTGACGTCTATTTCTCGATTACGAGAACGAGGTAAGCCGCCCTGTCGAGGAGCTTGTTCGCCGTCCAATCAAGTGCCCGCCAGACTCCGAGTGGAAGTTTGTTCAGGATCGGATAAATCCTCATAATGGCGAAGAGTTTACTCCCGAGCAGATACGTCCGCTTCCTTCCGCCTGCGAACAGGGCCGAGAGCTTGTCGGAGTCGAATGAGTGGAGGTGGGAATTCCAGGGAGTGAGTTTATTGCAGTGGATGCAGAGAGTATATCTGATCTTCTCTTTGTAAGGGGTGGTTATGACAGCCGTACCGCCCGGCTTGAGCACCCTAAGCACCTCAGCGGCGGCCGTCTCAGGGTCGTTGAGGTGTTCAAATATCTCTGAAGCTATCACGAAACTAACCGACTCATCCTTGAGCGATAATCGATGCGCATCTGACAAAACAGCTGATGCCTCATCGGAGACGAGATTCTGAAGGTTCTTTCTGGACAGGTCCATGAAGATCATGCGTTCGTGCGGGATGACTGTCGTCCACCCTCCTCCGCTTCCTATATCGACAACTTCCTTCTGTTCTCCGGCAAGCTTCACCACAAACTTTCTGAAAAGAACGTCGAAGGCCGAGGCGTGCCTGTCTTCGTTGCTGAAATAATCGAACTCATTACCATCGGTTTCGTAGTGTGCGACATAATCTTCGCAACGGTTCATTCTATCCCCTGCCAATCTCGCGTGTAAGCATAGACTATTTCCATTCCTTTGCCTTTACCGGGCTGTGAGGTGCTGAATTTCATTCAGACCGGCCCTTTGTGCTCTCGGGATGCGACTCGCGCTCCCACATGCGTCGGGGCGGTTTCAGAAGTCACTGTGAGTACTGAGAAAGGCCTGAAACCTACCCTGTATTTGAAACCGGACAACGTGTCGTGCTCTCTGTCTTCCATCATCAGATAGTTAATGTAGTCAATCCCGTTCTTCATCCCATGCCGGACAGACGCAGCGACGAGGCCGTTCATGACGCCCGTATTCAAGTATTCCTTATGCCCGAGTATCCGGTTCACAAAGGCGAAATTGCCACAGACATACATCTCAACATAGGCGACAAGCTTATGGCCGACGAACCCGCCGATGTGCAGGATACCGTACGTCGACCTCTCCGCCGGATCCACGCGCTCGGGATAATTTCTGTAACCTGCAGTCATTCGGTGTCCCTGCCTTGTCTCCGACGACCGATTGATCTCGTAAATGTCATCAAGTCTTTCGTTCCAATCGAATTCCCTGAAAACAACGCCCGATCTCTCGGCCTTCCTTATCATGTTTCTTGTCTTTGGACCTACGTCATCGAGATACTGTTCGTAGTTCGATGGGACCCTTATGATGGCCGCTTCTCGCAAGTGGACTTGCGTCCCATCGACTGATACAGTCCCGGCGAATGTGTCGTCGAGATAACCTCGAAGAAGTGACGCCTGCGCGGGATTGCCGCAAACCGGCGACACAACGCGCCCCGTTCGGATATTTTCCGAGTGGAGGACGGCATAGCGTCCTTCATATTTTCTTCTCAACAGGAATCTTGAAATGCCCTTCGGGGCCAGTTTCCTGATCAGCTTCTTCAAAAGACTTCCTTTCCTAGCCAGAGAGAATTCATTCGGACAGGGCTGAAAAAATATAACAGCGCGTAAAAAGATTAACAATCGGTTAGTGATTCGCGGTCAACATGCCTCGCAGGCTTGACTTTTCCTGACCACGTTAGTAAACTCACTTAAGTTTACCGAATATACTTCGGCTTACATATATACACGGTTTCAGATCGGGGATTCAACAGCACTTTTTCCATATAAATGTGGAGGCAGCAGGCGCGGCGCCTGACTCCGCCGGTGTCCTTTTCGGTTACGCGTCGAATCATTCGAAAGGAGATAAATATGGAAAAACCGATTGTCGACCAGAGCGAGCTCTACCGACTGCCATGGACTATGTCTGACAACGGCATAACGTGGCTCGAGCCGACGGCGCAGTGCAATCTAAACTGCTACGGCTGCTACAGGAAGAATGTGAAGAATTCACATAAATCGCTCGAAGATGTAAAGCATGAGCTCGACTTCTTCCAGTCAATGAGGAAGACGGATTGCATCTCCATCGCCGGAGGCGATCCACTTCTCTACCCGGATATAGTCCCTCTGGTTGCGGACATAAAGCGCCGCGGCCTGAAACCGATAATCAACACAAACGGCATAGCCCTCACGAAGGAGCTCCTTCATGAACTCAAGAAAGCGGGAGTCTTCGGCTTCACTTTTCATATCGACAGCAAGCAAGGAAGAGGAAGAGAGAAGGAGTGGCTCGGCAAGAACGAGCTCGAGCTGAACGAGCTGAGACTTCATTACGCGGAGATGCTCGCCGCCGAGGGAGGGATAGCCTGCTCCTTCAATTCCACCGTTTATGAAGACACTCTTCAGTACGTGCCGGAACTCGTTTCGTGGGCACAGAAGCACATCGACATAGTCCACACGATGGTCTTTATCCTTTTCAGGTACATTACCCCCGACACGCCGTTCGACTACTATGCCGGCGACAAACGCGTGGTCATGGAAGATATCCATTATCACTCGGAACGAAGCGAGGTCACAGACTTGATGGCACCGGATGTCGTCTCGAAGATTCGCGACAAGTATCCCGACTTCCGCCCCGCGGCTTACCTGAACGGAACACACAGGCCGGACCACTTCAAATGGCTTCTTACGGAAAGGGTCGGAACAAGGGACACGATTTTCGGTTACGCGGGAAATAAGTTTCTTGAACTAGTCATGACGCTGTACCACTACAAGCACGACAGGTACATATCGTACGCATCGCCCAAGACGCTCGGCCTTGGAAGGACGACGATGCTTGCAGCGTGGGGAGTCGATAAGGGCATCAGGAAAGCGCTCGGGCGCTACATGAAATACTTGGCTTTGAACCCGATCCGGATTTTCAGGAAGGTGTACATGCAGTCCATCATGATTATTCAGCCTGTAGACTTGATGCCGAACGGAGACCAAAGCATGTGTGACGGCTGCCCGGACATAACTTACTGGAAAGATGAGAATGGGCGCGAGCAGCTGGTCTGGTCGTGCAGACTCGAGGAGCTTATGAAGTACGGCGATTTCCTCAGGATGGTGCCAAAGAAGGAAATGGAGGTCGAAGAAGAGAAGGAGAAGGTGCTCGTCAAATAGGGGTAGCTGTGCGATGGGCGGGGGAGCGCCGGACAGAGGGTGCTCCCCTTTTTTTATTTTCCCGCCAGCGTTGTCCTAAGGAGTCTGTCTGCATCGTAATTGGGGCTCCAGGTCTGTCTTGAAACACATAGGCACATAAGAACCATATAACCATCGACTCTAAATGGCCGATGAACGACACAACGGCAGACGATCGCGTGCATTTCTCCCTGCCATCATCATTCCTCGAGTTAGTGCGGTCAAGGACTGGAGGGCACGTCAGGCGACCCCGCCTCCATAGACGACCATCATTTGGCCAACAACATTTTCTTCGTCGAGACATAATTCCCCGGCCACGAGCTTGTAGAAATAAGCCCCGCTTGGCAGCCGTGATCCATCAAACACCGCCTGATAGTGTCCAGGGGATTTGTCGCCGTTGTCTCCCGAAACGAACACCCCGCCAAAGGTTCCCGCAAACAAATTTGCGCCGTCCGCGCCAAGGGCATAGACATTCATGTCCGTCAGGCCGGAACTTACTGGAGCCCAACTATCACCATTGTTCGTCGAGAAGAACACTCCGCCGCCCTGACTCCCGGCAACCAGATTGGAGTCGCTCACCGCGAAAGCATTTACGTATACGTCTGTCAATCCGGAATTAACTTGAGTCCAGTCGGTGCCGTTGTTCGTGGAACGAAACACGCCGCTGTAACCTGTACCGACAAAAACGTCAGGGCCCTTCACAGCGATAGCTTTCGGATAAGAATTCGCCACCGCGGAATCTGTCGCCGTCCAATTCGCGCCGCTATCCGCGAAGAAGAACAGCATGAGTGCGGTGGCTGTAAAGATGACGCGAATCATCCGATTCATGACTCTTCTCCTTTCGGAAAAGAAAGTATTTTGAAAATGGAACAGCCCTCGATAATAATCGAAAGAGGTGACCAGCCTTGAAGGGCTATTGATGTATGGCGACGGTGTTCGTCTGCGCGCTGTTTACGGATATGATGATGTCTGCTGAATCTCCGTACATCTGCTGCCCTGCGAGCATCTCCGCAAGTGCGATTGGGTATCCGGTGTTGGACTGTGGAGCGCCCGTAAAATTGCGCGGCAGGTAGGCAGGCCAGGCTTCCGCCAACGCTTTCGAGTCATTCAGGTCGGCCCAATCTGCCTGAACCCTGATCGTTTGTGTAGAGCTAACGTAGAACCGCCATATGTCCACCGCGTACTGCAGCGCAGTCCCCGCATCGCCGGCCGGAAAGTTGTCTGAATATTGTATGCTCCAGGTCGATGCCATGGTCTTTCCCAGTTGTTGTCTGAACATGAATATTGGCGGGGGACCGACCTTAGTGAAAGCATTCACGTTTCCAGGCTGGATACCTGGTGGCCCCTAACCGTCATAGCTATCTGAAGTGCCATTGTTGCCTTCTGAACCGTTGCACTTAACGGCGCGTGGTCCCGAGCTCTCACGGATCAGTTTATCAGCTTAAAGAGAGATTGCATACCCTGCTCTCTTAAATTCGAGAGAAGATATCCACAGCTTAAAGCAAAGGCAAATCTCAGAGTATTTCACCCAAATCTCACTGCTTCATCCAACATCTCCCGGAGAATGCTTCAGTTTTTTATGATTCCCTTTTCCCATCATTCCAACATTCCCCCACAGGCCATAGCCCAGGCCTTACCACCTCGCTTCACAAATCCTTAACATAGCTTTAACGCGCAGGTTACAGCCCGGGGGTAGATTAAGAGCAAAAAAGGAGTTACATACCTCATGCGACGAACTTACGCCTTTGCGGCTCTTCTGCTTTTTGCGGGAGTGTCTTTCGGGCAAAACCTCCCGAAATTTTCTGGACTGTTTTTCGGCGACTACTATTACGTTTTGGGACACGACGCGGCAAACACGTCGGTCAACCCTACCTCTATCTACTCAACGACCGGTGCATTGACCAAGGACATGCAGGCGTTCGATTACAGGCGTATCTATCTAACCGCCGCTTACGACTTCGCTCAGGATTTCACAGCTCAGTTCCGGTTTGAGTCGGACCCGAGCGCCTCGAGCCTTCCAAACGGCAAGCTCTCTTCAATGATCAAGGACGCCTTCATCAACTGGAAGAACGTCACGGACGGCGGGAACATCATAATCGGTTTACAGGGCACACCCCAGATCAACATGGCCGAGGGAATATTCGGATACAGACCGGTCGAGAAGACAATCGAGGACCTTCACGGGATTTCACAGTCCAGGGATATGGGGGTGTCCTACAACCAGAAGTTCTCAGATTCGTTTACCGCAGGACTTCTCATTGGGAATAACAGCGGCAACAGCATACAGACTGCAAATGGGAGATACAAGGCGGCCTATCTTTATCTGCAGTACAACCCAATGAAGGAGCTTACGGTACTTCTCAACGGCCAGTATAATGGCACGGGTCCCCATGGGTACAACAGAGTTGGGGACATCATCGTCAACTACGCAAACAGCTCATTCAGTCTGGGCGCGCAATATTTCTTGAACGGCATAACCGCAGCCGGCGGATCCACACTTGAGCGGAACGGCCTCAGTCTGAACGGATGGGTCTCGCTTGTCGATAACCTTCGCCTCTTCGCCAGATATGATAATTACACACCGAACGCGAATACAAAGAACACCACGTTCGCGAACAGCAATCAGAACCTCATAATCGGCGGGCTGGACTGGAGTGTCAGAAAGAACGTTCACTTCATGCCAAATGTTGAGTATGTATCATACGGCATGTCCGGATCTAATCCGGATGTCGTCGCCAAAGCGACTTTCTTCATAAGCTTCTAACGGAAAAAGATATCGTGTCAAAAGAGTTATACTTAAACGAATTATACAAAACTAAGAGGAGCACTGAGATGCTTAAAAAAGTTCTTATAGCCGTGGCTGCCGTTCTAGTGTCCACCGTCATGGTGAGCGCGCAGACGCTGATCAACGGCGCGGGTTCAACCTTCATCTATCCGATGTTTTCAAAGTGGTCTGATGAGTACCATAAGATGCATCCGGAAGTGGAGTTCAACTACCAGGCCATCGGTTCGGGCGGCGGAATCAACCAGCTCACTGCCGGCACGGTGGAGATTGGCGCAAGCGATGCCCCGCTGAACGACGAGCAGATAGCGGCTTGTGAGAAGGCGCATGGCCCCGTCGTCCACCTCCCGGAAGCCATGGGAGCAGTCGCAGTTTCTTATCACATACCCGGCTACAATGGCATACTCAAGTTCACGGGCCCCGTGATCGCAGACATCTTCCTCGGCAAGATAAAGACCTGGGATGATCCTGCCATAAAGTCACTTAACCCCGGCGCGAATCTCCCCCACAGGCCGATCATCGTGGTACACCGTTCTGATGGCAGCGGCGACACCTATATCTTCGTCGATTATCTCTGCAAGGTTTCAAAGGAGTGGAACGACAAGGTCGGCAAAGGAACGAGCGTCAACTGGCCCATCGGCCTCGGCGCGAAGGGAAACCAGGGAGTGACCGGCCAGCTCGAGCAGATACCTTACTCGATAGGATACGTTACGCTCATCTACGCCCTTCAGAACAATGTTCCTTTCGGTTCGATACAGAACAAGGCTGGTGAGTTCATTCATCCGACCATACAAAGTGTGAGTGAAGCAGCGGCCAACGCGGCGAAGATCGTCCCGAAGGACCTCAGGTTCTCGATAACTGACGCTCCCGGCAAGACTTCCTATCCCATCTCCAGCGCCACCTGGCTCATCGTTTATGTCAATCAGACGAACTACCAGGTTGCCAAGGAGACAGTGAAGTTCCTCCACTGGGTCCTTACTAAGGGACAAGAGATGGAGCCCGCTCTGGACTACGCCCCCATACCCAAGCCGATCCAGAAGATGGAATTGAACCTTTTGAAGAAGGTTAATTACAAGGGAAAGAGCCTACTCTAAGACGACGTTTCACATTTCGGGGCAAGAGGATGCGGGGCTCGCGGCCTAAAAACTGCGGCCCCGCTGTTTTTTTCGGCGGGCCGGCAACACCGAAATATTTCCGTTTATCCGCCAGAGCACCATTCATGCTTGCATTCCATCAAAGGACACAGACTAAACCCTCGGCGATTCCCATCCGTCGCAGCCTTTCCCTCGTCATCCGGATATCGGCGTGAGGAGTCGTCCTCTTACCCAGCATTTCGCGAAAGCTTAACGTCAGCTTGATGCAGGTTTCACCGGTCGTTGCTAACTTCATGGTGAGCATAAGGGCAATGTGCGCGCGATTTCCATATTGCACTCTTTAACAACTCATAAAACAATTAGGGAGAAAAGACGATGCTGAATCGTATTGCAACAGTAAGCGTCGCCGTCATTCTGTCTGTGATGGGTGCTAGCGGACAGACCCTGCTGAACGGTGCTGGAGCAACCTTCCCGTATCCGCTGATTTCAAAGTGGTCGGACGAATACCATAAGAAGGAACCGACCGTTCGCGTCAACTACCAGGCCATCGGAAGCGGTGGCGGCATAAGGCAGCTTGTCTCTGGAACTGTGGACTTCGGGGCAAGTGATGCCCCGATGACAGAGGAACAACTTGAAGACGCGAGAAGGGCGCATGGCGAAGTCCTGCACATACCGGAAACGCTGGGGGCGGTCGTCGTTGTCTACAACGTTCCTGGTGTGACGCAGAAATTGAGACTCGACGGGTCTGCGATCGCCGACATCTTCCTCGGCAAAGTTACAACTTGGGATGACGCAAGAATTAAAGCGCTCAACCCGGATATTAAATTGCCGAACACGAGAATCCTTGTCGTCCATAGGGCAGACGGGAGCGGAACGACCTACATATTTGCTGACTACCTTTCCAAGAACAACAGCGAATGGAAGGAGAAGGTTGGCAGATCCACCAGTCTCAACTGGCCCGTCGGCATAGGGGGAAAAGGGAATGATGGTGTTTCCAGTCAGGTGTCGCGCTCACCCGGCGCTGTCGGTTACGTGGAGCTTGTTTACGCGCTACAGAACGACATAGCCTTCGCGGACGTCAGGAACGCAGCGGGCGAATTTGTCCGCCCCTCGATTCCGGGAGTCACGGCGGCACTTGCCAACGCGTCGAGAACCCTCCCGGAAGATTTGAGGTTTTCAATAACCAACGCGCCTGGCAAGGAGTCCTACCCAATCTCAAGCGCGACTTGGTTCCTCGTTTACAAGGAGCAGTCAAACCTGGAACGCGCCAAAGCGCTGCTGGAATTCATCCGATGGGCAGTGACGGACGGACAGAAGTATTCTGCCTCTCTCGGCTACGCTCCCCTCCCTCAACAGATCCAGAAGCTCAACATTGAGAAGCTGAAGTCCGTCATGTGCAATGGAAGAGTGATTTTGAATTGAACGCTCAGCTGAAGGACAATATGTTTGTCACGTCCGTACGTCTAACGTACAGGTATTCGATGAGTGATATGAGTGCCGGATGAATTTCAGAGGAGCGCTCCCCCGTCCTCTGTTTTAGAGGCGGCGGGAACGCCATGATCGTGCAAGACGCCTAATCTTTGCCGTTAGGCGTGTCTATTTCGTAGCCCTTTATTTTGAGGTAAAGCGTCTTCAGGCTTATTCCAAGTGCCTTTGCTGACCTGTTGCGGTTATAGTTGTTTGCCTTCAGCACGTTCTCGATATGTATTTTCTCGAGCTCCGCAAGAGAGAGGCGCGTTGGGATCCTCCGCAGGTCTGTCGATTTCGACTTGGATGTAAGGGCAATGAACTCGGGGGTAATCTCGTCTCCGCCAGCTAGTATAGCGGCCCGCTCGATGACGTTCTCAAGCTCCCTGATGTTTCCCGGCCAGTCATACTCGAGGAGAAGGCTCAAAGCGTCCTCCGATATCCTGGTCGCCCTGCGGTTCCGCTGCTTCTTCGTCAGGAAGTGATCGACAAGAAGCGGTATGTCTTCCCGCCGCTGACTCAATGGAGGAACTTCCAAGTGGACAACATTGAGACGGTAGAGGAGGTCTTCTCTGAATTTACCCTCCTCCACTTCACGTTCGAGGTCCTTGTTCGTGGCCGATACTATGCGGACATTGACCTCCATCTCGGCGTTTCCACCGACTCGGCGAAACGTGCCTGTCTCAATGAACCTCAGGAGCTTCGGTTGTACCAGGAAGCTTATGTCGCCGACCTCATCGAGGAAAAGCGTGCCGCCATCCGCAATTTCCGCCAGCCCCTGTTTGAGAGAATGCGCGTCCGTGAATGCCCCCTTCTCGTGTCCGAAGAGCTCGCTTTCTATGAGCGTGTCGGGAATGGAGGCGCAGTTCAGCGCGACAAATGGTTTCTTCGCCCGCTCGCTGTTCTCATGTATCAGGTGAGCGATAAGTTCTTTTCCGGACCCGCTCGGCCCGGTGATCATGACGGAGGCATCGCTTGGCGCCACCTTCAGCGCGACGTCCACTACCTTCTGCAGCGCTGCGCTCTTCCCGACCAGCTGGAACTTCCCTTCGCCCAGCTGCATCCTCATCACCTTGTTGTCCACGATGAGACGCCGCATGCGCAGGGCGTTGTTCACTGAGACGAGGAGCTCGTCAAAATTGTACGGTTTGGGGATAAAATCGAAGGCGCCCATCTTGATTGTATCGACGGCGGTCTTTATGTCGCCGTATCCGGTGAGTATGAGTACCTGCGCGTCGGGCTGGGTCTCCCTCGCGAACTTCAGGACTTCGAGGCCGTTCACGCGCGGCATCTTCAAATCGAGAAGGATTACATCATATCTCCGGGACTGGATCTTGTTGATGCCGACTGCGCCGTCATTGGCGACGTCAACGGAAAACCCGACTTCGTCGAGCTGAAGCTTTAGGAGATCCGAGACGTTTTTTTCATCGTCGACGACGAGTGCACTGAGGAGTTCGGCCATTCGCTCATTCAGAAAGATCGATCATCTTGATATTGCCAATATAGGCCGTCACCTTGTCACCCTTGAGATCCCTGAGCTTCGCCACCACCCCTTCAATCCGTTCGGTGTTCTCCTTCATGATGGCGAGGTAGCTTAGTATGTCAGGAGGTATCTGCTTTCGCTGAAGGACGTTTATGGCAAGCTTAAGCGCGGCGAGCGGGTTGTTGAGCTCGTGCGAGATTGTCACTATGAGGCTCTTTATCCCGTCTATCCTCTCTCGCTGCGCGATCTTGTTCACCTCGGCTTCCGCAAGCTTGTCGCGAAGTCTAACGCGTTCGACGACGTTAAGTATTATGCTCGGGAGAATTGAAGTTATGGCCTCTTCCTTCAGCAGGTAGTCTTCCACATCTAACTTCATCGCCTCGATGGCGATCTTGAAATCGATTGCGTTTGTGAGGAAGACCAGTGGAATACGGATGCCTTTCTCGCGAATCATGCGCGCCGTCTCAAGGCCATTCATCCCCGGAAGCTGATAGTCCAGCAATATGACATCGAGGTTTTGACTGTCCTGCAGGAACTTCAGCGCGTCCTCGCCAGTCTCAACCCACACAAGATTGAACTCCGCGTCCTTGTAGGGTTTTAGATAAAGACGAGCCAGTTTTGGAATATCCGGATCGTCTTCAATCATCATTATGTTGAGTTCACGCTTTTCCATCGCAAAAAGCTTCCTGATGTCGGTAACAGAGTTTAAGGCTTCCATGTGATTATTCCAATCCTGTTTTTCGGGGTATCAGTCCATCACCTTTCTCAGAAAAGCGGGTCTCTCGCCAGGTTTTGGCGCCGGAGAATCGTCAGGATTCTCTTCCTCATCCAGCTTGTTGAGGTGAATGTTGATGCCATTTCGCTCAAAAGTGGGCTCGTCGAATGAGCGCCAGTCCGGCTTGAGCGTCCAGGTCTGCTCTTTGGTCTTCTCCTTATCCTTGATTGTCAGCCTGCGTCTCGGATCGGGCGTAGGAGTGGGAAGAGGCTGGGGGCGATTGTTCAGGCCGGCGGCGATCACGGTCACTATCACTTCCTTCTCGATCTTCTCGTCTATCGACACGCCGACAATCACCTTGCTCTCGTCGTCGCCGTTCTTGGCCACGCCGCGGACGGTCTTGACGATCTCATCGTATTCATGAAGTCCGAAACTGGATCCGGCCGTAATGCTGACAAGGATTCCCTCGACCCTCTCGAGCGAGATCTCTTCGAGAAGAGGGTTCGATATGGCCGCAGAGGCGGCCTCCGCCGAGCGCCTGTCTCCGCTCGCAATGCCGGTCCCGATGATGGCATCCCCTCTGGAGGCAAGGACGGTCCTGACGTCTGCAAAGTCCACGTTGACGAAACCGGGTCTCGTGATTATCTCGGATATTCCGCGTATGGCATCGTAGAGCACATCGTAGATCTTCTGAAGCGACGCGAGGTAGCCCGCCGATTTATCCGAAATAGTCAGGAGCTTCTCGTTCGGAATCACTATCAACGCATCGACATACTTCTTCAGCTCTTCGATGCCGGTTTCGGCGTTGCGCATGCGCTCTTTAGCCTCGTTGCTGAAAGGCTTCGTGACCACGGCAACGACAAGTGGGGTCGGCTCCTCCTGTCCGTCTTTCTTCATTTCATCGCGGTCGACTCCCTTTAGGATGCTCGCGATCACCGGTGCGGCGCCAGTTCCGGTTCCGCCACCCATGCCGGCAGTCAGGAAGACCATGTCGCTGTCCTTCAGCGCGCGGTATATCTCGTCGCGCGCTTCGAGCGCAGCCCGCCTGCCAATTTCAGGATTGGACCCAGCGCCGAGTCCGCGCGTCGTGCTCTTGCCGATCTGGATCCTGTTCGGCGCGCTGCTCCTCTCGAGGTCCTGCATATCTGTGTTCACCGATATCAGATCTACGCCATGGATTCCTCGCTTGGCTATGCTGTTGATGGCGTTCCCGCCGCATCCGCCAACGCCCACTACTCTTATCCGCGGCCCTTGTTTCTCTGTGTCTAACTCGAACACGTTGTTATGCCTCCTTCTTAGACATTGTCTATGTTTTTGTTAATAAACTTCTTGAGGAACTGGACACCTTTTCCAATTCCAAACGGATCCTTCTTCTGCGAAGCCGGATTCTTTTCAGGCTTCTCGCCCTTTGCCGAAGGGTTATCAGCAGGTTCCTCACGCTCATGAACCTGTTCTGGAAATTCTATCGTAGACTTGCCCACGCCTCTCTTAAGACCGTACTGAACGAGTCCCACAGCGGTGGCATACATGGGATTCTCCACTTCACGGGCGAAACCTCCGTCAAACGTCTGCGGTATTCCGATCTTCGCCGGCACGCCAAGCACGTATTCAACGAGCTCCGGCATTCCCTTGAGCAGCGCCCCGCCGCCCGTCAGGACTATGCCCGCCGACAGATGACGCGAATAACCCGACCTCTTAACCTCCATCGCCACGATGTCGAGCAGCTCTTCGATACGGGGCTGAATTATCTGAGCAAGGAGCTTCTTATTTATCTCTATCGGCTTCCTTCCACCAATTCCCGGGATGAGTATCGGCTCGTCGTCCACCACTTCCGACACCATCGCATAGCCATGATTGACCTTAAGGTCCTCAGCCTGCTCCGGGAGTATTCCCAACCCTTTTCGGATATCCGTCGTTATGTGGTCACCCGCTATTGGTATGACCGCCGTGTGCCTTATGGTCCTGTCTTCGAAAACGGCTAGGTCAGTCGTGCCACCTCCGATGTCAAGCAGCGCGACGCCGACTTCCTTCTCGTCCTCCGTGAGAACCGAATAGCTTGAGGCGAGAGGCTGGAGCACGAGTTCGTCCACCTTAAGTCCCGCACGTTCCACGCACTTGTGTATGTTCTGCGCGGCGGTGACGAGGCCGGTCACGACGTGCATGGATGCCTCCACACGCACCCCCGCCATACCGATCGGATCATGCGTAACCGTCTGACCGTCGATGATGAACTCCTGCGGGATGATGTGGATGATCTCCCTGTCGCGCGACAGATGGACCCGCTTCGCGTCCTCTATCAGCCTGTCGATGTCGGACTCGGTGATCTCGTGGTCCGGATTGCTTATGGTGATTATGCTGTTAGTCTTGAAACTGTCTATGTGCTCACCGGCGATGCCAACTATGGCGCTCTTTATCTTCGTGCCGGGTTTTGACTCGGCTATCTGTATGGCCTCCTGAATCGACTTGACTGTCCTGTCGATATTGGCGACCACGCCGCGGCTCATGCCGCCGGATTTGCTCGTCCCGATTCCCAGAACGTTGAGCCTGCCGTTCTGATCGCTCTCGACGACGAGTGCGCAGACTTTCGTCGTACCGATGTCGAGGGCTACAATTATGCTGTTATTCATTTAAATGCCTCAGTTTTCTTTTCCGCCTGGTCCCTTCATCGCAATCTGATTGTGAAGGCTTCCGGATAGCGTTCCGAGAACGATCTGTCCGTTGAACCTCAGATCGACGTAACTGTAATTCGGGGTGGCATTGCTGTTGTCCACATCTGTCAGAAACTTCTGGAGATAAAGGAGCTTCCTCTCGAAATCGTTCGTGCCTATGATTACGGGAAGGGATGAAGCCGTGGTGTAGGCAACGAGATTGCCGCCGTCCAGCCTTACCTCTGCGATATTAGCAGTCAAAGCAGGACCGTACGCCTGAGTGTCCTGGATAAACTTCACAGCCTGCATCAGCGCGCCCCTCGCCGTGTCGCCCACCCCGAGCTGGCCCTGCACATTCGTTATAACAGGCATGTTGTTTTTCCGCTGCATAGGAAGAGGAAGCATGATCCCGTTCCCGTCAACCGATAACATCGTGGAACCCGTCGCGACGATCGCTATCGGGTCGCGCTCGCTGACTGTTATCGTAAGGTCGTACGGAAGTGCTCTGACCACAACGGCGCGGTCCACGAATGGACTCTGCTCGACGTTGCGCGCTATCTTCATGAGGTTGAGCGCGTAAAGCGGCGCGCCTATCGGTACCTCAGCGAGCGAGCGCACCTCGTCTCCCGTCAGGATCCGCGTGTCATACACCTTCACCTTCTCAACGGCAAGCTGCCTTTTCCAATTCTGGGCGAGGAGAAACAGAGCCATCAAAAGGCTTATCGACAGTATGAAGCTCAGGTATGTCCTTTCTATCTTGGGCATTCTCTATCTTCCGGGCTTCTGCCTCGTCCCCTTTCCCTTAGCCGGCGATCCCTTCGAGAGAAGGCCGATAAATTCTTCGCCATACCTGGAGATGTCTCCGGCACCCAGCGTGACCACTATGTCGCCGGGCCTCCTTATCTTCATCAGAAATTCAGGCAACTGCTGTTTGTCCTGGACGTAATGCGCTTCCTTGTGTCCGAAGGCACGCGCGTCGTTGACGATAAGTTCCCCCGTGACTCCCTGTATTGGCTCCTCGCGGGCCGGATACACCTCCGTCACGACGAGCACATCTGCGTTCAAGAAGCTCCTCCCGAACTCGTCGTGGAAATCCCTTGTCCTTGAATAAAGATGAGGCTGAAACACGGCGACCACTCTTCTCTGAGGCCAGCCAGACTTCAACGCTGACAAAGTTGCCTGCACCTCCGTAGGATGGTGCGCGTAATCATCCACGACCATCACCCCTTCCGTTTCGGCCTTTATTTCTATTCTCCTGTAAACGCCTGCGAAGGACTCCACGGCCTTTCTTATCTTCTGGAAATCGATCCCGAGTTCGAGCCCAATCCCTATTGCGGCCATCGAGTTCTTTATGTTGTGCAAGCCGGGGACGTTCAGCGTTATCTCACCTAGATTCTTCCCGCGGTGGAGGAGACTGAAAGTGCTCCTGCTCTCGTGGAAGGAAATGTTCACCGCGCGAAGATCGGACTGCGCATTCAGGCCGTAAGTAACGACTTTCTTCCTTATCAGCGGCAGTATTTCCTGTATCGAAGGCTCGTCGAGACACAGAATTACGAAGCCGTAAAATGGGACTTTGTTCGCGAATTCCACGAAGGCTCTCTTGATGTCCTCAAGGTCGGTGTAGATGTCAAGGTGCTCCCTCTCAAGCGTGGTGATCGCAGCAATGACGGGAGTGAGCTGAAGGAAGGAACGGTCGAACTCATCCGCCTCGACTACTATGTAATCGCCGTGACCGAGCCGCGCGTTCGTCCCGCCGAGGCTTGAGAGCTTTCCCCCGACGATGACGGTCGGGTCGAGGCCGCCTTCCATAAGGATCAGGCTTGCCATGCTCGTCGTCGTCGTCTTGCCGTGCGTCCCGGCAATCGCGATGCCGTACTTCATCCTCATAAGTTCAGCAAGCATCTCCGCCCTGCGGATCACGGGTATCTTCTTTTCCGCCGCGGCCACAAGTTCCGGATTGTCCATGTGAACAGCGGACGAGTACACGACTACATCCGCCTCATCGAGGTTCTTTGCTGAGTGTCCCTTGTAAATTCTCGCACCGAGTTTCTCAAGCCGCTCAGTTATATCGCTCAGCTGTCGGTCTGACCCGGAAACCTCAAACCCCTGATCCAGAAGGATTTCGCCGATTCCGCTCATCCCTATTCCGCCGATGCCGACCATGTGTATCTTTCGGACGCTCTTAAACATTTCCCGCTTCCTTCGCCTCCCGATTTTCAGTGATGGGGTCAACTTTTTGACTTAATTCCCTGAAAGTCTCGATCATCCCATTCTCGTCATGGAAGTGCACGGGATTGATGCGCATCGCCCTCAGATGAGACTTCAACTTCAACCTTATCACCTTGTAACTCCCGCGCACCTTCATGCGCTTCGCCTTGCCAACCTTGATCCACTCGACATCCGACAGGGGGACTTCCCTGCTGTCGAACCTGTTCCTGAACACGATCGATCTGTCAGTCACTTCAACGTCGCGCTGGTACAGCATGTTGAAGCCGAGAACAATCACGGAGTAAACAAGGACCGCGATGAAGGCGTATACGATCGGGTCCCTGAATACGAACCTGAACTCGCTTTCGCCGAAAGTCCCTCTGACGACGGCATAAAGTATGGTGGCAAGCGCGTAGACGGCCACCGACTGATAATAGAATTCGAACCTGCGCTTGAAGTGCCTACTCACGTCCCGCGATCCTCAGCACAGACTTAGCTATGACTTCAGCCGCGTCCTCGTGGGACATGGCTTGAAGGTTATCCCTCATCGACACAAGGCGAGAAGGCTTATCTACGAGTCCCAATATTTCAGCGGCGAATTTTTGTTCCGCCCCGGATTCTTCAACCATTACCGCCGCGCCTCCTTCCACGAGAGCGCGCGCGTTTTCAACCTGATGGTTTGCCGCGGCGTAAGGATAAGGGACTATAAGCGAGGGGAGATTGAAATAGATGAGTTCGGCAACGGTAGTAGCACCGCCTCTGCAGACGGCAAGGTCAGCCGCCGCGTAGGCGTGATCCATTTTCTCTATGAATTTTTCTATCCTGATAAACTCCAGCCTATCAGGATTATCTTTGAAGCTCCCGACGATTCTCTCGTAATCGACGGAGCCCGTCTGCCAAATCAATTGGTAATTGCGGCTTATTAACTCGTCAACGACTTTTAATACGGCACTGTTGAGATTCACTGCTCCAAGACTGCCGCCCGTGACAAGGAGCGTTTTTCTCCCCGTGCCAAGACCGAAGAACTTAAGCGCTTCCTCTCGCTCAAGCTTCGGTAATTTTCTTACGGGGCTACCCGTGACAAACAAGCTGCGGCGCACACGAAAATACTTTTTGGATGACTCAAATGCAATGTGGATCTCGCGCGCGAAAGGAGAGAATAGCCTCGTCATCGCTCCCGGATAACTGTTATGCTCCTGGAGCACGATCGGTGTTCCCGTAATCACGGCAGCCGCGCAGACCGGACCGGACACATATCCGCCCGTGCCCACGACGACGTCAGGCTTGTAGCTGATAAGAAGCTTCATGGACTGCGCCACGGACACGACTACCTTCAGCGGAAGGAGGAAGTTCGAGAGTTTGAGCTTCCTCGAGAAGCCGCCGATCCAGATAGACCTGAACTTGTATCCGAGCTGCGGCACGATCCGAGCCTCTATCTTATTTTTTGTTCCTACGAACATCACATCCACATCCTTAGTCGTCAAGAGCCTCTCGGCAATCGCGATTGCCGGAAAGACGTGTCCACCGGTGCCGCCTCCCGCGAATACCACGCGCACCATCAGCTGTATATCCTCCCGACGACGGGATCATTGTTCCTCACATTTGTCTTCTTCGAAACATTCCGCTCCGACGGCGGGGCGGCTGTCGGTGATTCGCCTGCAACTTCTGACAGCTCAGGAATCTGCTTCGACACGTTGAGCAGTATTCCCACGGCTATGGAATTGGTTATCATGGCGGTCCCGCCGTAGCTGATAAAGGGCATCGGTAGGCCGGTGGTCGGGAAGAGCCCGATCGCGACCCCCGCATTGACGAACGCGTAAAAACATATTCCGCTCGTTATCCCGATTGCGAGAAGATATCCAAACCTGTCGGGCGCCCGTTTGGCAATTGCGGTTCCTCGAAAAGCGAGGAAGAGAAAGACAAGAAGTATGAGGAGCGAACCCCACAACCCGTACTCTTCACCGATGATCGAGTAAATGAAGTCCCCGTACGATTCGGGGAGGAAGAGATTGCGCTGTTTGCTGTTGCCCGGCCCGACGCCGAATATTCCGCCGTTGCCGAACCCTATTATTGACTGCCTGACCTGGTAATTGCCGGAGCCATGGTTGATCCAGGTTTCAATTCTGTGGACGCGGTATGCCTCGAAGACCAGGACCACAGCTCCTATCAACACAGCGGCTCCAACGAGCGCCGCGAAGTGCGACTTCCGCACGCCTCCCGTTAGGAAAATCATGCCCACCACCGCAATAATCATCAAAGCCGTGCTGAAATTCGGCTGGAGCACAATCATACCCGCGATTAGCGCAGTCGCCCCTATCGGGGTTATCAGGTTCCTGTAATCCCCCAGCTTCTCCGCGTTTTCCGCCAGATAGCCGGCAGTAAAGAACAGTATTGCCATCCTGGCGATCTCGGACGGCTCGAAGCTGAATATTCCGAGATGGATCCATCTGGCCGCGCCCTTTATAATGACGCGCTGACCAATCGCTACAAGAAGTAAAAGTGCCGACAGGGCGAGGAGATGGACCGCATACTTCTGATACTTGTGGTAATCAATTTTGGCAATGGCGAAAATTAGAACCATCCCGATTACGACTTTGAAGAGATGACTCCGGAGAAGATACGCGGGGTTCTGGAATTTCAGCTCCGCCCAGAACGCGCTGGCGCTGTAAACGACGACGAGGCTCATGAACATCAGCGAGAGTACGGCGAAGAGGAACCACTTATCGGCGGTCCTGAACGGCGTACGGGGTGACTTCCCGGATGTATTTGAAAGTTGTCGGCTCAAAGCTCCATCACCAGCCTTTTGAATTCCCTTCCTCTGTGCTCATAGTCCTGGAACATGTCGAAGCTGGCGCATGCCGGGGAGAGGAGAACGACGTCGCCCCTCTTAGCCTCCCGCCTCGCCTTGGCGACCGCGTCTTCCATTGAAGACGCCATGACGCACTTCGTCTTGTCCTGAAATTCCTTTTGCATCTTCGGGGCAGCCGTGCCGATCAATATCATGGCACGCACCTTCCGCTTCACCGGCTCGAAAAGGGGAGAGTAGTCATTCCCCTTGTCCTTCCCGCCGGCAATCAGAACGATCGGTTCCTCGAAGCTTCCAAGCGCATACCAGACCGCGTCGACGTTCGTCGCTTTCGAATCGTTCACGTACCTCACGCCGCCGAGGCTGCGCACCGGTTCGAGCCTGTGCTCAACGCCCGCGAATTCTCTGAGCGTGTCCGCGATGACATCCAAGGGGACACCGAGCGCCCTCGCGGCCAGTGCAGAGGCCAGCGAATTGTATAGATTATGAACGCCGCGGATCCTGATCTCTTCCCAATCGATCAGATGAACCGGCTCATTGTCCTCGACCAGGAACACCCTGCCGTCCTCGACATAGCCTCCGCGATCCAATTTGTCCTTCACGGTGAAGGGACGCCTTATCGTCTTCAACGCGTCGCCGTGCGCCACGACTGCAGAGTCATCATGGCTGTAGACAGAGAAATCATCCGCGGTCTGGTTCATGAATATTTTGAACTTCGCGTTCATGTAAGCCTGGTAACTCTCATACCGGTCGAGATGATCAGGCGTGATGTTCAAAAGGACCGCCGCCCTTGGCTTGAATGTGTCGATGTGGTCAAGCTGGAAACTCGACACCTCAAGCACCGCCACCGCGTCCTCTTCGAGATCCGCTACGTAGTCAGAGATGGGAAGGCCGATATTCCCGGCTACCACAGTCTTCCTACCGGACTTCTCAAAGATTTTGCCGATCAGCGTGGTCGTTGTGGTCTTTCCGTTCGAGCCTGTGATCGCGACGATCGGCGCCCTGCAAAACCACGACGCGACTTCCACCTCGCTGTAAATATTCAGCCCAACCTTTGCAGCGTGCTGGACAAGGTTCAGATTGGAAGGGACTCCCGGGCTCATTACAATGAAGTCAGCGTTGAAGAGCCTGTCCGAATGCGCACCGAACTCGTATTCGACACCGATGCTTTCGAGCGCCTCGATCTGATGAGCCGCTTCTTCGATCGGTTTCTTATCGCTCACGAACACGCTCGCTCCCTTCGACTTGAGGAGCCTGGCGACGGCGATGCCGCTCCTGGCGGCACCCAGGACCGAAACCCTTGCTGATTTTATTTTGTCAGGCCTGCCCAATTATCTCACCTTGAAAGTCGTCAAACTGAGTATCGCTAGAAGTATCCCGACGATGTAAAATCTTGTCACTATCTTGGACTCCGGAACGCCGTCGAGCTCGAAATGGTGATGGAGCGGCGCCATCTTGAAAATCCTTCTTCCCTCCCCGTACCTCTTCTTAGTGTACCTGAAGTAAAGCACCTGCAGAATCACGGAGACCTCCTCCGCCAGGAAAATCCCGCCGAGTATTGGAAGGACGAGCTCCTTCTTTATCATAATGGAAAGTCCGGCGATCGCTCCTCCCAACGCTAGTGAACCGGTATCACCCATGAACACCTGTGCGGGATGCGTATTGTACCAGAGAAATCCAAGCGCCGCGCCGACGAGCGCGAAACAATACACCGTCAGCTCACCGGTCCCAGGCAGGTAGATAATGTTTAGATAACGGCTGAAAGCTATGTTCCCGGAGACATACGACATCAGGGCAAGTGTCAGGGCGGTGATCCCAACTGTTCCGATCGCGAGTCCGTCCAGCCCGTCCGTCAGGTTTACCGCGTTCGAAGTGGCAGTAATTATGAAAACCACCACCGGGATGTAGAAATAACCGTAGTCGAAATTCAAGTTCTTAAAGAACGGCACAGTCGTTATGGAGTTGAACGGATGCAACTCGGGTGAAAAATAAAGAGCCGCACCGACGATGAGGCCGATGCTAATCTGCCCGATCAGTTTGTATCTGGCTATTAACCCCTTTCGCTTTTTCTTCACGACCTTTAAATAGTCATCCGTGAAGCCGAGCGCGCCGAGCCAGATCGTTATCAGAAGTATTAGAAGGACATAGGGGTTCGTTAGATCTCCCCAAAGAACCATTGGTATGACTACGGATCCGAGGACAATAAGTCCCCCCATCGTCGGAGTACCCGCCTTGGAAAGGTGTGACTTCGGCCCCTCAATCTTTGCCTGCTCGCCAATCTGAAGCTTGTGCAGCTTCCTGATAACCATCGGTCCTATGACAAAACTTATCAGGAGCGCGGTAATAGCGGCTAGCGCGGAACGGAAAGTTATATACCTGAAAACTCCGAAACCGGGCGGGTGGAACTGTTTCTCCAACAGGTCAAAAAGGTAGTAAAGCATCAGGCCTTCCTCCGCTCATTCAATCCGCCTAGAAGGGCATCGACGACTTCTTCCATTTTCATACCGCGCGATCCCTTGACGAGGACCACATCGCCGGGCATCAGTCTCTCGAGGAGTGTCTTCGACAGAATCTTCTTGTCGCTGAAAGTCTTCGCTTCGGCCCTGCCGTCAGCGGCGGCCGCTATCTGCCGTGCCATCTTCCCAAAGGTCATAAGGGTGTCGACTCCCTTCCTCGCAACTTCGGATCCGACACGCCTGTGTTCCCTGACGGATGATTCTCCAAGTTCGAGCATGTCACCGAGAACGGCTATCCTTCTCCCCGTCGTGCGGACAGTAGACATCCATGCCAGCGCCGCTATGACGGATTCCGGATTGGAATTATAGGTGTCGTTAAGAATTGTGACGCCGCCTTTCCTGAAGACCTGCATTCTCTTGTCATAGGCCCTGAAAGATTCGAGGGCACGCTTGATTTCAGGATGGCTGACGCCATGGCCAAATCCGACCGCCGCCGCCGCCAGGGCGTTCATCGCGTTGTGCATACCCGGGACTGAAAGATGAACCAACTCAGTCCTTCCGTCAAATTTCATCTCAAAGACGGCGCATCCCTTCGCATCGAAACCGAAGAGCTTGCCAGATACCTTTCTGCCGGAGGAGGACCTAAACCCGAACGTGAACCTCTTACGGCTCTTTTTCGACAGACCGGTGAGCCTGGTGTCGTCCGCATTGACGTATGCAGTGCCACCCGATCTGGCAAGGAACCCGAACAGCTTTCCCTCTTCCCTTGCGACACCCGCCACGCTTCCGAAGAACTCAAGATGCTCAGTTCCGACATTTGTTATAAGACCGCCGGTCGGTTCGAGAATTTCGCACAGCCGTTCTATCTCGCCGAAGTGGTTTGTGCCGATTTCGACGACCGCCGCCTCATGTGAATCCCTGAATCCAAATATCGTCAGAGGGACGCCTATATGGTTATTATGATTCCCCTCTGTCTTCGCAACCCGATACTTTTTTCCGAGAACTCTGGCGATCATCTCTTTCGTCGTCGTCTTTCCGTTTGAACCGCCAACCGCGATTACTGGCATTCCGAATTTTCTGCGATAGACCTTCGCCAGGTCGCCGAGAGCGCGAAGCGTGTCATCGACGACGACAAGCGGCTGGGAGATATTTCGGGCGGAACCCTTGTAGACCTTCCTGTACCAAGCACGGTCGACAACCACGCATGCGGCTCCTTTGTGAATTGCCTCGGAGACGTAAGCGTGCCCATCGAACTTCTCCCCCCGCAGAGCGAAAAAGATTTCGCCACTGGAGACGTGCCTTGAGTCAGTGGACACACCTTTTGCCCGCCTGAACCTCAGGTTCTCCAACGATGCTCCGCCGATGCCACGCAGTTCTTCAAGCGTTATCAATCTCTCAAGCCCAGAGCTTTCTCGACTTCCTCCCGGTCGTCAAAATGAATCTTGCGCTCCCTGATTATCTGGTAGTCCTCGTGTCCCTTCCCGGCGAGCACGACTATATCGTTCCGCTGAGCCAGCTTCATGCTCTCATGTATGGCTTCGCGGCGATCGACTATCTTCATTATCCTGTCGCTACCCCCCGTCATGCCGGACATGATTTCGTCAGCAATCGCTTCTGGATCCTCGAAACGGGGATTGTCCGATGTGACAATCGTAAGGTCGCTCAGCTCTTCCGATATCCTTCCCATCTTCGGTCGCTTCGTCCTGTCTCGATTCCCGCCGCAACCGAAGACGGTGATCAGCCTTCCTCCCTCGTTCGCGGAGGAAAGGATCTCCCTTGCCGACTGAAGAGTCTTCTGCAGTGAGTCTGGGGTGTGCGCGTAGTCTACCACAACGAGAAATCCCTTGCCGGAATCGATTCGTTCGAAGCGCCCCTTCACGCTGTCCACGTCGGCAAGCGCCTTTGCTGACAGGGAAGGACTGTATCCCAGGCTCACCGCCACAGCGAAAGCTCCGGCAAGGTTATATGCGTTGAATTTGCCGACCAACCTCGAATCAATCGCGAATTCTTGTCCGTTGTGGCCTATCGTGATGCTCGTGCCAGTGACACTGAAGCTCGACTCGGTTATGCAAAAGTCGGCCCTCGGATCGAAGCCGTAGAAGACTTTCTTAGCCTTCGTATCAGCCACAATCCTCTCGCCATACGGGTCATCTATGTTCACGACGGCATGACTCCCCGGCGCCAGCATATCGAACAGTATCTTCTTGGCTTCGAAATAGTTCTCCATCGTCCCATGAAAATCGAGATGATCCTGAGTCAGGTTGGTGAAGAGAGCAGCCTTGTAGGGTATTCCGTAGACACGGTCCATCACTAATGAATGGGAAGACACTTCCATGACCGCACAGGTAGCCCCGCGGGCCGCGGACGCAGCCATCATGCTCTGAAGATCCAACGACTCGGGGGTCGTGTTAGTCGCCTCCCCTATCGCTTCATCGTTCAGCATGTAGCCGATGGTACCGACGAGGAGCACCTTCTCGTCGGCTTTCTGAAAAACTGACTTGATGAGATAGGTGGAAGTGGTCTTTCCATTAGTGCCTGTGATGCCGACGATCTTGAGTCTGTCCGCGGGATGGTAGAAGAAGTTGGCGGAGATGAGCGCAAGAGCGCGGCGGGTACTGGGGACAAGTAGTTTAGTGGTGTGGTGAGAGAGGAAGTAATCGTCATTGACGATACTGTTGTCCTCGACCGCGACCGCGCTCGCGCCGCTACCTATGGCATCCACGATAAAACGATGACCGTCGATCTGTGCTCCCTTAAGGGCGACAAAGAGCGATCCATCCCGAACTTTCCTGGAATCATAAGCGATGCCGGTGATGTCAATATTCAGATCACCGATCACCTCGCCGACAGAAACGTTCCTTATGAGCTCGCTCAAGATCATTTAATAAAGCCCTGATACGTTGAATTCTTTGTTTTCACAATTGATTACGACGGTGACATTCTTGCTTATCGGCTGACCGGCCCTGGGTGTCTGCGCAACTATTTTTCCGCTGCCGACAACCCGGAACGGAACCCCTGCCGACAGGAGAAAACTCGTAGCGTTCCTCACGCTCGTGCCCGTGAAATCGGGCATCTTTTTGACGCGGCTCGCGTCGGCCGTCTTGATGCTCACTATGGAACCCTTCTTTACCATGGTCCCGGGAGCGGGGCTCTCTGACATGACAACGAGGTTGCGGTGGCCGGAGCTCGAAGGGGCAAGTCCGAGGTTTTCAAGTATTGCCGCAGCCGTTCCGTAATCAAGAAAGGCGACGTCAGGAACCCGAACGCCGTCGCTGACGATGCCGGAGGGGGATTCTGAGGCTGAGGCCTTCCCGACACTCTGTCCATTCCCGCCGTTAGACACCATCCGGATTTCACCGTTCGTCAGGTCGTTGGTCCGACGGGACATTATTCCGTAAATGCGCTCCGCTATCTTTTTGAAAATGGGGGCCGCCACCATGCCACCCGTGTAACCCTTCATCGGGGAGTCGACCATTATGTATCCGACTATCGCGGGGTTCGGGACCGGGAAGAAACCGCAGAAGGATGCGTGGTAATATTTCTTCGAGTACTTCCCGTCCACAAGCTTCTGAGCAGTTCCCGTCTTGCCGGCGATGAGAAGGTCCGGTATCCTCGCCTCCTCTCCGGTACCGTGCTCGACGACATCGACGAACATGCCGGTGAGAGTCTGTGCGACGTCCGGCGTCACGACGCGGCGAATCTGCATGGGAGAATTCTGGAAGAGGACCTGGTTGTCCGGCGAGACAATTTTGTCTATGATGTACGGCTTCATAAGAATTCCGCCATCGGCAATCGCGCAATACGCCTGAGCCATCTGCAGCGTCGTCACGAGAACACCATAGCCGAACGACATGAAGGGGAGCGAGACCTTGGACCATTCATACGGCTTTGTCAGCTCGCCTGGTACTTCGCCGGGAAGACCGATTCCCGTCGGCGCTCCAAATCCGAAATCCCTGGCGTACCTGTAAAACTTGTCGGAGCCGATCTTGCGGCCGACCTTCGAGAAGACGACGTTGCTCGAAAGCTCGACGGCGCGCCTGAATGAGATCCATCCTCCCGTTCGCTCGAAATCCTGAATGACGCGACCGTACAGAGTGTACCTGCCGTTTTCGGCGAAGATCAGGTCATTGGGAGTCTCGATCCCTTCCTCCAGCGCGGCGGAAGCGGTGACGACCTTGAAAGTTGAGCCCGGCTCGAAGACATCTGTTATCGCCCTGTCACGCGCGTCCGCGTTGCTGTACTTGTCGTACTCGGATGGATCGAACGAAGGATAGTTTGCCATCGCCAAGATCTCGCCCGTGTTAGGGTCCATGAAGACGGCCGTTGCAGACGCGGCGCCCGTCCGCTGTACTCCTGCCTCAAGCTCCTGCTCGACGATCTGCTCTATGTTCATGTCGAGCGTCAGCTGTATGTTGCATCCTGGCACCGGGTCAACCTTCGGATAATCGACTGACGGCATCTTCCTTCCGAGACCGTCACGCTGCATTATCTCGTAACCGTTCGTCCCGGCCAGGAGGGAGTCAAACTCCATCTCGACGCCGCTCGCCCCCTTCCCGTCGACGTTCGTGAATCCGAGAACCTGCCCGGCGGACGTTCCGTACGGATAAAGCCTTTGCTGTTCCTGGAGACGGATCAAGCCGTACATCTTGAAATTCTGAAGGGCCGCCGATTGAGCGGGGCTCACGTTCCTTGCAAGCCAGACGAAGCGCGATTTGCCGTTCAGCCTGCTCATAAAGGAGGAGGCCGGCATGTTGAATACAGATGCAAATTCCGCGGCTAGCTTCGATTTCTGATCGGGATTTAGAAGTTGCGGGTCGGCGGCATAAGAGAAGCCGTAGCTGTTGGATACTATCAGACTCCCGTTGCGGTCATAAATCAAACCGCGGTTTGCGTGGAGAATCACGCGGCTCTCATACTGGTCCTTGGCCACGCGCTGATAATAAAACCCCTTTACTCCCTGAACGAAGACAAGCTTCACGGCGATGCCGAGGAAGATCAGGGCGAACACAACACGCAGGAAATTTACCCTGCCGTTGTAACTCACCCGCGGATTTGGCTCCGACGGACTATTTTGTCGAGTCTCTTGCATCCTGCTCTTCTGCTTCCTGAAGCTTGTCCTTGTCTATTTGTATCTGGTCGAGAGTCTGACTGCTGTACACCAGCCCGAGCCTCTCGGAGGCGATTCGCGTTATCCTTTCAGCGCTCGAAAGCCTTTTGAACTCCGCCTGGAGTGAATCGTTCTGCAGCTTGAGCTCCGAATAAGTCGAGTCGAGAGAGCCGATCTCAGCTGTGAGAGAATCTACAGTCACGCTGTTGTTCACTATGAGGAGAAGCACTCCAACCGCGCCGGCCAATACTATCATAAACTTTGATACCGAGAGCGAGGCTCCCTTTGCCGGTTTCTTCTGCTCGGCAGGTTTCCTGGCTTCCTCGCTCATGAAATCTTCTCCGCCACCCTCAGCTTCGCGCTTCTCGCTCGGCGGTTGCTCTTCACGGCGTCTTCGCCCGGAGACACCGGCTTCCTTGTCAGTATCCTGACTCTCGCCTTCTTACCGCAAGTGCAAATGATCGCCTCCGGGGGGCAGACGCACGAAGCAGCCTCGTACCTGAACTTCTCCTTTACAACCCTGTCTTCAAGGGAATGGTACGATATCACGGCAACCCTTCCCCCTTTTGTTACCGTATCGACCGCCGAATCGAGTCCCTTAGACAACACCTCGATTTCGCCGTTGACTTCGATTCGAAGCGCCTGAAAAATCCTTGATAACGGCTTAACGGCCCCCCCTAACACTCTAGAGACTATTTCGGCCAACTGAACAGTGGTTTCAATCTCCCTGGTTTCCCTCGCCCTTACTATCGCCCTCGCGAGCGAGCGCGACCTCGGCTCCTCGCCGTATCTGAAAAAGACGTCGGCTAGATCGTCCTGACTGTACGAGTTGACGACCTCGTGCGCGGAAGTCTTTAACCTTTTGTCGAGCCTCATGTCGAGCTTTTCGTCGCGCCTATAGCTGAATCCCTCTTCGTTGTCGAGTTGATACGAAGAGACGCCGAGATCAAAGAGAAACCCGTTGAAAGATTCCCCCTCATGTTTTTCGCGCAGAGAACCGATAGAAGAGAAGTTGCTCCTAAAGAATAGCAATCGTCGGTCAGAGGCGGAGAGATCTTCGGCTATGCGTTGTGAGTTGATGTCGACATCGAAGGCGTAGACTCGCCCTTCGGGTTCGAGCCTGGAAAGTATCTCACGTGTGTGTCCGCCTCCTCCAAAGGTCGCATCGACATATGTCCCCTTCGGGTCGGTAATCAAGAAGTCAACACTCTCCTTGAGGAGTACAGGTTCGTGGTATATTGTCATTATTACTTGTTGACATTAACCGCCATGATCTGTTCGACAACTGAGGCGTAGTTCTCCGGTTGGGAGTTCAGGTATTCAACGAATGTCTTTGGATTCCAGAGTTCGATTCTTTCGAGGGCGCCAATGATGACGACTTCTTTTTCGATCTCGGCGAATTCGAGGAGGTTCTTGGGAATTATGATGCGTGATTGTGAGTCCAGAGGAAATTCTTCCGAAGCCCACATTAGGAGGGTTCTGATGAAGTATCTGTGCTTCTCCAGAAATTGGTTGAGGGAGCGGAGCTTTTCTTCAAGTCGCCGCCATTCATCGAGGGGATAAACGTAGAGACATTTTTCGACGCCGCGCGTCACGACAAATGTGTCATGAGCCTCGGAGGAGAGGCTTTTCCGAAGCTTCGCAGGAATGCTTAGCCTACCCTTCGAGTCTAAAACGTATTCGTAGCGTCCTTTGAATGACGACATCTTCCTCTAAACTTCTCCGAAAATCCTTCGGACACATTTTTTTAGTAAACAATGGGAAAAGCAGGAGACTTCCCCACTTTTCCCCACCACGTTGGAAATTTAACCAACCCGCTCCAAAAGTCAAGCAGGATTTTTGCCATTTTTCCCCACACACCCAAAGCCCCCAAAACAGCCAATAATTGCGCCTATTTTTAACATTAGTTGCCGTTATAATCTATCATGAAAAAGAAGAACAAAAGTTTGGATAATTTCTTGACAGCTAAACTTGTGTTGTGTAATTTATCGTGCGATGGCAAGAGGACTTACTAAGAGGCAGGGTGAAGCACTCGAATTTATCCGCCGATTCATAAAGGATCATTCAAAACCCCCAACGTTCCGCGAACTCGGCGAACAAATGGGGATAAGCTCCACTCGCGCGGTCAGCGACCTCCTCAAGGCACTCGAAAGAAAGGGCTATATCGAGAGAGAGGCCGGAAGATCTCGTGGCATAAATCTCCCCAAAACCGAACTGGCTAACCCAGACCTCCCCCCTTCAGTGCGAACTATACCTGTCGTATCAAGAATAGAATCACGTGAAATCATTTTTTCAAACATAGTGGATGTCCTCCACTTCGATGCGAAACTTCTCCCCGACGGTGAGCTCTTCGCTGTCAGAGTGTCGGACGACGCCATGAACATAGTCGGCCTCTTTAAAGGCGATTACGTCGTCTGTAGGAGAGTAACCGAACCCGACCAGAACTCTCTCGTCCTCGGAAGCGCGGCCGGCGTCCTAATAGTAAGGATATACGAACTGGCCAACGGGAAAGTACACCTCAAGCCATCCAACAAATCATACCAGATTCTCAGCTTCCCCCCCGACGACAGGCAGTTCTTCGTGGCCGGCGAAGTTGTGCTGACGTTTCGCAAGACAAAGTGAGAATCGCGGGGAATTCCCGCATCTCCTCATCCTCCTTAAAATGTGCCTACGTCATATGATGCGGCTTCACGTTCTGCAGCGTAGCACGCACCTCCGGAAGACTCTCAGCGCTCGCCAGGACAAGAAGGGTATCCCCCTCACGTAGAATTGTCCCACCGCTGGGGACGATATACTCGTCGTCTCTCCCTATGAGCACGACAAGTGTATCCTGCGGCAGGCCGAGCTCCACAATCGATCTTCCTACAACTGTCGAGTCATATGGCACGATGAAATCTACAAGATCCGCGTTGATTCCCTCCGTCGGCGCAAACTCTATCGGGTGCCTTTGTTTGGGCTCCAACGGAGCATCCACCTTCAGCAACCTGGCTACTATTGGAACAGACCATCCCTGCAGCAGTGCAGACGTGAGTACTATGAAGAAGACGAGATTGAAAAGCATCCTCGCACCGGGGAGACCGGCTATGAGCGGAAAGATTGCGAGAACGATGGGAACCGCGCCCCTCAGTCCTACCCATGAGACAAAGGCCTTGTCCCGCCACCCATTCCTCGAGAAACTCAATGTGAGGAAGACGCCCAGCGGACGCGCGACAAACATCAGAAATACTGAGACGAGAAGCCCAATCCCCATCACCGCCATTACCTGGGAAGGAAACACGAGCAGGCCCAATGTCAGGAACATCCCTATCTGGCTGAGCCAGGCAAAGCCGTCGAAGAATCTGAGCAGGCTCTTCTTCTGAACGAACTCGCTGTTTCCAGCGACGAGCCCGGCGACGTAGACCGCGAGAAATCCGCTTCCACCTGTAAGCGTCGCCGCTCCGTACGTGAAGGCCACGAACGCCAGCACCATCACCGGGTATATTCCTTCAAACCAGATCTTCAGCCTGTTAAGCGCGAGTACCATGACATGACCCGTCATCAGGCCGAACATCACACCTATCCCCATTTGGAGTATGAACTGAGTTACTATTCCGAGCGGTGATGTGCGGTTTGCGGTGATAAGCTGTATCGCGCCTATCGTAAGGAAGACAGCCATAGGGTCGTTGCTGCCGGACTCGAGTTCGAGAAGGGACCGGATATTACCCTTCAAGCTGATATTCCGCGACCTGAGGACGGCGAACACTGCCGCCGCGTCGGTGGAAGAGACCACCGAACCGAGTAGGAATCCTTCAAGCGGAGAGAATCCGAAGAGATACGAAGTGAAAATCCCGACCGATAGAGCAGTAAGAAAGACACCTAACGTCGAGAGTCCCACCGCCTGCCAGACCACTGGGCGCACGCTCGACCACTTGGTGTCGAAGCCTCCCGCGAACAGTATGAATATAAGCGCTACTATTCCGATCGATTGCGCAGCCCGCGCGTTGTCAAAATATATCCCCCCTATCCCCTCTGAGCCGGCAAGCATCCCTATTGCTATGAAAAGGAGGAGCATAGGCAGGCCAAGGCTGTCCGAGACCTTTGCTATGATTATGCTCAGCAGAACAAGGATTGATCCGACTAGGAGGAGATACTCGATCGGAATCGCGGGAATAGAGTGCATATCCTTCCCTCAGCCAGTCTCATTTAAGAAATGCCAAAGACTCACCATGCCACTATTCGACTCCCGGGACTGCGATCGCGTTCGCATCGTCGGAGAATCAATAGGAGGTACTACAAGATCAACTTAAAGGTATACTGGCAAGCATGCAAACATGATAGCCGTATTCATCACTAACGGAGACCAAGAAAAAGGAACGGCACGATCGCTGTAGACGAATCGTGCCGCAACTTGATTCAAAGAGCCGATCAGGCGATGCTTACTCGGCCTTGCCGAAATGCTTTATGTCGTCGGGGGCATCGGCCGCCGGGGCGCGCTTGACCTGCGACTCAACCATGACCTTTATATGTTCCACGACGTCGGGATTTGCCAGAGTTGTCACGTCGCCGACGGGCATGCTGTTTGACACGGCGGCTAGAACTCGCCGCATTATTTTTCCGGAGCGCGTCTTCGGCATGTCTTCCGCGACCCACACGTGCGATGGCCTGGCGATCTTTCCTATCATTTCTTCGATAGCGCTGATGACCTTCTTTTGCACCTCACCATGATCGACGTTGACACCTGGCTTGAGCGCGATATAGACTTCAGGGACTCTCCCCTTCACCTGATCCACTACAGGTACGACGGCCGCCTCCGCGACCTCAGGGACCGTGAGGCACGCCGACTCAAGCTCCTTGGTTCCCAGCCTGTGCCCGGCAACGTTTATAACGTCATCCACGCGCCCGAGTATCCTGATGTAGCCATCCGCGGCATACAAGGCGCCGTCGCCGGCAAAGTAAGGCCAGTCTCTCCAATCCTTGCTCTTGGGATTCTTGCAGTACTTGGAGTAGTAAGTTCTCGCGTACCGGTCCGGGTCTCCCCATATCGTTTGCATAATGCCTGGCCAGGGGTTGCGGATGCAGATGTTCCCCGCCTTCTGTGAACCTGGAGGGAGTTCATTCCCCTCTTCGTCGTAGATGACCGGATGTATCCCGGGCACTCCGGGACCAGCGCTTCCAGGCTTCATAGGGTCCAACGCCGGCTTCGTGCTGCAGAGGAAGCCACCAGTTTCGGTCTGCCACCATGTGTCCACGATCGAGGCCTCCTTCTTGCCCACCTCGTCGTAGTACCATCTCCAGACATCAGGTTCGATCGGCTCGCCGACGGTAACCATGAGTTTGAAGTGGAAGTTGTGTTTCTTTGGCTCATCCGGACCAACTTTCCTCAGCTGTCTTATGGATGTGGGCGCGGTGTGGAAGATATTGACATCGAGCTGCTCGGCTATACGCCAGGGGCGGCCGGCATCGGGATATGTCGGAACACCCTCGTAGAGTACATTCGTTGTTCCAAGCGCAAGTGGACCATAGACTATATATGAGTGCCCCGTAATCCAACCGATGTCAGCCATGCACCAGTAGATGTCTTCCGGATGTATATCGAGAATATTCTTCGCTGTGCCTGCAGCGTACGCGAGATATCCTCCCGAGCTGTGTTGTATTCCTTTCGGCTTACCCGTCGTTCCGCTCGTGTACATTAGGAAGAGCGGATCTTCGGCCGCGACGGGAACCGGCTCGACTCTTTTTCCCCTGAACTTCTTTAGTACATCGTCGACAAAATAGTCCCTTCCGTCGACCATTGGAGTCTCGGATATATACTTACCGGGATATCGACGCCACACAAGGACCTTATCCACGACGGCGCCGAGCTCCTTTGCGCGGGTGACGGCGACGTCCGCCTTCTCCTTGTGGTTCTGGACCCTCCCGTTCCTGTAGTAACCGTCCGCCGTTATGAGGACCTTGCTGCCTGAATCGGCGATTCTGTCCCCACACGCGGAGCCGCTGAACCCACCGAAAACTACCGAGTGTATCACTCCAAGCCTCGCGCACGCTAGCATCGTCACAGGAAGTTCGGGGATCATAGGCATATGTATCGTGACACGATCGCCTTTCTTAAGCCCGGCGAAGTCTCTGAGCATCGCGGCCGTCTCATTGACCCTGACATACAGCTCCTGATAGGTCAGCACAGTGTGCGGCTCTTCTTCGATCTCCGGCACGAAAATTATGGCGGCCTTGCCCTTGCTATTCACGAGGTGTCTGTCTACGCAGTTATAACTTACGTTCAGGAGCCCTCCGGCAAACCAGCGCCAGAAGGGGGGATTACTCGTGTCCAGTGTCGTGTTCCAATACTTGTACCAGTCAAGTAAATCAGCATACTCTTTGAAACACTCGGGGAAGTTGTCAAGACTGAATCTCTTCATCACGTCTTCATCTACAAGATTCGCGTTGGCGATAAACTTTGTAGTCGGATAGTAGTATCCCTCTTCTTTCCAGTGGGCCGCAATTTGAGCTTCGCTCACCTCGGGGGCATTACTCTTGGCGTCCGCCATGGTTCTTTCCTCCTTCTGAATGTAGCTTTGTGCGATCGGAGACTTCTGACCGGATTGACGCAGGTCCTCTCGGCATCACCCGGGCGCCTCACATATATACTAAACCTATTCATTAACGAGAAAGTTTTCAAGTATCCGGGAACATTTCGACTCGACAAATCGGATCTGCCGCCGAAAGCTGCGAGGTCACCCAACTGACCAAAAGCTTCACGGCATGCCCCTTCTGGACTTTCTTGCTGCTGATTTCAGGATTAAATTGGACTCATAACAAGGTGCGATAATGTTCAGAATCATCAGGGAATGGCAGGACTATCACGAACACGTTTTGCTGCGTGACGGCTCCGGCATAACGCTCAGGCTTGCGAATCCCGACGATGCCGCGGCCGTGGAAACTCTTGTGAACAGCGTCTCCGAGGAGAGCCGGTATTTTCGCTTCATGGCGGGTGTTAAATATGTTCCGAAGTCTGTCATAGACGGAATGTGCCTGAACAATCCTTCCGATACGGCGAGCCTTCTCGCGATCCTCGGCGGTGAGGAAAACGGCAGGGTGATAGGGATCGGAAATTATGCGAGCCTCGCCGTGCGCAATGCGGCCGAAGTGTCATTCCTCGTGAGCGACGAATATCATGGGCGCGGAATCGGGACTCTGCTTCTCGAACGTCTGGCCGGGATCGCCGCCGCCAACGGCTTCGTGGAATTTGAAGCCGAGATGCTTTCCGCAAACGACAAGATGATGACCGTCTTCAGTGACGCCGGTTTCCAGGTCGTCCATGCCATAGGCGGAAGCACAATACACATAGAATTTCCGGTGACCGGAAACGCGGCTGTGAGGGAGCGCGCGGAGCTAAGAGACAGGATTGCCTCTGCGAACTCATTGGTTCCCCTTCTCAAGCCCAGATCAATAGCCGTCGTCGGTGCGTCGAGGGATAACACCGCCGCCGGTAGTCTCGTCTTTCGGCACATCCTCGAATCGAATTTTCCGGGGACGGTATATCCTGTCAACAATCAGGCGGCATCGATTCACGGCGTGAAGGCATATTCATCGGTAGAGAACCTTCCCGAACCTCCGGAGCTCGTCATCATAGCGGTGCCCGCTGTGAACGTTATCGACGTGGTCAGGGAGGCGACGGCAGCGGGCTCGAAAGGGGTCACGGTCCTGAGCGCCGGTTTCGCGGACGACGGCGAGGAAGGCCTTCGTCTGCAGAAAGAGCTCGTCGAAGTCGTGCGATCAAACGGCATGCGCCTCATCGGCCCCAACTGTCTCGGTGTCATTAACACCCAAAACGAGACGAGCCTGAACGCGAGTCTGGCGGAGAACATGCCTCCTCCCGGCAAAGTGGGTTTCTTCTCACACACCGGCGCGCTTGGCGTAGTGATTCTCGATTACGCCGCCGAGAGAGGGATCGGCTTTTCAACTTTTGTCTCCGGAGGGAATCGAGGGGACGTGTCCGGCAACGATCTCCTCGAATACTGGGAAGAGGACCCCGCGACCGACATCGTGATCCTGTACCTTGAGAGCTTCGGCAACCCGCGCAGGTTTGCCAGGGTCGCGAGGAGGGTTTCATCCAAGAAACCTGTTCTCTGCGTGAAGAGTGCGAGAAGCAAAGCCGGGCGCGAGGCTGCTCAGGTCAGAAGCAACGGCACCGAAAGCGATGTGGAAGTTGACGCGCTCTTCCAGCAGGCCGGCGTGATGCGCGCCGAAACACTCGAAGAAATGTTCGACGCGGCAATGCTCCTGGCGAACCAGCCGCTCCCTGCCGGAAATAAGGTGTCAATCATGGGAAACGCCGGAGGTGCACTCACAATTTGCGCCGACGCCTGTGAATCTAACGGGCTCTCAGTGGCGAAGGAGAACGTCGTCAACCTTGGCCCGCTTGCAACGGCAGAGGACTACGACCATCATGTCAGGTCGCTACTGGAGAGAGACGACGTCGATTCGCTCATCGCTATCTTCGCCTGCATCGGCGGATGCGATCCCGATCCTGTAGGAAGGGCGATAAGGAGAGGCGTGATATTTGCCGAACGCACCACACACAAGAAGAAGCCGGTGGTGCTGTGTCTCATGGGGACTGCAAAGGCAATCCAAATCGCATCGTCGGCCACTTTTAATCCTGAGAGCGGGAAAAGTGGGCATGCTGTTTTTCCATCGTATCGATTTCCTGAATCTGCCGCGCTCGCACTGGCACGCGTGACTGAATATGCCGAGAGCCGCCGCCAGCCGCAAGGAAGGCTTCTATGGTTTGAGGATGTCGATCTTGCAGCTGCTCGAGGAAGGCTTTCAGGCATCTACGAGCAAAACACTAAGGCCGGAGCTAAGAGCGAGGATGGACTGGTAACTGTGACGGCGGCGGAGGCGGCCGGACTCCTGGCCCCATTCGGTGTCGTCACGCGAAGTGCGGAGACGACTGACTTCGCCCCTTCAGCCATCGGACACATACAAATAAAATCTGATCCGCACTTCGGCCCCCTGATTTCCATAAGCTCCGCGGGAAAGCCATCGTCCAGGAGGATCACGCCTCTAACCGACAGGGACGCTCAAAGCATGCTCGAGAGTTCAGGCTGGGACGTGACACCAGACTCCGTAGAACTCCTCGGACGTATATCGCAGTTTGTCGAAGAGATGCCGTGGCTTTGGGGACTCGACGCAAACGTCAGCACAGAAGGGAGCACTCGGCTGATCCTCACCGCCATAGAGCTCCGTTTCAGGTTCTGAACCCGATTGGGCACTACAGCTTATTGACCAGATCACCGTGTTGAAGAATTAAACTCCCTCCGCTGGGCCAATAGTTCGCTGTCGAATCCCGCAACAGTCCGGCTATTCGGTTTGTTGAAAAACACCACGCCGCCAAAGTCGGACTTTGTGCCCCCAATGTCCCACTAATATTAGGTGGCTCCCTCCAAAACCAAATTTCCGCGCTGTTTTTGCGTAACAAGATGGCACAGCTGTTGAACTCTCCCAATTGAAAATCAAACCCGGTTTGGCTATGGACAAAACCTATAGATTAGAAACGGAAGATCTGGAGCGACTCCTCCAACTCCTTCAAGGCGAAGGTTATGAAACGATTGGTCCAACGCTCGGCAATGGGACGATCGTCTACGACAAGATAACCACAGCCAAAGATTTACCGAAAGGCTGGACAGATGAGGAGGAGCCGGCGAGCTACCGCATTTCGAATAACGGTGGCGAAAGGATGTTCGGCTACACTCTCGCTCCGCAGTCTTGGAAAAGATTCCTCTATCCGCCTCTTCGAGAACTCTTTTCCATAAGAAGAAACGGGAAGTCCTTCGAGACCCTCCGAACAGATTCCGAAGAGAAGAAGTTCGCATTCATCGGGGTACGCCCATGCGAACTGAGCGCCGTGCTGATTCAGGACAAGGTGTTCACTGCCGGAGAATACAGAGACGACGACTATCTGTCGCGCAGGCGAAACGCCTTCATAGTAGCGGTCAACTGCGCGAACGCCGGCGCGAATTGTTTCTGTCTCTCGATGAATACTGGCCCCAAGGCAGGCGAAGGATTCGACATCGCTCTCACCGAGGTCGTGAACGACGGCGGGCATTATTTCGTCGCTGAGGCTGGCACTGACAAGGGAGCAACCTTGCTTGAACGGACAGGAGGAATTGCGGCGAGCGAGCGGGAACGAGGTGAAGCTGAAGAAGTCGTCGAGCGAACCGCCTCTCAAATCACAAAGTCGCTCGACACCAGAGGACTCCAAGAGATTCTGGCGGAAAATCAGGAGAGTCCGCACTGGGATGACGTCGCCAAGCGCTGCCTGACTTGCGGCAACTGCACAATGGTTTGTCCGACCTGTTTCTGTGCCGCTGTGGAAGATTCAACTGACCTCTCAGGCAAAACCGCCTCCCGCACGAGAAGATGGGATTCGTGCTTCACGCTCGATTTCGCCAGGGTCTCTGGCGGCAATTTCCGAATAACTCCGAAATCTAGATACCGACAATGGCTGACGCACAAGCTGTCTTCATGGGTCGAGCAGTTTGGCATCTTCGGATGCGTCGGCTGCGGAAGATGCATTACCTGGTGCCCGGTCGGCATCGATATCACCGCCGAGGTGAGTGCCATTAAAGGAGAAAGAGTCAAACAAGAGAAGGGAGCTTAGCGATGAAACCACAGGATTTGACAGAATCTCTTCGGAAGCATCCGTTCCTGAACAACTTGAGCGAAGATCTGCTGAAGACGCTGACTTCCTGCGCATCCAACGTCGTATTCGACGAAGGGACTTACCTCTTCCACGAAGGCGAGGACGCGAAGATTTTCTATCTCCTCAGAAGCGGACGGGCGGTTCTGGAGATCGCCGGCGGCGAACGCGGCCAGATCCGCATACAGACTGTCGGCGCTGGAGAGGTAATCGGATGGTCCTGGCTTATTTCACCGTACCGCTGGCACTTCGATGCCTTCGCGCTCGAACAGGTCCATGCATTCGCCATCGATGCATCGTGCCTCATAACGAAATGTGAAACCGACTGTCGCTTCGGATATGAAATGCTCCGCAGATTCTCCGAAGTACTCGAACGCCGTCTCGAAGCCACCAGACTCCAACTCCTCGATGTCTACGGTTCAAACCTCGGTGAGCGCGGCGAAAACTATTAGCGGCAGGAAGAATTCAACTGAATTGAGTGGACACACATGAGCTTAACGACACTTATGGAACACGATACGAAGAGCTCCGAGATCATGGCACCCTCGTTCGCCTTGGTAAAGCGCGTGATCTGGGAGACAGACGATACGTACACGCTTTTGATTGACCCGCCGGCTGAGAACGGCGGAGGTTTCCCATTCGCTCCCGGGCAGTTTAACATGGTTTACGCTTACGGTGTCGGCGAAGCCGCGATTTCTATAAGCTCCGACCCCGCAAAACCGGACCAGCTCGCACATACAATTCACCGCGTCGGCACAGTGACGTCAGCTCTCTCCAGATTGAAACGTGGAGACATGATCGGCTTGCGCGGACCGTTCGGGACGTCATGGCCCATTGACGAGGTGGTCGGCAAGGACGTTTGCATCGCCGCCGGCGGAATCGGCCTCGCTCCGCTCAGACCGGTAATCTATTCACTCCTGCGCCGGCGAGAGAAGTACGGAAGGATCGTCATACTTTACGGAGCGAGGAGCCCGCTTGACCTTCTCTACAGAGTGGAGCTCGAACAATGGAGCAAAGCCCGAAATACGGACGTCATTGTGACTGTCGACAGGGGCGACTCCAGTTGGAAGGGACACATCGGCGTTGTGACGGGTCTCTTCTCGTATGTGAAATTGGATTCCCCTTCAACAGTCGCCATGGTCTGCGGGCCGGAAGTGATGATGAAGTACACTTGTGAAGAACTCCAGAGACGCGGTCTCAGATCGGACCAGATATTCGTGTCGCTGGAAAGAAACATGAAATGCGGTGTGGGGCTGTGCGGACACTGCCAGTTCGGACCGCACTTCATCTGTAAGGATGGACCCGTATTCAGGCTCCCCGTCGTCAACCAGCTTCTTGAGAAGAAGGAAATATAAAATGCCGACAAAGAGCAAGTCACTCAAGCCGAAGGTAGCCGTCTTCAAATTCGCTTCATGCGATGGTTGTCAGTTGTCTCTCCTCGACGCGGAGGATGAGCTGCTCGATGTGGCCGGCGCCATAGATATAGCCTTCTTCCCCGAGGCAAGCCGCCGCATGCTGAAAGGACCGTATGACATTGGAATAGTAGAAGGGAGCATTACGACACCTCACGACGTCGAGCACATTCGCGAGATCAGAAAGTCGTGTGCCGTCCTGATTACCATCGGCGCCTGCGCTACTGCGGGAGGAATACAGGCGCTCCGGAATTGGAAGGATATCAAGAATTACGTTCACATAGTCTACGCCTCCCCGGAATACATTTCGACTCTCGACAGATCACTGCCGGTAGGATCATTTGTCCATGTTGATTTCGAACTGCGCGGCTGCCCGATTAACAAATACCAACTGATCGAAGTAATTAACGCATTTCTCAACAAACGGAAGCCGAACATACACGCTTACAGTGTCTGCATGGACTGCAAGCTGAAGGGAAACGAGTGCGTCATGGTGGCGCGCGGGATTCCATGCCTCGGGCCGGTCACTCAGTCAGGGTGTGGCGCAATATGCCCGTCATTCGACCGCGGATGTTACGGATGCTTTGGGCCGATGGAATCTCCAAACACTCAGGCGCTTGCGGCGCAGTACAAGGAAGTGGGCGAGTCAGAGCTCGACATTAAACTTGCGTTCCGTACTTTCAACGCCTATGCAGACGCGTTCAGGAAAGAGAGCGAAGCACATGAGCACTAAGGCCATAAAGGTTGATTACCTCGCCCGGGTGGAGGGCGAGGGTTCACTTCTCGTCAAGACGAAGGACGGTCGGGTCTCCGACGTCAAGTTCAGGATTTTTGAACCTCCGAGGTTCTTTGAGGCTTTCCTGCGCGGGAGAAAATACTCTGAAGCACCTGACATCACGGCGAGGATCTGCGGCATATGCCCAGTCGCATATCAGATGAGTTCTGTTCATGCCATGGAATACGCTTTCCATGTGAAGGTGGAAGGTCAACTGCGCGAACTCCGGAGGCTACTCTACTGCGGAGAGTGGATTGAAAGCCACGCACTTCACGTTTACATGCTTCACGCCCCTGACTTTCTCGGTTACGAGGATGCCATACAGCTCGCCGCCGACCATCCGGACGCCGTCCAGCGCGGTTTGCGATTGAAGAAGGTCGGGAACGAGCTTGTCTCCGTACTCGCGGGAAGGGAAATACACCCTATTAACGTAAAAGTTGGCGGATTCTACAGAGTGCCGCTGAAAAAGGATTTCGCCGAAATACTCGAGAAGCTGAAACGGGCAAGGGACGAGGCTTACGAGACCGTCCTCTGGACGGCCATGCTTCCCTTCCCGGATTTCGACTTCGATTACGAATTCGTCGCGCTCAGTCATCCCTCCGAGTATCCATTCAATGAAGGGAGACTTGCGTCCAGCAAGGGGCTAAACATCGACATACGGGATTACGAGCTCCTTTTCCACGAGCGGCATGTACCTTACTCAAACGCCTTGCAGTCGAGCATGAAGAGCCCACGACAGGGGGATCAGCAATCGACGTCAGCGGAAGGGATTTACCTAACGGGTCCGCTAGCACGTTTCAATATCAACTTCGATAAGCTCTCCCCCACCGCGCGGAAGGCTGCCGAGGAAGCGGGCGTGAAACCTCCTGTCACAAATCCCTTCAGGAGCATAGCTGTCAGAGCAGTTGAGACACTATACGCATGCGACGAAGCGATCAGGATCATCGAAAACTACGAGCGCCCTTCTGAGCCGGCTGTCAAATACGAGGTGAGACCCGGATTTGGCTTCGGATGCACGGAGGCGCCGCGCGGCATACTCTATCACCGGTACCTCGTTGGGGATGACGGGCTTATCAAAGATGCAAAGATCGTTCCACCTACATCTCAGAACCAGAGGATGATGGAGTCCGATCTCCGCGGATTTGTAACGGAGAATATTGAAAAACCGAAGCAGGAATTGACGATGAGATGCGAACAGCTCGTCAGAAATTATGATCCCTGCATTTCATGCGCAACTCATTTTATTAAACTCGATATTACAGAGGAAGAGTCATCGTAGGATTGCCATGGGCGGCGATGCGTTTCAAAACGACACCGTGAATCGCGGCGGTCAGGCGGGCGCGGAGACGGTCATCACCTTGGTCGGAGTGGGAAACAGGTATCGGCGGGATGACGCCGTGGGCCTCATCGTGTCTCAACAACTGAAGTACAAGGTCCCGCCGGGGACGAGAATAGTCGAGCTCGACGGCGACCAGTCTGACCTCATAGAACTCATGCGGTCCACAGACGTGTTGATCGTGGTCGATGCCGTCAAGTCGACTGCTCCTCCGGGCACCGTCTTTCGACTTGATGCCGTCGATGATCCCCTGCCGCGGGAATTCATGTCTTCATCCACGCACTCGATCGACACGCTGACGGCCGTGGAGCTGGCAAGGGCACTCGGCGCGCTTCCGGAGAGACTTATCATATACGGAATAGTCGGACGTGATTTTTCCTTTTCCGAGGGACTTAGCGAAGAAGTGCGCGACGCCATCGATGCGGCGGAGGAAAGGATAATTGCCGACATCGGTACGCTGCGGGAAGAGTGTTCGGGACACAAAAAAGAAAATCGCCCATCCCGCTGAGGGAAGGGCGATTCAGAAAACGATGGGGAATTTCCCGCTGAGTTACTCTCTTACTTCAGTTTAGCTTCGGCCAGTAAAAAGTCGACGTTTTGCGCGTACTGGGAATTCGGGAAATCTTTCTTGACGCGAGTAAGAAGAGTGATCGCCCTCTCGCCCTTGCCTGTCTTGATGTAATTCCTCGCGGCCCCGACAAGATACTCGGGCGTAAGGAAATTCTTTGAGTCGACCGACGCGGCTCTCTCGTAATACTCCGCGGCGTCTTTGTTCTCTCCTCTTATCTCGTAGACTTCCGCTACGCCGGCGTACGCACTGGCCTGCAGAAACTTGTCACTCCCGTCGTAGTCCTTGAAGTACTTTAGCGCGTTGTCGTAGTCGCCGAGATAATAGTAACAGTCCGCGAGATAGACCTTTGCCTCCTCGCCTGTTTCCGTGCTTCCGTAGTTTTCCACAATCGCCTTGAGGCCCGTTACGTTGTGAGCCGGATCGCCGTTCATGGCAACCTGGTACGCGCCTCCGTTGAATGCGGCGAGAACCTGGGAGAGTTCAGTGGCCGCCTTCGAGTTGTTCGAACGGACGTTGTTCATGTAAGCTACAACCACGATAATCGCTATGACGAGCCCAGTAACAGTTCCGCTGACGATCTTCCTGTTGTTTCGCAGGTAGTCTATGGTCTTGAAGTAAGTCGTGACCAGCCTGTCCTGCTTCAGTTCCTTCTTTGTGATCTTTTTTCTCGGCTTGAGCATTCGAATTTCCTTTTACGACATTCCTGGCAAATTTGACAATCGACTAAAAATTTAGGGAAAATTTCTCTGCGGAGAAAGGGATATTTTGCCGTACGGCCCGCAACGCCATCGGGATGCGCCATTTGGCTTGACAGACTGGGCTTGGGGGGACCCAAATCCTTTAAAACCCTGCAAATGCGGACGGGGAGCTTATTTGAGCCGCCTACATTTTTTCGGGGGCCGAAATTCCTAATATCCTGAAGCCGTTGGCCAGTACCGCCTTGGCGGCAATGCAAAGCGCCAGCCTGGCCGCCGCGAGCTCCCGCTCGGGAATGACGACACGCTGGAGATGATAAAAACGGTGGAACGCTTCCGCCACTTCCTGGAGATAATTGATTATCCTGTGTGGCTCGAAGGTGGAGGCAGCTGCCTCGACAACCTCCGGGAAATTTCCCAGCGTCTTCGAAAGCTCGATCTCCTCCTTCTCTCGCAGAAGAGAGATGTCGAATTTACCACCGCCACCGGCTGTGATTTCTTTCACGGGAAGTCCTTCATCCTCTGCGAACCGCACGATGCTCGCGATACGCGCATGGGCGTACTGCAGATAGAAAACCGGATTCTCCTCGCTTTGCTTCTTCGCGAGATCGATGTCAAAATTGAGATGCGTTCCGACGTTCCGCATGATGAAGAAGAACCTGACCGCGTCGGCGCCAACCCAATCAATGAGCTCGTCGAGCGTGATGAAGTTCGCCTTCCTCGTCGACATCTTCACGACTTCGCCGTTCTGAAATATGGTGACAAACTGGTGGATGAGAACTTTTATCCTTTCGGTGTCGTATCCGAGCGACCTCAGAGCCAGAAGGACGTCAGGGTAGGTGGCAATGTGGTCTGAACCGAAGATGTCCACCACGAGTTCGAAGCCGCGGCGAAACTTCTCGATGTGATATGCGATGTCCGGTAGGCGGTAGGTGGGCTCGCCGGTGCTTTTGACTATAACCTTGTCCTGTTCGCCGCCCACCGCAGTCGCTTTGAACCACTTGGCGCCGTCCTTGTCGTAGGTCAAGCCCGCCGATTCAAGAGCGGCGATTACTTCCTTTATCTTCCCCGTTTCGTAGAGCGTGTTTTCGTTGTAGAAGACGTCGAACTTTATGCCAAGCCGGGCCAGGCTTCCCTTTATATCCTCGAAGATTTCCCGCTCGGCCCTGTCCTTGAAAGCCCCTTCGGCCGGCTCCTCGGCGAGTGATGTACCACGTTCATCGAGAAGATGGCGCGCGATGTCCTTTATATACTCCCCCTGGTAGTGGTCATCCGGAAACTCGATCTTCTCGCCTAGTATTTCCCTGTAACGCATCTTCACGGAGTTACCGAGGACGCGCATCTGTCGCCCGGCGTTGTTGAAGTAATATTCCCTAGTGACGTCGTGGCCGGTCCACTGCAGAACGTTCGCGATCGTGTCTCCGAATACCGCGTTCCTTCCGTGGCCGACGGTAAGCGGACCGGTTGGGTTCGCGCTCACGAACTCAACCTGTGTCTTCTTCCCGGCGCCGAAATTTGATCTTCCGAAATTCTCCCCCGCGGCGAGCACGGTGTTCACGAACGAGAGGAAATATCTCTCGTTGAACCTGAAATTGATGAATCCGGGCCCGGCCACGTCGACCTTGTCGATGAGCGTCGCATCAACATCCAGTGCATCCACGACCTTTTGGGCGACGTCCCGCGGTTTTGATTTAAGCTCCTTCGCAGCGAGAAGCGCAAAATTCGTGGACAGGTCGCCGTGCGATTCGATTTTCGGCTTCTCAAACGAAATTTCTACGGAGGTCTTCAGCCCCGCCTTTTCCAGCGCCGCCAGTATCAGCGATTTAAGATAGTCTTTCATTCCTCGGTAATCTTCTTTGTGCTTTTCACGGTTCTCGGTTTGCGGTCCGCCACCTTCTGGATCCTGGCGTCCCCCCACAGTTTTTCCAGGCCATAGAATGTACGAGCGTCCTTGTGAAATACGTGTACCACGACGTCCACGTAGTCGAGCAGGACCCACTGAAGGTTCTGAAGCCCCTCAGAGTGCCAGGTCTTCTCACCTATCTTCGCCATTCCGTCCATTATCGCTTCCGCGATCGCCCTAACCTGCGGTTCGGAGTCGCCGGTGCAGACCACGAAATAGTCCGCCATCGACGTGACACTCCGCAGATCCATTATGACGACATCTTTCGCCTTCTTGGACAGAGCCAGGTCAGCTATCTGACGCTGCAGGGTCTTAGTCTGTGCCATATTGTCCTATACCCGTTCTTGGTTTAAGTTTTGCGTAATCCTTGCCTATAAGTACCTCGACATCCACATAGCTGTGCGGGTCGAGATTTGTGATCACATATTCTTTCTTCACTCCGAGCGCCTCTGCCACCCGTAGTGCATTTTCGTAATTGCCTGACGTGTTCACGACCGTGGTGAATTCCCGGCCGAACTGATCTCCGTTCGTGGTCTCTACAACGTCGAACCCTCTCCTCCGGAGATAATTCGTAAAAGTCATTGCCACGTCAGATGCGCCGCACTCATTTTGGACGCTGATCTGTATAACCTTCTCGATCCTGGTCGGCGAGCTGGCATCTGCACGTTCCGCCTCCGCGGGAGGGTTCAGGAAGAAACGATAAAGCATTGAGTAAACCAGAACCGCCACAAGGATGAGGACCAGAACCAAAGCGGATACTGATGCGAGTTTCGATAACGCTGCCGATGATTGCCTGTCGCCCCTATGCCTCTTCATCAACCGCACTTGAAGAGCGCTTTGTGAAAACTAACGACGGATTGGTCGTCCCTGCCGCGGGATTCGAATCGGGAGTGAAAAGATTTGGATTGAGCTTCAAATTACCTTGTTGCCCTTACCATCCCATCGGACCATAATAATAGTAAGGGTTGTAATAGCTGTACAACGGGTTACGATTGAACTGAACATCCACAGAGAAATTCTTTGTAGGCCTGTAATTGAGCTCGGCCCTGGTCAGATATATTCCGTTTATGCTTTTTTGAAAACTATTACCGAGTGTACTGTAAGGCGAACTCATCAGGCTCACGTCGGCGCTCAATGTCAGAGGCTGACTGATCTTGTACGTCATACTGTTCGTGTACATAGCCAGCGACAGCGACTGCCCGCCCATCGTCATGTAATTCATCGAAACAGACTGCCGCATGGAGAAATTCGCGGGGTTTATGAATCCGAAAAGCGAGCCTCCGTCGTCGTTCGAGCGGAACAACGAGTTTTCGACGCTCGACTTGTCAGAAAGCTGGTCCTTGAATTGCGCATAACTCACAGAGCTGAGCAGGAGCATCAACATCAACAAACCCGCGATTTTCTTCATCGTTTCCTCCGCATTCCGAAGAAATTTTAAACAAAACCAAAATAAATGTCAAATCACTAAGTTAGACGCTCCTTTGTAGTAACGGTTCAACCAGGCCGTTTTGTTCCGGGAGAGCCTGCGGTATCCCCCCAAATGCTAGCTTGAAGACAGAGTTTCGAATCCACGCTGCCGCACCTGTGCCGGCCGTACTTCCGCACCGACATAATCCTGCACCATCCAATAAATCCTTTGTATTAGGAGTTTGCGATAAAATTATTAACTTGGATTGACATAAAACGGAGGGTTTATGATGGAATACAAGAGCAAGACTCTCGGCAATTTTCATCGTGCTTTTCCGGTTATACTGCCAGACGAACCGATCAGGTTCATGACGGCAGAGGTCAACAAAGTAACAGATATAGATCGTCTCAAATACCAGAAGTGGGTTTCGAAATCAGAGAGCTCGGTCTTCACCTACGGAGGAAGAGCTTTCGGATACGGAAACGGCATGGAGAAATTCGCCGACGATGGATTCCACGAAACCCAGCTTGTCCTCAGAGACTCCCCCCAACTGGCCGAAGGCCTTATCATTGAAGCTTTGGTCGATGACGCGAGGACGAGGGGGAGGCACTACTTCGGGATCTACCGGAACTCCTGCAAGATAATCCCCGACTCGGATTTCACAATCCGCAACGGCTACAGAGTACGCGTCGGCTACAACATCAAGGCGATACACTGGGACCTTGAGGAGGGGGTAAGATTCGGTCTGCTGATCGAGCCCGCGTGGACGATACTGAAGAGTCAACAGCATGGACACTCGGTCAGCGGATACCTCGGTGCTGTGGAGAGGGAACTCCTGAAGATTCACGGCGTAAGCCACACTCTGGATTACATCATGCCGTTCGTCTACTCTCACTCGGAATTTCTCCTCCCATGCGGAGGCCGAGCTAGACTCGAAGAGGAGCCGGTAACGGTCTTCGCCGAATCAGCTGAGTGAACGGTCAGATACGGCCCGGCGGCGGATGGACTCGATTTCCGCCGGGCACTGATTAATCAGAACGGAACTTAGCGCTTCGGTTTCCCGACCGAAGTCTTGAGGGCGTTTACCACACGACAGGCGGCGTAGGCCGCGGAGAAACCCGCATTGATGTTAGTCACTGCCACGCCGGGCGCGCAGGAAGAAAGCATGCTGAGTAGTGCCGTCACTCCTTTGAAGTTCGCGCCGTAACCCACGTCTGTCGGGACGGCAAAGATGGGCTTCGATATGAGCCCGCCGATAACGCTGGGGAGGGCTCCCTCCATGCCCGCGATCACAACAAGCGCCGCGGAGCTTTCCATCACTTCGACGTTCCTCATTACTCTGTGTATTCCCGAAACACCGATGTCGTTCACCTCCACGAACGCCACTCCCATAGCACTGCAGACGTCCGCCGCCTCCTGTGCGACCGGGATGTCGCTTGTGCCTGCCGTGACAATGCAGACATACGGCTCACCCATTCCCCCATTCTTAGGGGGAATGGGATTGACGGTAAACGTCTTCGACGTATGATTTGCTATCCCCTTCGGAAAGCGTTTCTTCAGGACTTTCAGCTTCTCTTCGGACAGCCTCGTAATTAAAATTGGGTCCTTTGATTTGGAGAGCTTCTCCGCGATCCCGAGTATCTGTTCCTTAGTCTTGCTTTCCCCATATATGACCTCGCCAAGTCCGAGTCTCAGCCCGCGGCCATGGTCGACGGTCGCGTACCCCATCTCCTCGAGCTCGAGAGGCATATACCTGATCTTCGCATAAGCCTCGGCCGAACCAAGCTTCCCCTTCTGGACGTCGTCCAGTATTTTCCTTAGATGTTCGCCGTTCATTATATAGTCCCGCCTCCGGTCTTGTACCCGTCGAGATCGAGTGTGACCCAGATGTAGCCGAGTTTCTTCGCCTCAGCGGTGAGTTCTTCCTTCAGTTCGATGGCCAGCGGCATCTCTTCAGGAAGGGTTTCGAGTCTCAGGAAATGTTTGCCGTTGATATCGTGGACGCGAAGGCGAAACACCCGCATCCCGCCTTTCCTGAGTATCTCTTCGAGTTCGTCGACGTTCTTCAGCTCCTGTTTCGTGATTTGCACTCCCCTCATGATTCGCGAGCTGAGGCAGGGGCTCGAAGGCTTGTCGTACAGCTCGAGGCCGTTCACACGCATGAGCTCCCTTATTTCCTCCTTTGTGAAATCGTGTGCCGCGAGCGGATAGAGTATGTCGTTCTCGAGCGCCGCGCGGTGACCTGGCCGAACGTCGGACTTGTCAGAGGCGCTGTAGCCGTAAGCGATCCTCGTGCAGTCGTTCTCAGCGGCTACCTCCTTTGCGATCGTGAAGAGCTCGGACTTGCAGTGATAACACCTTAGCGAGTCGTTCCTGACGTAGTCGGGATTGTCCACTTCGGCACTTTCGCGCCAGATGTGCCTTACGCCGACGCGTTCCACGAAGCGCCTCACGTCCTCGATGTCGTGGTGAGGCATGCTTTCGCTGTTCGTCGTGAGCGCTACAACCTTTCCGCCAAACTTCCTTCGCGCCTCTTCGGCCGCCCAGACGAGGAAGCCGCTGTCGACTCCCCCCGAGAAAGCCACCACGAGGCCGTCGGCCGTGTATTTGCCGAGCGTTTCCTCGAGCATATCATATTTACGATGCAGTTCAAGCGTGTTCATCTATATATCTAAACCCTCATTCGATTGACTTCGTTCTTAACCTTTGAATTTAACTACCGCACGGTCTATATCGAAAGAACCCATGACGCCCAAATTGAAACACGTGGGAAGCGGACTTATATTATCCCACAGCAAGCAAATATGAAAAAACTTCCTCAACCGCTTCACCTCGTGGTCGAATGATATTCTTTCTGAACGCGATTAACCTCGTGACGGTTCTGGCCAGCTTTGTTGTCCAGATCCTGATTGTCAGATTCTTCGGGGCGTCGGATGCCACTGATATTTACTATTCGATCATTATAATGACTACCTTCATCACGGGATTGTCAACTGGGTTCCTCACTGATCTGTTTATCCCAATCTACCACGATGCAAAGAAGCGGGATGTCAGAGACGCACAGAGGTTGACAGGAGGCGTCCTCACTCTCTCGATACTCTCCGGCTCAATTCTCACGATCATCGTTTACGCTTTTGCGCCTGAGATAGTCTCGATCTTTGCCAGTGGTTTCCACGCTACGAAATTTACGGACGCCGTCCGGATGCTCCGCATCGCCTCGCTCTCGATAGTATTTACTTCAATGACAACGATTCTTAACTCAACGTTGAACGCTAATTCTTTTCTTCTCATAACGTACGTTACAAACTTAATTCTCCCGACCTTCAATTTGATCGCAGTTATCACGCTGGCATCACGATACGGGGTCGCTTCTCTCATGTATGCGATCTTGTTCGCGTCAATGCTCACTTTCCTGATTGTTTTCAGTTATTGCAAAAATAAGGTTGGCGCGAGGTTCGCAAACCCCCTTGGCCAGAAGGACATATCCTATTTACTAAAAAAGAACATTCCAGTACGCGGCTCGCACATCGTGAACATGCTTCGCGGCCCTCTTACTACGACAGTACTTTCCTATTTTCCATCAGGGAATCTCACCCTTTATAGTTACGCCGACAAAATCGCGAGCGTACTTGTTGGAACGACAAACTCTCCGCTCGCCCAGGTCTATTACATAAGGTCCTCTGAGCTTGCTTCGAAGAAAGCCTTCTACGAAATTAGAGAGCTCCTTTTAGATATTCTCCGAAGCAGCGTCGTACTTTTCGCGGGTGGCTTTTTCCTCATTGTTATTGTGTTCCAAAAGGCTTTCGGAGTCATATTCGCCGGTAAAGTTCCACCCGACGGCATCCATATGATGTTCTTGCTCCTTTTGTCACTCTATCCTTTCTACTATTCAACGCTGATCGGGACCGAACTAGGCGCTACAGGCCTCGCTATGAAGAAAGGCAGGCTCAATTTTTACGCTGCAGCATTGTTTGTCGCCATTCTCGCCGTTTCAGTTGTTCCACTTGTGAAGTCACTTTCACTTTACGGATTGCCCATAAGCCTTTTTCTTGCACAAGTGTCATCCCTCGTTCTCTATGCCGCCCTCGTAAACAAAATTGAGAATTTGATCCGCTTCGAAATCATTAGCGCCCAGCTTAACACGCTTATCGTCTCGGTCTTGGTACTCCTTATTGGTTTCTTCATGGCGGGTAACACCGTTCTTCAGCTTGCCGCAGAGTCAACCCTGTTCCTCGTGTGGATATTGACAAACTGGAACAGTGCGTTGCATGCTATGAAAATGATCACGGCGAAAGGGGAGGTAAAGTAGGTGAGACCTCACGCTAGACGAAACGCGAAGCGCTCGTTCCGATGACTTCAGGATTTCCTGGAATTAGATCGAAAGCATCCTTGACCTCATCTCGGAAAGGGGCAAGCCGATAACCTAAGCAGGTCTTTGACGCTACTTTCGACACGGTTCACGTGTGTTCATCAAGTGACAATTGTTTGTAAATTGCAGAAAGTAATCAGTGAAACACGGGAATTACCCCCTAATGCATCGTCATGGAAGGCCGAAGCGTTGTCAGTGCCATGAGATTCATTACCGCAAAAGGAGAAATAAAGTAATGCCAACTGTGCTCGAATTCTCCGACATGCCAGCACCCTCAAATTTATAACTTGAATCATGAAGATATTATTCATCTGTGATCTGAACAGCGTTCATTCACAAAAATGGATCAGCTACTTCATTGGGAAGGGTCACTCAGTTCACATTTACACGACGACTCCCTTCGCGGCGGAATTCAAAGGGGCGCCCGTGTATGGAAGGAGGGCCGGCGTGAGCACGCAGGGTTCGGCGGGACAACCGAGCCTGCTTTCATCCGTGTACAAATCATCAACGGCACAGGCCATGGCCGGAGTGGCTGAGCGACTCTTTGTCTCGCGAAAGACTTTCATCATCAGGCGGCAGACCTTCGACCACGTGAAGGAAGTGTCGAAGATCCTTCCCGTAGTTCAACCGGACGTCATCCACTCACTGCGGATTCCAAACGAGGGATTCACCGGCGCGCTCCTCCCAACCCGCGCACCACTCGTCATCTCCACCTGGGGCAACGACCTCACTTTCTGGGCAAAGAAACCGGTCCTGAGAGAACTGACGGAGATGACTCTCAAGAAGGCAGCATTCTTGTTCTCCGATTGTGAGAGGGACGTAGCGCTGTGCCGCAGGTATGGTTACCCGGAAGCGAAGCCGCATCTCGTCCTGCCTGGCTCGGGCGGCATGTTTCGCGAGGATATTGACAGGGGCAAGGCATCACTCAAATGGAGGTCTGATTTCTTCCGGGAGAATTATGGGATATATACAAGGCCCATCCTTCTAAGCCTGAGAGGATTCGGGAGTCAGGACATAGATAATGTTCCCCTCCTGCGCGCATGCAGGATATTGTTCGACGAAGGAGTCACATTCACGCTCGTTATAGCCGGGAAGAAGGATGGGTTCCGTTACTACAAGCTTCATCGGTTGGTGAACGCCCTGAAGATCTCCGACAACGTTCGCCTAGTCGACGCCCTATCGCACGATAGGGCCCTCGAGGCGCTGCAGGGGGCAGATCTTTCAATATCTGTATCGAGGAATGACGGCACGCCAAATTCGATGCTTGAGGCAATGACGTTCGGTGCAGTGCCATTAATGAGCGACATCGACTCGATCAAGGAATGGATCACAGATGGTGTCAACGGATTCCTCTTTGACCCTCGAGATCCAGAATCGATAGCCGCCACAACAAAGAAGGGACTTAAAGAGATTGCCAAGCGCCCTGAAATATCGCGAAGGAATCTGAAGACTATACAAGAGAGGGCGGAGTATACCGGAAACATGTCAAGGGCGGAGTATGTCCTTAATGAGCTGGTCGATCGACTGCGAACCACGGTTTAAGGTGCGGGCATCTTTTTAAAGTAGGTCACTTATATTTCAATGGAACCTAAAGGATACCTTCCAACGCAGCCGGGAAGCAAGCGTAATGGCCGCATCATTGTGGAGTGAGAATGGACGTGGGAGCTTATTAAATGGAATGGAAAGATGGCCCAATTGGTGTCAGTGACAGATTTGAACACAGCCTCAAATCCCTCGTTAGCCGACACATCACTCATAACATTAGCCCTGTGATTGCGCTCCGAGGATTGAACCAGCAATTGGTAGCACGATTCTAAATGAGCAAGATACTGTTATCCGGTGAATGGCTTTGGCGGCACTACCAGGAGGCTTGCGCGGACGCGCTCGGCAGACTTGGACATGAAGCCATAAAGTTCGAGTGGCACTCATTCTTCTTCGATGCCGGCGACAATGGCGAGCCACACTTCAGGTCGTTCCTGGCACAGCGTCAAAACAAGTACCTGATCGGGCCGATCATCTCGAAAATAAACCGGGATCTCATAAGCATTTCGCTGGATACACAGCCTGACGTGATTTGGCTTTACAACGACACGCACATACTTCCCCGCACGATCAGAAAACTGAAAAAGGAATTGCCGAAGACTGTTTTGGCACAGTACGCGAACGACAACCCCTGGGGTAAGAACCAAAGCAAAATCATGTGGAGGCATTTCAGGCGGAGTGTGCCACTGTTTGACATCAACTTCTTCTATCGCTTTGAAAACAAGGGCGATCTCGAACGTGCCGGGGCACGCAGAACTGCCATGCTCCTCCCCTACTTCATACCCGAAGACATATACCATATCGAAAGAGATAGCATAGAATTACAATTCAGGAGCGACGTTGTCTTCGTGGGACATTATGAAAACGATGAAAGACTGAAAGTCTTGACGCGAATCGCAGAGGAGGGCATTGACCTCAAGATCTTCGGAACAGACTGGAACTCAGCCATATCCACTCTCCCCGCCGGTAATCCTCTCAAGAAGCTTCTTCCGATAAAACCTGCAAGAGGTCAGGAATACGTGAAGGCGATATGCGGCTCCAGGATAGCCCTCGCCTTCCTCTCGAAGTTGAATGAGGATACCTACACGAGACGGAATTTCGAAATACCCGCCATGAAGTCTTTCATGTTAGGCGAGTACACTAAAGACCTCGATTCATTCTTCAACGAAGGCGCCGAAGCCGAATACTTCCGATCCGACGAGGAATTACTCAGAAAAATACGCTACTACCTGGGGCATAGCGAAAAGATCGACGAGATCGCCTCGAATGCCTTTGAGCGCGTCCGCAAGGACGGTCACGACGTGGTGAGCAGAATGCGACAGTTCATGTCAGACATACATACGGTGAGAGGATAATCATGTGCGGCATCGTTGGTAAAGCGGGTAGGAAAATCGTAAAGGATGCCAACCTGTTGCGGCTGATGCGCGATACGATGGTTCATCGCGGACCCGATGACGCCGGAGAATGGTGGTCCGAAGATGGAACGGTCGGGATGGCCATGAGGCGGCTGGCGATTATAGATCTCTCTCCCGCTGGGCACCAGCCAATGCTCGACAAATCCGGAAAGCTTGCCATTGTCTTCAACGGAGAGATCTACAATTACCGGGAACTCCGGGATGAGCTGGCGGCGAAGGGACATCTGTTCAAGACTTCTTCGGACACCGAGGCAATCCTTGAAGCGTATCGGGAATGGGGAACCGATTGCGTCGGCCGTCTGAACGGGATGTTCGCGTTCGCGCTGTTCGACATTCCGAGGAGAGAACTCTTCCTCGCCCGTGACAGGGCTGGAGAGAAGCCCCTTTTCTATCGGCATGAGGAGGGCAGGTTCTGGTTCGGATCGGAACTCAAGTCGATCCTTGCGGATAAATCGGTTGGCAGAAAACTGAATCGAATGTCGCTTGAGTACTACCTCACATTCGGATATGTGCCAGGCGAGCTCTGCATACTGGATGGATTTGTCAAGCTTCCCCCAGCCCACGCGATGACATACCACATCGAGAGTGACAGGTTGAATGTTTGGCGGTACTGGCAACTCCCCGAGTCCGAGCCGTCGACGGCCGCGGACGAAGAGGAATTAGCCGAGGAACTGGAGGCCCTGCTCAAGGACTCCGTCAGACGCCAACTGATCGCCGACGTTCCTGTGGGAATTATGCTAAGCGGCGGGGTTGATTCAAGCCTGGTCACCGCATTAGCGGCCGCGACATCAAACGAAAAGGTGAAGACTTTCACGGTCACTTTTCCTGGATTCGGCACGTTCAACGAAGCGCCCTACGCCAGGATTGTGGCAGACCATTTCGCGACAGAACACACGGAGCTTGAGGCGGGGATGGTACAGCCGGAAATAATGGCGGAGCTAGCGAGGCAATTTGACGAACCAATTGCCGATTCATCCATGATACCCACGTACATGGTATCAAAGCTGATCCGCCGCCATGCCACAGTCGCGCTTGGAGGCGACGGCGGAGATGAGCTGTTCGGCGGCTACATGCATTACTCATTAATACTCAAAGCAGCCGGGCGCTTTGCGTTCATCCCTGGGATCGCAAAACTTTTCCTGCGAAGAGGTTTAGAAACTCTCCTTCCCCCCGGTTTTCCCTACAAGGACAAGGCCTTGCTCGGTCTATATCAAAATCCCCACGATATCGTCAGAAACGGCTCATATTTCGACCAGAGGAACGCGGCCCGAGTCCTTGCTGGTCATCGATCATTTCAGACCACCGAATCCCAGAGATTCTCATTCAACAAGTATCACAATGAAAGGCAAGGCCTGTCACTCCTGCGTTCGGCGATGGGCACTGACTTTCTTAACTACCTTCCGAGCGACGTGCTTGTCAAAGTGGATCGGGCCAGCATGCTTGCGTCACTCGAAACCCGGGCCCCCTTCCTTGACCACAGGGTCATTGAGTTCGCGTTCAGTAGAGTCCCCGATTCGATGAAAGCGACCGAAGACCGGAGGAAGATACTGCTGAAAAAGTTGGCGCGGAAAATCCTCCCGCCACAGCTCGATATCGAACGGAAACAGGGCTTCTCCATTCCTCTGGGGAAATGGTTCAAAGAAGGCTGGGGCGATTTCATGTTGGACGTTCTGTTGGATGAAGAGCAAATTCTTTTCGACAAAGGAAGAGCCAGAAGACTGACCGATCTTCAGAGCCAGGGGTTGTTCAACTACCAAAGGCTTTATGCGCTTACAATGTTTGAACTATGGCGCAAAGAGTACCGGATTTCGGTAGGAGAGTCCCACGTTTTCGCTGCACGCTTCGAATAGCCATCGACTTACTTCTTGAGAACCTTGTCTTTGATTCTTTTAAGCCTGATATAGGCTTGCTGTCCGAGAATTATCGAAAGGACAACAGATATTGCGGATGCTGGCTTCCTGGCCATATCTGAGAAAAAGGGTGCCGTCAATTCTGGATACATATTTAGGGAGCCCTTGACGAAGGAAATCGCTTTGCCACCGAAACCGCCCGCAGCAAAGTAGTTAAACTCACTGACGAGATAATCGCGAAGAGAATTCTTACGCCATTTCTCCAGCCTGCGCGAGTCAACATTCCTCCTCTTTGCAAATTCATAAGGTCCTGTCAGGCTTAACAGATTTTCTAACCGCTCATTAACGTCATACTTCAGGGTAGCGTTAGCACCGTGCCCTCTCCAGACCCCCACGCTTCTTCCGAGAAGAAGCACATTCCCCATGAGGACAAGGCGTCTCAATGATTCCCAATCTGAGCTAAGGATATTGTGGACGTAGAAGCCGATCTGCAATGCAACATTTCTGTTGTAGAGTGAACCAAGATGGCACAGACCGCCTGACTTGCTCAGCCACTTTAGGAAAAATTCCTCTCCACTCACAAACTCGGTTGGCTTATCTGTCAGGACGTGCTGTATCCGGGAGCCATCGGGCTTCAGGTCGGTCTCCCCCGCGGCTACCAATACAACATTTTGGTATTGCGCAAGTACCTCCATCGAGTCTTTCAAAAAACTCCGGTCTGTCAAAAAGTCATCGCCATCGAGATTCAGGACCCACCTGCCGGACGCATACGTCGATAGGGCAAATCTGTAATTAGCCACTCTCCCAAGGTTTTTGTGATTCCGGTGGTACTTGACTCTCGCATCTGACGCGTATCTATTCGCTACTTTCTCCGTTTCGTCTGTCGAGGCATCGTCGGCAACGACAATCTCGAGGTTTGGATAATCAAGAGCCTGCGCACTTTCAATAGCGTCTCGCAAGTAAGAATCTTGGTTGTAGGTAGGAATTATGATACTGATACTGTCGAACTGCTGCATAGATATATAAGTTAAACAAATGTCGAACAAGATCCATGCATCTACTAGAAATAGCTCCCCACGATTGGCAGCCGACTTTGCACATTGGATAAATGTTGATATTCTTGTTGATCAGCGTTGGATTTGTGCATACTCTGCAGTTCACCAGGTAAGCAACCGCATCTTACCAATGTCTTCGCCCAAAGGATGCTTTTGTATTGGGTTGCCTCGATCTTCACGTTCTGAAAATTTCTATACTATAACACCGCCATTCAACACGGTCTCTAGGCTTAGTCCTATTTCATCGTAACGACACTTTTCAGCAAATCTAATCCGATCAATTCCAGAAATGAGAGAGCCTTAGGAGGCAACATTCAAGGAAGAAAACCGGAAGTGTCTCCAGATAATCAGATCAACTCTCGGCATGAGATGAATGATTGGGGCAAATCTTTTATCTTTCGTGCGGTAAATACACGTCATCGAGACGTTCTCTGCCAAACGCAATCAATCCGTCAAAGGAGGAAGTCTATTTTGAAGGCACTTGTAACTG
>JAKAMG010000045.1 GCA_021812985.1 Bacteroidota bacterium
CCTGGATGTAACGTCTTCCTCTCGTTCGTGATGACCCCGGCCTCGACGAGCTTTATCACGCCGTCCGAGAACATCTCGGAGTGAATTCCGAGGTCCTTTTTCCCGTCGAGCGACATGAGGACGGCGTCGGGGATTCTCCCGATTCCCATCTGAAGCGTCGAGCCGTTCTCTATCAGGTCAGAAATGTTTTGCCCTATCTTTCCGAATATATCGAGCTCTTCGTCGGATGTGTCGGGCTCGACCTGCGGGAGTTCCATGATTGGCACGTCGGTCTCCACGACCTTATGGATCTTGCTGACGTGGATGAAGCTGTCACCCAGTGCGCGCGGCATATTGGGATTCACCTGCGCAATTACAGTCCTAGCGACCTCCGTCGCGGCCTTCGTTGTTTCGATCCCGACACCGAAACTGCAGAAGCCATGCTCGTCCGGAGGCGATACATGTATCAGGGCAACATCGAGCCTTATCTGCCCTGAATAGAAGAGCCCCGGTATTTCCGAAAGGAACACCGGCACGAAATCCGCCTGGCCGCTGTTGACGGCCTCCCTCGTGTTCTTGCCGATAAAAAGTGCCGTGTGATGGAAGTGATTTTCCATCTCGGGCCTGACATAAGCAGCTTTTCCGAGCGAAAGTATGTGGAGCACCTCACAGTGTTCCAGCTCGTCCGCGCGGCGTACCATCGCGTCTACCAGAACCTCAGGAACCGCGCAGCCAGGATGTACGTAGACCCTGTCGCCTGAGCGGATATCTTTTACGGCTTCGTCCGCCGAGACAACCTTGCTGTGATATGTATCAGTCCACGCCATCAGACCAGGAGGCTCTCAATGGGGGAATAATCCTTGCCGAATATCGTCTTCGCCATTTCCTGAGTGCAGTGCCCGTCAAAACTGCAGACTCCCCTCGCCAGTCCTGCATCTTCCTTGAAGGCCTGCAGGGCACCTTTCTCGGCAACATCAGAGACGAACGGAAGTATGGTGTTCGTCAGCGCATACGTTGCGGTTCTTGCCACAGTCGCGGTTATGTTCGGGACGCAGTAGTGAATGACGTCATGGTACATGAATGAGGGGTTCTGGAGGGTCGTCGGCCTGCTCGTCTCCACGCATCCTCCCTGGTCTATGGAAACGTCTATTATAACCGCCCCCGGCTTCATAGACTTTACCATATCTTCCCTTACCACGTGCGGAGTGCGTTCCCCCTTTATGAACACGGCCCCGACAAGCACGTCAGCATATGCCACGCTCTTTTTGACGTTCACCGGAGTCGCGAGGGCGGTCGTCACCCGCTTAGAGAGAAGCCGGTCGACGTTCCTCAGTCTGCCGAGATCGGTGTCGAGCACGATCACCTGAGCTCCCAGCCTTACCGCGGTCCTGGCAGCCTCGGTACCGACGACGCCCGCTCCGAGCACAACCACTGCCGCAGGAGCTACGCCTGCTATGCCGCCGAGGATTATTCCTCGCCCATGATCGCCCGTCTCGAGAAGCCTGGCTGCGACGAATATCGCTACTTGTCCGGCTATCTCGCTCATGGAGTGGAGCACGGGACGATCGCCGTCTTTCGTCTCGATAAGTTCATACCCGACGGTGGTGATTCGCTTGCGCGTGATTTCCTCGACGAACTGGTGACGCGCGACCGGAAGGTTGAGGAAGCTGAATGACGTCTGCCCTCCCTCCATCATCCCGATCTCCTCGATTGTCGGTGGCTCCACGCCGCACACCATCTCACACCGCCTGTAGACCTCTTCCTTCGAGTAGACAACGGTTGCGCCTGCGTTCCTGTATGACTCATCGGAAAACCGGGTGGCATGCCCGGCCTGAGACTCCACGTAGAGTGTGTGTCCGAGATTCGCCAGCGTGGCCACTGCTGAAGGAGTGAGAGACACGCGATTCTCGTTCTTGAACGATTCGTTAGGAACGCCGATGTTCATTTTTCCAACCTCAAAAGGAGGGGCTCAGGCTCAGTGCTCATGCTTTAGCGCCGACTTCCCTGTTCTCCGACTTTTCGATTCTGACACTAAGATATTCGTGGATGGCGGCCGCCGAACGCTGACCGTCTTCCATCGCGAGTATCACCGTTGCTCCGCCGCGCGCGAGGTCGCCGCCGGCAAATACTCCTGGCCGGCTGGTCTGGCAATCCTGCCCCACAACCACCGTCCCGCGCTTCGACATCGTCAAGCCTGGCGTCGTCGCCTGGAGTATCGGATTAGGCCGCTGGCCGATTGCGAGTATCACCGTGTCGACTTCCATTATGAAGTTCGAGCCCGGAACCGTGACGGGTTTTCTTCTCCCCGATTCGTCCGGCTCGCCCAGCTCCATTTTGACGCACTCCATCGCCTTCACCCACTTGTTCTCACCCGCGATGATGCGGATAGGATTTGTGAGGACGTGAAACTCGACTCCTTCCTCCTCGGCGTGGTGCACTTCTTCTTCGCGCGCAGGCATCTCATCTCTTCCCCTGCGGTAGACGAGGTACGCCTTTTCGGTGCCGAGCCGGTTTGCAGTGCGGACCGCATCCATGGCGGTGTTCCCGCCACCTATGACTGCAACTCTCCTCCCTATCTTCACCGGGGTATCGTACTCAGGGAACTTGTAGCCACTCATGAAATTGACGCGAGTGAGGAATTCGCTCGCAGAAAAGACGCCCGGATAGTTCTCGCCCGGAATACCGAGGAAGTTTGGAGTCCCGGCGCCTGTGCCGAGGAACACTGCGTCAAATCCCATTTCGTCCATTAGTTCGTCGACGGTCGCGGTTCTACCGATAACGAAGTTTGTGACGATCTCCACACCCAGCTTCCTCACGTTGTCTATTTCCGCATCGAGGATGACCTTGGGAAGCCTGAACTCCGGGATACCGTACCTCAGCACTCCGCCGGCAGCGTGAAGCGCCTCGAAGATAGTTACGTTGTATCCGAGTTTCGCGAGTTCGGCGGCACAAGTCAGACCTGCCGGTCCTGACCCTACGACCGCCACTTTTTCTTTCCGCTTTTGCTCGACTGCAAAGCCGTTGAAGGTACTGTGCAGCCTTTCATAATCGGCGACGAACCGTTCCAGCTTGCCGATCGCAACGGGCTGGTGCTTCTTTCCTATCGGGCACACCGCTTCGCATTGCGTCTCCTGTGGGCAGACTCGTCCGGTTATGGCTGGGAGATAGTTCTTCTCCTTAATTTTTCTGGCGGCCCCGATGTAATCCTTCTCCACAACCAGTTTAATGAAACCTGGTATATCTATCCCCACGGGACATCCCTGCACGCACTGCGGTTCCTTGCAATCGATGCAGCGCAGCATCTCTTCAGAGACGAGGCTCTCGTCGAAGCCGAAGGATACCTCTTCAAAGTTTCGTCGGCGCACCGCGGGGTCCTGCTCTAGCGGGAGCTGCCTTGGGATCTTCATCCGCTCGGAAGGCTTCAGCGTATTAGGCATGGGCCGCCTCCTTCGCGTGGGACTTGCATTGATGGGATGCCATCTCCCCGTCAAATTTTTCAAGCGACTGCTTCTCAAGATCCATATAAGATCTGTTCCTAGTCATCAGCTCCTCAAAATCTACTTCGTGACCCTCGAACTCGGGACCATCCACACAAGCGAACTTAGTCTCCTTTCCCACCGTCACGCGGCAAGCACCGCACATACCCGTTCCGTCCATCATGATGGGGTTGAGACTGACAAAAGTCTTTATGCCGAGCGGGCGAGTGAAGTCAGAGACGGCCCTCATCATTATTATCGGGCCGATGGCATATACACCGTCCACCCTGCCGTACCTCTGCAGATAACCATCAAGTGCATTCGTCACCAACCCCTTCATGCCGTAGGAGCCATCGTCGGTTGTTACAATGTATTCGTCTGATATTTCTCTCAGTTCCTTCTCAAGTATCACAAGCTCTCTGGTCCTTGCGCCGACAATTGTAACCAGCTTGTTTCCCGCATTCTTGAGTGCTCTCGCGATTGGATAGACTTCCGCGGTGCCAACGCCGCCCCCTATACAAACCACCGTTCCGTAATTGTGTATGGGCGTCGGATTGCCAAGCGGTCCGGCCACATCGAGGAGCGATTCGCCAGCCTCCTTCATGCTGAGAAGTTTGGTCGTCTTACCGATCGTCTGCGCGATGATCGTGATTGTCCCCTCCTTCGGATCGGAATCGACTATAGTCAACGGGATTCTTTCCCCGTGGTCGTCGACCCGTAGGATGATGAAGTTGCCTGCCCTGTGTTTTCTTGCGACGAAGGGGGCACGTATGACGAACTTCGTTATTGATTGCGCAAGCGATTCCTTGCTAACAATTTCAAACATGAATGGTCCTTTCATCAACTGGTTTTGACAGTCTCGCGAATCGCGTCGACCGCGCATGCTTCTGCACTGTTTCTCAGGAGGAGAACTTCGGCCTCGTTCACAGGCTGACGGGTTAGGTAATAGGCATAGGAATATTCGACACATTGGAAGAAACCGGGAGCGATCTCATTACACAGACCGCACCCGTTACACTCCTCCGTCACGTAGAACTCGGCTGAGGCTTCTTTCTTTCCGGTCAAGACTTGGGTCATGAGCGATTCCCTCCTTGAGTGAGGATTCTATTCAGACTTATGAGAGATTCATGGCTCACTATTTGCGCCACCAATCCCGGGCTAAATCAAATCGGTCGACAGGGCACTTTTGGCAACCCTTCGCGAAATTGTGGCAATGCCCGTGCCGTCCTTTAAATGCTTTAATCTGTTATTCCGGAGTGTAGTTTCAATATACAGGTCATTTCTCCGCAAAATTGGGGAGGCATCTTGCCATAAGCCAATGACATCTCCCCTGTGAGCTACCGAAATCGATGGCTCTGAAACTGAATTTAGCACTCTGAGCAGCTGAGTGCTTGACTTTCCTTTTCTGGACTGCTAAATTGGCACTCGGTTAATAAAAGTGCTAAAAGGTAACATCAACTCGAAACGCAAATAAAAGGAGGTCTACGACATGAAGATTAAGCCGTTGGCAGATCGAGTAGTGGTAAAGCCACTTGAGGCCGAGGAAAAGACAAAAGGCGGCCTGTATGTACCCGACACAGCTAAGGAGCGTCCCCAGCAGGGAGAGATTGTCGCCGTCGGACCGGGAAGAGTGAGTGACGACGGAAAGAAGATTCCGATGGAAGTTAAAGTCGGAGACAAAGTTTTGTACGGGAAGTATTCGGGCACCGAGGTGACGTATGACGGTGTCGAATACCTGATAATGCGTGAAAGCGATATCTTTGCAATCATTTAATTGAAAGGAGCTTGTAATAATGGCAGCAAAAATAATTCAGTTTGGACCTGATGCCCGCTCCGCCCTGAAGAGAGGCGTTGACACACTTGCGGACGCAGTGAAGGTTACGCTCGGACCCCGCGGCCGGAATGTCATCATCGACAAGAAGTTCGGCGCACCCACGGTCACGAAGGACGGAGTGACAGTGGCAAAGGAAATCGAAGTCGAAGACACTATAGAAAACATGGGCGCACAGATGGTGCGCGAAGTCGCCTCCAAGACATCTGATGTCGCAGGTGACGGCACCACAACGGCAACGGTTCTCGCACAGGCCATCTTCCGTGAAGGACTGAAGAACGTCACCGCGGGCGCCAACCCGATGGACCTCAAGCGCGGAATCGATTTCGCGGTGGAGAAAGTCGTCGAAGGTCTAAAGAAGATGAGCCGTGAAGTGACCGACAAGAAGGAAATTGCGCAGGTCGGCACCATCTCGGCAAACAACGACAGCGAGATCGGGACCTTAATCGCCAGCGCGATGGATAAAGTCGGAAAAGACGGAGTCATCACCGTTGAAGAGGCGAAGGGTACGGAGACCACGATGGAGGTTGTCGAGGGAATGCAGTTCGACCGCGGTTATCTCTCCGCGTACTTCGTCACGGACACCGAGCGCATGGAAGCCTCACTTGAAGACCCCTACATCCTCATACACGACAAGAAGATATCTTCCATGAAGGATCTCCTGCCGATACTCGAGAAGGTTGCCCAAAGCGGCCGCTCGATCGTGATTATCGCAGAAGATATGGAAGGCGAAGCCCTTGCCACCCTGGTCGTCAATAAGATTCGCGGCACGCTGAAGGCCGTCGCAGTGAAAGCCCCCGGCTTCGGCGACAGAAGAAAGGCGATGCTCGAAGACATAGCCGTTCTCACTGGCGGACAGGTCATCTCTGAAGAGAAGGGCTTCAAGCTCGAGAACGCGCAGCTCTCGTTCCTCGGCACGGCCAAGAAGGTTACTATAGATAAGGATAACACCACCATAGTCGAGGGTTCCGGAACCAAGGACGACATCAAGCGCCGCATCAGCGAAATAAAGGCGCAGATCGAGAAGACGACCTCCGATTATGACAAGGAGAAGCTGCAGGAGAGACTGGCGAAGCTTTCGGGCGGAGTCGCCGTGCTGAAGATTGGCGCCACCACCGAAGTCGAGATGAAGGAAAAGAAGGCCCGCGTCGAAGACGCGCTCCATGCGACGCGCGCAGCAGTCGAAGAAGGCATCGTCCCCGGCGGCGGTGTCGCTCTCGTCCGCTCCATCGCTGTCCTCGACTCCGTGAAAACAGAGAACGCTGACCAGAAGATCGGCGTAGAAATCATAAGGAAGTCGCTCGAAGAGCCCTTGAGATGGATCGTCAACAACTCCGGACTCGAAGGTTCCGTCATACTCCAGAAAGTCAGGGACGGAAAGGACGATTTCGGGTTTAACGCACAGACGGAGACCTACGAGAATCTTCTGAAGGCCGGCGTCATCGACCCGACGAAGGTGACCCGCACGGCGCTTCAGAACGCTGCCAGCGTGGCAAGCCTCCTGCTCACCACTGAAGCAGTTATCTGTGAAAAGCCCGAGAAGGATAAGGCCCCTGCCATGCCGACCCCTCCGATGGGAGACATGTACTGAGCCGCGTCACAAGGCATAGTAAAAAGTAACAAAAAGTCCCGCTCAAAGGCGGGACTTTTTTTATAGTCGGTACTTCGTTTAGCTTCAGTTGAGCTTAACTACTCGATCTATACTCATGTCGCACACCGTGCCACTCCCGGACCTGAAACGCGGATCGATAGTACCCTTCATCTCCGAAACAAGCGTAAGATCCACCTCGTAAGCCGTCCCCTCCGCCGTGCTGAATTGCGACGGCGTGATCGTGTACGACTGCGCTGCCGGATTTGCAATTCGAAGCGTCTGATAGGCCACTCCCTGCGATGAATCCGTCTTGTACCTGGTTGCCATTTGAATCCACATTTCCGCGTTAGGGTCCGTGCTGCTCCAGGTCACGTTGATGCTCTGAGTTCTGCTTTGAATTGACGGGACATCGAAGCGGACCAGATCATCGGTCTGCGAGGTAACGCTCCCATTGTATGTGCTCCCGTCGCTCAGGGTAAGCGTGAAGCTGTAAGTCTTGTTGAGGCTGAATGAGACTTCCGACTCACCTGTCAGATAATATTCGATGCCGCCAAGAAGGTTTGCCCGTTGGTTCATCTGATAGTTTCCTATTCTTACATTCCCGTTCTGGAGAGTCACCAGATTTAGGTTCTTGTCATAGATATCCGCGAGGTATTCTATCGTGATGGCACCGCTCGTCGTGATCGCCTTCCTGATAGCGAGACGGGGCTCCAGCAGAGATGGGTCGGTGACGTTTGTGTCAGAAAGGGGAGAACTGCATGACGACACCGCGACTGATAGCGCAGCAATGGCACACAACAAAATCGATTTCATTGCCCACTCCCCTTTTTGTCCCTGACGAACCGTCGGAAAATTAGGCTTCGAAAAGGAATTTAGCAAGCTCTCCGGCCAATTCAGACGGGGACTTCACCCAAAATCTGGCATCTGTCTGTCTGTGCCGTTTCCCCACGAATACGCTCACTCCGCCGATCTTGTTCACCGCCCTGAAACCGTACTCGTCAGTCGTATCGTCGCCGAAGAATACCGGGACCGAATTCCTACCGATCTTCCTGCAAATGAGCTCGATCGCCTTCCCTTTGTCCCAATCAACGGGAGCCTTGATCTCAACGACTTTCTTTCCGTGAAAGACTTCTATCTGCCTCTTCAATAGCGGCTCCTCCAGGAGTTCATCCACACGACGGAGAAGCCCTCTCACGAGCGATGCTTCAACGTTCCTGTAATGGACCGACACCGAATACTTCTTGGAGTTTATCCGGGGAGAAAACTTCGACAGCGCCGAGGCCATGCTTTTTCCAAGGCACGTTATGTACGCCGATGACCTCGCCGATACAGGTTCAACGAAGTCGAGTCCGGCCCCCTCAATCTCGACACCGTGATTGCCTGAGTAATAGAGCCCCCTTATTCCGACGAGCCTCTTCAGCTCGTCAAGCTTCCTCCCGCTGATCACGCCTACAGGATACTCCTCCGCAATGCCTTCGAGTATCTGCCGCGTTATCATTTTCAAACGCACATCGCCCGGAGTGGCGGCTATGTTGACAAGGGTACCGTCGAAGTCAAAGAAGAAAGCAGGCTGCTTCCCGCGCGACTCCATCGAGCGCACCCTGCGAATGAGAACGCCGCAATCGAATTTTGAGGGAGAAGTGGTCACTCAGAGATACACTATGTCTTTGTCGTGGAACAGTGAAAGCGAGAGGAGTAGATATTCACGAAGGTGACGGGTAATCAGGAAGTTCTGCTTTATGTGTTCTCTCCCATTCCTGCCGAGCTCGCGCGCGAACGAAGGCTCGTTGATGAGCTGCTTCATCCAGTAGGCGGTGCCCTCGATGCTGTGAGTAAGTATACCGCTGTATTTGTGTTTGATCTGGAGAGGGATTCCTCCAACAGCCGAAGCTATGACAGGCTTGCCTTTCCACATCGCCTCTGCCACCGTCAGACCAAATCCTTCCCTGAGCGACTTTTGAAGGACGACGGTGGAACCACGCTGAAGGGCGTTTATCTCAAGGTCGCTCGAAGGAGGAAGAAGTAGGACGAAGATGTCATTGTCACCGTCAGCGGCGTTTCTCACGTCCGCAAGGACCTTTTCTCCCTCCGGGTCATCGGTCGCTCCGCCGCCCGCGAGGACGAGTTGGCAGTCGATGTACCTTTTTACCAACTTATATGCCTTGATGACGCCGACCGGATCCTTCAGATAATCGAAGCGTGATATCTGAGTTATCACAGGCCTTTTGATGTCGATCTCAAATCTTTCGAATATGCTCCTGACGTACTCGTCGTCGAGCTCTCTGTTCTTGTCGCTGAGCGGATCGATTGAAGGTGATATGAGGAATTGACGCGTCTTCAGCGGGCGGCTGAATGCAGGGGCGGAGAATATCGCGCCGTCAAAGCGCTCTATGTAGTCCTTCAGGAAAAGCCAGACGTTCTCCCTCGGCTCTGAAAAATCTATGTGACACCTCCAGACCCACTTGTTGTTGAGATGTGTGCGCTCTTCTACAAGCCCGATCGGCTGAGGGTCGTGAATAAACACGACGTCATTCTCAAAATTCATCTGGCGCGCGTTATCGCGGTCTACCTCGATGAAATGGTCCCATTCGTCTTGCGTGAATGTTTCCGGGACGCCATGTAGGGCGTTGTGCATCTTCTTTGTAATCGCGAAAAATTTTTCGCCCCCCTTTATAACATCCCATCTGGCGTCGACTCCGAGCTCTCTCATCATCGGCACCAGCCTCGTCAGTATTTCGGCCACGCCCCCACCGACCGCAGTGGAGTTGACGTGCTGAATTTTCAAGGCTCCCGCCTTCTCACCGACCGCATAGAGCTCCTCTATTACCGATGTCCCGACAACGTCTTTATAATCTTTTACACTTGCCATTTGTATCGCCTGTTAGTCCGCGATGATGTTGATGATTTTTTCGCGCAGCCCTTCTAAAGTGAAGGTATAGGGGTCGAGCTTCGATATCTGATCCGCCTCTGACTCTCTCCCCGCTCTTCTGAGCCATGTTGAGAAATCATTGTCTCCCTTTTCCAGCCTCAGCTTTGCCTCGAACATATGAAAATAGATGGAATGGATGCTCACCGTCTTTAATATTTCCTTGAACTCAGCAACACTTGAGGCAGCCTTCCCCGTGGGCACTACGAATATGCGAGAGCTCATGAAATGGAACTCTTCCCCTTCAGGACACCTCCCGCCGATCCTGTGATCGGCCCCCTTTATGTAACCTTCGAGTAGCTCGAGAAACCGCAGCCTCAAATCCGATAGCCTGCTGAACTGGGTCACGTCTATACTCGCCAGCATCTCACCGGCCACATCCTCGTTCAGCATGTTGGTCACCCAGTACGCGAAGTCGTTCGGTGGTTCGGGCGAGAGGAAGTGATGCTGCTGCAGGAACCGATGAGTGTGGTGATAAATTGAAGAAAGCGGCACTCCCCTTATGCCATCCATAAGCTCGGGAAGCGTGGCGGCTCTCCTCCCCAGAAGCTCGGTAAGAATAAGCCGCGATTTGAACTCGAACGGTGTGGGGGTCATTTCACTTCTCCTCTTTCCTCACATTAATTGTCTGTGTCGGGAAAGGTATAACTATCCCCTCGCGGTCGTACCGCTCTTTGAGTCTTTTTATAAATTCGTGCCTGATGAGATACTGGTCCACGAAAGCCGACGCCCGGAGGTTAACGGAAAAATATATCGCCGAGTCGCCGAAGCGGCTGTACCGTATGGACGGGGAGAAAGTGCGCACAGCACCCGGCACAGACTCCTGCACCTCCGAGGCAACTTCGAGCGTGACCTTCTCGACTTTCTGGAGATCGCTTCCGTAATCGACCCCAACTTCGACTCCGATTCCCGTATCGGGAGCAGGAAACTGGTAATTGGTGATGATCAGACTGGCAAGGCTCTTGTTTGGAACGATCACATGATTGCCTGCAAGCGTCCTTACGACAGTCGCTCTCCAGTTAAGGTCCTCCACGTAACCCTCTTCACCCGAACTGAGCTTAACGTAATTGCCTACGACTATTTGTCTTGCCGCGAGAATCTGGAGTCCGGAGAAGAAATTCGAAAGCGTCTCCTGCATCCCCAAACCTATAGCGAGCCCGCCGACGCCAAGAGCCGTCAGCAGCGGAGCTATCGAGATTTTGAGATCATCCAGAATTATAAGTATGCCTATGGAGTAGACCGTCACTCTTATAATATTCTTGAGAAGGCTGGTGGCAGAGGCAAGGCCCGATATGACCGATTTATAGTACTCGATCATCCCGGTTCCTATGTTAGATAACACGACGGTTACGGAAAAAATCACCAGGACACCAAGCGCCTTTGAGGATACTTCCGTAACTCCTCTTGGAAGATCCTGAGTCTGCAGAGCAACATACAGGCCTAGCGCCAGGGCCCATAGAACGATGGAGCCCCTGACGGATTCAATCACTACGTCGTCAAACTTCCACTTGGTGCGAGCAGCCAGTTTTGCCAGGTAAGCTATCACAATCCTTTTGAAAAAAATCCCGACAAGTACGGATGCGATGAGAATCGCTGCGGGAGTTACAAGCTGCCCGGCCGCCGTGATTCTAATCATCATGCTTCCACGAACTCGAAATTGAATATTTCGCTGAGTATCTTCGCCGCCCATCTGTAAACGTTTTGCTGGCTGATGGCTTCCCTCATTCTAGTCATGCGCCTCCGCTGTTCCTCGGTCGACATCTCTATGGCGGTCTTCAGGGCATCAGCGAGCCCGTCTATGTAGTAAGGATTAACCAAAATCGCGTCGACGAGCTCCCTCGCGGCTCCCGTGAACTCACTAAGTATCAGCGCGCCTGAGAGATCGTTCCTGGACGCGACGAATTCCTTGGCGACAAGATTCATTCCATCGTGAAGGGATGTTACGAGAGAGACGTTCCCGATCCCGTTCCAGGCAATCACGGACTCCTTGGAATGATTGGCTCTCACGAAAACGATCGGTTTCCATCCATGCGATTGGTACTTCTCGTTTATGCTGACCATAAGCTCGTTCAGCGAATCGTTCAGCTCGCGATAGGCGGCTAGCTGCATCCTGCTCAGCGCGCCGAGCTGGACGAAGACGAACTTTTCGATGTACTGAGGGTTCTTCTCCAGGAATCTGTCAACTGCCCGAAACCGTTCAAGTATTCCCTTGGTGTAGTCGATGCGATCCACACCGACAGCCACGAACTTCCCTTTGAGCCTGTACTTTGTTTCGAGCTCGTGCCTCATCCTGATCACTCTCTCGCTGTTCGAGATCTCAGAAACCTGCTCGAAGTCGATGCTTATCGGGAAAGCCCTGACGAGTGTTGTCCGGCCGCCGCGGTTGACGCGCGAAATATCATACTCGACCCTGGACTCGACGTAGCGGTTCACCGTGTCGAGAAAGTTTATGACGTGATACTGGACCTGAAACGCGAGGAGGTCGTTGTAGAGAAGGTCCTCCAGGAGCTCTTCCTTGAAGGGAAGAATGCGAACCACCTCGCTGTTCGGCCACGGAATGTGCCAGAACTGGGCCGTGATGACGTTGCGGACTTTTTCCTTGAGAATGCGGGCGAGATTTGCGAAATGATAGTCCTGTATGAAGACGAACGCGGGTCTGTCGCCCACTATCTCCGCTATGGCATCAGCGTACTTCTCCTGCACCGCCTTGTAAGTTTTGTAGTCCGCCTCTTCAAACGTCGGTCTAATGTAAGCGACATGGCACAGGGGCCACATGCCGGCGTTTGAGAACTTGTAGTAGAAACCTGTCTCTTCCTCCTTTGTGAGGAAAACCCTCTTAAGGGTATAGCTTGGATGGTCCGGAGGACAAGCGACCTGGTTGTCGCCGTCGACTACAAGGTTATCTGCTTCGCCGGATGCCTGTGCAACCCAGTAACCTCCGCTCGCCTCCATTATCGGCTCGAGCGCGGTTACAAGGCCGCCTGGCGGTACGTAATACTTGACTTCGTCGCCGTCGAAAACATGCACATACGGCTCACGATTCGATACAACAACGAGAAGTCTTTCGCCGAGCTTAGTTTTTATAAGATCGGACAGCCTCTCTCGTGTCCACATATAATTCAATATAAAATTTCAGGCGAGAAAACCAAGGAATGGAGAGGAGAAAGTCGAAGAAAGACATAGTGCCTGAACGCTGAGTCCGATCACCACGTTGGGTGACGGACGTCGACATACAGTCTTCCCTCCTGGCGTTTGAAATGGTGGAGATGCGGGGACTCGAACCCCGGTCCGAAGATAGGACTCCATGAGCCTCTACGTACATAGCTTCGACCAAGGATTTCACCGAGCACTGCTCGCGAAGCAGAGTTGTGATCAGCAATCCCGGCATGATATTTCCGTCAGACCACCGGGCACTGTCCGACGAAAAGCCTGCCTGGGCGACGCCCATCTCAGTGCCGACAGACAGAACCTCTGAGTGAACGGGTTACCTTTTTTTAATTAGGCAGCCAATGCGTAGTTGTAGTTCGCATTTACAGTTTTACCGATTTTTTTGCGCGGCACCGGCAACCGCGGTACGCAACTCACGAATTCCCGAATCCCCGTCGATTCCAATGTCATCCCCATATTATTGCAGATAACGGAACTTGAACGTGAAACCGGAAACTATCGTGAAGACAAATATTCCGGCCTTTTCAAAGAACTATCAAATCAGAAATCTTCTTAAGAAGATCTTCTGAAGAATCGAGACGTTTCTCAGACGCAGACTGCTGGAGCTCGGATGCCACCGCCGAAATCTCGGGATAACCGAACGACTCAGCCGTCCCGATAATCTGGTGCGAAATCCTGTCTATCTGGTCCCAGTTCGCATCTCTAAGCGCAGCCTGTAGAGCCTTGACCTTTTTCAGTAAATCGGCTGCGAACAGAGTTCTGAGGTCCTCAAAACTGTCGTCTCTGCTCAAGAATTATAAATTTCTAAAATCTGGTTCGCGAAGGTCTTCGGTTCGATCGGCTTCGGCAGATAGCCGTCGAATCCAGCAGCTTCAAATTTCTCTTTGTCCCCGCGCATCGTGTACGCGGTAAGAGCAATAATCGTTATGTCCTTAGTGGCTTCGTTCGCGCGAATCCTCTTCAATATCTCGACGCCGTCCATTTCAGGAAGCTGTATGTCGAGTAGTATGACATCAGGGGTCTGATCCCGGAGGAAGTCGAAAGCCTGGCGACCCGATTCGGCCTCAAAAACGTTATATCCCCCCTTCTTCAGGAGGTACACCGCCAGCTGTCTGTTAATTGAATTGTCGTCTACAACAAGAATGTCACGCATCGATTTCCTTGTAAAAATATACGATTACCCCCCCGCAAAGGCAACGCACGCGGGAGGACACGTTCACTTGTTCAGGTTCAGGCACCCGCAATCGCCCTTCAGATGGAGGTTTAGGTATTCCGTGTAAATCCTGAAGAGCAGAAGTCGGCTTGCCATGTTATACACCGCTCCATGGGCGCCAGGAGGAAATATGCGCAGGTCGACATCCTTCCCGGCATTCGTTAGCGCGGTCAAAAGCTGCATCGTGTTTATAGGATGGACATTGTCATCCATCTGAGAGTGAACGAGTAGGAGATTTCCCTTCAAGCTGTCCGCATACGTCATGCAGTCGCTCTTCACGTATCCCGCCTCGTTGTCGGAGAGGAGCCCCATATAACGCTCAGTGTAAATATCGTCGTAGAGCCGCCAGTCAGTCACCGGCGAATTTGCCATTCCGACTTTGAACACCCCCGGGTGGGTCAACATCGTGTAGACCGTACTGTACCCGCCGTAGCTCGTCCCCATGATTGCCATCTCGTCAGGATTAACATACGGGAGCGTGGAAAGATAATGGGCAGTCTCCACGAAGTCGTGGCTCTCCCAGTACCCAAGTTTCTTATAGACAACCTTCATGAACTTGCTTCCGTAGTTCGCATTGCCGCGGTTGTTGACGTCTACGACGATGTACCCCTCCTGCGCGAGCCACTGATCCCAGCCGGAGGCGTCGAAGGAGTTGTACACCGAATGGGACTCCGGCCCGCCATATATCGAAAGCACGACGGGATACTTTTTCGTGGAGTCGAAATTGAACGGCTTTATCATGGAACAGTCAAGCATGACTGAGTCTGAGGTCGTGAAGCTGAAAAGCTCTCTCGGCGAATACTCATGCGCCGCTATAAACCTGCTGACCTCCGCGTTGGCCTCAAGCTTCTTCACCATTTTGCCGTCTGTGTTCCAAAGCTCGACCTGTCTCGGCGTACTGACATTTGAATAAGTATCGACATAGTACCGGCAGTTTGGGGACATGTCGAATTGATGGTAACCGGGCACCTTCGAAAGCCTCTCCTGGTGCGATCCGTCGAATCTTATTGAATAGAGCTGTTCCTCGAGCGGTGACTCTTCCGCAGATGTATAATAGATCGTTTTATCCTTGGGATTTATTCCCATGACCTTTATCACGTCCCAATTGCCGTTGGTTACGCGGTTCATGAGCTTCCCGTCATACCTGTAACGATAGATCTGGTAATACCCGCTTCGATCCGACACCCAGAAGAATTCGTGCACCTTCTCCGGGAAGAACATCATGTCGTTTACGCCGGTGTAGAAATTAAATATTGCAACCCAGGTGTTGTTCTTCTCTTCCATCACGAGTCGACGCGCGCCAGTTACTACGTTGAAGAAGAACAGCTTCATGTCATTCTGCTCGCGGTTCAGGACGATCATGGCGAGAGTGTTCGGCTCGCTGGTCCAGTAAATCCGCGGTATGTAGTAATCCCCGCTCTCACCGGTATCGAGCCACAGGTTTTTTCCCGTCTTGACGTCGAGCACTCCCACCTTCACAAGGGGATTGGGATCGCCGACCTGCGGTATTGGTATCTTTTCCCATTCGTTGTGGAGCCCCTCGTAGTTGCTTATCTGGATGACGGGCACCGGGCTCTCATCGAAATGCCAGTAGGCGATATACCTGCTGTCGGGAGACCAGTTCCAGGCCTGCGCCTTTCCGAACTCTTCCTCGTAGACCCAGTCGTAGTGTCCGTTGAATATTTCGTTGGTCGCGTCGTCCGTCAGTTGTTTCTCGCTCTTCGTGGCGAAGTCGTACATGAACATGTTACCGCCGCGCTCATACCCGACCATTGAGCCGTCAGGCGAGAGCTCCGCGGTCCTGGCATTTTTTGCGGCGACCTTGAGGGACTTATCGGCAAGACTGTAGACATAGTAGTCCGAAATCCCTGATCTCCTGTAAATCTTCCTGAAGTTGGACTCGAAGAGGATATGCCTCGAGTCATTCGCCCATTCGAAAGAGCGGTACGTGAAAGGGGCGCTCGTATCCGGGAAAGTGACATTCTCCGCGTCGAAGATTAGTTCATCCTTCCCGTGGCGGGGATCGAACGAGCGGATTTCCTCCCGCTTTGTGGAATCGTTGACTGTGATATAGGAGTACCTATTTCCGCCGTCTATCCAGTTGAGGCTCCTCGGCCCGGAGCGGCCGGACAACTTCATGAAGGCTGACAGGGCATCCTGGATGCTCTTGTAGGCAGCCTTCTCCTGTCCTACTACCACCCCTGTAAGAATAATGGCCGCCAATGCAGTCACGGTCAATCGTCTGAAAGTTCTCATGAGCTACACCTCACTTCGTGGAGTTGTGTTTTAAGATAAATTCTGAGTCACGGGTTATACCGGTATGGCACTCGTCCGACAGCATTTTTATTGGAAAAAGTTACCATTTTCAAGATGAATTCACAAACAAGTCTTATCAGAATTGGCTAATCTCCCCTGCTCTTCCACCACCAAATACAGACGAGTGTACCATAATCTTTCCGGACCTTTCATGGGTCGGCCGTGTGTTCCGTTGTAAACAGGCGGCCGCCCTACACGCTCACGGGTATAAACCGATGTGATTTGAATTTTCATCCCGCGTTTCATAAATAATAAAAAATCGGAGGATATAATGCGGGCGATGATAGCGGCTCTTGCCGCGATGGTGATATTCGCTGGCGGCCGCGCAATAGCTCAGGAACGGCCACAGTCTGAGATTTCCGTCTCGGCTAATTCCAGCGTTTCGGCTGAGCCGGACATAGCCGAATTCCGCATCGGCATAATAGAGAGGCAGGAACAGGCAACTTCAGCCTTCAGGTCGTATGTGTTGACATATGAGTCTCTTCGGAACGCACTTGGCAGCGTGGTCGACACGACGAAGCTTACAACGGACAACCTCTCAGTCACCCCGTTCTTCAACTTCAAGAAGCCTGAACAGGTCACTCCCGATTACTACCAGGTGACTGCCAGCATGTCCCTTTCCGTGCCCATACCGAAATTGAACGGCGTACTTGGGAGCATCACTTCCGTAGATGGGGTTACGATAAACGGCATTGAGTTTCGCGCCAGCAATGAGAAGGAACTTGAGAGGAAGGCCCTTGAACTGGCGGTAAAGGATGCCCGCGCCAAGGCCGAGGCTATCGCAAGACTGGAAGGGTTGACCGACCTCAAGGTGAAGTCAATGAACACATCAACCTCCCGTCCCCCGATAATGCCAATGTACAGAGCGATGTCCATCGAGTCTGCCGCTCCTTCCATCAACGCGTCTTCAATATCGGTTTCAGCGAGCATAAACGTCACATACACGGCGAATCAGAAGTGAGGCTGGTTCTCAGAAACGCCTCGTCTGTTGTCACCTGCTCCGCGGCCGGCAGGAGGATTAAACGGGGAGCAGAGATGAGTGACGTGGGGGTGCTGAAAAACGCCGACATCTACATCGAGGACGGCATCATAAAGGAAATCGGATCCGTCGCGGATAAAGGGGACTGCGAAACGGTAGACGCATCCGGACAAATGATCCTCCCCGGTTTCGTCGACCCGCATACACATGCCATATTTGCCGGCACAAGAGAGCGAGAGTTCGCGATGCGAGCGCGGGGGATGAGCTATTCTCAGATCGCTGCCGCCGGCGGTGGAATAATCGACACCGTGCTCAAGACCCGAGAGACGCCGAAGTCTAAGCTCAGGTCGCAGGCGGCGAGGCGAATAGATGCTATGCTCGGCCGTGGCACAACCACTCTCGAGATAAAGACAGGCTACGGACTCGACTTCAAGAACGAGCTCAAGCTCCTCGAGGCGGCCAACGAATTGAAGGAGGAATCTCTCGCCGATATAGTGGTCACATTCCTCGGCGCGCATGCCATCCCTCCGGAATACAGAGCGGACAGAGAAGACTACATCAGGATAATCACCGACGAACTCCTTCCATACGTATCGAAGAAGAAACTGGCCAGCTTCTGCGACATCTTTTGCGATGAAGGCTTCTTCACGATATCAGAATCCGAACGCATCCTCCGCGTCGCATTGGAGGCGGGGCTGGGAGTCAAGTTGCACGCCGACGAGTTATCGGCAAACGGAGGCGTAAGCCTCGCGGTTGAGCTCGGTGCGGTCTCCGTGGACCATCTCGAGAACATATCTCATGACGAGATAACTTCTCTATCCATGAGCGATACAGTCGGGATAGTTCTTCCGTCGGTCGCGGCCTACCTGAGGACAAAGCCAGCGCCTGCGCGAGAGATGATTGATCGAGGCTGCGCCGTCGCATTGGCGACCGACCTGAATCCCGGGACTTCCATGGTGGATAACATGCAGACCATCATGTTTCTCGGCATCAGCCAGTGTGGCATGACGGTTGAGGAGGCGCTCAACGCCTCGACCATAAACGCCGCCGCCGCAATTGGCCTCGCAGAAAGATTGGGAAGCATAGAGGTCGGCAAACAGGCAGACCTTCTGATTGTCGACGCCGAGGACTTCAGCTACCTCCCCTACCACTTCACCGGAAACAGAATCACAAACGTGGTGAAAAATGGAACAGTTCTGGAATTTTCTTGAACGCCTCGATCCATCGCTCATATACAGACGAGATGAGCGGGGTGACTCAAGGCTGGGTGAAGTAGTCGAGACCCGACGCGAAAAATTCGGAGAGAATTTTGACGCGGTTATCCTCGGCTTTCCATACGATGACGGCACGGTCCGGAACAAAGGGCGCGCCGGGAGCGCCTCAGGACCGGACGAGATTCGACGGGCGCTCTATAAGCTTACCCCCACCAAATCTTCTCCCCTTTCGGACATCGGTCCCAGAATCTTCGACGCCGGGAACATCGTCCGGGGACTTAAACTTGAAGAGGCGCTGACAAAGCTCGAGGCCGCGGTCGGCTGGCTCCTAAGGCACGGATACACGCCTATAGTCCTCGGCGGGAGCAACGATTTAAGCTACGCCGATTTCAGGGCCTGCGACGCTGTAAGGGGTCGGTGCGGCGCCGTAAACGTCGACTCGCATCTCGACGTCAGAGACTTCACGAACGGCATAACAAGCGGCTCGCCATACAGAATGCTGATCGACCAGAAGACGCTTCGGGGCACCGACTTCTCCGAATATGGCACACAGGAGTTTGTGAATTCGAGGGAACACCTGACTTATGTCCGGGAGGCAAAGGTTAATGTCTTCACGCTCAGTCAGATACGCTCACAGAGAAATTCAGCCGCGTTTCTGGAGGCGTACAGAAGCGTGAGCCGTGACACAGCGAGCGTGTACGTCAGTCTCGACATCGATTCGGTCCGTGCCTGTGACGCGCCGGGAGTGAGCGCGGCGACACCGACCGGGCTCACCGCCGAAGAGTTTCTCGAATGCGCGTATCTTGCCGGAAGCGAAGCGAAGACCGCCATGCTCGACATCTGCGAATTTAATCCGGCATTCGACGTCGACGGGCACACGGCAAAACTTGCGGCGATGGGAGTGGCAAACTTCCTCGCGGGGATCTTCAACCGTTACTGATCCTCCCGCCTCACAATTGAAGGGGGCGGCAAATGATTTGCAGAAACAGCTGCCGAAATTAATTTCTGCGCCCGATGTTGGCGCGCACTCTTAGCTCACCACCGTTTCATCGATAGTGAAGCGCCTCCTGGACGGATCTATAGTGGCAGTCGCACCAATTGGCAGGGTCATCTTGACGGGTATGTGTCCGTAGGCGAGGTTTGAAATCGTCGGCTTCCCAAGCGAAAGTAGGTCCTCGCGGATTATCTCTTCGAGAGTGCGATGTGGCCTGTCAGGTTCACCAGGAGCGCAGTTCGTGAACTGTCCGAGCGCGATGCCCGATATCATCTTAAGGATTCCAGCCAGCCTGAGCTGAGTTAGCATCCTGTCTATCGAATACGGTTCCTCGGATACTTCCTCGATAAGGAGGATGCTCCTCTTAAAATCGGGAAGGAACTTCGTTCCCATGAGAGAGGTGACGAGCGAAAGGTTGCCGCCAACTATCCTCCCTTTCGCCGACCTCGTGCCCCTATATGACGGTTTGAAATCCTTATGAGGCCTGATCGGACCGGGCACGCTCTTCCGAGTCAGGATATCGAAGAAAGTCTCCTCGCTGTAGGGGTCTATATTGTTCCCGAACTCCATCGCCACCATAGGACCGCTGAATGTCAGGAGCCCCGACTTCCTAAGTATGGCGAGGCTGAGCGCCGTGATGTCAGAGTAGCCGACGAATATTTTGGGGTTGCGTCTTATGGCGGAATAATCGAGCATGTCGAGTATTCTCGGGGAGCCGTACCCTCCCCTCGAGCAGACGATAGCCTTCACATTCCTGTCGCGGAAAGCTTCGTTGAGATCTTCAGCGCGCTCCTCGTCCGTCCCCGCCAGATAGCCGGCGACATTGTACGCGTTCCTCCCGATCGTTACGCGGTAGCCTAGCGACTCGAAGTAACGCGCCCCCGCGTTCAGCTTCGAATTATCTTTAGGTGAACTTGCCGGAGACACTATCGATATTAAGTCGCCTTTTCTGAGGCGAGGAGGTTTGATGACATTCATATTGAGATTCTTTTTACCAAAATAGCGTCGAGGGCGACGAACATGCAAGCAACTTTGGTCTTATGCTCTATTATTTCCCCTGGCCGCTCGACGCTGACAAGGAGTGGCGGACGTCTCCCAAATCTTGAGATGGGACAGTCAAAGGTAAGAAAAATCTTGAAGAATTAGCGTTGCGCAACTATATTAATACACGCAACTCCGGACAGGTAGCTCAGTCGGTAGAGCAACGGACTGAAAATCCGTGTGTCGGCGGTTCGATTCCGCCCCTGTCCACACTAATCATACACTAAAGTATCCCATTCTCCGTTCCTCCCATTAATCCCGACGCCACTGTTGAGTAAAGTGGCCTCAACGGGGACCAGCCCGAGATCCGGGGAACGTTGTCCGGAGAACCCCTTAAGTTCCCTTTCATTGACATTCGCACTTCCCTGTTGCGTTAACTTAGGCGAAGGCTGCCTCCCAATTTCCACTCCTCCAAAGTGACATCATCAAGATCATGAAGCCTTCTCTGCCCGACAGAGGTCCGAAATACTTTCGGAATCTTCATGGCCCCCCCCCGAGAGGGGATGCATGTTAGACTGACTTTTGTCAGACTTCTTCGTCTTCCGGGTAGGCGTTCAGTGTGCCAATTGAAGCAAATCGTTGAGAATTTCAACGGGAAGAGGCACCAAGGGGTGGCGGCACTCAGTGAAAACGACGCGGAAAGCGGAAGGCACACGCGGCTTCGTTGGACACAAGCGCAGCTACTGGGGGCGCTTGCCGCTACGGGACGACGGTGTTATATTCGTTCAGGATATAGCGGGACACAGGAGTGTAAGGACCACGGAGATTTACACGCACGTGAGCAAAAAGGAGATCGGGAAGATACGGAGTCCGATTGAGTCTATTCTACAACCCAAACGCTCAAACACGAAATAGTTCAACGACCATCAAACGGGATTGGGTGCAAACACGCAATACGATTTTATACGAGTTGCACAAAATGCTTCGCATAATTTAGGTGTTAGATTGATGTTGTGAGGTGAAGAAGATGTACCATCTTACAGACATCTATGAGCGGTACTGGAGGGATTACGTGAGAGAGTCAGGGCGGTATGTA
>JAKAMG010000046.1 GCA_021812985.1 Bacteroidota bacterium
ATTACAAATCCTATGTAAAGAGGTTCGCACTACCCGCCGGTATCGTGACCGTAGCGCTCGAACCCCTAATGATCTTCCTTGAGATTAGAAACCTACCGCAGACCGGTTTGTCTAACGCGACCTTTGCTATAGCTGGATTGGGGATGTTCGTTGCCCTTCTCGTTCTCATCATGTTTTATAATATGTCGAAATACTCGGCCGTCAATCTTGGCGGATATACTTTTGTAGGTGTTATCCTACTGGTTTTTGTCTGGGCCGCGAAGGACGAAATCGCCTTCAACTACGCGACGCGCGTACAGGATCAAAACCTTGGCGTACGATATGAGGCGATGCTTGAGTCGTTGGGCGAGGGGAAACCTCAACCCGTCATGAGTGGGGAAGACATATACAATTCTCGTTGCAGCGCGTGCCACCGTTTCGACCGGAAGCTCGTCGGTCCTCCGTATTTCATGACCCTCCCGCATTTTGTCGGGAAGATGGACTCTCTTGAGGACTTCATTAGTAACCCCTACCAGGCCGTCGCTGGTTATCCGCCGATGCCAAATCAGGGACTGAAGCCTCAGGAGGTCAAGAACGTCGCCGAGTATATAATGGGGGTTTATCTCTCGGCTAAGAAAGCGGGCACGGCGAAGTTTACTGAATAAATCACTGGACGTGGGGCAATAGAGCGTCAGCCCCACGGAACCGGTGATTCGGTTGATAGTCCAGACCGGGCCGGCGGGAGGTTGATTATCGTTAGACGCACCGCGGGCTCAAGCGGGTAGAATATTACAGTGGGTTTGCTGTCCGGTCACTTTGTTGTGAAGCCAAAGAAGTGTTAAAATGTATGCGGATCGGTCCTCTTGCAGGTCTATAAACGAGAATTGCAAAGGGATCGATGAACAGTGTGAAATAGAGACAAGGCTTTCTGAACAAGGATCCAAACCTCTGATCCGACATCTAACAAGTGATGCAAATCCTCTCAAAATCTCCGGAACCCAAATGGAACTCCAAATCAAACCCACATCAGAATTCAAAAAGTTATCTGCTAGAGAAACATTCGATTTACTCCGTTCAACCGATTCAGGATTATCTACAAAGGAAGTAAAGGAGCGCGTTCAGTTCTACGGACGCAATGAGATAACGGAGAAGAAGAAGAATCCTCTTCTTGAATTTCTCAAGCGTTATTGGGGGCCGATGCCGTGGCTGCTGGAACTCGCGATGGCGCTCTCCTTCGCTTTGCAGCATGAGATAGAAGGAGTAATCATATTCCTCCTCCTCACGGTCAACGCGATCATAGGATTTATGCACTCGCGTGGTTCGCAGAAGGCTGTCGAGCTTCTTAAACAGCGGCTCGCTATAAAAGCCAGGTTACTTAGAGACGGCAGCTGGGTGATGGAGGATGCATCTGGAATCGTGCCGGGCGACATGCTCATCGTCAAGCTCGGAGACATCATCCCGGCGGATGCAAAAATAGTAAGCGGCGACCTCTCGATAGATGAGTCGGCTCTTACGGGTGAATCTCTTCCGGTTGAGAAAGAAGAGTCTGATGTCGTCTTCTCCGGCGCGGTTGTTCGCCGTGGCGAGGCAAAGTGCGTTGTAGTCAACACCGCCTCCAACACTTATTTCGGCAAGACAGCGGAGCTTGTGAAGATAGCGAAGCCGAAATCGCACCAGGAAGAGATAATGATGGCCATAGTGAAGTACATGATGTATCTGGGTATCGCCGCGTCGGTCCTCGTCGCCGGCGATGCTCTGGCGATGCATATGAGCGTGCTCCTTATCATGACCTTCATAGTGGTGTTTCTAATGGGGGCCGTACCCGTAGCGCTTCCTGCAGTTATGACCATTGTCCAGGCAGCCACAGGCATGAAGCTCGCGGAGGAGGGGGTTCTCGTGACAAGGCTCGATTCGATCGAAGATGCCGCATCCATAAGCGTTCTCTGTCTTGACAAGACGGGCACAATTACTCAGAACAAACTCGCAGTCACGGACAGCTTGCCATTTTCCGGTTTTGCCAGGGAAGATGTGATTCGTTCCGCCGTTCTCGCTTCTCGGACCGAAGGGATGGACCTTATCGATATGGCGATCATCGATTACGCCAAAGGCAACGGTATTAGCACGGACTCTTATAAGCAATTATCATACACCCCGTTCAATCCTGCGACAAAAAGGACCGAAGCGGAAGTTGAAGCAAGCGGACGCAAATACCGGGTTGTGAAGGGAGCTGCGCAGGTCATAATTGGGATGTGCAAAGGTTTGGAGAAAGCGACGCTTGCTGAGGTGGACAGGGAAATTGAGTCCTTCTCTCAAAAGGGGTACAGGACAATTGCCGTGGCGCAGTCAGTCGATGGCGACCCCGAGAATCTGACGCTGACCGGGCTAGTACCTCTGGCCGATCCGGCTCGCCCCGATTCCAGGAAGATGATCGAGGAGATAAAGGAACTCGGCGTGAAGCCTTTGATGCTGACTGGCGACAGTCTCGCAATAGCTCGCGAAATTGCCGGGCAGGTCGGAATAGGCACGAATATCATAAGGCTGTCAGATATCAAGGATCTGAGCGAGGACGAGCAAGCGAAGAGAGCCGCTACTTCCGACGGATTCGCAGAAATCTATCCTGAGGACAAGTACAAGATCGTTAAGCTGCTTCAGTCGAAAGGATACATGGTTGGGATGACGGGGGATGGTGTCAACGATGCTCCAGCACTCAAACAGGCCGAAATGGGGATAGCAGTCAGTAATTCTGCCGACGTCGCCAAAGCGTCCGCAAGTGTTGTCCTGACTCAACCCGGGGTCAGCGTTATTGTTGAGGCGGTAAAGCGGAGCAGAGAAACATACCAGCGTATGTTGACGTGGGTGATAAACAAGGTAACGAAGGTCATCCAGGTCGTTGGACTGCTGACGATAGGGTTTTTCGTCATGCATTCCATGGTACTCTCGCTTCTCGGTATGTCGCTCCTGGTATTTGCCAACGACTTCGTTACGATGTCGCTGGCGACAGACAACGTGAAGCACACTGTGGCTCCGAATAACTGGAACGTGAGAGACATAACCCTCGCCTCCCTTGTGGTTGGAGCCCTCCTCGTTATAGAGGGAATACTGGCTGTTTGGGCCGGAGCCAAGATCTTTCACCTTGAGTTTGTGCAGCTCCAGACTTTTGTCATGCTGATGCTTGTCTTCACGAGTCAGTTCCGTGTGATAATAGTGAGAGAACGGAGGTTCTTCTGGGATTCTTTGCCCGGCAAGGCGCTCATGGCTTCGACTGTGCTTGCGACGATAGCCTTCGTTTTCCTCGGCATATACGGGATAATCGTCCCCGCGCTTACCTCTTACCAGGTCCTGGCCGTACTTGGTTTTTCAATCGTTTTTACCCTTGCAATGGACCTCCCGAAATATTACGCGTTCAAAGCCTTTGGAGTCGCTTGACGGTAACAAGGCGGAGCACCCGGGAATGGGTCGTGATACTTAACGCTTGCAGGGTCTCGAGAGACAGGCTACTCTTTAACGCAGGCGAGATTTGACGAACGGAAGCTGATGACTGAATTGCAGATGACGGACGAAGAGTTTGAACGGGAGATTCGTCATGTAAGGTCCTCGATATATCCGGCGCCTGGAATCGTCTTGCTCCACATCGGAGCGGATGAGACGCTCCTCGGGTTGGAAGCGGATGGTTTGCACTATCATATCCTGAGGTTCAGTATGGGGTCTGCGAAGACTGGTCGTGCCTTTTTTGCGCACGAGCCTCCAAGCCCGGCCGAAGTCGAAGAGGCCATAAATAACGTGGAAGATGAAGTGGTCCAAGCGGCCAATAAGCTGAAGGAAAGGCGTCTCCTCTGTACAACCGACGAATCGGTTAGACGCATTGCGGTCATATCTGGTGTCCCCGAATCAGACGATATGAGCCTAAGCAGGGATAGGATGGAACAGCTGTTTGGGCGGCTTGCCGCGCTGTCGATGGGGAGGCCGGTTGCCTCAGATGATATTCCTGTCGATAGAGAGTTTGCCGCGACGCTTCTAATTCTTCGGGAGGTAATGCATCACCTTCAATTTGATTCAATCAAGATTCTGAACAGACGCCTCAACTAGGATAATACCCAACTTATAAGGGGAGACCGCATGACGGACAATAACTGCGGGACAGCGACAAAATCGACCTAAGGCTGACGGGAAATTGAAGGAGGATGGATTGAAGAAAAGGAATCCGATATATCTTGCGGCCCAGCTCGCTCTCGCGGGCGGATTGTTGCTTCATGAAGCCATGACTGACAACAAAGTTGTGACATTCATAAGCGGTTTCCTGATTGGACTCTCGCTCATCTTCAACATCTATTTCTATTTCAGGCTGAGCAAGGACAAGGCCTGATCCGGTACTGCCCCGGGGGAGACTGCTTATTGGCCTGGTCGCCGGTTGTCGATGGAGAACGACAAGACCAGACGTTTGCGCCGGTAATGTGGCGGTGATGAATCCCGGATGTCTAAAGAAGGTCGACAAATCGGGTGATAAGGCGCGTGAACCTTTCGTCGACCCTGTTCCCGATTTCAGTTACCTCTTCGTGCGAAAGGGGCTGAGAAGTGATGCCTGTACTGTAGTTCGTGAGGCAGCTTATGCCGAGGACTTCCAGTCCTGAAGCCCGCGCATACAGCGCCTCGTGTACGGTGGACATTCCGACGGCGTCTCCGCCTAACTTCTGAAAAGCACGCACCTCAGCAGGAGTCTCGTACGAAGGGCCTGTGAGACCCACATACACTCCTGACTTGAGATTAACTGAGCAGTCTTCGGCCGCCGCGAAAGCCAGCTTCGCAAGCTCAGGACTGTAGACGGGGTGGAGGCTTTGGACCGGCGAGCCAATTTCCGATAACACATTCCGGAAGGTCAGATTGATCTGGTCTTTGATGACCATTAGATCGCCGGGGTAGAATGATTCGTTGAGTATACCGGCAGCGTTTGTCAGCACTATTCTGGGAATGCCGAGTGCGTGTGAGACGATTGCCGTGACCGAGGCATTCAATGTCGAGGCAGTTTCATAGTAATGTGAACGTCCGCTGAATACAAGTATCCGTTTCTTTCCAACGGCAGCACTCACCAATTCGCCGCTGTGCCCGGCAACCGTTGAGCGAGGGTAATCAGGTATGTCGGAAGTCCTGAGAATCTCTTTGTCGCCGATGTGTCTGGTGAAACCTCCAAGTCCGCTGCCCAGAACAACTGCGACATCGTGGGTGACATTCCCGAAGAAATGTGCGATGTGCTCCGATGATTTTTGGAACGGTACCGGTGTCATGGGAAGAGCGTCTTCATTTAGTTATTACTTTTCCTTTTCGTATGGCACGCCGTCAGCGCCCGGGGCCACGGCCTTACCTATGAAGCCGGCGAGAACGATTATAGTGGCGACATACGGGATCATTTGAATGAACTGGGTCGGCATTCCCGCGCCCTGCAGTTGAATCTGCAAACTCTCGGCAAAGCCGAACAACAGGCACGCCGCCGCTGCCCCCATGGGGTTCCATTTCCCGACTATCATTGCCGCGAGCGCTATGTAGCCGCGACCGGCAGACATTCCGTCTGTGAAAGAGTGCTGGTCGAAGGCGAGCCATGCACCCGCAAGACCGGCCAGGGCTCCGCTGATGAGGACGCCCAAGTATCTGTAAAGCACGACGCTTATCCCAACGGTATCTGCCGCTTCGGGATTCTCGCCAACCGCGCGGAGACGCAGCCCGAATCGAGTTTTGAAAATTATGAACTGACTCGCCACTACGATGAGTATTGTCGCTAGTACGAGTGGATTTCCGAGAAGCCTGGCGACATCCGGCTGATTCTCTATGAAGCCGAGGTGGATGTGTGGAAGTCCCGGTATGCGGTCGGAGTTGCTTGAGCTGTGAAAAAGGATTTCGAGGACGAATTTAGTAATGCCTACAGCGAAGAGGTTGATCGCGATTCCCGATATGATCTGGTCGGCCTTCACGTGTATGGTCACGACCGCGTGTATGAGTGCCGTGAGGAGTCCGCCAGCTATTCCGCATACGACGCCGAAAAGCGGACTTCCTGTGTAGTAAGTTCCAACGGTAGCGCAGAATGCGCCGTTGAGGATTATTCCCTCGAGTGCGATGTTGACCACGCCGCCTCGTTCGCTGTAAACCCCGCCGAGGGATGCGAGAGAATAGGGGACCGTGATTCGTATTGTCTGGGCCAGGAACGCTAGTGAAAAGATCTGACTAATCATTTACGCTGAGAGTCCTCTTCTTCAGGAAATTGACGAGTATTCTCCTGAATATTTTGTTGGACGAAATGACGAAAATGATGACGATTGCCTGAAGGATACTCACAAGTTCCTTTGGTACCATGGTGTTTATGACGAGGCCACCGTACTCGAGCATTCCGAACAGAAGCGCGGCCAGGATCACGCCGAAAGGGTTGTTATTTCCCAGCAGCGCCACGGCGATCCCCATGAATCCCGTGCCAATTGAAAACCCCTCCTCGAAATAATATTTGTATCCCATCACGAAGTTTGTGCCAACGAGCCCGGCGATCGCGCCGCCGATCGTCATGCTGACGATGATGTTCTTCGCGACGCTTATGCCGCCGTACTCCGCCGCCTTCGGGTTGAGCCCTACTACCCGCAGCTCGTAACCATATCTGGTCCTGTCGATGTAGTACCACACAAACACGGCCGCGAGGAGCGCAATGAGAATCGAAAAATTGACAGGGGAACCTTCGAAACCGGAGAAGAGCGCGTCGAAACGGGGAAGTCTCCCGGTTGGCGAGATAGGGGGGGTGTGAACCGTAGCGGGGACATTGTAAACGTTTGTCACAAAGTAGCTCACAAGTGCCGCCGCGACAAAGTTCAGCATTATGGTGTTAATCACTTCGTGTGCCCCAGTTTTGGCCTTCAGGTATCCAGGAATGAAGCCCCATAGCCCTCCGCCGATCATGCCGGCAAGAATAAGGAGTGGAATTTCAATGACAGGTGGGACTCCCATCGTATACATCCCAACGAGAGCCGTGGCGAACGCCCCTATCTGCAGCTGACCTTCCGCTCCGATGTTGAAGAGGCCTGCTCTGAAACAAAGCGCCACAGATAGCCCCGCGAAGATGAGCGGGGTAGTCTTGAACAAAAGCTGACCGATGCCGTAGCTAGTCCCGAGCGTCTGCGAGAAAAGGGTTGAATAGACTTCAAACGGGTTCTGGCCAACGATGACTATGAATATCGCGCCAATGGCGAACGACAATGCAACCGCGAGTATGGGGATTAAAAAAGTTTGCGTGGCGGGATGCTCAAGCCAGTGCCGGTTCCCGTTTTTAACGTCAGCCATTCGAAGCGCCCTTTTCCTCCGATTGCTTTGATCCGGTCATGTACATTCCGAGTTCGCTTTCCTCAATCCTGTTGTCCGGGAAAATTCTGACAATTTCTCCATTGTACATTACTGCGATTCGATCGGAAAGGCTGAGTATCTCGTTGAGATCGGCTGAGACGAGAAGAATCGCCTTGCCTGAATCGCGGGCCTGGACGAGGGTTCGGTGGATGAACTCGATACCGCCGATATCCACTCCGCGTGTGGGCTGACTGGCGACTATCAACTGAGCGGCCCTGGAAAGCTCGCGGGCTATTATCACTTTCTGCTGGTTCCCGCCTGAAAGGCCGCGGGTGAGAGCCTCTGAATTCATCGGGCGGACGTCGTACTTCGTTATGAGAAGCTCCGCGTTCTCCTTGATTGCCTTGCGCCTGAGGGCAAGTCTTGAGCTGAACCTCGCTTGCGTGTGCATGCCGAGTATCAGATTCTCCTTTATGTCCATGTCCACCACGAGGCCTCTCTTCAATCTGTCTTCCGGGACGTGCGCAAGCCCCCGGGCAAAGACCTCACGCGCATTGAGGCCCACAATCTGAATGCCGTCGATCGTGATGGAACCAGATGAAGGTTTGATAAGCCCTGCTATGCATTCGACAAGCTGGGACTGGCCGTTGCCTTCGACGCCAGCTATCCCAAGTATCTCTCCCGAAGAGACCTCCAGCGAAACATTCTTCAGGACGGTTATGCCGCGCCTGTCGACGTGTGACAGCCCGTTGACGACGAGGACAGGATTGCCCGGTTGCCTTGTCTCTTTTTCGACGCGCAGGAGGACTGGCCGGCCGACCATCATTTGGGCGAGGTCCTGAGGCGAAGTACTTGCAGTCTCAACTTCGCCGACAATCTTTCCTCTCCGCATAACAGACACGTGATCGCTGATCGACATCACCTCGTTCAGCTTGTGGGTTATGAGGACGATCGTCTTCCCCTCGGCCTTGAGTTCGGAGAGGATCCGGAAGAGCTGTACAGATTCTTGCGGAGTGAGCACTGCCGTCGGCTCGTCAAGGACGAGAATGTCTGCCTTTCGATAAATTGCCTTGAGAATCTCGACCCGCTGCTGTATTCCTACTCCGAGGTTTTCAACCTTTTCGTCCAGGGGGACGGTCAAAGCGAAACGGCTGGATAGTTCGGAAAGCTCCGCCGTCGCTCTCTTGAGGTCCAGGAGAGCGTTCTTTGTCTCCTCCGCGCCGAGGACGATGTTTTCGATCGCGGTCAGGGGCGGGACGAGCATAAAATGCTGGTGTACCATCCCGATCCCGAGGCTGATGGAATCGTGGGGAGACCTTATCGATACTTTCTTCTCATGGATTCTGATCTCACCGCCGTCCGGCTGGTAAAGACCGTAAAGGGTCTCCATGAGTGTCGTCTTGCCGGCACCGTTCTCACCGACAAGAGCGTGGATCGTCCCCGCGCTGACCTTCAGAGTCACATTATCGTTAGCTACGGTCCTCGCGAACCGTTTGGTGATATTCAGGAGCTCTATCGCGTAGGGCATGATCGAAAGTCCCGGATCAGTGATCGAGACCTGGGAAAGGGAAGCGAGAGACCGTTCCCGCCATACTTACTTCCGCCCGCCGGGCGATCGGCAGACTCATTGGGTGGGGACCTTTATCTGGCCGGCGATTATCTCGCTTCGGAGCTGCTCCACTTTCTTATAAACAGCATCGGGGATAAGAGGCTTATTGTTTTTGTCATACACAAAATCCACGCCGTCATCTCTCAATCCGAATATCTCAGCTGTTCCCCCCTTGAACTTGCCCTCCTTCCACTCCCTTATGATATCATACACGGCGACGTTCCCCTTCTTGACCATGCTTGTGAGCACAAAACCGGGGGCTTCATTCCACTGGTCCATGTCTACTCCAATGGCGTACTTCTTCATTTCACGTGCTGCTTCAAACACGCCAAGTCCGGTGACTCCGGATGCGTGATATATGATGTCAGCCCCTTGTGAATACTGGCTGAGGGCAAGCTCTTTTCCCTTGGCGGGGTTCTTGAACGCCTCGCCGGTCACGCCCGCATAGGCAACAAGGACCTTGCATTTGGGGTTCACATACTTTACGCCGGCCTCGTAGCCTGCCTGGAACTTTCTTATCAGCGGGGACTCCATACCGCCTATGAAGCCGACCTTATTCGTCTTTGTCATCAGGCCGGCGATAGCCCCGACAAGGAACGATCCTTCGTTCTCCCTGAACTCGATGGCTATAAGGTTGCTGGGGAGGGCCTTTGTGGAATCATACGAGTAATCTATGCATGCGAATTTCTTGTCCGGGAAGTCTTTCGCGACGTTGGTTATGTCGTCCGTGAAAATGAAACCGACGCCGAATATTATGCCGACGCTCTTCTGGCTCGCGAGCTGCCTTAGAGCGGACTCCCGGTCGGAACCTCCGCTCGGCTCAATGTACATGTATTTAATTCCGAGACTGTCCTTTGCCATCTGAAGGCCGAGATAGGCCGCATCGTTGAACGACTTGTCACCTCTTCCGCCCACATCGAATACGAGCCCGACCTCGCTGTTCGGAGGAGCGCTCTGCTGCCCCTTTCCGCATGACTCCACGAGGAATGCCGCTCCTGTCACGACAGCAAGCGCCAGAAAAACAGAAAAGCCTTTTCTCATTTATGACTCCTGTGCTGGAAGAAAACTTCGATCTTTACGGTTGGCCATGTGTGATGAGCAATCATCTCACTCAGACGGTGGCACAAAACATTTGCGGCATCGGGCCTCGTAGATGTCCTTAGCACCGACGAGGACCCTTTCTCCCTGATGAACCTTCCTCTGAGTCCGGTCGGCAGGATTACCGCAGACGACGCAGATCGCCAGAGTCTTCGTTATATATTCGGCGACCGCGAGGAGCTGGGGAATTGGTTCGAACGGATTTGCTCTGTAGTCCTGGTCGAGCCCGGCCACTATGACCCTCTTTCCTGCTGTAGCAAGTTCTTCGCAGACTTGAACGAGGTCCAGGCCAAAAAATTGTCCCTCGTCTATGCCGACCACCTGGGCGTCTCCTGCGAGTGAACGAATCTCAGCAGCGGAATCGACGACGATCGACTTCAGCCTGTCATCGCTGTGGGAGACGATGTGGTCGTCGCTATATCTTTTGTCGATTCGGGGCTTGAACGTCGCAACTTTTTGGCGGGCAATCTCCGCTCGACGGAGGCGCCGGATAAGCTCCTCCGTCTTTCCGCTGAACATGCAGCCGCAAATTACTTCAATCCATCCCGTCTCGCGCGGCGCGTAATGTAGACTAATCTCTTCCATTGAGCAATGTTTTTGAGGTGAATGCCTCCGGTAGAAGGGAAGACAACCTGTAGTTCCGCATTTCTCCGAGGCCATTTGTGAGATATACTTCAATGTCGCCGGCAAGTTCAAACAGTACCTGACGGCAGGCTCCGCACGGCGTGCAAAAATCCTTGGCGTCGGAGACGATCGCAACGCGCTTGAACCTCGTTTCTCCGGAATTGACAGCTGACCAGATGGCTATCCGCTCGGCGCACATGGAGAGGCCGTAGCTTGACGACTCTATGTTGAAAGCGGAATAGACTTTTCCTCCCGCAGTTTCAATTGCCGCACCGACTCTGAAGCCAGAGAATTCGGCCTTGGATTTTTCCTTTGCCCTCGTGGCATCTGCGACAAGCTCGGAAACGGAAGGAGTTACGGCCTTTGACATTGGGAAAAATATATAAGCGCATGCGTAATAAATCAAGGTTTTCGGGCTCTGCAGCGAAGTCGTGTTCTTCAGCGAGTGCCGTGAGGTGTGCCATCTCCCGTGTACTCGTATACCGTCGGATAGTTCAGGCCGCGCCCGTAGTCCGATGAGAGGAACAGTGATTTACCGATTATGGTTAGATCGTATATCTCGGCGTTAGTTGACAAGAGTCTCCGCGGCGGAGATCCGGGCCGCACAATCCAGAGACTTGATGAGTCCGGTTTCTCATGGCTTAGATAATAACGGTCATCCGTTGCGCTGAGAAGGGATGCCTTAAAGCCGATGGGAAGAGTCGTGACTCTTCTGCTGAAAAGGTCATATCTGCCGATAGAATAAGAAGAGTTGAGGGAGTCAATCAGGAAGACGAGCTCGTTGTCTCGCGAGGCATTGAAGGAGCAGCTGGAGATTCTGTAGGGAAGTAGCGAAAGTGTGTCTTCGGGCGATATGGACTGAGGGTCAAGATCAAGCGCGTATACTATACCGTCCCGCATGAAGGCGCCATAATCGCCGTTGGGACTTACGGAACCGTCATGGCCGACAAACTCGGCTTCGGCCCTGCGCGTCCTGTAGATCACAAGCCCCTGTCCATCGCGCACTGTCTCATAACAGTAGTTCTCTCCGTCAAGGTCGGAGCGTAGACTTAGCCAACTGCCCGGAGCAGAAGCTGAGGCTGGAAAGTCGTTCGGGACCAGTTCCGAAGACGTCGAATCGGTTGTAATGAAACCAAGATGGGGGCCGTGGGCGGCGGGGCTGAAGGCTATGTCCTCTCTTTCTTCAGCAGAGACTGCGGGGACGAGCGGAAGGCCGCCCTGATGTTGTGTCAAACGCTCGCCTGCAAAGAAGGTGAAGCTGACAGCTGCCGTCACCACTACAGCCAGTGTGACCCGTACGAACCTTGAACCGGGCGGCACGACGTGACTCTGGTATGCTATGTATAAGACGTAAATCACGACGAGGAGGAGGAAGCTCGAATACTCGAGAAAGGGGCTCGAAATGTGCAGGTAGTCCGTCAGCAGGGGCGAGAGGGGAAGACAAGCCAGCGCGTAAAGGAGTATGAAAGCCCTCGCGGTCTTGGCTCTTCCCATTTCCAATGCGGACTGAGCAAGCACTACTATCGCCGGTGCCAGCATGATCAACTGGGCAGCAGTGATGCCTGTAGAGAGGAATATGAGTGGAAAAGAAGCCGCTGCCAATGCGTCGCTAGTCCTTCCGAGGCTCATCCCTTTTCGGAAATAGTAAGCCGCAGGGACGATAACCGCAGCTTTAAACACGGAACCCGCAATCAAGTAGGCGGTGGCTGATCCCAGTGGCGGATGAACGTTAAGCGTCTCATTGTATAAGAACAGCCGCCTGAGCATGGACCACGCAGTCTGGTATGAATCCGAGAAGGGATTGAGTATCCTGCCGTCCACCAGAGCCGGAAGTACTCGCTGGAAATAATATACGAGGACCGCATGTCCCTCTATGACGAAGGTCAGCAGAAGTACAAAGCCGGAGGTGGCTAAGAAATAAACGAAAGCCCTCCATCTTGCGCCGATGAGGAGTAGTGATGCCGGAAGAATCATGAAGGGTGCGAAGGGAAATGCGAAGCCAAGGAACACGCCGCCGGCCGCCTGTTTCTCGATAGACAGGGCGTAGAAGGACATGACGTAAAGAAAGAGAAGCATGATCGTCCCCTCACCCGACTGGAATGTGGAGGCCAGCGCGTAAGACGAACTGATGAATACCAGATACGCGGTTCTGACCGAGCTGTTCGCCGCTTTCGCGGTGGCATGAACCAGGAGGACGAAGGTAACCAGACTAGCTGCCGTGAAGACAAACTTCGAAATGGAAAGGGGGAGAATCGCCACTGCCGCGTCGCCGAGAATTGTGGAGGGCGGGGTCGAAACGAAAGCCAGGATCCTGTCCGAGTAAGCGTTGAGATCTATCAGACGCTGGAATTGGGGAAACTTGTAAAGCAAAGTTGGGTCAACGCCGTGCAGGAAAGCGCGGCCTGCAGCAAAAGATGCAATGAAGTATCCCTCCGGCCTAAACAGACCTGGAAGAATCCCGTAAAGAAGTATGAAGAGCGACGAAGCGAACAGGAACAGCCTGGCTAAGAGACGCATCTAAATCACTCTGTCCGGTTCAAACTGTTTTTCCTAATGTGAACAAGGTTATTTCAGGAGGGCAGTTGACCCGGATGGGGAGCCCTACCGTCCCGACTCCTCTGCTCACGTACATCAGAGAGTTGGCCATCTTATAGCTGCCGGAAATGTACTGGGAGGCGAGCGCCGCTGGAGTCAGCTTCATGCCGAAAAGGTTCATCAGGACGATTTGTCCTCCGTGCGTGTGTCCGCTAAGCATAAGGTCGAACTTGCCCGCCACCGCACTCTCGAAGAAGTAAGGCTTGTGGCACAAGAGAATTCTCGCCGTGTTCAGCGACGCCGCTTCAAAAGCAACCTTCTTGAAATTGGCGTGCCTCCCGTCGTCCACTCCTGATAGGATCAGTTTAGCCCCGTTTATTTCGAGTTCCTCGGTCTCGTTGCGCAACACCTTGAAACCGGAATCTCTCAGTTTCCCCGTGATGTAATTTGGGTTCGCAAAGAAATCGTGATTGCCAAGGCAGGTGTAAATTCCGTACTTGGATTTGAGTCCGCTGAACGCCTTGGTCAGTGGGAGTATCTCGCTGTTCTGGCTAGTGATAAAGTCGCCCGGCATAACGATCAAATCAGCGCCCAGGTTGTTGACCGCCTCCGTATATTTGAGCATATCATCCTCCAGCATGTACATGCCTGAATGTATGTCGCTTATCATGGAGATGGTCAATCCTTCAAGCTGTGGCGGGAGGTCGTTTAGATAGAGTTTTACCCTGTCTATCCTGTAATCCTCCCGGGTGTATATGCTGTGAAGAGAGCCGGCAAAGGTGTAGGCGCCCAGACCGATTGCGCCGGTCCTGATGAACGCCCTCCTCGATTCCGAAGTTTTGATGTCCGCTTCTCTGGGTTTCACCGCGAAACGCTTTATGGCCTTGCTGAGGAGTTTTAGGAGCCCCGTCAAGATAGCTACGAGCGCAACCACAACGCTGAGAGTCTCGTAGGCGTAGAATGGCATCATGACATAGTCTCTCGCGAAGCCTTCCTCAAAAGCACCAGGATCAAAGTGGATCGGGAGAAGCGGAATGTTCATAAGCATAAAGAGCACGGGGAGGTAGAGCCCAGTCTTTTTAGTCTTGCCGTAAATACGGTTCAACTCGCGTTTCGTGACGGAATACATCAGGAATTGGACTCCCACTGCCAGAGTCACGAACAGCCATTTGAAAAATCTAAAGGGGATATAGGGCATTTATCTGAAAAAAACTCCTGTTCTGGAACAGAGACAATTTAATAGGCATTGCGGTTTTATCACAAAGGTAAAATGTCGTCCTTCTCGAAAGCTACGGGGCGCGCCGCCATCCAATGCTTAGGCCCAGTAAGTTCTCAGAAATGATGTTCCGAAGCTTGTGGAGGGGCGAAAGGATTTTTCTTATATTGAATCCTTAAATTCAGCGTGAGTGTCCGGCAGCGATATCCGATTTGCGCTCCGCGCCCGACATTTCTGTTTGTACCATCTTCTTCACTCTAACTCCAATTAAGTGGGAGGGGTCAGATGACCGAACAGTCCCGGTTAAGCAAGTTGCTCGGCGGTTTTCACCGCTCGTTCTGGGTTGCCAATTCTCTCGAACTCTTCGAACGCCTTGCCTACTATGCGCAAGCGGCGGTGATGAGCATTTTCCTGAGAAATTACTTGAAGTTCAGCGAGGTCGAAGCCACGACCCTCTCTTCTATATTCGGCCTTCTTGTCTACCTCCTCCCGATATTCGCTGGAACGTTCGCTGACAAGTACGGCTTTCGAAAGGCCTTCTCGTTTGCATTCTTCGTGATGGCGATCGGGTACTTCCTAATCGGTGCGGTCGGTTCACCAATGCTTGCCGGGCTCAGGGAGAGCTTCTCGCTGTACTGGCTTATCGTAATTGTCCTCATACTCACTGCGGTTGGCGAATCCTTCATAAAGCCCTCGGTCCTCGGTACGATAGCTTTCTCAACTAAGCCGGAAACCAAGTCGCTCGGCTATGCCATCTACTACACTCTGGTAAACATAGGTGGCGCAACCGGGCCGGTTATCGCTTACTTCGTGAGAAACCTTGTCGGCATCCAATGGGTATACATGGTGTCGGCGCTGAGCTGTTTCCTGATGCTGATCGGCACGCAGTTGTTTTACAGGGTGCCTGAATCCGCGCAGCTGATAGAGCAGCCATCGCTGAAGACGAAGCTGGGTGAAATGATGAAGGTACTGGTGAACGGGCGCTTTATGATTTTCCTTCTGATCTTCTCTTTGTACTGGATGATATTTTGGCAGATCTTCCTGACTCTTCCTTATTATCTCACCGATTTCATCTCCAAGAGCGCCCCATTTGACCTGATAGAATCGATAGACGCTTGGGCCATAATCCTGTTGCAGGTACTTGTCAACCGCCTCACTCGGAAGATGCCCCCCATTGCGGCCATTTCGCTCGGCTTCTCAGTTTCGACACTTGCATGGTTCGTGGTTGCCGCGGTGCCAAGCATAACGGGCGTCATGGCAGCCATGGTGGTCTGGTCTCTTGGAGAGATGGCACAGGCGCCGAGATATTACGAATACATCGCAGACAGGGCGCCGAAGGGGCAGGAGGCGCTCTTCCAGGGATATGCGTTCCTTCCAATCGCCCTCGGTTATTTCGCCGGCGGCATCATCGGAGGAAGACTGTACGCGTCCATGGCTGCGCCTCTGATCGGGACGGGCACTTCACCAACCGGCTTCTGGCTTGTATTTGGTTTCATCGGAGTGGCTGCCACCATTCTCATGATCAGCTATAATTCATACATCACGAGGAAAGACCGGAAAGCAGCAACGGCTTAAGAAAGCGAAAGTGATCTGAAACACAAGGAAGGGCTGACCCGCCTCAATCGCTCGGATATATGGGTTGGCCTCCTTAAATTTCTTCGAACATTGCTGCCTGTTGACGTCGGCTTGCAGAGGGAGCGGACCGGTCAGAGCCCGGTTCGCAGCGCGCAAACACCGACAATGAATCAAGGAGTCACGTATGGGTACACAGCAGCTTTTGTTGATTGTGCTGGCAGTGGTTGTCATAGGTATAGCCATTGCGGTAGGTGTCACACTTTTCAGGAGTAATGCTCAGACGTCCAACAGGGAGCAAGTGATCGGCGATCTTGAGAACCTCGGCTCGAAGGCCCAGCAGTTTTACAGGAAGCCGACGACTCTCGCGGGGGGTGGAAACGATTTCCTGAATTTCAGCCTTCAACCCGTGGACACCGGCAATGGGAACGGAAGTTATGCCGTAACTACTGACGAGCCAACCGATGCCGACTTTGTCCCGGGAAGCACAGCCCCCGTCGCTACTTCCAAGCAGGTCATCTACATAATCGGATGCGGAAAAGAACTGGGCAACAATGGTTCCAATCCTATTAAAGCCTATCTCAGAGTGACAAGCGATTCCCTCGCGGTTACCGTTTTGAACTGATTTCTCCGCCGGCCGAGCCTTCGCTTCAGCCGGGAGGAGCTGCCAATCCCGCCACACATGCCCTCAGTAGATTAGGGCTACTCCAAGTATTGAAGCCACGACTGAGATTCCGAAAAGAATATACATTGACCACGACAGCTTCCTGTTCGTAGGATGGTTCACCCAATAGTAGAGTATTGAAGACAGGAGGAGCGATTGGATGAATACTTCCGGCAATGCCACGAGCTGTAAACGTATCGGTCTGTTTGTGTAGATCAGTCCTTCAATTGATCCCGGGGAGGGACCGAATGTGGAAAGAACGCCGAGCACGACCAGGAGGAGCCAGATTACCCCCCATCCTCTTTTCATTCCGAAGAGAGTTTGTCTGATAGGAAAGAAGGCCACCGCAAAGAGGAACCCGCGGATCGGCTGAAACAAAGGACCCGCGGCGACGAATGGATCGTTCAGCTGACGCATGAACACCCGGTACTCCGCCTGAGCGAACATGTGGGCGTAGTCAAGAAAGACCACGGCGAGCAAACCCATGACGAAGTAGGTGCCGGTGTGTACCACGATGGTCTTGAGTGAAAGAGTGCCAAAGGAAACGTCCGTACCGTTCATTGCATGCCCCCCTCAACTGAGTGTGAAATAGCCCAAAATAGTTACAGGACTCATGCTTGCTTATATGTTTGGACGCCCGCCCTTGTGCCTGACCCACAATTGTAAGCAATTCCAAACGAAATAACAATTCTTGAAAATCGGCTGGCTTCCCAATCCTCTTGGAAGCTTGACAATGCCTGAAGCATGGGATATATTTTCGCGTCGTGCGAGCGGGATTGCGCAGTTTACACCCGCAGCGAAACTTAATCATATACTCTGAAGCCCGTACCATCCCTTTCTGTTTTGCCGGGCGTATCCTCCACACGCGCGTATGCCGCTATAAATGTGCAAACACTGTCAGCGTCGGACATTCTAACGCGGTCTGACGGAAACAGGAGGGCGAGCATGTTCGGGTCAACTATTCTGGACGTCGCGATCGGATTGATCTTTGTCTACTGTCTGTACAGCCTCCTCGCGACGGCCATCAACGAAATATTGTCATCGCTATTTAATCTTAGGGCCAGGAAGCTCCAGTTTGCTCTGAAGCGGATGCTTACTGACGAGGCACCGGGAGAAGTTCTACAGGCCGGCAGGTTATTGAGAGAGTTTCAGGAACATCCGTTGATCAAGTACATGAACTCCGGCGGACTCTTTCGTGTCGCTCCCTCCTATCTCTCTGCGAGTGATTTTTCCAAGGCTCTCATCGACAGTTTGAAGACGGTGAGCGGGGCGGCGGGCGCAATAAATATTGACACGCTCCAGTCTGGCCTGCACGCTCTCGATCCGGAATCAAGGAGCGACACGGCGAGGCTTCTCCGGTCCTACATGCAGGATGCAGGTGACGATATGGCGAAGTTTCGCGCGATGATCGAAAAGTGGTTCGACAGCATGATGGTACAGGCATCCGGATGGTACAAGCGGCAGTCCCAGGCCATCACATTCGTTGTCGGCCTGGCCTTGGCCGCAGGGTTTAACGCCAGCACATTTACGATAGCGGGTCACCTTCTCAAGGACAACGGTGCCAGGGAACAGCTTGCGCAGATAGCCTCGAGCTATCTGCAGAGCCACGGCACAGATGTCGAAAAAATGGGCGTCGGATCGACGAGCGCTATGGACTCGCTCGTCGCATACGCAGCTGATCTATACAGGAACGATATAGCAGGCTCTCAGAAGTTGCTGGGGCTGGGCTGGATGGGAAGTGCGTCCGCAAACCAAATGGATTCTGACCATTGGCAGCTGAATGTGATTGGATGGCTCGTCACTGCTCTTGCCGTCTCACTCGGCTCCCCATTTTGGTTCGATCTTCTGGGAAAGGTTGTAGACATACGCGGCACGGGACGCAGGCCTAAGTCCGTCGATGAAAAAGGGGAAGCCAGGTGATGCTTAGAAGCACTCTCGGCATGTTGCGGCGAATCTCGGTGCAGATGTGAATTCTAATAGCGCGCTCAACTCTGAGGAAGAACCCGAAGGATAATGGCGGCGAAGGATTACCTGCAAAAGAAGAACGAGTTCTTGTCCGACGCGGCGATGAGAGATTTTCACCTAGGCTCTGAGGAGGCAGGCAACTGGCGCGTGAGCTGGGGCCACGTTGATCTGGAAATATGCCGGCTATGGAAATCGCCCGGAACAATGGGAGAGAGTGTGAAGGTGGCGGTGATAGACACCGGTGTATCTTCCGCAGACAATGACCTGAGAGGTAGAATAAGCTTGTCATCAATAAGCCTCATCGGGGGGGCCTTGGAGGATCAAAGTAAATCTCACCACGGTACCATGAGCGCGGGATTGATCGGTGCAGATGGGAATAAAGCCGGGAGAGTCTTAGGTGTCGCGCCGGGGTGTGAGCTTATCTCACTTAAGGCGGGGAATGAGAATTTCTATCCCGCGAATGTGGAGCTGGCCCTCAGGAAGGCCCGGGAATTACAGGCAAAGATTGTCTCCATCAGTATTGAAGATTATCACGCACCTCCTCCCGCCATTCGAAGACTTATGCTGGACTGTGCTGAGGATGGCATGATAGTTCTGGCGGCAGCTGGCGACCTTGGAACTTCCGACTTATCCTATCCCGCAAGCTGCGAGGGCTGTATCTCTGTCGGAGCGTATCTTCTAGATGAACAGGGGAGGCGTGTGGTATGGCCGGGAAGCAACCATAATATATTTGTAAAGTTTCTCGCGCCGGGAAACAATCTCCTTACCTGTTCGGCTACGGCCGCTCCGGCCTTTTATGACGGAACCAGCGCGGCAGCTGCGTTCGCGGCCGGTGTAATGGCACTCGCCGCCTCCGCCGTTGGCATCGGGAGGATCGATTATCATAGAATCGTCGGGTGTCTCAGCGCAGGGAAATGTTGCGACGTTATCGGGGATGCGCCTTCTCCTTCAGACGATCAAGGGTACGGAGTTCTTGACCCGTCCGCCCTGGTCGCACGCCTGCGAAACGACACTTAGTTATCCGATCGGAGGAAATATGCGGGTGATTCTCGGTTTAGTTGTAATATTCGGCACATCACTTGGAGCCGAATCCCAATACGCGGTCAATGACGCTATGCGACTGCGCGCGCTGCTGGTCCGTATGCCTGTCTCTCCCGGCTCGCCCGACTCCGCGTATTATTTCGACGAGGCAAAGATCGATATGGCCTATGGCATCCTTCTGCGCTATGCCGTAGATCCTGTCACCGGTCGCCCCCCCTCAACAGATAAGGATTTATACCGTCTATATGTCGGAAACGATTTCATCTCCACTTACCTTCCTGCGGCCCCGGCCTCGCCAACTCCATTTGCCGGGCTGGATATGAAATCGCTGGCTTCGTCAATTGGCGGTTGGGATGTGACTTCCCTCGCGGACGGAATGGCGAGATTTTTGATCGAACGCGGCAAAGAGGAACTTGAGGCCGCGTTTATTAAGTCGTTCAGAGATTCAATCCAGACACACGAAGAGCTTAAAATCCTTTTTCCTTCAACTGCGACCCTGTTAGCCGCGTTCGAGCCAAGGAACGTCGCGACTTATATCAACGCCCTTAGGGAGGCATTTAACAAAGATCTCAAATCGCTTCCGCGAAGCATCGTCAATCTGAAATACTTGAAACAGCATGATGGCTCAGAGCAGATGCGACTTATCGCCGGATTCGTGAGAACGGGAAATGGTCGTGCCATTTTGTGCAGTGCGGAACTTGCGGATGATATTATGCGCCGCAGGCCGGTGCCGGAAACCATTGACTCCATAACGTCCGCCGATCTAATGGGGGGTGCGCCTAATCAGGAAGATAGGAATGTGTTCATTCTCCTCCGAGTTATCAGTAATTCGTTGCGTGACACGACCGCAAGCGGATACGTTACTCCTGAGAAGATGGCGAACCTCCTTGCTGATCCAGCTGCGGGGGATTTGTATCTGGGATTCATACGGCAGCAGCTCTACGGGCTTGGCGTCCGCCTGGGCGGTGTGGATGTCGCGTCCCTGTTCAACAGGCAAGGCGCCGGTTCAGCCGTAAAGTACATGACCCGACTACTCGAGGACATTACGCGCCTGTCTGTATCACTGGATGGTCTCGGGCGTGCGATGGGGAAGCAGACGGATGAGTTAGCAGCGGCGAATTTCGGCGTGTTGAAGGATATCGAGCGGCTACTCACTGCATGTGCCACCATGATTCAATACGACCGAGATTCTTATCTCCCGGATGGTGCTCTCAAAATGCTCGACTTGGCATCTTACTCGTTTTCCATGGTGAACGACATATCTCTTCGGAATTACAATGCTCTTGTTGTGGATGCCCTCGAGCTATTAAAGAGGGGCGGGTTCAGCGACGCAACTCTGACGAGACTTGCCAGGTACATATCCTTTGCCGCTAATGTGGTGACAGCTGAAGATGCGGGGGAGGTGAAGGCGGCCATACAAGCGGCGGCTCTTCCCCCCGGTTCGTATCAGATAAAGCGGGAAAGCCGGTTCGATGTGTCGCTGAATGGATATATCGGTTTGTTCGTAGGGGCGGATGAAATCAGAGGAATGGAAAATTCAAAGTCCACCAGCTACGGCATGTCGGCGCCGATAGGAGTCGGATTCAGCTGGGGGCACACGCTCCTCCTTTTCAACACGGGGAGTGTGCCATGGTCGACGACCTTGTATCTTTCGTTCGTCGACGTCGGAGCGGTCGCGGCATATCGGGCCGGGGAGGACAGCATATCGAGCCTCCCGACCGTTCAGCTTAAGGATATCTTTTCGTTGGGCGGGTACTTGTCAATTGGCTTGCCAAACCTGCCAGTATCAGTCAGCATTGGAGGGCAAACTGGGCCGAACCTTTATTCAGTCCGGTCGGCTGCATCGACAGGCAGGAGTGTGCCATACTACAGGCTCAGCTTTTCGGTATGTGTGGATATACCACTTGTCTCTCTGCATTCGA
>JAKAMG010000047.1 GCA_021812985.1 Bacteroidota bacterium
ACTCGGGACACGTGGCGACATCAGGGAGAACGAAGGCGCTCTTCTCACCAGATGACTCGCTCTCTCTTATTTCAAAGCTTGTGAATCCTGACGGGTCAAGGAACGAGGTCTCCATACCCTGTATGAATGCACGAGGAGGCTTCTCACAGTCTACACGATGGAGGAACGTCTCAAGCTCCTGAACATTCCCTTCAACTTCAATGAACACGCCCTGCGAGGAATTAAGCACCCAGCCGTTGAGTCGCATCTCTTTCGCGAGCCTGTAGATGAATGGCCTGAATCCGACCCCCTGCACCGCGCCGTGTATAGCGACGTGAAGTCGGGTCAGCTGACCGTCTTTGGACAGGCTGATCAGTGTTTCCCTGTCTGTGCGAGAAGCCAATCCGACCATTCCTTAATGCCGGCGCCTGTCGTGCACGATGTTTCGAACACGGTCAGGTGGGGATTAATCTGGAGCGCATTTTCCCTGAGCTCGGCAAGGTTACAGTTGACGTACGGAACGAGGTCAATCTTATTGATGATGAGCACCGACGCATTCCTGAACATCGCGGGATATTTCAGGGGCTTGTCGTCGCCCTCTGTCGTGCTTGCCACAACAATCTTGATGGCTTCGCCGAGATCGTATCCCGCCGGGCAAACCAGGTTGCCTACATTCTCGATTACAAGCAGGTCCAGACCCTCGAGCCGAAGATTCGAAAGCGCGTCCTGCACAAGCTTCGCTTCGAGATGGCACCCGCCGTTCGTAACAATCTGAACAACGGGCACATCAAACTTCGCCACTCGTTGAGCATCTAGGTCCGTCTGAACGTCCCCTTCTACAACCGCGATTTTGATCCTGTCCTTTAGCTGTGCGAGCGTCTTCTCCAGAAGGCTCGTCTTTCCTGAGCCTGGAGAACTAACGAGATTTATCACGTACGTTCCGTTTCTCGCGAACAGTTCCCTGTTTTCCTGAGCGAGCTCGTCGTTCTTCTGCAAGACTTTTCGTTCAATTGTTACTACAGCCATTGTACTCCTTATAATCGCGATTGAGTTCCGGTACAAACACGAGGGATGGGAAAACACCTGAGACGATTCTGCCCGAACAGAATCATGTCCCGCTGAACGGAGCCAGCCTGGTGCCGTGTCAACTTCTCAGTCATCAATTTCAATTTCCACTACCTGAAGTTCGTTTCCCGAAGTGATCGTGATGTGAGGACCATGGCATCTGGGACATCTGAATACCAATCCGTTGACGGTTGAATCCGTTCCGCAGGCTTCGCAATGACACACAATCGCGGTCCTTTCGATTTCGAGCCTTGAGCCTTCAAGGGATGTCCCGGCAGTTATCGCGCTGAAACAGAACTCAAGCGATTCAGGAATGACTCCCGCAAGTTCCCCAATCCTCACCCTGACAGCGCTTACTTTGGCGTCTCCGCCGTCAGTGTTTTCCTTTATGATGGTGACTATGCTTTCCGCTACGGATAGTTCGTGCATTTGAGTTTGTCTGAGAAGAATTCGGAAGAATTAACACGCCTGTGCACGCGTGGGACATCAGGTGATTTGAAGACCGTCGAGGTCTCCGATTTGTTTCAGATATTCGAAAACCGACTTGGCCTCCTCTTCATTGAGAGTACTAATGGCGAATCCGACATGAACGATCACGTAGTCTCCTACTTTGGCCTCGGGAACGTACGCGAGGCAAACGTCTTTCGATATCCCTCCGAAGTTGACCTTACCCATAGTCATTCCAAGAGGATTCTCATCGATGCGGACTACTTTTCCGGGAACACCTAAGCACATCTTGTCTCCAGATTTTTCCGCGGCCATGTCACCGGCCTCGGATCGTTATTGACTAATTTCCCGATAGCGAAATTTAAACAGCAGAGGTATGGATTCAAAGCAAGGGACCGGGGCTGTTATCGCTTACCAGATTTGATGCAGCAACAGACACCGACAGTCAGGTGTGCGCGTCCCGACCGATCATCTACGCCTCAGGCTCCACTTCCGGTGTTCGCAGTTGACGTGGGCTCGTCAACGATAGGATCAATAAGGAACGTTCACCTCGGCAGCGGACTTTTCCCGGCAACGGTGGTCATTGAGGATTGGGCCGAGGAGCGCTGGTATTTTTTCAACGGCTTTCGCCACTTCAGGCGAGAGACTCATGTCCATGCTTTTCACGATTTCGATCGACACGGTTATGAGAGTGATGTTCCGCAGCCCTCCGAGGAGCGAAGCTGCTTCAACCAAGTCCCTCAATCCAATGTCGTGAGCGGCGAGCGTGCGCGGAAAATCAGAGGCAAACTTCGGATGTATCACCCTAAGGGTGCCGGCGGGATTGCCATCCATGGTGGCGTCTATCATTACGATGTCTGCATAATCCTGAAAATACGACAGGAGATGAAAACCTCCCGTTCCGCCATCCAGCAGATCAACACCGGCGGGGAGGTTCTCCCTCTGCAGTCTCCTCACGGCATGAACGCCCACACCTTCATCCCCCATAAGTAAATTCCCCACCCCCATGACGAGGCACCTGGTCTCCTTCATTAAATTCTTTTCCTCGTCGATCTGTGAATTCAGGGAATCGCATTCCCCGTTAATTGCAGCCACCTCACTTCCGTCCTTCGTCTTCGATAAACTTCCATCCACCCGCCATCGAGGAGATGACTCCCCTTCCTTCGACGTAGTCATGGTAGAATACAAGATAGACATGCACCATCGCGAAGAGGACGAAGAACCAGAGCATTACATGGTGCCACTGCCTGACGGCTTCGTCTCCGCCCATGAAAGGTACGATCCACGCGAACCACTTTGCAAAGAACCATCCGCTCATCTTTGAATAGAGAGCCAGGCCGGTGGCCGCCTGAAACAGGAACACGAGGAAGCTTATGAAGTAGGTGAGTCCAGCCAGCGCGTTGTGTCCGATCGAGATCAGCGGGCTCCCCTTTCTCTGCAGTACATCAAGCTTGAGCACGTCGAGGATTTCCCTTAGCTGAGCTTTCGAATGAGGGATGAACCCGCGCCAGCTCGCGTATTTGTTTCCTCCAAATCCCCAGTAGATTCTGAAGATAAAGTTGAAGATGAAAATGAAGGCCGCGGCAAAGTGGACGAAGCGGACAGTACCAAACCAGTAGTGCGTATATGCCTCGCCAGTGGTCTGAAAAGCTGGCGGGTCTCCAATAAGGAAACCCGTGACTGCCAGCGCTGTTATAGCCAGGAAGTTGAGCCAGTGATACACCCTTACGGGAATATCCCAGACGTAAATTCTTCTGACAAGTGTTTGGCTCATAGCATGCTCCCGAAAGTGTTCACTTGATGGACGTACGATCCTTTTTCATCGTACAGGTGCACCGCGCATGCTATGCAAGGATCGAACGAATGGATGGTTCTGAGAATTTCCAGCGGCTTCTCGGGATCCTTCAACGGCGTGCCGATCAGCGCAGACTCGTAGGACGACCTGTTTCCCTCAGCGTCACGCGGAGAGGCATTCCATGTGGACGGAACGACGAGCTGGTAATTGTCTATCTTCTTGTCCTTGATTACTATCCAGTGGGCAAGCGCGCCGCGCGGGGCTTCGGTCATGCCTACTCCCTTCGCTTCAGCCGGCCATGTGGACGGATCCCATTTTTCATTATTGAATGTTCGAGAGTCGCCATTCTTGAGGTTGGTAAGTAGCTGGCCATAGAATTCCTTGGCCCAACCCGACACAAGCTTAGTCTCGAGCCCGCGTGCCGCCGTTCTTCCAAGCGTCGAGAAGAGTGCCGTCACGGGCGCCTTGAGTGTCTTCAGAGTGTCGTTCACTACTTCCTGCACCTCCTTGCTTCCTGAGGCATACGCAACGATCAGACGTGCGAGTGGTCCCACCTCCATTGGCTGCCCCTTCCAGCGTGGAGTCTTCAACCAGCTGTACTTTCCATCCACGTTTAACTGATCGTAGGGGGGATTGGGACCGGTGTAGTTCAGATCCGTCTCGCCGGACCAGGGGTGGAGCCCAACTCCGTCTCCTCCGGAATAATTATACCACGAATGGGAGACGAACTCCTTGATCTGATCGATATCCTTTCCGCTTACCTCATGCACTTCGTTCAGGTTTCTGCCAAGCACAACTCCGCGCGGGAACTTGAAGCTGGCAACGTCGGCGTAGCCGTTCGTGGGGAGATCCCCATAGGCCATGTAGTTTGTCAGACCTCCGCCGATTCCCGCCCAATCCAGATAATAGGGGGCCACCGCAAGGAGATCCGGAATGTATACCTGATTTATAAACTCCTGCGCCTGGTCCAGAAGCGTCCCGACGTACGCGAGCCTCTCCGGGTTTATCGAGTTCTCCTCATCGACGTTAATGGAGGCCGGGGAGCCGCCCACGGCATAATTAGGATGCGGGTTCTTCCCGCCGAAGATCGTGTGTATCTTAACGATTTCCTTCTGCCACTCAAGTGCCTCGAGGTAGTGAGCCACCCCGATGAGGTTTACCTCCGGGGGAAGTTTGTACGCCGGATGTCCCCAGTAGCCGTTTGCGAAGATACCGAGCTGACCGCTGTTCACGAAAGCGACGAGTCTCTTCTGCAGATCTGAAAAATAACCGGGGGAACTCTTCGCGTAGTTGGATATTGACTGAGCTGTCTCCGAAGTCTTCTTTGGGTCAGCCTTCAGCGCGCTCACGACATCCACCCAATCAAGAGCGTGAAGATGGTAGAAGTGCACGACGTGATCCTGCATGTATTGAGCGCAGAACATGAGGTTTCTGATCAGGTCCGCGTTAGGAGGGACTGTAACTCCAAGCGCGTCCTCAACCGTTCTAACTGATGCGAGGGCATGGACAGTAGTGCACACGCCGCATGCTCTCTCGGTAAAGGCCCACGCATCGCGGGGATCCCTTCCCTTCAGTATAATTTCGAATCCTCGAACCATGGTACCGGAGCTATACGCGTCCGTGACTCTTCCATCCTTCACCTCCACTTCAATGCGCAGGTGCCCTTCTATCCTCGTTACCGGATCTACGACTATTCTCCTGGTCATTTTACTTCGTACCCTCGCTTTCGTTTGTCTTTTCTGTTTCCGGTCTCGCGTTAGGATGGAGCTTGTTCTTCCTTATGTTAGTCACGACGGAATGCGCCACTATCCCTGCTGCCGTAACCGCCGCAGCCACTTCGCCGACTGTGTCGGCGGTACTTTCGATTCCGAAGCCCGGAAACGAGGCAAGATGCTGGTAGAAGGGGCCGTTATCCCAGAACCCGGCCTCGCTGCATCCGATGCACGGATGCCCTGACTGGATCGGGTAGCTTACGCCGTCGTTCCATTTTGTCACCGCGCAGGCGTTGTATGTCACGGGTCCCCTGCAACCCATCTTGTAAAGGCAGTATCCTTTCCGCGCGTTCTCATCGTCGAACGATTCGACGAAAAGGCCTGCGTCGTAATTCGGCCGCCGGTAGCACGTGTCGTGGACTCTCCTCGAATAGAATGCCTTAGGACGCCCCGTTGAGTCGAGCTCCGGGAGCCTGTCAAAAGTGAGGAGGTAGACAATCGTTCCGGCCATAACTTCCCCTATCGGCGGGCAGCCGGGGACTTTGATGATGGTCTTGTCCTTTATGATCTTGTGTATCGGCGTGGCACTGGTCGGATTAGGCCTCGAAGACTGTATGCAGCCGTTTGAGGCGCAACTTCCCCATGCCACTATCGCCTTAGCTCCCGCCGCCGCTTCCTTGACGATGTCGAGAGCCGAGCGCCCTCCTATGCAGCAGTAGACTCCGTTGTGCGCCGTCGGGACTGAGCCTTCGACAAGCATGAGGTACTCGCCGTAGTTATTCTTCATCGTTTGATGAAGCGCCTCTTCGGCCTGGTAGCCCGCGGCCGCCTGAAGGGTCTCCGTGTAATCCAGGGATATCTTGTCGAGTAGTATGTCCGCGACCATCGGGTGCGATGAACGTATGAATGACTCGCTGCAGCACGTGCATTCCTGGAAATGGAACCAGACAACGGGGATTCTCCGCTTCACCTCCATCGCCTTGACAATTCTTCCCACGCCGCTTGCCTCTACTCCCATCAGCGCGCCGAGCCAAGTACACATCCTGATGAAGTCTCGTCTTGAGTATCCCTTCATCATCGCGTGCTCGTAAACGGTAACCGGCCCGTTGTCCATCTCTACCTCCTCTGTTTGTTGCTCTTGTGGTTTTTCACAAAATCCGAAAGCTCGACTTTAGCGGCGCTGAAAGAAGCGGTCGATTTGAAATGAACCTTGTCTCCCAAATGAAACTCAAGTTCGCCTCCGACGGGGATTTCAAGGTGGCCGGACTTTATGTATATCTTAATCTTCTTGACGGCTTCCCGCTCAAACGTCTCGGCCACTTCGCCTTCAACGACAAGTTCACCTTGTTTCGACAAATCGATCATTGACATCTGACGATGTTAAAGTTCAATCTGCGTGCCGAGCGTGTCGGCCTTAAATTGCGTGAGTAAGGGGATATCGGAGGGCTGGAACTGCGGGAATCCGTAAGCTGGTCACGGATTCCCGTGGGTGATACTACGAAGCTGTGCTGCTCTTTTTCAGTTTGTCCCTGAATGTGGAAAGGCTGAGCCCGAGACTTTTGGCGGCCTTGCTCTGGTTTCCTCCCGCTTTCTCGAGAGCAGTTGAAATCAGATTATGCTCGAGACACGTCAGCACCTGCTCATAGCTCATTGTGCCTTCCTGAAAACATCTATAACACTCCTTGATCAACAGATTCATAGAATCGCCGCCTCCCAATCTAAGCTCAATCGGGAGATCGTTCTGCGTCACTTCCCTTTCGGCCAGGAGAACGACCCTTTGAACCACATTCCTCAGCTCCCGGACGTTCCCGGGCCACGGATAATCGACTAGAGACTTCAGAGCGGCTTGAGTGAAGGTGATCTGTTTTGCGGGCTGAAACAAACGGTTAAAGTGTTCCACCAGGAGAGTAATATCATCACGACGTTCGCGCAGTGGGGGGATTGGAAAGGGCACCACGTTGAGCCTGTAGAAGAGGTCGGCGCGGAAGATGTTTCTCTTGACAAGCTCTTTGAGATCCACCTTGGACGCGGTGATGAATCTTACGTCGACGGGCTTTGACCTGGTTCCACCGACGTGCATCAGCTCGCGCGACTCGATGAATCTCAGGAGTTTGCTCTGCATTTGGATAGGGACGTCATCGATGTCATCAAGAAAAATACTCCCACGGTCGGCCATCTCGAAAAGGCCTTTCTTCTCTTCCGTCGCGTTGGTGTAAGCGCCGCGTTCATGACCAAACAACTCGCTTTCGAGGAGCTCAGCGGGAATTGAAGACAGACTAACCTTCACAAGCGGCTCCCCGCATCTCGGGCTGACGCGGTGTATGTACTCAGCCAGGAGTTCCTTCCCTACGCCGGTCTCCCCGACAAGGAGTATCGAGGCCTCGGACACCGCGACACGGTCAATATCTCTTATAACTCGTCTCATCGCCTCGTTTCGCGTAATGAGTACGACGGACTTCGCGTCAATCGTTTCCATGCGAGGCTCCAATCACTGAAGAAGTCAGGTGCCCTAAGGCATTACCATGGATCCACGTTGGAACACTGACGAATGTCGGAGTGGATAGTACAGCTGACAGACGCGACTCAATGGACGCGGAGTCAAAATGCCATGATAACCGTGGGAAAGAGAATTCAGAGATTCTTACGCGGCGGAGGTAATTGTCTGGTATCTGTCGCATCACTCTTAATCCGGTTGAGATTGTCAAGGCTCGCCATTCCGAAGGATCGTCACAAGGCGGGCCCCATTGGTTTCGAAAAATATAAAATCACCATAATAGTTTGTCAAGCTTACACTTTAAAATAGTGCTTTACGGTTTACACACTGCGTTCCGGCCAAATTCACCATTTTTCGAGGGGGGGGGGGGATGATCGAGGCATCGGATCAGGAGGAGAGCTTCAAGACTGATGAGTGCCGGTCTCGCGCTCCTTTCTGCCGGGATGCTGGTTACAAATAAGGAATGAAATCGGTTGTCGATGCGCTGAGACTACGGTCTCACCACCCTGACTATATCTTCTGGCTCTACTCCAGGGGATTGCACATTCATTGAGTGGTAAACAAGTTCGACAGCTTTCTCATGAATCTTCACGCCAGTTTTGCGGAGGCCTCCTTTCTGATTGAGGAACTTTTCGGAAGCCAGCCTCTCGTCGAGCTCTTTGGCCATCGCCTCCTCGGCAGGCGTCCATTCCCCTTCGACGAGTTCCGCACCTAAATCCGCCTCGCATTTCTTTACCTGGATTCTTTTGACCTCTTCCTGATAAGGGATCCTGCCAGGTTAACCCTCCAACGTCATCATATACTGCTTGAGGCTCTCAAGGAGCTTGTCGCGCATTTTTTTTTAGAAGATACCTTCAATACGCGCGACATCGTTTTTTCGAATGTGAACATCGGACTCCCGACAGGACTCAGAGACCTTGCCGATATCTTCTGCATTCTCCGGCACCACTTTCTTCAACGCAACTTCCCACCTCTTTCTCATATGCACAACCTCCAATCCCTCCATTCCGATCTAATACTTTCTGTCCATGAAGGTCTGATACTCGTACAGTTGACGCTGTTGTGAAATACAGCAACATTGACGATCCGAGAAAAGTAAGACAGGATCAGAAGTGAGTTGAAGAGAGACAGTAATTCAGTGAATATTGATCGTACGCTGACGGCGGCACTCGTAGAGTACGATCCCAACCGAACTTCCCACATTGACTGAATCGACCTCGTTGTGCATCGGGATTGTCGCGAGCGAATCGCAGACATCGAGGACGCGCGAAGAAATCCCAGCCCCTTCGCTTCCGAAGACGAAACAGACGTCATGAGTCAGATCGAGTTTCGAAAGCGGTTCCGAATCAGGTCGTGGGTGTGCACCGATCACTCTAACGCCATATTTCTCCTTCAGTTTCGGGAAGACTGACGCCAAATCATCGGTGTATAAGATCGGCAGCTGGAATATTGTCCCCATGGAGTTTCGGACTGACCTTCTGAGGTACGGGTCGCACGACGTCTCACCGATTATCAGAGCGTCGGCACCGAAAGCGGAACAGTTCCGGACTATCACCCCCATGTTCTCCGAATTTGCCACGCCATCTGCAGCTGCCATCATGAACGGCCGACCGTCACTCCTCCTCAAGCCGCCCAGCAACGCAGGAGGCGGTACCTCCCCGATTGCCATAATCCCCTGGTGAAGTCCGTACCCGACAATCTCCTCGAGGAGCTTCTTCTCGGCTAAATATAAGCCGTCCCGTATTTCCCTTCCTTCAAGGAGGGGGGAATACCTCTCCGCCCATTCGGGTGTCATCAAGAGCGAGACGATATTCAGTTTGCTATCCACGAGCCGCCTTACCACCTTCTCCCCTTCGGCTATGAACACCCCCTTTTCGCGGTGTTCAATCGGGCGCCGCATTGTACGATATGGACCAAGTTCAACCGAAGAGAGCGAGTCGATTTTCGTGATTTTCATTCTATTCTCGGTATCAAGATGGGACAGATTGTCTTCGCCGCGCATGTCGGCCAGTTAAGATAATATTCCTGCACTGCACAATTGCACTTCGTCTTCTTCCGGCGTCCCATATAAAACAAAAGGCTGCTCCCTTTGAGAGAGCAGCCTCAGGTTGGACGTAATTTCTCAGTCCCACCAACAGATCAATCCATTATGTGCCTGAGCTGTAATCAGTCTGGTAAATTTCCTGCTCAGGTGTGAGCTTGTCTATCTTGATGCCCATTGTTCTGAGCTTCACCATAGCAATCTCCTGGTCCTGCTCTGCAGGTATGTCGTGCACCTTGTTTTCCAGCTTCCTGCCCTTCTTGTGGAGCTCGACGATCCTGAGCTGAGACATGAACTGGTTGGCGAAAGACATATCCATGACTTCCGACGGATGTCCCTCAGCAGCGGCAAGGTTCACGAGTCTCCCCTGCGCGAGGACGTATATCCTGCGACCGTCCTTCTTCGTGTACTCCTCGTTGTTGGCGCGGATTTCACGGACCTTCTTTGTCACCTTCTTTAGATCGTTCAGATTGAGCTCGCAATCATAGTGGCCGGTGTTGCAGACTATCGCGCCGTCTTTCATTTTCTCGAAATGCCTTTTCACGACGATATCTTTCACTCCCGTCGCCGTGATAAAGACGTCACCGATCTTCGCGGCTTCATCCATAGTCATGACTCTCACCCCCTCAAGGGTCGCCTTAAGCGCGGCTGTCGGCTTCACTTCTGTGACTATAACGTTCGCACCGAGCCCCTTGGCGCGCATTGCCACGCCTTTGCCGCAGTGGCCGTAACCAGCGACAACAACGTTCTTCCCGGCGAGGAGCACGCTTGTGGCGCGTATTATACCGTCGAGCGTCGACTGACCGGTCCCGTAAACGTTGTCGAAGTCCCATTTCGTCTCGGCATCGTTGACTGCAATGACAGGATATCTCAGGGCGCCGTCGTCAGCCATTGCCCGAAGCCTGTGGACTCCCGTTGTAGTTTCTTCCGTCCCGCCGAGTATGGACGACTCAGCAAGCTCCGGATATTTGTTGTGAACTGTGAAGATGAGGTCCGCGCCGTCGTCGAGGGTCAGATTGGGCTTCATCTTTATCGTCTCATCGATGGCCCAGTAGAACTCCTTCACGGACATACCGTGCCACGCGAAGATCGAGATTCCTTCAGAAGCGAGGGCCGCGGCAACGGAATCCTGGGTGGAGAGCGGATTGCATCCGCTCCAGCTCACTTGAGCGCCGCAGGCTGCAAACGTCTTCACCAGCACAGCGGTCTCCTTTGTGACGTGAAGACAACCGGCGATCTTGTAACCCTTGAACGGCTTCGTGACGCTGTACTTCTCCTTAAGAGCCATCAGCACAGGCATCCTTGACTCGGCCCAGGCGATCCTCTTCTTGCCGTCGTCGGCCATGGACAGATCGCGAACCTTGTATTTCCCTTTTACTTCATTCATTCAAACTTTCTCCCGAAAAATTTCATTTTGAGTGGATTTACTTTATTTCTCTCTGCATGGCCTTGACAAGGTTCAGGCTTTCCCAGGTGAAGTCCTTGTCGTCACGACCGAAGTGACCATAAGCCGCGGTCTTCTCAAATATCGGCCGGCGAAGGTTGAGCTGCTTCGTGATCCCGCCGGGGGTGAGGTCCATGACCTTGCGAACCATCCCGGAAAGCTCTGCGTCAGAAGTGCCCAGCGCTGTGCCGCGCGTGTCCACGAGAACGGAAACAGGTTCCGCGACACCGATGGCATAGGCCAGCTGAATCATGCATTCCTTGGCGAACCCGCCGGCCACGATGTTCTTTGCGAGGTACCTCGCCGCGTAGGCAGCACTGCGATCCACCTTCGACGGATCTTTGCCGGAGAAGGCGCCGCCCCCGTGAGGGGCATAGCCGCCGTATGTATCTACTATGATCTTCCTTCCGGTAAGGCCGGTGTCACCGTGAGGTCCGCCGATTTCAAAACGACCTGTCGGGTTAATGTAATACTTTGTCCTCTTCGTCAGCCATTTCTCAGGTATGGCCTTCCTGATAACATACTGCTTTACGTCTTCGGCAATCTTGGACTGCCACTTTTTCTCGCTTACCCCCTTCGGCTCGGGGTCGTGTTGCGTGGAGACGACAACTGTGTCAACAGTGACGCTTCCGTCGTCGTTGTAAGCGATGGTGACCTGGCTCTTTCCGTCAGGACGCAGGTAACCCATCGGAGTGTTCTTCATGCGCCTCACGTCGGCAAGCCGCCGCGTGATTCTGTGCGCTAGTGCGATTGGCAAGGGCATGTATTCTTCGGTCTGGTCGCAAGCATATCCGAACATCATTCCCTGGTCGCCAGCACCTCCGACGACAACGCCGCGGCTGATGTCCGCGGACTGGGAATGCGTTACGTTTATCACGCCGCACGACTCCGCGTCGAACTTGTAGCGGATGTCGTTATACCCGATCCTGTTGATGACCCTTCTGGCGATGTCCGCAACGTCCACTTCAGACTTCGCCTCGACGGAGGTGGTTATTTCTCCCCCGATTACGACAAGTCCCGTCGTCACGTACGTCTCGCAAGCCACCCTTGAGTTAGGCTCGAGCTTTAAGTAAGCGTCCAGTACCGCATCGGAAATCTGATCGCAGATTTTGTCAGGATGCCCTTCAGTGACTGATTCCGATGTGAATAGTCTTTGCATTTTGTCTCCGTTTGTTGGTTAAAGAAAATCTATCTCCGTCGAATCACCGGCGTTGACGCGCTTGAAACTCCCTCTCAGCTGCGCGTTCTGCCCGACAATCGACCCTTCGAGAAGCGAATTCTGTATTGAAGCTCCCGACCCGATTATTGAATCACGAATCAGGGAATCTGATACGACGACATCCGAATCGATTGTCGCGTTCGGACCGATGACTGAATTTGAAATCTTTGCAGAGTCTGAAATGTAGACGGGGGGAATAATGACGACGTCCTCCCGCTTCTTGTAGTGGCTCGTCGTCTTCAGCAGATGACGGTTGGTGGAGAGAAGCGTTTCTGGCTTACCGCAGTCGTACCACCCTTCCACCTCAAAAAACTTTATCACCTCGCCCTTGTTTAGCATGATCTGGAGAGCATCGGTGAGTTGATACTCGTTCTTAGTCTTTATGTCCTTGTCGATAGTCTCCTGAATGGCGGACTTCAGCACCCTCGGGGAACTGATGTAGTAGAGTCCGACCACGGCGAGATTGGATGTCGGCTTATCTGGTTTCTCTATAAGCCTCGTCACCCTGTCTCCGGCGATTTCTGCGACGCCGAATCTCCTGGGATCTTCGACTGTCTTGACGCCAAGACTTGAATATTCGCTCTTGAGGAGAGGCCTGAGGTCTACGTCGAAGACCGTGTCGCCGAGTATGATAAGAAGAGGCTCGTCGTTCGCATCGCCGTTCAGCGCAACGTGCGTGGCATGCCCCAACCCGAGCCTCTCTTCCTGATAAATAAATTTGAAGTTTGCCTTGCGATAGTTTTTCTTCAGATAATCTTCTACCATCTCTCCCATATAGCCGACCACGACCGATATATCTTTGATCCCTAGATCGGTTAGATGATCGACAATATGCCCGACTATCGGTTTTCCACCGACGTTGAGGAGAACTTTCGGCAATGTGTACGTATGCGGACGCAGACGTGTTCCCACCCCTGCGACAGGGATTAGTGCTCTCATTTCCTCAAGGCTTTCTTTTGATTAGAATTTAACATCCATCTTCTGAACATACAAAGCCGCGCCGCGGGCGGAAGTCGGCACCTTCTTCAGCCGCACCTCATCAAGCCTTTGAATCCATCCGTGACCTCTTGTTGCTCAAGGGGAAGGTGGAACGCCCCCGGTTCATTGTTTCTTTGTCTTTAATTTGCGATTTTTTCCAGGAGAAAACCATGATGAATGAAATTTTCGATAAAGTAAGGAACGGCGAGCGGCTCACATTCGAAGATGGCCTCGAACTGTTCAGGTCGGACGACCTCCTTTCCCTCGGCATGATGGGAGATTTTGTCCGGCGGAAGAAGCACCCTTCGCCAAAGGTAACCTACATAATAGACCGCAACATCAACTATACAAACGTCTGCGTGACCGAATGCGCTTTTTGCGCCTTCTACGCAAAGGTTGGGGATTCAGACAAGAGCTATACACTCACTAACGACGAGTTGGGAAGAAAGATACAGGAGACCATCGACCTCGGAGGGTCGAGAATCCTGCTTCAGGGAGGGCTCAACCCAGACCTCGGCCTCGACTACTACGAGGACACTTTCCGCTTTATAAAGTCCAACTACAAAATCTGGCTTCACGCACTCTCGCCGGAAGAAATCGTCTTCATCGCGGATCAGAGCGGATTAAAGACTCGTGACGTTATTAAGAGACTCGTTGCGGCGGGACTTGACTCCATACCCGGCGGCGGCGCCGAAATCCTTGTGGACGAGGTGCGTGATAAGATAGCACCAAAGAAGTGCACGTCGGATGAATGGCTCGGAGTCATGAACGAAGCGCACAAGCTCGGTCTGAAGACTACAGCCACGATGATGTTCGGACATGTGGAAACTTTCGAGGACCGCCTTCAGCACATGATGGTTGTAAGGGAGCTCCAGGACAGAACGGGCGGGTTCACGGCATTTATCCCCTGGACATTTCAGCCAAGAAACACAGAGCTCGCCGAGAATCATGACAACCTTCGCGAGAAGTCATCGGCGTTCGATTACCTCAAAACGCTCGTCATCTCCCGTCTGATGCTCGACAACATTGACTCAATCCAGGTAAGCTGGGTAACTCAGGGGTTGAAGGTCGCCCAGATCGCGCTCAAGTTTGGCGCAGACGATTTTGGCAGTCTCATGATCGAGGAGAACGTTGTGAGCGCCGCGGGGACAAAGCACTTCTCAGGCTTCAGCCTGAGCCACATCACCCGTGCGATAAAGACGGCTGGCTACGAACCAGTGCAGCGATTTGTATGATGGATAGATTTGGGATGAATGCAGGAGGAGGCGAGCCCCGATTCTCTACTCCTGCCTCTTCCCTCCCACCATCCTCCACGGATATCTCACGACAGCACAATAGTACCATCCAATCCCAAACTGAAGAACGGAACTAAAATGTGGTATAACTCCATTCTGGAAGTGATCGGCCACACGCCGATGATGAGACTCACAAGGATTGCCCCGGACTCTAAGCCCACAATCCTGGCGAAACTCGAATACCTGAACCCCGGCGGTTCGGTGAAGGACCGCATCGGCATAACCATGATTGAAGATGCCGAGAAGCGGGGGCTCCTGAAGCCAGGCGGAACAATCATAGAGGGGACGTCAGGAAATACCGGCATGGGATTGGCCCTCGCCGCGGCACTAAAGGGGTACAAATGCATCTTTACTATGCCCGACAAGATGAGTCAGGAGAAGATCGACCTTCTTAGGGCCTTCGGCGCGGAAGTAATAGTCACCCCAACGGCCGTCGAAGCAGACGACCCGAGGAGCTACCATTCTGTCGCGGTCAGGCTCAGTAAGGAAATTCCCAACTCCTATTTCCCGAACCAGTATGACAACCCCAGCAATCCCCTGGCACACTATGAAACCACGGGTCCCGAGATCTGGGAGCAGACGGAGGGGAAGATCACGCATTTCGTCTGCGGCATCGGGACTGGCGGCACAATAGTCGGCGCAGCAAAGTACCTGAAAGAGAAGAACCCCGCTATCAGTGTAATAGGTGTCGACCCGGAAGGGAGCATTTACGCCGAATACTTCAAGAACGGAAAGATGCCTGAGAGCCACCCGTACAAGGTCGAGGGAATCGGTCAGGATTCAATGCCTAAGATTATGGAATTCAATAACATAGACCATGTCATAACAGTCTCTGACAAGGAGTCCTTTTTAGCTACGCGACTCCTTGCCCGGAAGGAGGGTATATTTGCAGGGGGGTCCGCGGGATCGGCTGTACATGCTGCATTGAAGCTGGCACCGGCTCTCGGCAAGAAGGATATCATGGTCGTGATCATACCCGACCATGGATCAAGGTACCTTTCCAAGCTTTACAACGACAACTGGATGAAAGACAACCAGTATCTGGAATCCAAGCTTATGCTGTCTGCCGGGGACGTAAGCGATGGGAAAAAGTCGAAGCGGCGCTTCATAAGCGTTGGACCGAATGCTACGCTGACCGAAGCCATACGCCTCATGCAGGACAACGACATCTCCCAGCTCCCCGTCATTGAAAACGGGAGCGTCATCGGGAGTCTTACCGAGACACGAGTGCTCTCGACGCTGGTCTCCAATCCGACTTTAAGCGAGCATAAGGTGGGGGAATTTGCCGACAGCCCCTTTCCCCTGGTCGGCGAGAAGACGTCTATCGAGAACCTCTACAAGATGCTCGAGAGCGATACGTCAGCAATCCTGGTCCGCCACGAAAACGATTCGCTTGATATAGTGACAAAGTCAGATTTGATCGCCGCAATCACCTCACATGCGTCACAAATTACGGAGAGATAATGAAGTTCGGAACGAAAGCTATCCACGCAGGACAGGAACCTGACAGTACCACCGGCGCCATCATGACGCCGATTTATCAGACATCGACGTTCGCACAGTCTGAACCTGCAGTGCACAAAGGGTACGACTACTCACGCGCGGGAAACCCGACGCGCACGGCGTTGGAGAAAAACCTCGCCGCCCTGGAGGGTGGCAGGTATTGCGCCGCCTTTTCCTCCGGCATGGGAGCAATTGATGCCGTGGTGAAGCTTCTCAAGTCCGGCGACCACCTTATTGCGGGCAACGACCTTTATGGTGGCACATACAGGATCTTCACAAAAGTATTTGAGCAGTTCGGACTGGCCTTCGACTTTATCGACATGAGCAAGAAAGAGAACATCAAGAAGGCTCTCCGGCGCAACACCAGGATGATCTGGGTTGAGACCCCGACCAACCCACTGCTTCGCATTGTGGACATAGAAGAAGTGGTAAAGATCGCAAAGGAGGCCAAAGCCCTGTCGGTAGTCGACAACACTTTCGCCACCCCTTTCCTTCAACGCCCCCTCGCGCTCGGGGCCGACATTGTGGTACACAGCGCCACGAAATATATAGGGGGTCATTCCGACGTGATACTCGGGGCGGCCATTACAAACGACGAGTCGATATCTGAAAAGCTGTACTTCATTCAGAAGTCCAGCGGGGCGGTGCCCGGTCCGTTCGACTGCTTCCTCGCTCTGCGAGGTACGAAGACCCTCCACCTGAGGATGGAAAGGCATTGCGAGAACGCGAGAAAGGTAGCCGAGTTTCTCGCTGCGCACCCCAAGGTTCAAAAAGTGAACTACCCCGGCTTCAAGTTCCACCCGAACCACGCCGTGGCCGCAAGACAGATGAGCGACTTCGGGGGCATGGTCTCGTTTACTCTGAAGAGCGACGACATCGAAGCGGCTAAGAAGCTGACGACTTACACGAAGATATTCACACTCGCGGAAAGCCTCGGCGGCGTGGAGTCTCTCATCGAGCACCCGGCCTCAATGACACACGCTTCACTTCCGAAGGAGGTCAGACTCCAATCAGGCCTGGAGGACACACTCATTCGACTCTCGGTAGGAGTTGAAGACGGCGACGACCTCGTCGAAGACCTGAAGCAGGCCATTGAGAGAGTGTAGATTCAAGCTAAATTGAAGGTGAACGGAGCTGCACCGCCGAATGAACACGGAACCATTTCCCGCTAGATTTTGTCTAATATACTAACGCCACATGCATCTCATTGAGCAAGAGTAAAATGTCGCCGAAGAATAGACGGCTAGTCGCGATGGGGTTAACACTCCTCTATGTTGCGATCTCGGCAACATTTGAGCTCTCACACGTCGATTATGTGCCGCTCGATAGCAGGCGGGTATTAACCTCCGCTGATCCCATACATCGCATTGTCGATGAGGTCGGCGGTGACTTTGTCTGCCCTGCCCACACGTTCGCGCAGTCCACCCACAGTTCAGGCGTCAACTTTTTCATATTTGCTTCTCACGAGCACTTCTCATTCCTGCAGTCGGAGGAGCATTTATTCACCCCATCCGCACCACATCATCTCTCCAGGACTCGCGCTCCTCCCCAGTCGTAGTTTCCCTTTCGTATTCCAACAGACCGTATCACGAATTTTCTTCGAGGAAACTAATATGAGGAGTGTACTCATTATTGCCGCGCTTTTAATTTCATTCTGGTCCTTAACGGGCGCGCAAACGCCTGCAGCGTCACCAAGCCGGGCCATGATCAGCGGGAAGATAACTGAAAAAAGGGATGGACACCCGATCGCTTACGCCGAAGTGGCGTTGATGCGGGGAACTGACGTCGTCACGGGGACAGTTGCCGACGAACTCGGCAATTACAAAATAAGGAACGTGTATCCGGGTAAATACACTTTGGTTGCTTATATCGTCGGATTCAAACGGGCGCAGATTGAGAAGGATTTGAAACCCGGTGAGAACGAAATGAACTTTGCGCTCGAGGCGAACGACATCTCGCTCGAGGGGGTTACGGTGACCGCGGAAGCCCGGTCGAACCAGCATTCCACACAGAAACTAAGCATCATCACCGGCGCACCGGTATTTCAAACGAGCACATATCATGGCTCACCGTCAAATCTTCCTTCGGTGATCATCCAGCAAAGCATACCGGGCGCCGTGCAGGCCCCCACTGGCGAGGTCCACATACGCGGACAGCACGCGGAATACTCGTACAACGTCGATGGACTTCCCGTTCCGGAGACACAAAGCGAAGGGATGACCGAACTCTTCGACCCAAGGGTCGTGGATCGGATTTCGTTCCTCGTGGGAGACCTCCCGGCTGAATACTCTGACGCCCTCGCCATCATAGACGTGAGGACAAAGATCCCTGCGACCCCGTTTGCCGCAAGCGCCTCAGGATATGTCGGAAGCTTCAACTCGTCAGGCCAGTCGCTCTCACTTGCGAGTCACACAGGCAACTTCGCATTTTTCTTTGCGGGTTCCAGGAAGGTTACCGACCGGAGAATCGACACGCCGCTCCCCGCTGTCTTCCATGACCACGGCCAGGATTTATTCGGGCTCGGCAAGATTCAATACATTATCTCCCCCAATGACATCATCGCCCTCGACGTCGATCAAAGCGGTTCCAATTTCCAGATTCCATACGATTCGACTGGTGGAATAAGGCTCAACGACAATCAGGATGGCACAAGCGGCTTTCAAAACCTGATATTCAGGCATGGTTTCGGGAGCGACGGCAACACCGGTGAATTCTTCTTCGCTTTGACGCACCGACAAGGAACGCTCGACTATACACCGGGCGCAAGCGACGTCCCATCTTTTTACTTCGGCGGCGACAGCGTCAACGCTTACAACATAAAGGAAAACAGGCGATATGACGTCTACGGCGCCAAGTCAGACATTTCCATCCCTGAAGGTGAGGACCTGTCATTGAGGGGGGGCGCCTCATACTACTACACAACAGGTAATGAGAACTTCAGCGCCTTTAACCTGACGAGACAGGGACCACAATCGATACAGAATCTCGACGGATACGATCTCGGAGCATACGTGGAGGGAACATATCAGCCCATCCCCATCTTTCAGATGGACGCGGGAGTGCGGTACGACTTCCATTACGCGCTCGGGTCTGGGAGCGAATCTCAGATTTCACCCAAGGTCAAACTGACTTACCTTCCCGACCTCGCAACAACTGTCTACGCCTACTACGGAAGACTATTTGTCCCTGTTCTCGTCGAGCAGCTGAGACAGATAACCGGCGCCTCAGGGGCGATCGCTCAACCTACCAAGGCAGTGAGAGGAAACTACTACGAGGCTGGCGTAACTGAAGCGTTCACCGGCTCACTCTCGGCGAAGCTTTTGGGATACTATACCGAGGAAAATCCTGGAATGGACGACAACACAATTCCAGGAACGAACATACAAACGGCAGTCAACATACAGAAGATTTTCGTGCGCGGCGCTGAACTCGGACTCAACTATCATCCGGAGGGACCTCTCACCGGTTATTTCAATCTCGCGGTCAGTCACGCTCAGGGAGTTGGGACCACATCGGGAGGATTTCTACCAGCTCTTCCCCCCACTACCGCTTTCGATCTTGATCATGATCAGCGTATAACTTATTCACTCGGTCTCAACTATACGCGGAATCAATACTTCGCCAATCTCATCGGAAGCTACGGGAGCGGCTTGACAAACGGCCTGACAAACGGGCATGTCAGTCCACACCTGATATTCGACGGCTCGATTGGAAAGACTTTCACACTCGGAACCTTCTCCGTAAAGCCGCAGCTGTTCGTAAACAACATACTGAATCACCAATACCTTCTTAAGGGATCGTTTTTCAGCGGCGCTTCGTGGGGCACTCCTCGCAGCGTCATGCTGAAGGTCGCGGTAAGCACAGACTGATCCGGCAGATGAAATATCCGAGCAGGGCGGCACCTCTGAAGAATTTCTGACAATGCTGTCCGGCTCTCCAGATTGCAGTTACAAATTCGGATCTGCGCAAGGTATTGAATGGAGACTTTGCGTCTGGAGGGAGCCCGTTGCCGCGGGAGTCAGATCGGATTGGGGTAACATGAGGCGCGGTCTAAGCCCTTCCCCTTAGATGCGGGGAAGCTCTCTTGATGAGACCGCTCACTTGTCCGGTAGGTTGATTTCAGCCCTTCGAGAAGGCAATCTCTGTCAGCAGTACTTTCAGGTTCTCGCAGTGAGTGACGCTTCTGTAGACGATGCAGGTCCGGCAGTCGCTCGTGAAGCAGTCGGACTGCGTGTCGCCCAGCAACCAGCATGGAGTAGCGTCATCAGTGTACGCAGGACATTTGACTCTCTCCTCCATCGGACACTTCCTCATCTCCCAGCACGGCATGATGGCGACCATCCTCTTTATGGCTTCAAGCGTCATCCCCTTGTGAGTTATCATGTCCCTGACACACCCGAGCCAGAAGAGGTCGTCTTCGGAAAAAAGTCGGTGCTTTCCGATCGTCCTGACAGGGAGAACTACGCCGGCAGCTTCGTATTTCCTCACTGTGGAGACCGCCACGCCGAGTTTCTTCGCCACATCCCCTATTTTCATCAACTTTCCAGCTGTCATTTCGGGTTCCTCCGCATCGAATCGTCGTTAAGTCAACTTCAATAGTCTAAACGGAAATCATTCGTGACGCGAGCGCCGGCCAATACTCGCGAGGACATTTGGGGGAAACTTCCTCCCCTTCCCGTTCCATGAGAAGGATGAAATATGCTTTTTGAGGCACCGACGCTTTCCAGTGTCATATCCACTTTCTTTGTTTTGCGAAGTGAGTGAGTTCATCCCGAAACCTCGGATGCGCCACGCTTATCAACAGCTTCACCCTTTCGCTTATCGCCTTTCCGTGAAGGTTAACGACGCCATACTCGGTCGCGACGTAATGGACGTCGCCTCTCGAAGTGGTGACACCGGCCCCTTCGGCAAGGTGCGTGGCAATCCGCGAAACCGTTCCTCCCCTGGCAGTGGAAGGCAGGGCCATCACAGGCTTTCCGCCTTCAGACCTCGATGCTCCCCTTATGAAATCGACCTGACCTCCGAAGCCGCTGTAGAAACTGTAACCTATTGAATCGGCGCAGACCTGTCCCGTCAAATCTATCTGAAGCGCGGAGTTTATCGCCACCATCTTCCTGTTCTGGCTGATGATGAACGGATCGTTTACGTAATGCGAGGGGTGGAACTCTGCTATAGGGTTATTATGTATGAATTTGAAGAGCCTCCTGCTGCCGAGTACGAAGCTCGCGACCATCTTCCCTGGATGTAACGTCTTCCTCTCGTTCGTGATGACCCCGGCCTCGACGAGCTTTATCACGCCGTCCGAGAACATCTCGGAGTGAATTCCGAGGTCCTTTTTCCCGTCGAGCGACATGAGGACGGCGT
>JAKAMG010000048.1 GCA_021812985.1 Bacteroidota bacterium
GGAGATGGCGTGAAACTAAACATAATAGGCGGAGATGTGCCATGGCTTTCTTCCAGTTCAAACGCATACAGGAAATTCCAGCCGCGATAGATGAGATCTGGGATTTCATTTCTACACCGGCAATGCTCAAGGAGATCACTCCGCCATACATGGGATTCGACATAGTTGGCGGCGATCTACCGCATAAGATGTATCCCGGCATGATAATCAGTTACAAAGTCAGCCCACTGCTCGGGATCAGGATGACATGGGTAACCGAGATCACGCACGTTAAGGAAAAACAATACTTCGTCGACGAGCAGCGCATCGGCCCCTATGCCATGTGGCATCACGAGCACCACATCACGCCGACGGAACATGGCGTGCTGATGACGGATATAGTCAGCTATCGTCCGCCATTTGGATTTCTGGGACGTATCGCCAACGCTGTGGTCATACGACGACGGCTGGAAGAGATCTTCGATTACCGTAAGGCGGCTATGATCGCAAGGTTTGGCAGGAGGTAGGTGGTACACGGAACACCGGCTCAAAGCCGCGTCTCCTCGGGCAGATTATAGAAGTTCGGGTGAATAATGTGAGCAGGCGGGTTCATTGATTCGGGCGCGGGGCAGGCATAAATTATGTCTAACAATGGCGAGGGCCGCTGCGTCTCGAATGTGGTCACGCGGCATCGAATCATACCGCGGGGATGACGAGCAGACAGTTTTCTGTGCCGCTATTTCGGTTCGACTTCGGTTACAAATTCCATAAGACAGACGCAAGTCGACTAAGTAAATGACGGAGCGGCGTTAAAATAGAATCGGAATGGATTTAAAATGAAATACAATGTGGTTGTAGTAGGAGGGGGGCCGTCCGGACTTTCGGCTGCCGTGGAGGCGAAGAAGAAAGGCCTCTCGGTTCTCCTTGTAGATAAAGGCGCGATCGTCGATTCGATACAGAGATTTCCCACGAGCATGGTCTTCTTCTCGACCCTCGAGGTTCTCGAAGTCGGCGATGTCCCGTTCGTTTCAACTTCATCGCATCCAACGCGCGTCGAGGCCGTGAGTTATTATTCGCGCGTCGCGAGGCACTACGGAATTGAATTCAGAGGCAACTCCCGCGTCATGTCGGTGAGCAGGACGCAGGAAGCGACGGCACGTTTCAGAATTGAGCTGAAGGACGTAATATCATCAAGCCTCAGCTTCCTGAGCGCTGACAGCGTCGTGATAGCGACAGGCTTTTACGACCAGCCAAACATGCTGAACGTTCCCGGCGAAAACCTGCCCAGCGTCTCCCACTACTACAGGGAGCCAGGTCTCCATTTTGGCCAGAAGGTGGCTGTTATCGGAGGAAAGAACAGCGCGGTGGAAGCCGCGCTCGATCTTTACAGGCACGGCGTCGACGTTACGCTAATATATCGGAAGGAATGGTTCGGCAGGAGCGTGAAGTACTGGATACTCCCTGATATAGAGAACAGGGTGAAGAACGGAGAGATAAGGGCGCTCTTCAACTGCAACGTCGTCGAGATACTTCCGGGTAAGATCGTAGCAGCTGTCGCCGGCCTGACGGAAGAGATAAGCTGCGACTTCGTTTACGCGCTGACCGGTTACCATCCGAGCGTTGATTTCATACGAGGGCTCGGCGTAGAGGTGGACGCGGCAACCGGTATCCCGCATCACAATCCGGAATCGTTCGAGACTAACGTCGAGGGACTCTACGTGGCAGGCTCGATAGTCGCCGGCTACGACTGCAACAGGATTTTTATCGAAAACGGAAGAGAGCACGGTAAGTTGATAGCGAAGGATCTGGTTGAAAGATGATTTTATATCTGAGTGAAAAAGAAATCGGTCACCTAGTAGATATCGCGGACGCGGTCAACGCGGTCGAGAGTGTGGGGAGGTCGATGGCCGCGCGAGAGACCATATTCGAACCCAGGACCAGGCTCAGAATGAAGAACGGCTTCCTGCATCTGATGCCCGCTTCCATGGAGAATGATAGAGTGTTCGGTTACAAGGCGTACACCTGTTTCAAGGGGAAGGCGCGCTTCTTTGTCCATCTCTTCGACGGCGAAACCGGGGTTCCCTTGGCCATCATGGAGGGAGACAAGCTCGGTCAACTCCGGACTGGGGCGGCAAGCGCGGCCGCCACGCGCGTACTGGCCCGCAGGAACGCCGAAAGCTTCGGACTCTTCGGCTCGGGATACCAGGCCGAGTCTCAGCTTGAGGCCGTGCTGTCTGTAAAGAAATTCAAGGATATCAGGGTATACAGTAGGAACTTCGAGCACGCCCAAAAATTCTCAGCCATGATGGGAGAGAAGCTGGGCATGGCCGTAAGGGCGGTTAAGGACCCCGCCGAAGCAGCCTCATGCGACGTCGTCACGACGATTACTGCCGCCACATCGCCCGTATTGTCGGGTGAATTCCTGAGACCTGGCTGTCATGTGAACGCGGCCGGAGGAAACATGCTGGTTAAGCGTGAGCTTGATGAGAGGGCCGTTGAACGGGCGGGGCTAATCGTCATCGACGGCCGGGAGCAGGGGAAAAAGGAGTGCGGCGATTTTCTCCCCCTCATAGAGAAGGGAAAGCTTCATTGGGACGATGTGCGAGAGTTCGGTGACCTTTTCAGTGGAGCCGCTTCGCGCTCTGACGATGAGGAAATAACGCTGTTCAAGTCACAGGGGATCGCCCCGTGGGACGTAGCGCTTGCGAAGGTGGCATACGAGCGCGCCGTCGAAAGCAAGACCGGAACCTCTCTGAACTTATGACTCACTCAGCCGCTCCTCAGGGAGAGAAAAAAACAAACCTCCTCGGAATGACCGAAGAGGAACTGAGAAAGTTTTTCGAGGAAATCGGCGAAGCACCGTACCGCGGCAAGCAGATCTTCAGCTGGATATACAAGAAACAAATATCAGATTTCACTCCGGTCACTGGTTTCACAAAGGAGCTTCGGGCGAGGCTCTCAGAGGTCGCCGGGATCGGATATCCCGAAGTGGTGAGCGCCGAGGAGTCTCCCACCGACGGCACGACTAAGCTCCTCCTTCAGCTGGAGGATGGAAACAAGATTGAGACGGTGCTCATCCCGCGCGAGAAATCTCCCGATGACGAAGGCTCTCTGAGGGAGACTGTCTGTGTGTCGACACAGGTGGGGTGCCCTCTCGACTGTAAATTCTGCGCGACTGGTGCCATGAAGTTCACGCGCAATCTTACAGCGGCGGAGGTGATAGGGCAGGTCTTCATCGCGCAACGATATGCGAGGAAGAGGGTCACAAACGTTGTCTTCATGGGAATGGGAGAACCATTGCTGAATCACGAGACAGTCTCCAAGGTGATAAGGCTCCTGACAGACGACAGCTCTGTCAACATAAGAGCCAGGGGCATCACGGTCTCAACCGCGGGGATCGCTGAGAAACTGACCCTAATCGCCAAAGACCCGGTGAAGTTCAGGCTTGCGATCTCTCTCCACAGCCTCGACGATGAGGTTAGAAGTCTCCTCATGCCGATCAACAGGAAGTACTCTCTCGCTCAGCTTCTCCCGGCCGTCAGGGAGTTTTATATGCTGAGGCGGGACAGGATCACTTTTGAATACATTCTCTTTGACGGTCTCAATGACACCAACGCGGATGTCGCGCGGCTCACGAAACTGTCGCGGGACATCCCTCTCAAGATAAATCTGCTGCGCTACCATCCGCTCGATCATCTCAGCAGGCTTGGCCTGGAGGTCGATCCGGTGGCGCACAATCTCAGGCCGAGCGCCCGTATTGAAGAGTTCGCCGACAGACTTCGCTCGAACGGAATCACAGTTTTCGTCCGTTCCAATTCCGGTGAAGACATAGACGGCGCGTGCGGACAGCTCGCCGCAAAGAACGCACGTAGAACCAGAAAACCAAAGGTGAATACATGAGACTGATATTGTTTGGGCCTCCCGGCGTCGGCAAGGGGACGCAGGCGAAAATTCTTTCAGGTGAGTTTAGGATTGTTCACATCGCTTCCGGCGACATCTTAAGGGCCGCAATTGCGGATGGCACCGAGCTTGGGAAGAAGGCAAAATCCTTCATGGACCGCGGGGAACTCGTTCCTGACGAAGTCGTCATCGGCATAATTTCGGAGAGGCTGAAGGCCGGCGACGCGGCGAATGGGTTCATACTCGACGGCTTCCCCAGAACGCTTCCCCAGGCGGAAGCCCTCGACAAAGTGTTTGAGAAGGCCGGGATAAAAGTCGACCGCGTCCTCAGCATGGAGGTTGACAGTGAGGTACTTCTCTCGAGACTGACATCGAGACGCGTGTGCAGGAACTGCGGCGCGATCTACAATCTCTCGGTCGACAAAATAGAGGGGGGAAAGTGCCCGAAATGCGGCGGGGAGCTGTACCAGAGGGACGATGACAAGGAGGAGACCATACTCCGAAGATTTGAAGTTTACCTGAAGCAGACAAAACCGGTGAAGGATTATTATGCCGGCAAGAAATTACTTGTTGAAGTGGACGGCATTGGTGAAATTAGTGAAGTCACGGGGCGAATGAGAAAGGCCCTTGGCAAATCTTGAGCGGGCCCTGTGCCTTGATTTGGGCCACAGCCCGTTCTTTCAGTTGCCCCTAACTTGTTGTAAAACAATGAGGAGGTAAAATGCGAAACGCTCTTTCCGCGGCTTTAATCGTCCTCACGCTTGCCGGCTTCGCCGGTGCGCAGGACCTGAGCAGCTCTCTCGCCAAAGTGGGATCACAGTACGGTCAGGCATATGTTGCTCCCGCAGTAAACTCGTTCGGCGTCGATCTGAACTCCGGCCTCTTCCACTCCGCCTCAATGGAAGGGATACTCCCGTTCGGGTTGCACCTCTATATCGGTGCCCAGGTGAGCGGGGCGCTTCTGACAAGTTCTGACAAGGCCTTCAGCCTCACTTACAAGGACACGCTGAACGATCCGTTGCTGGGTAAACTCCCGGCTACGTACACAGTCAACAATGCTCCGACAGTGTTCGGGAGCGGAAACCGAGGCGCCGTTGTAATCACACCGGACAATCCGCTTATACCCGCGCAGACAGATTCGACGATAGGCGGTGTGGTACAGACTAGCATAGCTCCCATCGTCATTCCGCAGGTTGGCATCGGCAGCCTGTTCGGTACAGATGTAACGGTGCGCTACCTCCCCAAGATCAAGCTTTCGAAGTACGGTTCCGTGCAGCTCTTCGGCGTGGCGGTGAGGCACAGCCTGAGCCAGTACATTCCGCTTGTGCCGGTCGACATCGCGGTTCAGGTTGGATTTCAGAATCTCTCGATTCTCGATTCGGCGGGAGCGAATCTTATGAAGGCTTCCGCTTTTGCCGCGAACATCGAAGTCAGCAAGACATTCGCCATAGTTACATTTTACGGCGGTCTCCAGGTAGAGAATTCCAGCGTCGACGTGAGCTATACTTACAACCCGGGACAGAACATGCACCCCGTACCGGTCTCCTTCACGTTGAAGGGAAAGAACAAGTTCAGGGCACTCGTCGGCGTCAACTTCGGACTCGGTCCTTTGACGATCAATGCTGACTACAACATCGGCTCCATCAACGCGGTGAACGCCGGAGTCGGAATCTCCATTTGATTCGTGATCGGTACTTTGTGTTGCATATGGGCTGTACTTTAATGTGCAGCCCTTTTGTGTCTTATGAAATGCGCCCGGAAGCTTTTCGGCGCGACGATGCGTTAGGAGAAGTAAATTGGATACGAAATCTCGATTTGCCTGCAGGATTATATCAGCATTCGCGCTGATCGGCGCGCTGACAATCGTTTCAAACGCGCATGCTTCGATGCGGAACACTGGCGGCCCCGTCTTATTCAAACACTCCAGCTCCATCGACCCGAACAAGCGGGCGCTCCCGGGAGTCGTCGTCGTCAAATTCAAAAGGGGAGTCGTCCCATCGATGCAGGAGCTTTTCAAGGTGCCCCCCCTCCAGAAGGATATCATCTCCGAGGCGAATCCAACTTCGATGAAGTCGCTCGTGCACACTATGCCGTTCAGACTCGACAAGGCGTCAGAGAGCCTTGCCGGCATCTATATAGTCCACTACGGCAAGACGGTCGCCCCGGCACTGATGGCGAAATCGCTTGAGACTAATCAGGATGTCGAGTACGCGGAGCCGCACTACATCTACAAAGTTGATGCTGTCACGCAGACAAATGATTCACTCATCGCGCAGCAATACGCACTCTCTAAAATCAGGGCGTTCGATGCTTGGGATTCATATGGTATGGGGAGCTCTAGCGTTGTGGTGGGGATAGTTGATACCGGGGTGAGGTGGATGCATCCCGACTTGAATGCCAATATTTGGCATAATCCTGATGTCCAGGCAGATATGGGCACATTTCCTTACGATTCGATCGGCTGGGATTTCGGCGGGCGTGGGGATGGCAACGGAAACGCGACTCCTGACAACGACCCGAACGAGGATTTCAGCTCCCCTCACGAGCATGGGACACATGTGGCTGGGATAGTTGCGGCTGTAGCGAATAACGGAATCGGAATAGCGGGAGTCGCCCCCAAGTGCAGGATCATGGCGGTAAAAGTCTCGGAGGCCGACATGACGGACCCCGGTGGTGAGCCGTATATCGTCTTCGGTTTCGAGGGGATAATGTATGCTGCAAACCACGGTGCGAAGGTAATCAACTGCAGTTGGGGGGGAGTTGGATACTCGCAGTTCGAGCAGGATGTCATTGACTACGCTACCGATAAGGGGGCGCTCGTCGTGGCAGCGGCTGGAAACGATTACCATTCCACGGAATTTCAAACGCCCGCATACTATGATCATGTGTTATCCGTTGCGGCAACAGATCAGCTTGACTACGCCACAAACTTTACAAACACGAGTTATAACGTGTCTGTTTCGGCGCCGGGGCTGGACATATGGTCGACCATCGACAGCAGCGGTTACACTCAGCTGAGCGGGACGTCGATGGCATCTCCATGCGCCGCGGGCGTCGCAGCCCTTGTCGCGAGCCATTTTCCAGGTTTCAACGCAAGTCAAATACTAGAACAGGTTCGCGTGACATCTGACAATATAGACGCACTCAATCCGGGCCTTTCCGAGATGCTCGGGTATGGGAGGGTGGACGCGTACAATGCCATGACGATGTCATCCCCCGGCGTTGAGATAGAGAGCCTGAGCCTGAGCGATTCGCTCGGCGGCAACGACGATGGCGTCTTCACGGACGGTGAAACGGTCAGCGTGCTCGGCACTGCCACAGATTGGCTCGCTCCTACAACGAACTTGACGCTTACGCTTACTACCTCCGACAGCTATGTTACAGTCGTCAACGGAAGCGTGCAGATCGGCGCGCTCGCTGAATCCGGTTCATACGAAATGTCCAAGAACCCTCTCAGCTTCAAGGTGAACGCCGGCACACCTGCAGGTCACATCGCGACTTTCATAATTAAGATTAACGACGGAAGTTATTCGGACTACAAGGCGTTCACTGTCCTGCTCGATCCTGTCTTCCATGACCTGGGGGTGAACCACATCGCGACTACCGTCACCTCGAGAGGGAACATCGGGTTCAACGATTATCCGAACAATACGCAGGGGAAGGGTTTTGTCTACCTTCCTGACAACGACAGCATACTCTTCGAGGGGGCCTTCATGGCGGGGACTGATTCCGACCATGTGGTAGACGTCGCCCGCGACTACACAGGGAACGAGGAGGACAGCGATTTCACTCCGTTGAGCCTCGTCAGCGTTCAGACCCCCGGTCCGCAGGCGGACCAGGAATCAGTCTCGATGTTTGTCGATACGAACTCGGTGGCATACCGGGTCGGCATCAAGGTTACCCTGCATACCTTCGCCTTCAAAAGGGATTCGACGGCCGACTTCATCATACTCAAATACCGGATCCACAACCTGAACGCTAATGCCATAAACAATTTCTATGCTGGTTTGTTTTTCGATTGGGACATCGGGCCTGGCGGAGCTGACAACGTAGCCAGTTTCGATCCCACGTACAAGCTTGGGTATGCTTACAACACGACCCGCTCGCCGAAAACCTACGCGGGGTGCGCACTTCTCAGCGGAGGTAAGGTGAATTATATGGCGATTGACAACGCCTCTCCTTCAACAGGGATATACAGCGGGTTCACGAAGCTTCACAAGTGGCATGCCTTATCGGGTGGGACAGTCAACAGCACGGCCGGACCGAGCGATATATCGATGGTCTTATCAGGTGGTCCGGTATCGATAACGGCTGGCAAGGACACCGTGTTTACTTTCGTCATAGTCGCGGGTGATACGCTGCAGGATCTTGAGAAGGCGGTGATGACGGCGGGCGAGATGTCCGGCGCGTTGGATGAAGTCGTGAATCCCCCTCCGCTCCCTCTCTCGGCGACGCTTTACCAGAACTATCCAAATCCATTCAACCCGAACACGGTGATTTCCTTTTCGCTTAGGGACCCGTCAAGGGTGACCGTCGAAGTGTACAACGTCATCGGTCAGAAGATAAGGACTCTTGCGGAAGGGAATTACCCTGGAGGCGGACCATACGCTCTGAGTTTTGACGGAGAGGGACTGGCGAGCGGCGTTTACTTCGTCAGACTCACTGCGATATCAAGCTCCCAGACTTACGTTGAGTCGAAGAAGATTGTCCTGTTGAAGTAGCCCGGCTCCGGGATTAGTCTGAATACTTCTCGGAGAGAAATTTCTTCAGCTGGTCGAAGTCGTCGAATATGTGATCGGCACAGCCGATGACCCAGCTTGGTATATCTGCTATCTCCATTCCCCTGACGAAATAGACGGGCTTGCCGAGCAGCGCGGCGACGGTCAGCTCTCCCTTGGTGCCTGCGCCACGCTGTGCGCTTTCGTCATAGTAGCATATGACGTAGTCGCTGCGGAGAATTATCTCGCGCGAGTCCAGACGGACGATTTCCCTCGCGATCTCCTTATGCATTTCGAAGTCGTTCAATTTCGTTTCGCGAAAGTCGAGTCCAGGGTATTGCGAGCCGAGGAATTCCTCGCTCGCCCGCACCGGGTTGAACGCGTCATGGTTCAGCTCGTTCCGAAGCCATGTCTCGATTTCCTTTCGCCAGTCCGCACCGTAGTTGGCAGCGTATTCCATTCCACCAGACAAATATGAATTCATGCTCATGCCACAAAATTAGTCAATCGCCGGGGATCAAGCCAAACTATTTCGTCGGGACCTGCTGGTTCTTCGAGTCGATGAGACCCGCACCTGAGCCTTTCCGAGCGTCTGTTCCGCCAGGCTAATGACCGGCTACTCGTTGTGAGTAGCTCATTGTGGCTTATGAGGCGAGCGCCAAAGAAATTTTCGATTTGGACAAAAAATCTCGGGATAATTATTGACTTTTATTTCCAGATTAGTATATTGAATTAGTTCTTTCAAAAAGCTTTCCATTATCATCAAGAACCGCTCGACATCACTTGAAGTGAAGCGCGGTTTCCCGGACAGGCTGTTCGGGAAAGGGTGGAGGGAACAGGCCCAACGATACCCTGGCAACCGTCCTGACTGGTCATATTGATCAGCCGGGAGGCCGGTGCTAATTCCTGCCCGTGTCCGTCACAGGTTCAGCGACGGACTGCACGGGAAAGATGAGCCAAGAATCAGAACCTCTTCTTGCCATCGTTCTCAGTGCAGGAGGAGGTTTTTCGTTTTTTACGGGGAGGAGAGGAAGACAGAATCTACGGGTCGCTTGAGTCCGACACTTTATGAGTCACCCATGATATCAGGCGGATGCCTTTTTGAACACATCACCAAGAAACGATAAAAAGACAGGAGAAATAGATGAGCAGCAACAGCAAGGAGAGGGCGTACCACTACGAGACTCTCCAGTTACACGCGGGGCAGAAGCCCGACCCGACGACGAACTCAAGGGCAGTACCTATATACCAGACGACATCATACGTTTTCAACGATGCGGAACATGCAGCGTCACTCTTTGGCCTGCAGCAGTTTGGAAACATTTACACGCGAATCATGAACCCGACCACCGACGTTTTCGAGCAGAGGATGGCGACGCTCGAAGGAGGCGCGGCCGCCCTGGCGACAAGCAGCGGTCAGTCAGCACAGCTCCTGACCATGACGACTCTCGCCGAGGCCGGAGAAAACATCGTGTCAGCGTCAAATCTCTACGGGGGAACATACAACCAGTTCAAGGTGGCCTTCAAGAGACTCGGTATCGACGTCAAGTTCGCGAACGGTGACTCGGTCGAAGAGTTTGAAAAGCTTATCGATTCGAAGACGAAGGCAGTATACGTTGAAACGATCGGAAATCCGAAACTCAACATTCCGGACCTGGAGGGGATAGCGAAAGTTGCCCACTCAAAAGGGGTCCCGGTTGTCGTGGATAACACATTCGGCGCGGCCGGTTACACTTGCAGGCCAATTGATTTCGGCGCGGACATCGTTACTGCATCAGCCACCAAATGGATCGGTGGTCATGGCACATCGATCGGAGGAGTAATAGTCGACTCCGGAAAGTTTGACTGGGGAAACGGGCGCTTTCCCGTGTTCACCGAGCCGAGCCCCGGCTACCACGGTCTCAAATTCTATGATGTTTTCGGTCCGAAGTCTCCTTTCGGCAACATCGCATTCATTATCCGCGCCCGCGTCGAAGGGCTTCGAGATCTGGGTCCCTGCCTTAGTCCCTTCAACTCATTCCTCCTCCTCCAGGGTCTGGAGACGCTGTCCCTCAGAGTGGAACGCCACTGCGACAACGCGATGAAGCTCGCGAGGCATCTCAAGTCTCACCCGATGGTTGAATGGGTAATATATCCGGGACTGGAAGATCACCCCGATCACGCGAGGGCGAAGAAGTATTTCAGGAAGGGCCTCTTCGGCTCGATGGTCGTCTTCGGCATCAAGGGCGGTCTCGAGGCGGGGAAGTCGTTCATCAATAACTTGAAGCTTACGAGCCTCCTTGCTAACGTGGGCGACGCGAAGACGCTTGTCATACATCCGGCCTCCACGACTCACCAGCAGCTGTCGGATAAGGAACAGCTCCTGGCCGGAGTCACGCCGGACATGATCAGGGTCTCCGTCGGTATCGAACACATCGACGACATTATACTCGACTTCGATGAGGCGCTTGACGCGGTCGGGAAAAAAGTAGCCGCGTAGCGGAGCACGAAAGGCATGATCGAGACGCTTTCAAAGAAAATCGTAAATACTCAGAAGGTTCGGCTTTATACTGAAGCCGAACCTTTTCAATTTGAATCCGGTGCCAGGCTCGGACCGATCGACGTGGCGTTCGAGACTTATGGCGAGTTGAACAAAGACGGAACCAACTGCGTCCTCATCTGTCACGCCCTCACCGGGAACGCGCACGCCGGCTTCTACAACTCGGAGAACGACAAGGCCTCCGGCTGGTGGGACGGCATCGTGGGTCCCGGAAAGGCGATCGATACCGACAAGTACTTCGTTGTCTGCTCGAATATTCTTGCTGGATGTTACGGCACGACCGGTCCCTCCACCATGAACCCTGCCACGATGAGGGAATACGGCACTTCTTTTCCCCTTACAACTGTCCGTGACATGGTCCGCGTGCAGAAACGGCTCCTCGACTGGCTCGGCGTGGAAAGACTTGAACTGGTTATCGGCGGCTCCATGGGAGGGATGCAGGTCATCGAATGGGCCGTGATGTATCCGGACTTTGTGGCGAATGTCGTTCCGATAGCGACAGGCGCAAGCCACACCGCATGGGGCATTGGTCTGAACGAAGTCGCGCGCCAGGCGATTTTCACCGACCCAGCCTATATGAACGGCAACTATTACGCTTCGGGCCAGCCTGCCCGGGGGCTCGCCCTTGCGAGAATGATTGCGATGATAAGTTACCGGAGTCCCGAATCGTTCTCGCTCAGATTCCAGAGGGGAAGAATGTGGGACGACGACGGGAAGGGTGCTTTTGACACCAAGAATATTTTTCAGGTGGAAAGTTACCTCCACTACCAGGGGGTGAAACTCGTCGAGAGGTTCGACGCGAACACATATATATACATAACGCGTGCGATGGACATGCACGATGTCGCTCGCGGAAGGGGGAAGATCGAAGATGTCCTCGGCTCAGTCAAGGGGAGAACGATGTGTGTGGGCATCACTTCGGACGTACTTTATCCTGCCGTTGAGCAGAGGGGACTCGCCGAATTAATACCAGGGGCACGGTATGAGGAGATTCAGTCGATCCACGGGCATGACGCCTTCCTCATAGAATTCGAGCAGATGAATCGATTGCTTGTGGAATTCCTCGGCGCGGACTAATTCTTCCGGGCAGGTGAAGCTCGGGCGGGGGGAGAACAGAGCCGTTGCCGAATTCAAATTATAGGTGAGCCTGGCCCTCGGGGTTGTGCGAAGCCAAGCTGCCATCGGCAAGTCCTCATCGTTGCAATTTTTGCCGCATTGTGTTAAAATGTCCCCCGATACTTGTTTGAAAAATGCACATCCTGCTGGTTGATGACGATCCCGAAAATAGCATTGCCCTCGCCTATGTTCTGAAGGCAGAGGGGCACTCTGTCGACATCGCGTCAGATGGATATGAAGCACTGGACACGATACGAGCGAAGAGCTTTGATGCGGTAGTTTCAGACGCGCTCATGCCGCGTATGGACGGCTTTGCCCTCTGCCGTACTATCCGCGCCGATGAAGCCCGCAGGGACCTCCCAATTATAATACTGACCGGCGAGTATACCGATCAGGACGACGAGGAATTCGCCAGGCGAATCGGTGCCACGAAGGTTTTGAGGAAGAACGGCGACGCGGATGAACTCTTGAGAACCCTCGGCGGCCTTCCAGTCAGTTCCCGCACGAGAAGCGAGAGCAACGAAGGGGGACTGTCGCTTGATGAGAGAGAATACCTGAAGGGGTACAATTCCATCCTTTTCAGGAAGCTCGAAGCCAAGATGACGGAATTGGAGAACGTAAACCGCAGACTCCTCGAAAGGAACGCCGAGCTCGAGCACGAGCGGAGGAAGTACAGCCAGCTGTTTGCATCCGCCAACGACGGAATACTTATCGTAGACCAGGAAACGTTCCAGATTGCGGAATCGAACCTCCACGCGAGGAAGATACTCCAGCTCTCAGACAAGAGCATCGTTCAAAGGAAGCTCGATGAACTCAAGCCGTTCGGCGAGCTCCTAGTAGACAAAATTTCCCGCAGGGAATCGGTGCAGTTCGAGACCTCGTTTGAGTTTGACGGGACAAAGACGCTTCTCGATATCAGCGGGGCTCCGGTGGGCACGGACGACAAGCTTTACCTGATAATACTGCGTAACGTTACTAGGAGAAAAGAGTGGCTCGAGCGGTTCATATCCATAGACAAGCTCAGGGCACTGGGAAGGCTTTCCAACGGCCTCGTCCACGAAATAAGAAATCCCCTTAACGTCATATCTGTGAACCTTCAGTATCTTGACCGTACGCTGGAGGAAGGTTCGATCGAGAAGAAGTTCACACAGTCCGCACTCGCCGGGGTGAACGCGATTGAGAAGGTAATAAGAGAAACCATGAATTTTGCCCGGCCGCAGACTCCGACGAAATCGCAGTTCAGGCTGGGTCCCCTTCTCAGCGAAATTTCAGGTCTTTCGAAGACATCATTCCAGCGAATGAAGATCCACCACACGATAGAAAGAGGAGAGAGCGACGACACTGTCTTTGCGGACAGGTCTCAGGTTCTTCATGCTCTTCTCAACATAGTAGAGAACGCCATCGACGCCATGCCGAGCGGCGGAAAGCTCGTCTTCCGGCTCGAAGACTCGCAAGATGGTGAGGAAGCAGTCCTGCACGTTTCAGATAGCGGAATAGGAATGGACGAGGAAGTGGCCAAGGCCGCTCTGGAACCTTTCTTCACCACCAAGGAAGCCTCTTCCGGGATGGGACTCTCAATTTCGAATCGCCTCATTGAACTTAACGACGCTCATCTTGCCATCGAAAGCAAGACTGGCTCCGGGACGACTGTCACGATAAGGTTTCGCCGAGGGGATCGCGCTTGAGCAGTAAAGTCCTGATCGTCGACGATGACGAGCTCCTGAATAATTCGCTCAACGCGGTCCTGACGAGGAGTGGGTATGACGTTGCCTCGGTCCTAAAGGGCGAGGAGGCGATCCAGCAGATCATGGAGTTTCAGCCGGACATAGTCCTGCTGGATCTATACTTGGGATCGACGACTGGTCTGGATATTCTGCAAAGGCTGAGGGCCGAAAAGAACGAGACACCGGTGATACTGATAACCGCGTTCTCTGACGTAAACAGCGCGGTACGGGCGATAAAGCTCGGAGCGGAAGATTTTGTCCTAAAGCCACTCGACCTCGAACAGCTCGAGATCCTCATCAACAAGACACTCAACAGGAAGAATCTCGAGCGGCGCTACGAGCTCCTCAAGGATGAGCTCCAGCAGAAGTTTGGTCCATACGCGATAGTCGGCAAGAGCGAGAATCTGAAGAAGGTGGTCCATACCGCGGAACGCCTCGCGCGAGCAGATACCACGGTACTCATCATCGGCGAGAGTGGATCGGGCAAGGAACTTATAGCGAGATTGATACACGAGAAAAGCGACAGGTCAGACGGCCCGTTCGTGTCGATAAACTGCGGTGCAATACCTAAGGAGCTTGCCGAGAGCGAACTCTTTGGTTACGAGAAGGGCGCTTTCACCGGCGCTATGGATAAGATGAGGCAGGGCAAGTTCGAGCTCGCCAACCGCGGGACGATTCTTCTCGACGAGGTCGGAGAGCTGACGCACGAGCTTCAGGTGAAGCTCCTCCGCGTGCTCGAGACCAAGCGATTCTACCGTCTCGGCGGATCGAAGGAAATTTCCGTCGACGTCAGGATCATCGCCGCGACAAACAAAAATCTGAAATCTGCAGTCGAGAAGGGTACCTTCAGGGAGGACCTCTATTATCGCCTGAATATAGCACAGCTCCATGTTCCCGCGCTGAGGGAAAGGGTTGAAGATATCGCCCTCCTCGCGAGTACTTTCCTCGACGAGTTCAACAGAAAGTTCGCAAAATCGATAAAGGGGTACACTCCTGAAGCGATCAAGGCCATGGAGAGCTATCCGTGGCCGGGAAACGTGAGGGAGCTTAGGAACGCCATCGAACGCGTCGCCCTGCTCGAAACCGACACGGTCGTCAAGCCGGAACACCTCGGGTTTCTCAGCTATCATCCTGGATTTAATTCTGACATGATCCAGGAGGAGAAGAACCTTGTGTCGGTTCCCAACCGTGGGGCAAAGATGGATGAGATCATGAGGGAGGCGATAGTTCAAACGCTCGATCTCACTGCGGGGAATCAGATTCAGGCCGCCAAGATACTCGGGTTGACAAGGTCTCGGCTTCGCTACAGGATGCAGCAGCTAAAGATCAAGTACGAGCCGAAGAGGGAATCGCCCGAAGGATCCCGGGGATGAATCCCGGCGACGTAAGGGTGCGGTTCGCGCCGAGCCCGACAGGTTTCCTGCACGTGGGCGGACTTCGCACGGCCCTCTTCAATTATCTGTTCGCCCGCAATTCCGGCGGAAAGTTTATACTCCGAATAGAGGACACCGACCGGGCCCGTTTCGTCGAGGGAGCTGTCGAAAATCTGATCAGCACGTTGAAATGGGCCGGCCTCGAGTACGACGAGGGACCGGTTGTTGGCGGCGAATACGGGCCCTACATCCAGAGCGAACGCCTGGACATTTACGGCAAACATGTCGAGATGCTCATCGAAAGCGGGGCGGCGTACAGATGCTTCTGCACACCTGAACGACTCGAGACTATGAGGAAAGAGCAGGAGAAGAAGAAGCTCCAGCCCAAATATGACAGGACATGCCTCCGACTTTCCCCCGAAGAGATAAGCTCGAACATCAGCGCCGGTAAGCCCTTTGTCGTGAGACTACGGGTACCGGACGACACGGTCATAAAATTCTCCGACGTGATTCGCGGTGAAGTCGAGTTCAGCAGCGAGCGCGTAGACGACCAGGTATTGATCAAGTCCGACGGTTATCCGACGTACCATCTGGCGAACGTGGTGGACGACCACCACATGCGCATAACGCACGTCATAAGAGGCGAGGAATGGCTTTCGAGTACACCCAAACATGTCCTCCTTTACCGCGCTTTCGGATGGGACATCCCGACGTTTGCCCACCTTCCCCTTCTTCTCAACCCGGACAAGTCTAAGCTGAGCAAGAGACAGGGGGATGTTGCGGTGGAAGACTACAAGGAGAAAGGGTACCTCAAAGAGGCGCTCGTTAATTTCGTCGCGCTCCTGGGTTGGAACCCTGGTGATGAGAGGGAGATATTTTCTATCGCCGAACTCGAGAAAGAATTTTCACTCGAAAAAGTTAACAAGTCGGGGGCCGTATTCAACGTCGAGAAACTCAACTGGCTTAATTTCCAGCATCTGCGGAAGAAGCCAGACGCCATGGTACTCGCTATGCTTAAGGAACACCTCATGAAGGTATCCATCGAGGTCAGTAGGTTTAATGACCAGTATCTCCTGAGTGTCATCGCGGCGATGCGCGAGCGGGTGACGTTCGTGAAGGATTTCACCGAGAAGAGCCCGTATTTCTTCGCCGCGCCGAAAAGCTACGACCCAGGCGTAGTGCAGAAGAGGTGGAAGCCCGAGTCGGCCGTCTATCTGAAGGCGCTGGCGGCAGAATTCTCCGGGCTCTCGGATCCCACGAAGAATGACTACGAGGCCGCGCTCCACCGGACGGCCGAGTCCCTGGGTGTCGGGAACGGCGACATCATCCACCCCCTTAGACTTTCTGTCTCAGGCATGGGAGAGGGGCCGGGCCTGTTTGACATACTTTCGATAATTGGAAAAGAAGAAACAGTCCGCAGAATCGAATCTGCGGTAAACGAACTCAAGTGAATTGAATGGAAGAAGAGAATAAGCAGGGTTCGGAAGAGACCGCGTCACAGGGGGGCTCCAGACGAAACTTCGTTCGAGACATTATAGATGAGGACCTGAAGACAGGGAGATACAACACCGTCCACACGCGGTTCCCCCCTGAACCAAACGGCTACCTCCACATCGGACACGCGAAATCGATATGCCTTAACTTCGGCACTGCGAAAGACTATCAGGGGCTCTGCAACCTCAGGTTCGACGACACGAACCCGACAAAGGAAGACGTCGAATATGTGGAGTCGATACAGGAAGATGTGCGCTGGCTTGGGTTCGACTGGGGCGACAGGATGTACTACGCCTCGGATTATTTCGACAAGCTTTACGAATACGCGGTCGCTCTGATAAGAAAGGGGAAGGCTTACGTCGACGATCTGAACGCCGACCAGATTCGTGAACACAGGGGGACTCTTACGGAACCGGGAAAGGACAGCCCTTACCGGAACCGCTCGATCGATGAGAACCTTGACTTATTCGAGAGGATGAGGAAAGGCGAATTCCCTGACGGGTCGAAGACTCTGCGCGCGAAGATCGACATGTCATCGCCGAACATAAACATGCGCGATCCGGTCATGTACAGGATTCTCCACGCCACGCATCACCGCACCGGAGACAAGTGGTGCGTATATCCTATGTACGACTGGGCGCACGGGCAGTCTGACTCGATGGAGGGAATAACCCATTCCATTTGCACGCTGGAGTTCGAGGATCACCGTCCGCTGTATAACTGGTTCGTCGACCAACTCGGCATTTTCCGCCCGCGCCAGATAGAGTTCGCAAGACTTAACCTCACATACACCGTGATGAGCAAGAGAAGGCTTTTGCAGCTTGTGCATGAAGGTCATGTCAGAGGCTGGGATGACCCGCGCATGCCGACGATTTCCGGCCTGAGACGAAGGGGGTACACGCCTGAGTCCGTCAGGCTCTTTGCGGACCGGATCGGCGTGTCTAAGGCAGACAGCGTGATAGACGTTTCCGTGCTTGAGGATTGTCTGAGGGCAGATCTCAACAAGCGCGCCCGGCGCGTCATGGCGGTTCTACACCCGATCAGGGTCGTGATTGAGAACTATCCCGACGGACAGGTCGAGGAGCTCGAAGCCGTCAACAATCCCGAGGACGAATCGATGGGGACGAGGAAGATTCCGTTCTCCAAGGTCCTGTACATAGAGCAGGACGATTTCCGCGAAGATCCGCCGAAAAAATATTTCAGACTCTCACCTGGTGCCGAGGTAAGACTGCGTTATGCCTACATCATCAAGTGCGTCGGCGTGGTTAAAGATCCGCAGACCGGCCTCATCACGGAATTGCGCTGCACTTACGACCCGGATACGAAGAGCGGCTCTCCAGCCAGTCAGCGTAAGGTCAAGGGGACAATACATTGGGTGTCGGCGGAACATGCAGTGGATGCCGAAGCCCGGGTTTATGACAGGCTTTTCAATGTCCCTGATCCCGGTGGTGAAAACTGGAAGTCATCCTTGAATCCCGACTCGCTCGAGATAGTGAAGGGGTGCAGGCTTGAGCCGGGCCTGGCCAAAGCCAAGCCGCAGGACCGGTTCCAGTTTGAAAGGCTCGGATATTATTGCGTCGATGACGAATCGACGGAAGGCCATCTCGTCTTCAACCGGACTGTCACCCTCCGCGACACCTGGGCAAAGATAGAATCAAAGTAGCATAAACGTTTTGTAGTCCTTCGGTATCAGTAACACGGGTACTGCAAGCTCAGATACGCGAGTAAAGCGTGCATACGGGTGGTTCGATTTTAATGGAACTGATCGGCACCGCGCTCCGCCCGCGACCCCTTGTTTCTGGCACAATGTTTCCTTTCTCCCATTCATTGATTAACGTATAGCGCAGACAACGGCGGATAGCGTCCGGCGTGCCTGTAACAGTCGAAAACTAATGTCGGGGGGCATGATGCTTTCGCACGTTATGAGCGCGGCAACTTACGGCGTAAATGCTTTCATCGTCGACATTGAAACGAATGTCGGCGGCGGGCTTTTTGCGTGGTATATGGTCGGACTCCCGGACAACGCGGTGAAGGAAAGCCGCGAACGGGTGCTGACGGCCATAAAGAACTCGAATCTGAAGTATCCGGGGCACCAGATCGTCATAAACCTAGCGCCGGCGGATGTGAGGAAAGAAGGGAGTGCATTCGATCTCGCCATCGCAATAGGGATACTCGCGGCATCCGGTGCGGTAGAACAGGACGACCTGGAGAAATTTATCGTCCTCGGTGAGCTCGCGCTCGACGGCTCGCTGAGACCTGTGCATGGGGTTCTGCCCATCGCTGTTGAGGCGAGGGAAAAGGGGATCCATGCCATGATAATTCCAAAGGAAAATGCAAGGGAAGCCGCAATGGTAGAGGGTGTGAGCGTTTACCCGGCGGAAACACTTCTCGAGGCGGTCCATCTCCTCGGCGGTGAATTCAAACTACTCGAGCCGTTCAAAGTTGACAGGGATGAGCTCTTCGGCCAGACTCAGGTGTACCAGCTCGATTTCGCGGACGTCAAGGGGCAGGAGAATGTGAAGCGCGCTCTCGAGGTCGCGGCCGCAGGGGGACACAATGTAATAATGATCGGTCCGCCTGGAAGCGGGAAGACCATGCTCGCGAAACGGCTTCCTACAATTCTGCCGGACATGACTTTTGAAGAAGCGCTCGAAACCACGAAGATACATTCTGTCGCCGGCCTGCTTCCTTCGAACGTCGGACTCGTTGCGACACGACCTTTCCGGTCGCCGCACCACACTATCTCGGACAGCGCCCTGGTCGGCGGCGGGACGATTCCAAAGCCCGGGGAAATTTCGCTCGCGCATCACGGTGTACTGTTTCTGGACGAGCTCCCGGAGTTCGAGCGGAGCGTGCTGGAAGTTCTCCGCCAGCCTATGGAGGACGGGCACGTGACGATTAGCCGTACCAAGCTGTCGCTTGACTATCCGTCGAAATTCATGCTTCTCGCCGCGATGAATCCATGTC
>JAKAMG010000011.1 GCA_021812985.1 Bacteroidota bacterium
GCTGCTGGATCATCCCGTGTATGTTGCCCACCGACTTGTTGAACCCGCCGAACAGCTTCCCTATGTCGTCGTCGTTTGTCACCGCCAGACTCACCGTCAGGTCTCCTTCCGAAAACTTGTTCATCTCGTCGAGGATCGACTCAACACTCCTGGACAAATACTCGGACTGCTTTTCGGCGTGAGCCTTGGCAGCATCAGCCTCTCGAGCCGCTTCCTCGGCGGCTTCACCCTTCTGCCTTACTTCCTCCATAGCCTTCTTTATGTTAGAGACCATAACGTTGAAGCTTTTTCCGAGTTTTCCTATTTCGTCTTTTGATGCTATATCCACGGACACGTTCGTGTCACCTCCGGCCACCTTACCGGCAGCCCTCTCAAGTTCGGCGATAGGCTTGCTGAGAAGGCGGGAAACGTATGTGCCGAACAGGACCCCTATCACGAGCGCCCCGATGATTATCCCCAGGAGAAGATTCTTGCTGCTGTTGTAGACGGCGTCGCTCTCGTCGTACGCCTTCTGTCCGTTCGCCTCATGATGACTCGCTATCCGGGCGAGTATGGTATCAACCTGGTCACCGGCCGTCTGACTTTCGTTATGTACCAGATCGAGGAGTTCCTTACTTTGAGCGCCGGAACCTGTGGACGTCGCGAGGGCAACTATCCTCTCGTTTACCTTCTGATATTCCTTCCACGCAGGCCAGAAATTGGCGAGGAGCTGCTTCCCCTCCTCCGATTGTATCGTCGGCGTCGCTCTGGCAATTTCATCGAGAAGCTTTGATTCATACATCTTCATGTTCTCGATCCTCTTCCTCTTGTCGTCATCCGTCGACGCGAGGACGAGGTTTCTTACAGCTCGCTGGTGTGCTATTAAATGCGCGTTCGCCCCCTTTATGTAAGAAATTCCAAGCGTCTCGTTTTTGTAAAGGTCGTTAAGCATTTCATTGACAACCCCAATGTCTCGTATGCCTATATATCCAACAAGCGCAATAAGGAAGCTCATAATTGCGGCGCTGAGCATAAGCTTCGCCACGACTCTAAGGTCCCTGAACCAATTCATTTCGTTATTACTCCTTTCGTTTGGTCGATGTGCGCGCTCTCCGCATCTCTTCTATGTACACGGGCAAGCCGATTCGTATCGGACGCTCAATAAGGACACTCTGCGGGTCGGGTCGGTTCAACTGGCGATGATTCGCTTCCGGACTTGAAGCGTCTTAAGCCGTGCCGACAGCACCATACTCAGGAGAGGCTGTGGCGAGGAATCCACCTACCCGATCCCTTCCAGACAAACAGCCCCTTTGTCATGGGAAGAAGTCGATTCCTCACTCAGCTCTCTGAACTGACAATCACAGTGTTGTTGCTACAAATCGCGGTTCACAGACCGTACCACGTTTGCCCTACAACACTATTATCGGAGTCACTATCGAGGTATGAAGTAACGGACTTATAATTGTGGATGGCGAGAAACACGGAAAAACACGTAATAATAATTAGGATAGGATCGGCAGGCCGCGATTGCGACTGTGGATGGAGGGAACTACCAGTGCAGATTGGCTTTCAGGGACATCCCGCATTTCTGCGATTTAGTCTATCAGATCATTCTCGTAGGCGTACCTGTAAATTTCGACCGAAGTCGCGAGCCCAAGCTTGTCCAGGACTCTTTTGCGGTACGTGCTGATAGTCGCGGGACTTAGATTCAGCTTTCTCGAGATTTCGTCCCTGGTTTTCCCTGAGGCTATAAGCACCATGATTTCAAGCTCCCTGTCGGACAAATCTTCATGCGGTCGGGGTCCCACTCCCATGACCGCGTTGTTCGCCAGGACCTCTCCCAGCGAAGGAGGGATATACATCTTCCCCGAATGGACGGTCCTTATCGCGCCGGCGAGATACCGACCGGCAGTATCCTTGCACATGTAGCCGAGGGCTCCTGCCTGGATTGCCCTCACTCCATATCTATTTTCAGGATGCATACTTAGGACAAGCACGCGGGCCTTGTAGCTGCGCCTGAGGTCTTTCAGCAGTTCGATGCCGTTCCTGTCGGGGAGAGAAATGTCGAGTATTACGACATCGACATTGTTCTTTTCGAGAACCGCCAGAGCACCCGCGGCGTCGCCCGCCTCCGCTACGACTCTAAGATCCGGCTCCTGCTCTATTATCATCTTCAGTCCCTCACGTATCATCGTGTGGTCGTCCACAATTCCGATGTTAATCATAGATCGTCCTTCTGTTGTTTGAAAATTCTAGGCGCTCAAGCTGACTTCCACAAAGGAGCCTGAATCGGCGTTGCGCCCGATGGCAAAACTCCCGCCGACGCTTACAGCCCGCTCCCTCATCCCAAGGATACCGAGAGACTTCATGTCACCGATGTCTTCATCGGTAATGCCGCTCCCGTTATCGGTTACGCGCAGTTTGACTTCACCATTGCGTTTTGTGAGGAAGACATCCATTCTGGTGGCCCCGGAGTGCCGCATCACGTTTGTAAAGGCCTCCTGGAAAATCCTGTAGAGCGAAGTCGCCTTCTCTTTGTCCATCTTGAGCCGGGCTGACGTGAAATGCAGCTTGCATTTGATACCGGTCCGCTTGAGCGCTTGCTCCGCGTACCATCTTATCGCCTGCGGGAGTCCCATCTCGTCCAGGACTTCCGGCCGGAGACGAGTGACAAGGTCCTTCACCTTCGCCATCATCGCGTCGGTATAACCGTAAAGTTTCTCTATCTCCACCGATTGATCCCGCACGAATTGCGAGGAGCCGTGATCGGACAGCTTTCGGCTGACAACTGATAGGCCGAGCTTCAGCGCGGTCAGGTCCTGGCCGAGCTCGTCATGGATCTCGCGCGATATCGAGGTGCGCTCATCCTCCCTCGCAGTCTGCAGATTTGCCGCGAAGGCCCTGACCTGATCGCTAAGCTCGGAAGCACGTGCCTCAGCCTCCTATCTCCCGGTGATCTCCATAATGAACCCCCGGGCGCCCGCGAACCTTCCATCCTGGTACAATGGCTTTATATGCACCGCTCCCCATTTTGTATCTCCAGACTCGGTATTGAACCTGCATTCAAAGGCTCCCGCTCCCCCCCGCTCAACCGACGCGAGTTCGCTCCTTACATTCTCGAGATCTTCAGGATGGATCAGCGCCAAAAGATTCATCCCTGAGACCTCCGAAGCAGCAGATCCAAACGATTTCCCGAAGGATGGGCTCACGTACGTAAGGACCCCCCGCCTGTCGAGTGAAAAAATCACCTCGTCGATCGATTCGACTAGGTCGCGGTACATTTCTCGCGACCTTTCAAGCTCCTGCTCCGCCTGAATTCTTTCCGTTATGTCTATCCCGACGCCGCCAATATTAATCTTACCGTCTGCGCCCGGTATCGGAAACTTGATGGCGGCATGATACGCCGCCCTCCCACCCGATAGGTTTAGCGTCGTAACTCCTTCTAGCGGGCGAGCAGTCTGAAGGACCAAACGATCTTCGCGCTCAATTTTCTCCGCAGTCTCGGGAGACCAGATTTCATACACTGTCTTGCTGAGCGGATCGAATCCTTCCTCCAGATATGTCTTGTAGGCCTTGTTCGTAAACATGAACCTCATATCCTTGTCCTTGATCCATGCCGCCGCCGGAAGATGATTCATGAAGGCTTCGAAGAGCGATCTGTACTTCTTCTCGCTCTCGCGAAGTTCATCCGCATTCGCCTGCAGCGCCTCCAGATCGCGGCGTCTGTTCGAGCATTGACGGAAGAAGAGCACACCCAGAAACCAAATGAGAGCGGATGTTGACCAGAGAACTATCAGAGTAATTGTGGCGAGATCGAACGCGGCATAAGAGACGCCTCGCGCAGCTTGTAAGTCACGATCGAGACAAACGGCAAGCGCCGCCGTCAAAAGTATTGCGAGCGAATTCTTTCTGTCCGGAAACAAAGCTCGCGGAATACCCGGACGCTTTCGATTCGGATACATGAATTTTAACAGCCCTGTTTTTCTATTGACAAATGCGATGTCAACCCGCTCGTGATGGCCTTCAATCCACGATACAGGCACGACACGGTACCCGGATCAAAACGGGAAATAGTCCTGACACGCAACTCCCCTTTATCCCGGAACACGACTTAAACACTATCACCAAGTTTGACAAAATGACCACCCCGAACTACGACGCTTCTGTACCCGAACTCAGGAAGGGCGGCAACATCTAACGTCAGCGTTATTTTATCTCTTCGGACTATAAACTTCAAGAAAACTCCCATCTTTTTTTTCAAACCCTTACTTTTTCATCATCGCCTGAGTAGTGCGAAGACAATCACGAGTGAAGGGTTTCTGCCAGGAACGTTCGCTTCCCCCAATTTCGACGATTCCGAGACGTTTCGCCGTCTCCCGCAACTTGTCCGGCCGCTCCCAGATATAGGAAGTCTACCCCAGATCAAAGCTCAGCTATCCGCTTTCCAGGATGTTTGATTTCACATCTCGCGTACTGACCAGCGTATCAAGAATTCGGGATCTCAATTCCAAACTCTTCGGTAATTGAGCCCTTTCTCCTTTTTTGCATTTGTCTTTTCCCGTCACGTTCCATAATATTTCCCAATCAAAAAGGAATAAGAAATGTCACATACCAGAGTCGACTGGTTCAATTACTTCATGTCAATAGCGGAGCAGGTGTCAACGAGGAGCACGTGCGACCGCAAGAACGTGGGCGCTGTCATAGTGCGCGACAAAGTGATTCTCTCCACGGGATATAACGGGAGTCTGCGAGGCGCGCCGCATTGCGACGACGCCGGTCACGACATGGAAAATGGGCACTGCGTCCGGACTGTCCACGCTGAGGCAAACGCGGTTGCGCAGGCGGCGAAGAACGGGGTCAACATCAACAATTCTGAGATATACGTCACGGCCTCCCCCTGCCTGACCTGCTTCAAGCTCATAGCAAATTCAGGGATCAGCACAGTTTACTACAAGGAATTCTACCGCGACGAGAGGATAAAGAGATACGCTGACGAAGCGGGTGTCAAGCTCGTTTACATGGGAGAATCAAACGCGAAGGAAGGCTGAACCGCCTCAGCGCGCCGGCTGTTCATGAGTGAGACAGTGGAGCGTACCAAGCCCCCACACGAGGTCGAGTGCGTGTATCCCCATCACGGCCCGGTCGGTGACAAGTTCAGATATTATGCCAAGCGCTGTCCTGTCGCTCGGGTCATTGAAGGTGGGCACTATCACCGCGGCGTTTGACATATACAGGTTCGCATAGCTCGCCGGGAGCCTCTGCCCCTTGAAGATGACCGGCTCAGGCATTGGGAGATAAACGACATCGGGCTTCGACCCGTCTTCGAGCCTGAAATCCTGAGCTCTCTCCCTGTTCTCCTCGAGGGGGATGTAGTTGTCGTCCTTCTCATTTCGCTCCTGCACGAGAAGAAGCGTTCGCGCGTCGACGAACCTGCACAGATCATCGACGTGGCCGTGTGTGTCGTCGCCCGCAATCCCCTTTCCAAGCCAGAGGACGTTCGACATACCGAGGTACTCTCTGAAAACTCCTTCGTAGTCCTTCTTTCCGAATCCGGGATTTCGAGTCTGAGTTTTCTCATCCAGAAGACATTCCTCCGTCGTCAGGAGTGTGCCCTTACCGTTGTAGTCGATCGAGCCCCCTTCCAGAACGACGTGATGACCGTTGTGCGTCGGCACGGTCGAGCTGATCCCCAGTTTCTTTGAAATGAACGCGGGCAGTTTCTGGTCCTTCTTGTGGTTCGGATATTTGGCCCAGCCGTTGAACTTGAAGTTTACCTGGACGACGCCGTCGGAGTTCTTGATGAACTGGGGCCCCGAGTCACGCGTCCACCCGCGGTCGCTCTTCATGACGAAAAACTCGACGTTCGAGGTGTCCACGTTCGCAGATTTCAGAACCCTGCGCGCCTCGCCCTCATGCGTCTTCGACTCGACTACGATCCTTACCTTCTCGCCGGCAGAAATGCGCCTCACGATTTCAGCGTAGACCCAGGGTATTGGCGTAAATTTGCCCGGCCAATCGCTCTTGTTGTGGGGCCAGCCGAGCCAGGTCGCCTCGTGCTTTTCCCACTCGGCCGGAAGACGCCGGCTCATCCGCGCTTCACGGCTCATCGTCATACCTTTTCGTGATTCCCTGGTACGAATCGATCCTTCTGTCGCGGAGGAATGGCCAGTTCTGACGGATGTACTCGATTCTCCCTGCGTCGACCTCAGCGAGAAGCACTTCTTCCTTATCGACTGAAGCGGTAGCGATGAGCTTTCCCTGGGGATCGGCAACGAATGACTGCCCCCAGAACTCAATCCCTGCGGCCGACTCGCTTTGCCTTTCGAGCCCCACGCGATTGACGGCGGCCACATAGACTCCGTTCGCCACCGCGTGTCCGCGCTGAATTGTCTGCCATGATTCAAACTGCGCCTTTCCATGTTCCGCCTTCTCATGCGGATGCCAGCCGATTGCGGTTGGATAAAAGAGAACACTCGCTCCCTTCAGGGCGGTCAGGCGCGCCGCCTCAGGATACCACTGGTCCCAGCAGATCAGCGTCCCTATCTCTCCGCGCTTCGTTCTGAAGGATTTGTAACCGAGGTCACCAGGCGTGAAATAAAACTTCTCATAAAACGCAGGATCGTCAGGTATGTGCATCTTTCTGTATACCCCCATCAGCTCGCCGTCCGCGTCAATGACCGCCGCAGTGTTATGGTACACTCCCATCGCCCGCTTCTCGAACAGCGGGACCACGACGGCAACCTTATGTCTCTTGGCGACCTTGGAAATGGCCTGGGTAGACGGCCCGGGAAGCGTCTCCGCGAAACCGAAGTATTTTATGTCCTCGCTCTGGCAGAAATATTCGGACCTAAAGAGCTCGGGGAGGCATAACACGTCGGCGCCATCCCTCGCGCCCTTTTCGATCATCGAGACTGCCTTTTTCAAATTCGCGTCTGGGTCTTTGCCGATCCGCATCTGAAGGAGCCCGATCGTAAATTTGCCGGCGGTGAAGGGGGTCTTCTGTTTCATTTAAAAAGTCTCCGTTCTTAAAAAACCGAGTCTAAGATACGAAATTACTCCGAAAGAACGACGTTTGGGGATCGGCGAGGAGGAGACAGCGGTTCATGAAAGCTACGCGGCGAGTGAGCGCTCGACGACCGGCCACTCCGGAGTCATGAGCCTCTAACTAAGCCTCGCCCTCATCGCGGAGGCTTCGGCGTAGTCGGTCACAGTAACGCCGAGGTCCTTCAGTATTCCGTCGCTGATGTCATATATCCAGCCATGGACGTTGAGTTCCGCTCCGCTCTTCCATGCTTCCTTCACGAAGGTCGTCTGACAGACGTTCCAGACTTGTTCCTTAACGTTCAACTCGCAAAGAAGCCTGTGGCGCTCGGACTCATCTGACTTCGCGTCGAGAACCGAGTGGTGCTGGCGGTAAATTTCCCTTATGTGCTGAATCCAGTTGTCCATCAGCCCATGATTCTCTCCGCTCAGCGCCGCCCTAACGCCGCCGCATCCGTAGTGACCGCAGACAATTATATGCTTGACCTTGAGCACATCGACTGCGAACTGGATTACCGAGAGACAGTTGAGGTCGGAGTGGACGACGAGGTTGGCTATGTTCCTGTGGACGAATATTTCGCCGGGCGCGAGGTCGACAATTTCAGTTGCCGGCACGCGGCTGTCCGAACAGCCGATCCACAGGTATTGAGGAGTCTGCTGATGCGAGAGCCTGGAGAAGAACTCGGGATCCTTCTCCTTAATTCCGGCGGCCCACTCTCGGTTCCTATCGAAAAGATTCTTTAGTGTTCTCACATGAGTTACTGTTTATTTGAAAAGTTTCTGCCCGACACTACAGACTGGGTTGCCTTGTCAAGTATCTTCCAAATGCGTCCGATCCACTCATTGTGCTCAGGTTTCATCAGCACCGATCTGAGGCAGGTAATTGTGTCCGCATCTTTCTCCATCCCCGCAGATTCGATATCTAAGAACGAAGCGGGGAGCTCAGCGAGCGCGAGGTGGAGATTGTTCCTGGCCGCCTCGTCAAATATGGCCCGGGATAATTCGGACGCTCTCTTCACGCTCGCCGCCTTCGGCGCCCATACCACTATGTCGAGTTCCGGCCTGAACGGCGTCATGAATCTTCCATCCGCTTCGAGCCTTGCGTGAAAATCGAGGGCAGCGCTGCGGCATTTGCCGAGGGAAGCGGCAAACTCACCCCCCTTGGTGAGCGGAAGAAGTTTTTGAGTCGCCCAAAGCCCGACCGCCGACGCCCCCGCCCGCGAGCACTCGAGACTTATCTCACCAAGATGAAGCTCTTCGGACGTGAAGTATGTGTAAGGCGAATCGTGCCTGTAAAAGCGCGCGACCGATGGATCTTTGAAGATGACGCAACCGCAGGCATAAGGCTGCAGGCCGTGCTTGTGAGGGTCGACGACTATCGAATCAGCCTGGCTTATACTATCGAACACCTCCCTCGCATCCGCCGACAAATTGTCCGCAAGGACATAGTAACCGCCGTAAGCCGAGTCGACGTGCAGTCTGAAATTATAACGTTCCCTCAGCCGCAGAAGTTCAGGAAGAGGGTCCAGTGCTCCGACCGCCGTTGTTCCGACCGTCGCCACCACAGTTCCCACCTCTCCCGGGTCGAGTAATCGTTCCAGAGAGCGCGGATCCATCCGCCCTCGATTGTCGCAGGGAACCGACTCGAATTCAAGTCCGAGAACAGCGCTTATACGCGAATGAGTATAGTGGGCCTGTTCAGAAGCCACGATCTTCTTTCCGGGGCTCAGTTGTCCCGCGACCCAGAGGGCTTCCATGTTCGCCATCGTCCCTCCGCCGGTTAGGTGGCCGAGATGTTTTGCCCAGCCGAACATGCGCGCGATTTCAGCGACCGCTTCCTTCTCCATCCTGGAACTCGCCCTCCCGCCGTCGAGGGCATGATTGTTTGGGTTTATCCACATCGACAACATGTAAGCGGTCCGCGCGATGGGGTGAGGAGGCTTGAGCATCTGCCCGGCATAGAGAGGGTGGAAATACGGATAGTTGTCATTCATCCGCGCGGCAACTTCGCGCATTACTCTTGTGAAGTCGGACTTCTTCCCAATTCGCGTCTGCACGGCCGGGAGCTCCCGGAATGATTCTTCGAGCTGTCCGAGAGATGAAAGTAGAACATCTACGGACTCTCTCTCAAAAAGGCGACGACCTCCGCGGATAACGGGCCTTACTCCCGCTTTGCCCCCCCGCATATTCGCCACTGGTCTCTTCTTCGCTTTTACTCTTGTCAGCTTCTTCGACACGTGGATTACCTCAGCACTTTTGTGATTCGAGATGCGAGCGCATTCCTGAATTTAAGAGGGTCATGCAGGTCCTGGCGCAGCGCCTTACTTAGCCGTCTGCTTCACGATCCAGTCGCCAATAAGATCGAGAGCTTTCGGCGAAATGTCTTCGGCTATTGTCCCGTACTCGAAGGGGGAACCTGTTTTCGCCTCCTGGAAGAGATGGTTGAGACCGGGGATTTCCACGACCCGGTAGTTCCCGCTCGATCCGCTCTTCAAGGCTTCCCTGACCGCGGGGAGATTTTCCTTCGGAGGGACCTGCAGGTCTTTGCTCCCCCAAATCGCGAGGACGGGACACCTGAGCTTCCTCAGCGCCGGACGTGGATCGTATGAGAGAAAGGTTCTGTACCATGGCGAAAGGAGCTCTCTGATCGACGCGTCGGCTTCAACTTCTGTCTCGCCAGCTTTCCCGGTCAGCAGAACCTTCAGCTCCCTCGCGGCCCTGGAGGAATCTTTCACACTCATCACGGTCTTAAGAATCCTGTTCTCGAGAGCGACGTTTGCATTCACCGAGCTGTCGCTCATTCCTGATTCTCTGTCTATCGCGGCGATCTGGCTCAGAATGATCCTGTAACCCTGGACCCCCGGACCAGCCATGAGGACCACGAACGCGACACTGCGAGATTCATTCGCGACCATAGGCGCGACCTCGCCTCCCTCACTGTGTCCAATGATTCCGATCTTCCTGTGGTCAATTTCCCTGAGACCAGCCAGGTACTCTACCCCGGCGAGCGCATCGGAGGCGAAATCTTCCGTTGTCGCGTCGGCATAATTGCCTGTCGACTTGCCGACCCCGCGTTTGTCATACCTCAGTACGGCAATTCCGCGCGAAGCGAGATAATCGGCGATGGCCTTGAAGACGGCGTGCCCCGCAACCGTCTCATTCCTGTCGTTTCGTCCCGACCCGGCAACTAGGAGAACCGCCGGCAACTTGCGTGTGGAATCAGGAAGCGTGAGTGTACCAGCCAACTCAACCCCTCCCTTCCTGTTCGGGAAGGTCACATCCCTTGAGATATAACCGGTCTTCCTTGAAACCTCACCAGATTTATTATTCTTCGCCGCTTCATTCCCGCTCTTCTCAAACTGATTTTGGCGGGCGGGAACGAAGAAGAGACCGGCAATCTTGAATGATTTGTCCAACACGATCTTCACGTCCAGCAGAGTCTTTTGAAACTTGCATGTCACGAGTACAATTCGATAGTTGCCATAGGCGAAACTGCTGTCCCCGACTATGCGCTCGAATTTTCCCGTCTGCCCGGCGAGTGAAGTCCATATCGCGCGCAACCTCTCAGGCGGTGCAGCCTTCGTCATCGTGCTGTCGAAGTATCCGGTCATTTCCTTGTACTTCCCCTCGCTAAACAGGGTTACCGCCTTGCGCGCGATTCCAGACTCTTTAGTTTCCGCGGCTTCAAGCGGCGACATCATCGCCATTAAGGCTATGCTCAGCATTGCCGCGATTGCAATTCTTTTCATAACTTTGTCCAGTTCACTTGTGAAAAGTCCTTCGTGATTTCTACATGTAAATTTAGCACCAATTCGTTAAATCACGTAACCCGGCGGGGCGTGGAGGGGGGGGGATGTACCTGAAAGAAATGGAAAACTAGTACAGTCGACATTCGAGGCGGCATCAGATCGTGAAAATAGAAAAAGGCGCCACCTGCTTCGAACTGTGGCTTGGATGGTTTGGTCTGTGGAGGCCTTATTTTGGTAGCAGCGCCTTTTTCCCCCGCGTCAGCGGGGTAACCCCTGTCTTGTTGTAATAATCTAACGAGGGAATATTAAGCTAATGTGAAGCTGGGTTTAATATGAGGATAACTTTGCTGGGATCAACAAATAACGGCAGGGATCGTGGGCGCTCGAAACTCTCTCTTCTCCCCGCATTGCCACTCCAACCCTACCGCCTTCCTCTCCCTTTTCCCCTTCGCTTCTCTTCAGTGGCAGGCATATGTCTCTTGTAGACCAGGCCGTTCGCCCACACACCGATTATGACGAGGAAACCCGCGGCAATCAGCCAAAGGTATTGAAACCAACCGCCAGCCAGCATGACGAGGAGTCCGAGCGAACGGGCCGTGTCAGCGCCGCGCCCCATGTAGCGCTTGACGTACTTGCCTAACTTTGACTGCTTCTCTTTTTCAAAATCCATCAGCCTTATCATGAAGAACGAGATGGCGAGCGGGGGGATGAATGCTATCACGAGACCGACGACGATTTGTCGCTGCCACAAGAAGTAAACGCCAAGGAAGGCGGCGATCACATCGGTAAAAATCTTAAAGGGGTGAATCTGGTGATAAAGTGTTTTGTCGATTATGTTCAACGGTTCACCGGCATAATTGTCAGGCGTAGATTTCGCGCTTGAGTCTCTCCCAGTCCTTTTTCCTCATGCGAACTTTGAGGTGAAGGCTGTCAGGGTATTCATTCTCCTGAACGAACTCGGCCACCGATAGGATCTTGGCGAGTTTCTCGGACTGAGTCGGTTTTATCCTGAAAGATTTCTCGACGATATCGGACCCCATCATCTCAAGCATTCGTTCCTTAAGTTGGCTAAGATTGATGTGCCTCTCGGCAGAAATCGCGACAGAGCCGCCATTATACTCATTGAGAACGCTTCGTACGACACCGAATTCATTTACTCTGTCCACCTTGTTAAAGACCAGAAGTATCGGCTTGTCGCTGCAACCGAGCTGGCGAAGCGTTTCGTCGACAACTTCTATCTGTTCCCGGAATGCGGGGCTTGAAATGTCGATGACGTGGAGGATGTAATCTGCGAAGGCTACCTCTTCAAGCGTAGACTTGAACGACGCCACGAGGTCGGGAGGAAGCTTGCGTATGAAACCGACTGTGTCTACGAGGAGGCACTGAATCGAATTGCTCAGGAAGGCCTTTCGAGTGAATGTGTCTAGCGTGGCAAAGAGCCTGTTCTCGACAAATGTTTCGGCACCGCTGAGAGCGTTGATGAGGGTAGACTTTCCGGCGTTCGTGTAACCGACGAGCGCAAACTTCGGGAGCTCACTCCGCCGCGCCCTTCTCAGCTCCCGCTGCCCTGATATTGCGTCGAGCTTCTGGCGTAGAGCCGAAATCCTTTTTTTGATTACCCTGCGGTCAACTTCAATCTGCTTTTCACCCGGCCCCCTCGTCCCTATGACTCCGTATTGCTTCGAGAAATGCTGCCATTGGCCTGCAAGTCGCGACATATTGTACTTGAGTTGGGCCATCTCCACCTGCAGCTTCGCTTCACGCGTCCTTGCACGAAACCCGAATATATCGAGTATGAGACCGCTTCTGTCGAGAACGCGCCTGTTAATGACCCCTTCAAGATTCCTGATCTGGACGCCCGTCAGATCGTCGTCGAATATGACGAGATTTATCTTTTCGGACTCGCATATTCCCCTGATCTCCTCTGCCTTCCCTTTCCCAACAAAGTACGCCGGGTCAGGAGACTGTCTTTCCTGAAAAACCGTTCTTACCACCTTCGCGCCGGCGGTATCGGCGAGAAGAACAACTTCGTTGACATACTCGTCGACGTGCTCGCGCTCATCGTTTCTGAACACAACCCCAACGACAAGCGCCCGATCAAACTTATCGTCTGTAGAGATCAATTGAGTTTATCACACCTCGCTTCTTGGGTCATCGATTTCAGATAAATATAAGACTACTTCCTAAATAGTTTTCATCCTGGAGACGAAAATCTCCGCGACGAGGAAAATCAAGGCGGCGGCGGCGAAGAAGGAAGACAAGTCGTCACCAAGCCTGAGCTTATCAATCGACGCCATCGCATTCTTATCAGCATCTAAGATGTAAACGTTCTTTTCCGAAAAGCCGAGCTTCCTGGCATAAGAAACGATCTCCGCGTCCGATGCCTGAGACAGGTCCGATTCCCGCGGATCCACGTTGACGGATATCATACAGAGTGTGTCAGGATCAACAAGGGTGTACGTGCCAGACGCTGCTAGGTCCTTGAAATCAAACCGTGCTTCCGATCCGACGTAACGCGGGACCGCCTCGGTCCGGTTTCCGCCGGGAGAGATAAGCGCCGCAGCCTTGATCCCTCCGGCGGGGTAAACGTATTGGACTTCCTCCCCGGCGTATATCTGAATCGGCCTGCGGCTGACTGCAGCGGAATAAAACAGCGCCCGCTGGATGACAACCGGGAAGAACGGGGATTCAGTGAAGTTGGAGGAGGAAGTATCCGCCGCGCATGCAACGACGAAAGCATATCCGTTTCCCACTTCCCTGCTCAGCAGGAAGGGAGAGGCGGAGGCGCTCATCAAAGTATGCGCAAAGGGATTCGACCGTATTACCGCTGCCGAGTAAATCTTCGTGAGGAGCTGGTTACTTATCTGGTCGGGACTTTCGTTGGAGGAAAATATCCCCGAGAAGAAACTGTTGTTCGCGTCGATCCGGTCGAGGCTCATGAAACCGGACTTCCCTCCGGAGAATTCCCCGGACACGCTTCCGATTCCCATACCTTTCACGATGGAATTGAACGAAGCGGCTCCGCCCACCGAGGGGGCAAACAGGATTACGCCGCCGCCGTTGCGTGCGAATCTCTCCACCTTAGACGCGAATTCCGCATCGGACGAGGCCGAATTCGCGGGGTACGACTCAACCACGACGACATCGACGCCGGCCAAATTCGAGTAGACAAATTGAGAGGGAGTGGCAACTTTTGTATCGATGACTGTAGACGTATCCATCACCGCCTGCGCGGCACTTAGCACGTAGTCGCCTTCGTTATCGGCGGAGCTCACGATCACGACGTTCAATCCCCTGATCGCATAGAAAGAGAAATAGTACCTGTTGTCGTCCTGGAGCGAATTGTCATCGAGCTGAACGACACCGGTGTGATAGCCACTCGCCGGCTCGGTGAACGATAGCCTGACGCTTTTCGAAAGCCCTGCCGGCGCATCGACAGACGACTGTGCAACCTTCCTTCCGTCAAGGTAAAGACTTACCACGATGCCGCTCTTATCGGAACCGCCGTTGTTCGTGACTGTGGCTTCGACCTGAGAAGCTGAGTTCGCCACTACAACCGGATTGACAAACTTCACCGACGAGACGGAAAGGTTGTCATTGGGGGACTTCTCCGTGCGAAGGAAGAATATTCTGGTATTCGCCGGCTGGACTGTGGCAGCAGCGGCGGCAAACTCGCTCTTCTGCATGTCCCCCACCAGATAGATCTCCTTGTCAGCGAAGCCGGAATTGCTGAGCTCGCGAAGGGCCCCGTCGATAGATGCCGAGTAGCTTCCGCTGACTTCCGACGGTTGCGACCGGACGACCCGGGTCGCGAGTAATTTTCCGTCCGTGGTCAAAACAGTACCCGCAGTGTCTGACCATCTCGAAGTAAGGATCAGGCCCGCCGCATTCCCATGGCTCCGTGACCCGAGTATGGCGGCGGCAGTCACACGTATCTGCGACCATATCTCGCCGTATTCGTTTCGTGCCGTGGTGGAGGGAGAATTGTCTACAATCACAACCGACGATGTGCGCGGATTCGTGCCGAGGAATCCCTTTATCGCGGGACGGGAAAAAGCCATGACTATGGACGCGATGGCGAGGGTGCGGAGAATAAGGAGAAGGTAATCCCGCAGCTTGACACGCCTGGCAGATGCGTGCTGGATCTCCTTGAGAAACCTGATCGAGGAAAAATCCACTTGCCTCAGCTTCTTCAGCTGAAGGAGGTGAATCAATATGGGTATCCCGGCCGCGACCAGCCCGATGAGGACGAGCGGGTTCAGAAAGGTCATCGGCGGGAGTCAGGTTCCGGTCGCGTCCTCCAGGGAATCTCTGGGACGTTCCCGGCCTTGTTTGCGTATCTCGCGAGCATGAAGAGGTAGTCAGAGAGTCGGTTGAGGTAAACAAGGGTATCTTCCGAAATTTTCTCGCTTTTCCTGAGCGTGACAACACGACGCTCCGCCCTCCGGCAGACGGTGCGTGCCTGGTGGAGGAGCGCCGCAGACTTTGACCCGCCCGGGAGGACGAATGATCTCAGCGGCTCCAGTCTTTCCTCCAGCTCATCGATATGGTTTTCCAAGGCTGCCGCGTCGGCAGCGGAAATCCTCTTCACTGAGACATTCGGTATACCCGTCGGGGTAGCCAGGTCAGCCCCGAGCACGAAGAGCGTGTCCTGCACTTCTCCGAGGAGGGAATCAATCTCATCATTTTCGTTGAATGCTCGGGCGGTCCCGATGAGCGCGTTGAGCTCGTCAACCGTTCCATAGGCTTCGATCCGGATCTGGTCTTTCGACACGCGGCCGCCGCCAAACAGCGCCGTCTCTCCATTGTCTCCGGTCTTCGTGTAAATCTTCAAAAAGCTATCAGCCTTTCAAGCTCGATCGAGAGTTCCATTAATACGTTAGCTCTCGGCTGCTCGTCTATGGCGGAGAAGGCCCTGGCAAGGTTTCTGCAGCTTCTGGCGATTATCTCAAGATCGGAAGATGCCTTCAGAAAACGTGATTCAAATGTGAATCCCATGTCGTTTATGGAATTCTCCGCATCCTTCCTCGACATTACCCTACCACCATTAAAGACATCGACGTAAAACTCTTTCCCTTCGAGGACAAACTTGACGAGGAAATGAGCGGGAGCGCCGACTCCGAATATAGGGAGGTTGATCCTCCTGCCGACAAGGAGATACACTATCCCGAGAGATATCGGTATGCCGCGACGCGTCTCGAGCACGCGGTGAAGTATGCTGTTGTCGGGATTGTAATAGTCGCGCGAGTTGCCCGCGAAACCCATCTCGTTCAGGAAGAAATCGTTGACCCTCTGGACGATTTCATATGGATCCTCGGCGCCGGCGATTCGCCCCCTGAGCTCGTTGGCCAGGTCGTTCAGCGCAGACTCTATTTCGGCGAAATCGACATGTGGATAAAGAGGCTTTGCAAGGAGGAAGAGGGCACGCTCGAGAGTGAAGTCGGAACCGGAGACGAAATCGAGGAGCCGGTCATACTCGCGCTGGAGCTTGTCTAGATGTATTCTCGAAACGAGGTTTTCGATTCTCCTCCTCGTCCCGGCATCCGCCGAATCCATTTCGAGTTCCAGCATTCGCGCCGTCTCGTCTCCACCGTGGAGAAGTTCCTTCTCGACCGCCGCGAATACCTGTGGGTCCTCGTCGTCAAGGAGTTTCATCAAAGCCTTGAATTTCAGATCGGGTTCCGGTTTCATCTGACCATCCGCTTCATTTTAGGCCGTAGTTCTTCCTTATGCCGTGAGTCAGGAAATTAAAAGCCGTCTCGGGATCGTCGGCGAACGAGATCCATTTCATGTCTGAACGGTCGATAGCCCCGGCATCGACAAGGGCTTCAAAATTGAGCACCTTCTTCCAGTATGAAGTGCCGTAGATAAGAATCGTCATCTTCTTCCTGATCTTGCCGGTCTGAAGGAGTGTCAGGACTTCCATAAGCTCGTCCATCGTTCCGAAGCCCCCCGGGAAAACGACCAGCGCCTTCGCGAGGTAAACGAACCAGAATTTCCTCATGAAGAAGTAGTGGAACTCGAAGTTAAGTTCGGGAGAGATGTAAGGATTGGGAAACTGTTCGTGAGGAAGCGAAATGTTCAGGCCTATAGAGAGTCCTTTGGCACGGGTGGCCCCCTTGTTGGCGGCCTGCATTATGCCGGGTCCGCCGCCGGAGCACACGACGAACCTCTGCTCACCGCCTTTGCTGATCTTCTTGGACCAATTGGTGAGCAACTCGCTGAGCTTGACGGCATCTTCGTAGTAGCGCGCCATCGCGACTCCGGACTCCGCGTTCCTGAATTCATCGCGGAGCTTCTTCAATGCACCTCCGCCGACTTTTCGGCGTTCGGCGTTACCGAGCCTCGATTTCGCATCCGACAGTCTGGCGCGCGCGTCAGCCATGGAGCTTATCCTCGCCGAGCCGAAAAAGACCACCGTATCCTTTATCTGCTGCCTCCTGAAACGAGTCTGAGGCTCCAGATATTCCGAAAGAATCCTTACCACCCGCGCACTCGGGCTGTTCAGGAACTCGATGTTCTTGTAAGCTTTCTCCGGGATTTTCGTGCTCTTCGCGGTAGATTTTTTCGCCGGCATTTACCTCCGATTGGTCAGATTTAAAATCAATGTGGCAAGACTCGTCGAGAAAGGAATCGTCACAGCACCGCTCTCCCGCCGTCGACAAGGAGTATCTCTCCCGTCACGTAATCTGCATGTGCAAGATATAGAAGCGCGGAGACTATATCACCAGCCTCGCCGTATTTCTGCAGCGGTATTTTCTTTTCCTCTATATGCCTGATCTCGTCAGACTCCTCACCCGGTATGATAATAGTCCCCGGCGCGATGGCGTTGACGGTTATCTTCGGCGCGAGGGCCTTTGAAAGTGACTTGGTAAGCATAACGACGCCGGCCTTGGCGACATTGTATGCTACGAAATCTGGCCAGGCCTGAAAACCTCCGAGCGATGCAAAGTTGACGATCTTGCCGCCGTGCTGTTCCATTATCCTTGCCGCTGCGCGGGCGCAGTAGAACTGCCCAGTGAGGTTTGTGCCGAGGACATAATCCCAAAGGCCATCGGATATGTCAGCGAACTTCTTCGGCGGCGGGAATATGGCCGCGTTGTTGACGAGCAGGTCAAGCCTCCCAAAATGGCCGAAGGCCTGGTTGAACATGGCCTCGACTTCAGTCGAACTCGTGATGTCAGCTTTTACACTGATGACATCCGCGCCTAGGGATTTGATTTCCCTAACGGTCTCGTTTGCCTCTTTGGCAGAGTGCGCGTAGTTTACCACCACATTCCATCCGTCACGGGCGAGGGCCAGCGCGGACTGCCGCCCCAATCTTCTCCCGCTCCCCGTTACGAGGGCGACCTTCCTGTCTTTCTTATCTCCCTGCTTTATCGCCATCATCTCTCAAACTGCCGACGCGTGAAGACGTTCCACTATCCTCGCGACGCGTTGGAGGTTGTCTGCATCGACCGAGTCGAACGAGTTGTATTCGGAGCTGTCCAGGTCGAGCACACCGAACGCCTCGTCGCCTTTCAGTAGGGGAACGACAATTTCGCTCCTCGAGTCAGGATCGCAGTAAATGTGTCCCGGGAACTCAGCCACGTTTGGCACCACGATGGTCTTTCTGCGAGCCGCCGCCGTGCCGCATACTCCACTTCCGACTCTTATCCTCGTGCAGGCGACCTTCCCCTGGAATGGTCCGACGACGAGTTCCCCATTCTTCATGAAATAAAATCCGACCCATGAAGCGTACGGAAGGGCCTGCTTGAGGGCCGCGGCCAGGTTCGCTGTGTTTGCTATGAAATCGGCCTCTCCCGAGACAAGAGACTCCAGCTGTGGAAGGAGCTCGGAGTAAACCCCCGATTTCCCTTCAGTCGCGGTTATCTTTAACTGTTCCATAATCTATTAAATCCGATTCAACACTGGCACTCTCGTGTTCTCCATGACGGCCTGTTTAAACGTTGAAAGGGAGGGTGGACAGCGCCGCATCAAAACTCTTTCCCCCCACTTTTATGGAGTACTTCGCGCCGGGAACCATTTGCTGAATTGAGATATATGCTAGCGCGATTTCCTTCCCGAGTCCGGGTGACTTAGCGGAGCTCGTCACCGCGCCTATTTCAGTCTCCGCTCCTGGCTTAGCATCGTAAACCTTTGCGCCATGTGGCATCTTCGAATCTGCCACGAGACCGATAAGGCGTCTCCTCACCTTCTCGTAGGTTTGCAGCCTTGCCACAACCTCCTGCCCGACGTAACATCCTTTGTTGTCGCTTATCGCGTCGATCCCATTCGCCTCGAGCGGGTTCATGTCCTCGTTCAACTCGCGTGGGAAAAGAGGAGTGCCGTTTTCAATTCTGAGAATCTCGAAAGTTTCCAACCCGGCGGGGACCGCTCCGCGCGCCTTCCCGTTCTCCAGAAGAGAATTCCATATTTCCCCGGCATTGTCCGGATTAACGAGAAGTATATAACCGCCTCCCGTCGCAAGATTTGTCTTCGAAAGAAAAATCTCGCGGGAGCCGAGGAACGTCCGTACGAAATTGAAAGCCGGCATCTTGCTTACGTCGAGAAATGCCTTGTAGCTTGAATGTGCATACTCCTTGAGGAAATCGGTAGCCGCGGGGCCAGCCACGAACAACATCGGGAAACTCCCCGTCACATCCTCAATCCTGACATCTTCGGAGATAACGAATCTCTCTATCCATTTTGCAACTTTGCCGGAGTTGCCGGGACTCGTCAAGACGAGGAGGCTCTCCTGCTGGGCATAAACGGTGCAGAGGTCAACGATCCTTCCCTTCTCTGTCGCGAAGAATGTCTGCTTCCCCATTCCGGGGCGCATCCCGTTCAAATCATTTGTGGTGATACGGTTAAGGAGATCGAGAGCATCCTTCCCGGTAAGCCGAAGCTTGCCGAAATGCGACAGGTCAAAGAATGCCGCGTACCGCCTCGCGGCCCCGTATTCTTCCTCAACTGATGTATACTTCTCAGGAACGGCAACGCCGTCGACCTGTATCATCTGAGCTCCAAGACGCTTGTGCATCGAGGTCAGGGTGCTTTCCGACATCTATGACTCCTCCGATTTTAGACTAATATATTGCCGTCCAATTTTCCAATCAATGAAACGGCCATCTGTACGCGCCAGGAGACGTATTGCGTCTGAGATATACCGTTCAGTGAAAGAGACAAGTGGGATTCTCCAACTTCAGTGAGGGCTAATCAGACACAATTGTAATACCTGTCTCTAGCTTCACTTTACGAGTCGCGTTACTCCCCACTCCTACAGCGCTTACGAGGCGCTGAACATTCATAACGGTGGCACGGGGGTTGCGCTTCTTTCGGTATTAAGGATTGGCCGCAGGGCCGCCAGTCAAGAATTTGACCGCAGTCCATGCCAAATGACAAAAGGAGGATGACATGTTCGCAAACGACGATTTATTCTGGCTGAATATGACGAACCTTTTTCTCGGCATAGCCACTGTGTATTGCATGGTGGCGGTCGGGTATTCAGCATTGAAGGAGGTTTTCAGCCGATGGAAATTGCGTGATAGAAGGGTACCGGAGCTGGACGACCACACCTTTGTCGCCGACGGACTCGGGATTACGTTGGCAGACGGAGGAGAGAGGATCGACGCGAGCGATGTTCTTGTGGTTACTGAAGACTCTATTGGGACCGCCGGGAAGGCTGATGAGATTACATCCACCCAAGCGAAGAGGGAGGAGAACAGAAAATGAGATGCCCCTTCCTGAGGGAAGCGCAGGTCAAATTCTGCTGCGCCTCCGAGTATAAGAAACTCATAGCACGCTATTTGGACGACACAAGCGACGAGCTTTGCACTTCGCCCGCGTACGTCAATTGCCAATCAGCAAGAGATCGGCATGAAGAGCTTCCGAGTCTCGATCACTGCCCCTTTCTTCAGGAGACTCTGTGCCAGTATTGCTCCGTAATGTCGGTCGTTAAATATGTGCCTTACCAGGAGCCGGGCCTGACTCGATGCGGCACATCAGCGCACCGGTATTGCGAGTTGATGATGACGATGCAGAATCCGCGACTCCTCACACCGCACGACGTCATCGCGCCCGAAATCGACCCGGATGACGAGAACGCGAGCGGCTATTGGATGGTAGATGGAATTCAGACCGTCGGATGGCTCTTCTACTCGCCCAACCACATGTGGGCCGATGTCGACGAAGACGGAACCTGCCACGTAGGCGCGGACGCATTCATGTCAAAGGTATTGGGGAAGGTGGACGACGTGACATTCGCATCATCGGGGGCCGCGCGTAATCCCGCAGTCAGCCTTTCTGTCAATGGCCTCGACCTCCAGATGATTTTCCCTGAAGAGATGCGGATCTATTCCACAAATCCGCACCTGAGGTCGAATCCTTCGAAAGTGACATCAGACCCTTACACCCTCGGCTGGCTATTCGAGGGAAAGCTTTCAGGAGTCCCGCGTGGGCTCATCCGCGGCAAAGCCTCGAGGGAATGGATGAGGGACGAGATGAGGCGGCTCGTCGAATTCGCTCAGGACTTGTCGGCAAACAAGATGGTGGACGGGATCAGAATGATGGCAGACGGCGGGATGATCGATGCCGATTTCCTCGGCTCACTGACAAAAGAGGAGCTTCTTCTCCTGTACAACGACTTCTTCTCGCCGCGACAGTCTTTAAGCGCGGAATTCGGCTCAAGGTGAGAGAACAGGACGGAGCTACCTCTGTATCTCGTACCTCTTTATTTTTTCGTAGAGGGTGGAACGGTCGATACCAAGAACCAGCGCAGCTTCCTTGATGTTTCCACCGGTGCGCTTTATTGTGGCCTCTATGACCTGCTTCTCGACCGATTGAAGCGGGAGATTGTCCGGAACATTCCACGCCGGTCTCCTTATCCCGTTATGTTCAAGAAACGAAAAGTCCTCATCGCTAAGGACGCTGGCTTTGCACGTCACAATCGCCCGCTCCACCGCATTCTCGAGCTCCCGCACGTTGCCGGGCCAGTTGTAATCGATAAGCATCTTCAGGCCTGATTCCGTGATGTCTTCTATCTCCTTCCCGAGCTCGTGAGACAACCTCTCGATGAAGCTCCTGACGAGTAGCGGAACGTCCTCCCTTCTTTCGCGAAGCGGAGGTATCTGAATGTTTATCACGTTTAGTCGGTAGAACAAATCGTCTCTGAAGGTCCCGGCCTGGACCGCCTCCGACAGGTCACGATGAGTCGCTGCAATCACCCTAACATCCACCGAAATCTCTTCTGACCCGCCGACGCGGTAGAAACTCCGCTCCTGCAGTACACGGAGGAGGTCTAGCTGAAGTTTCGGCGAGATGTCTCCAACTTCATCCAGAAATATTGTGCCGCCGTCGGCCATCTCGAACTTGCCCTTCTTCTGTGAGACCGCGCCCGTAAACGCTCCCCTCTCATGCCCGAAGAGCTCCGACTCCAGGAGAGTCTCGGCGAGCGCCGCGCATGACACACCAACGAACGGTTTTGGAGCCCTGTCACCCGAGAAGTGAATCGCCCGCGCGATGAGTTCTTTACCTGTACCACTCTCTCCCTGTATGAGAACGGTGCTCTTGAGTCCGGAAATCTCCCTCACTAACTCGAAGATCTCCTGCATCCTGCAGTTCTTGCTGATGATGTCATGGAAGCTGTATTGCTTTGCCAGCTTCTGTCTCAGTATCGTGTTTTCCCGCTGCAGGTTCTTCACCTTGATTATCCTCTCGACAAGCATGGAGATTTCTTTCGGGTTGCACGGCTTGACTATGTATTCGTGCGCCCCCTCCTTCATCGCGGTGATCGCTGTGTCGACAGTCGCGTAGGCCGTTATTATTATGACGGAGGCGTCCGGATGGATTTTCCTTATCTCCATCATCGTCTCTATGCCGTCCATCCCGCCCGGCATCTTGAGGTCAACGAAATAAATGGCGTAGTCCTTTTCACGCGCTTTTTCAAGCGCCACGCCGCCGGATGCGGCTGAGTCCACTCCGTATCCATCCTCACGCAGCCACGCCGCCAGGGATTCCCGCATGACCTCCTCATCATCCACGACAAGTATTTCCCATTGCGTCTTCATCCGATCATCTCCGGTACTGTTGTCCTCTTTACCTGCCTCTTGGCCTTAGCAATTTCCTCGTCCAGCAGCTTCCAGCAGCTGGCGCAAAAGTCCTCGGACTTCAAATCAACCTGAACGATCTCCGTCGAAAGCGACATCAGACACGACCTGTCACCGCAGTGAACAAGACCGAACGTGTGCCCGAGTTCATGCGCAATTTCTTTCCTTGCCCTCCGCATTTCGACTTCTTTGTTCGGCCTCAACCCGTAAAAAGCCTGGCCCAGTCTGGCGAGAGAGATTATCGCGGTCCTGCCACAGAGCTGTGCCTGACCATACACGAATGTGATCATCGGAATGTAGAGGTCACATCCCGTAACTCCGACAAATCTGGTCGCATCGGGCGGCGTCACGCTGGAAAGATTCCGAAGTATGACAGTCGAGCTGTACTGTCCCCGCCGCGCGTCAAACGCGTAATCCGGCTCGGGAAATGACGTGGACACCTCAGAATCGAACCCGAACAGCTCGCCGACATGCCTCGCCAACATGCTTAGCGTCTCACCATTTACCGCGCCGATCGGGGATAAATAGATTCTGCTCATGACGCAGTCAGTCCCGATATGAGGAAAATGGCCCTTCGGTATGAGCCACTATATCTCTGCCGATTCACGCGCTCATCCTTCATGTTGAATCTCTTTATGCTCCACCCTCGGCTCCTTCAGCTGAGGCGATCTTCTGCGGCAGCGTCTTTCTGATGGGCACAGTCACCTTGAACCTCGTCCCTTTACCCAATTCGCTCGTCACCTCTATGTCTCCACCATGTGCATCAACGATCCCATACACTACCGACAGTCCCAACCCAACCCCCTTCGCGTCCCCCTTCGTGGTGAAGAAAGGATCGAAAATCCTGGGAAGTATTTCCGGCGGTATCCCATCGCCGGTATCGGCGATCTCGACAACCACCGATTCCCCTTCCTGCCTTGTCGAGATTGATATCGTTCCCTGGCCCTTTGCATGACACGCATCGGCTCCGTTCATTACGAGATTCACAATCACCTGTTGCATCTGGTAACCGTCGCATTCCGCAGGGGGTAGTGTCTCCGAGAGATGGAGCTCGAGAATTATATTCCCAAGCTCGAGCCGGTGCCTAAGTATAAGGAGACTGTTTCTGATTATGACATTCAGGTCTGCGGTCGAGCTCTGAGGCTTTGGCCGCCTCGAGAACGCGAGGAGGTCGGAGACAATCCGCCCGACCCTCGTCGTCTCGTCGATTATCTGGCCGACATATTTCCTCACTTCCTTTACCCGTTCTCCAGGAATCCCATCGTCTTTCACAATTCTGTCGAGTAACATCGCGAGGTTGAGGACGCCGGAGATCGGATTATTTATCTCATGCGCTACAGTCGCTGAAAGCTGGCCGAGGGACGCGAGCCTGTCGCTCTGGAGAAGTTTCTGGTGCGCCACTTCAAGCTGCTTCGTCCTCTCTTTCACCTTCCGCTCAAGGTCCTGCGTTGCCTGGTTGAGCTCCACCATGGCCCTGTTCAGACGTTCGCTCATGACGTTGAACTCATGCGCGAGCTCGGCAAGTTCGGAGCTGGAACTTATCTCGACGACGTGATCGAGCTGCATGCGGCTCACGGCCCTCGCCCCTGCTATAAGCTGATTTATGGGTTTGTCAACGAACCGGCGTGTGAAGAAGACTATGAAAAGGCCAATGAGCACTATCTGAATTCCGGTAACCGCGAAGACTTCAGCCCTCGCGTTTGAAAGTTCCGCGTCGAGAGGGCCAAGGTCAAAAGCGACATCGAGAACTCCAAGTACGGTCGTCGTCTTGGGATGTGCATGGCAGGGAGCGTCACTGCATGAGGGCTCATTATAGATAGGGGTGATCATAGCAAGCTGCCTCCCTCCGGCCGATCTGAAGATCCTGGAGCGGGAGGACGCGTCGACGTTCACGAGCGGTTGCGAGGAGAAGTGACACATGGCGCACGACTCGGCCTTCTTGTCGACCTGCCTTTCGTCGGTGGCTTTCGTCGAGAACATCACCTTCCCCTCTTTATTGAAGATCCTTATCCTGCTTATCCCGGGATTTGCCGCGATCGTTTGCATCACGGAATACGCGGCGGACCTGTCGTCCGCCAGCATGGCATGCCACGTCGCGCTTGTGATTCCCATTGAGAGCTGGTCAGCCCCAGTGATCATCGCCTGAAGAATCTGACGCTCCTGATTCCGCAGGCTGATGTACCCCGAAATACCCGAGACGACCATGACGATGATCGTGAGGGAGATGATTATCTGAAGAGAAAGCCGCTTCGGCACGACACCTGACCTGCTTTCTGAATATCATTTTGCCCCGTTAAGGGGAAACAATTCACTGGCGAGGTGCTACGGCATACCGGCTGGCGCTTTATGCCAACCCACTGACAACGGTAAAATATGGAGGGAAGATTAGAGATTCAATTCCGGAAGGGGGCGTAAGAGGAGTGGCCGCCGCGTTAACGGCGGCCACCAGAAGGAAGCTACAATTATCTTTGGATTCTCGCCGACCCCCCCTTGGCGAATGAGCGGACCTGGTCGAGAGTGGCCATCGTGGTGTCACCGGGAAAAGTTGTCAGGAGCGCACCATGTGCCCAACCGAGCTTTACCGACTCTTCGGGACTCTCTCCGGAGAGGAGACCGTAGAAGAAGCCCGACGCGAAACCGTCGCCTCCTCCGACCCTGTCCAGTACGTTCAGGTCGGCCGTCGGCGAGGTGTAAGTCTTCCCGTTCACCCACGCTACTGCCCCCCAACCGTGGTGGTTCGTCGAATGAACTTCGCGAAGCGTCGTCGCAACAACCTTGACATGGGGGTGCAGAGCCACTACCTTATCGATCATTCCAAAGAAGGTGCTGGGGTCGAGCTTCGATTTGGCCGCAACTTCAGGTCCGGGGACACCGAGCCCCTTCTGAAGGTCCTCTTCGTTTCCGACAAGGACGTCTACGTTCTCGACAATTCGCGAGATGACCTCGGCTGCTTTCTTCTGTCCGCCCCAGATATTCCAGAGTTTCTCCCTGAAGTTCAGGTCGAAGCTCACTACGGCCCCCGCCTTCTTGGCAGCCTTCATCCCTTCTATTATTAGCTCGCCAGTTGTCTCGGAAAGTGCCGCGAAGATTCCTCCGCTGTGAAACCATCTGACCCCGCCGCCGAATATCGCGTCCCAATCAAAGTCGCCCGGCTTGAGCTGTGCCGCGGCCTCGTGCGACCTGTTGTAGAAAACGACCGGGGGTCTTATCCCGTGCCCCATGTCGCTGTAGACAGTGGCCATGTTGGGACCGTTGACGCCGTTGTGTTTGAACCTCCTGTAAAAGGGCTTCACGCCCATAGCCCTCACCCGCTCAGCAATCATATCGCCGATCGGATAATCGACCAGGGCTGAGACTATTCCGGTATCGAGCTGGAAACAGTCGGCAAGGTTCGCCGCAACGTTAAACTCGCCGCCGCTGACATGGATTTTGCACTCTGTGGCCTTGCGAAATGGGATTATGCCCGGATCAAGCCTGTGAACAAGCGCTCCCAGTGACAGGAAATCAAGCGCCCCCTTCGCAGGAATATTCAATTCATTTTTCATTTTAAGTGTTCCCTTGAGTTATCTCGACAGATTCATTCGGTTGATGCAATCATGGAACGCCGATGGACGCGAATGCTGCGGGCGATATCACCGGCGTTCCGCATTCAATGCTCTTTCACACGAGGTAAGTGGAGGAAGCCGTGTCGCCTCCGCGACCGGTCCAGTTTGTATGGAAGAATTCTCCGCGGGGTTTGTCGACGCGTTCGTACTGGTGCGCGCCGAAGTAGTCGCGTTGGGCCTGCAACAAGTTCGCAGGGAGCCGCGAGTTCCTGTAACCGTCGAAGTAGTTCAAGGCAGTCGAGAAAGCCGGCACCCAGATTCCGTTCAGCACCGCCGTCGAAATGACTCTCCGCCACGCCTCCTGCGACTCTTCCATCTTCTCCCTGAAGAAAGGATCGAGGAGAAGGTTGCTGAGGTTCGGATTTTTGTCGAATGCCTCCTTGATCTTTCCAAGGAAGACGCTTCTGATTATGCAGCCGCCTCTCCAGAGAAGGGCTATGCCGCCGTAATTCAGATTCCACTTGTACTCCTCGGCCGCCGCCCTGAGCAGCGTGAAACCCTGGGCGTATGACACGATCTTCGATGCGTACAAAGCCTTCTCGAGGTCGTGCAGGAAGGCGTTCCTGTCCCCCTTGAAAGAAGGCTTCGGGCCGTGAAGAATTTTCGAGGCTTCGACGCGCTCCTCCTTGATCGCGGAAAGACACCTCCCGTATACCGCCTCACTGATGAGAGTCAGCGGGATTCCGAGGTCGAGCGACGTCACGCTCGTCCACTTGCCTGTCCCCTTCTGACCAGCCGTGTCGAGTATCTTGTCCACTAGAGGACCGCCGTCAGCATCCTTATAAGCCAGAATATCACGCGTTATTTCGATGAGATAACTGTTCAGATCGCGCGTGTTCCACTCCTTGAACACATCGTGCATTTCGCCCGCAGTCATACCGAGAAGTTCCTTCATGATCTGGTACGCCTCAGTAATCAGCTGCATGTCCCCGTACTCGATTCCGTTGTGTACCATCTTCACGAAATGGCCGGCGCCGTCGCTCCCGACCCAATCGCAGCAGGGCGTGCCATCTTCGACCTTCGCCGAGATCGCCTGGAATATCGGCTTCACGTGCGGCCAGGCGCTGGGCGAACCGCCGGGCATTATTGAAGGGCCCTTCAACGCCCCTTCCTCACCACCAGAAACGCCGGTGCCAATGTACTGGAGCCCCTTGCTCTCAAGGTATTTCGTCCTCCTTATCGTGTCGGGGTAATGTGAGTTTCCTCCGTCGATCACGATATCTCCTTTGTCAAGATGAGGTATGAGAAGCTCGATGAATTCATCCACCGGCTTGCCGGCCTTCACCATGAGCATTATCCTCCGAGGCGTCTTGAGCGCGGAGACGAGTTCCTGGATCGAGGTCGCGCCTATTATCTTCTTCCCCTTCCCGCGCCCCTCCACAAAATGAGTGACCTTCTCGACCGTGCGATTGAATACTGCGACCGTGAACCCCCTGCTCTCCATATTCAGCACTAGATTCTCGCCCATGACCGCGAGCCCGATTAATCCGATATCTGCTTTCTGCGACATAATGATCTTCCCTTTTGAATTATAAAAAGAATGCTCGTTTTTGCTGAAAAGCCTGACAGAATTAGATTTGAATCTATTTGAAACGCCCCTCGTGAGCCCAAAGGCCAAGCGCCGGATTGGAGATGTAGAATACCTCCTCGCCGTCCGGAAGGATATTGAAACCGTCTTTCATCTTCCCTGGATCGTAGCGTTTCAGCATCCCTGCGAGATCGGCGTAATTGAAACTAACACTTTCAATTTCCTCTTTGGACAAATGACCCGGGCAGTACGTGATGGAGAATCTGCCTTCAGAGGAACCGTGTATTAGATGAGCGGCCGCGCCGAGACCGTTCTTGAGATCGTCGTTTGTCTTCACCAGCTCAAGCACCTTCGGCGTGCCTGCATAGCCGTACTTCCGTATGATGGCGTCATTCCCCGCGTCCTCGCCAAATTCCCTGAGGCCGGGCGCGAGCACTATCAGCTCTCCTTCGTCAGCTATCGCCATCCTAGTCCTGTACACGGACTTGTTCCCAAGCCAGGTGGATTTGAATTCGGTTGGCTCGAGATACACCACGACCTTCTTCAGCGGCTTGTCCAGCATGAAGAAATTAACCTTGAGGGAGAGCTCCGCCGCTTTGTAAAAGCACTCGAGGTCATCCCCGATATAGAGTCCCCTGACGACAATTCTACCGGACTTGCCCTTTTCAACTACAGTAAGGACGTAGACTATTGGGAGGTGGCTCGCGAAGTGCTCGGCCCCGTAGTTCAACACTTTTTTCACCGGTGTGTCGGCGCGTCCCATGATCCTCTCCATCCCATAAGCCGCACCGAGGAAGTGAGACTTGTTTATCCCTTCCTTCCCCCCCGTTCCGATAAATACATTCTTGTTGTGGTTTGCCATCCCAATCACTTCGTGAGGAACGACCTGTCCGATCGAGAGTATGAGGTCGTGGCGTCCGTTCGCTACAAGATTGTCCACCTGGATCGGAATGGGATAATCTACTGCCCCTTCCGAAATCTCCCTGACGAAATCTGACGGGACATCTCCCATGGTAATGAAGCCATCCCGCCAATCGTGAACCCTGAACAGACTCTTCGGAGTCTTGCCGAACATCATGCTGATCTCGTCTTCGGTCATCGGCACATGCGTTCCGATGGAGGGGAGTATATCCTTGAGCCTTTCGCCGAAAAATTCCCAAGTCATTTCTGTCAGGAGTCCCGATTGCGAGTGGAGCCTCGTTATGTCCGGCGGTATGGCGAGCACCTTTTTGCAGTCGCCCAGTTTTCCCAACGCCTCGTAGAGACCGGCCTTTAGCTCTTCACGGGTTAATTCCGTGCTGGGCGAACCTTTCTGAAAATAAATCATCCTAAATCTTTCTCTCCCTATGAATCGGGGTCAATTTTGAAGAATCGCGCGAACAAAACAACAGCCCAGGTTCCGACGAGAAAAGTACGCGATCCCGCCAAATCCGGCCCGATCGGTTCAATTTCTATATCAGGCTCTAGCATACCTTAAGCGTGACCCAAATCAGTTACCGATGACTTTATCGGTAATTAAAATGGTTACTTTTTGAAGAAGAGTCAAGTGGTGTCGGCTCGCAATCTCGTTGCAGAGGTAAGTTCGAGCCGCAGAGGTGAGGGAGACGGCGAAAAATGGGCCGTGAATCGAACTCCGATGTTGAATAAGTACCCCGCACAATTCTATATTATGAAAAACAAATGGGCAAAAGATGGCAAGAGAAATAAGAAGCAGACGTACAGACAGGCAGCGTAAATCAAGAGTTCAAGCCGAGATGCCGCTTAGTCGCACGAACTACATGATCATCATTGGCGGCGCTCTTCTTATAATTGCCACCTACATAATCCTCTCCACCAATAATACCGTCTACGGGTTCATACCTCTCGATCTGGTGCCGATACTCCTATTCATCGGCTACATCGTTGTCGTGCCCATAGGGATCATGTACAAGGGGAGGAAGAAATCCAACGGCGAAGCCAAGGCCGCGCCGGAAGCGACGAAGTAACACCCCCTCATAAGAAAGCAGACTCAAGGCAAGCCGATCAGGCTGTCGCCTTCAACGAATCGTAATTCGCGGCGATGGTCTTCTCGATGTCACGTTCAGTGTGGGCGGCCGAAATGAAGGCCGCTTCGAACTGAGACGGAGGGAGGTATATCCCGCGTTTCAGCATCTCGCCAAAGTATGCAGCGAACTTTCCTGTATCGCTCGCAAGGGCCGATTTGAAATCGACGACCCGCTCACCCGTAAAGAAGAGCGTGAACATCGAGCCAACGCGGTTCAGCCGATAGCTGAGCCCGAGTTTCCTGAAGTTGTTCACGAATCCCTCCTCAAGCTGAGCGCCAAGTTTTTCCAGCCGGCGATATATTGCCTTGTGCTTGTTGAGGATCTTCAACTGTGCCAGGCCAGCGGTCATGGCAAGCGGATTTCCTGACAGCGTCCCGGCCTGATATACGGGACCGTCTGGCGAAACCGTTTTCATAATGTCTCTTCTTCCGCCATAAGCGCCAACGGGGAGCCCGGCGCCGATGATCTTTCCAAACGTCGTCAGGTCCGGCCTTATCCCGAAAAGTTCCTGCGCTCCGCCGCGCGAGAGCCGGAATCCCGTCATCACTTCATCGAGTATGAGGAGCGCGCCGTTGCTGTGTGCCATGTTATAAAGTTCGAGTAAGAAGCCTCCCTTCGGAATCACCACCCCCATATTGCCGACGACAGGTTCGATAATGACTGCCGCGATCTGGCCAGGGTTATCCACGAACAGTCTCCGGACAGATTCGATGTCATTGAATTCGGCGACGAGCGTTTTTGCCGCCAGTTCCTTCGGTACTCCGGGAGAGTCCGGCGTGCCGAACGTCGTCGCGCCGGAACCGGCCCTGATCAGGAAGCTGTCGAAATGGCCGTGATAACATCCCGCGAACTTTATGATCTTGTCCCGCCCGGTGAACGCGCGTGCGACCCTGACAGCGCTCATAGTCGCCTCGGTACCGCTGTTCACCATTCTGACGACTTCCACCGAAGGCATCATCTTTCCGACAAGCTTAGCCATGTCCAGCTCGCACGCTGTCGGGGCACCGAAACTCGTCCCCCCAGCCGCAACTTTCTTTATCGCCGACACGACTTCGGGATGCGCGTGCCCCAGTATCATCGGCCCCCATGATCCGACGTAGTCGATGAACCTGTTCCCGTCCACATCGTAAAGGTACTGTCCTTTTCCCCTTTCCATGAAAAGCGGGTCGCGCCCGACCGATTTGAATGCCCTGACCGGAGAGTTAACTCCGCCAGGCAAGTATTTCTTCGACTCGCTGAAAAGTTTGCTCGACTTTCTTGTGTTCAAGTTCTTCATCTCACCACCGTTTAGTTGATAGCCCTAATGCTCTCCAATTTCTATTGTGTGCGCCTAAATCAGACCATTTTCCAGATACCACGAATACGACGCCCTCACCGCCTCAATGAAGGGACGAGGTTTGAATCCCAGCTCACGCTCTGCTTTTTCGCCTGAAAAATAATGAGGGAGCGTCGCGCTTACAACATGGGCCTTCGTCAGGACGGGCGCCTTCCCGGTGAAGTTTGACGCCAACTCGAGCAGCGCAGCCGCGCCGCGGGCCGCCCACGTCGGCACGCGAAACGATGGGGGCGGCGCACCGACAACCCCGCATATATCTTCAAACATTTTCCTGAAAGTAATGTTTTCGCTCCCAAGTATGTACCGCTCTCCCCTTCTCCCTTGTTTTAGTGCGGAAACTTCGCCATCCACCAACTCATCAACACCGACGACGCACATGCCGCCTCCCACGTAAGGGACGAATCTCATCCCCTTCAGCACCTTCAGGAGAATCCCCGAATGGTAGTACACGTCCCTCCGCCCCATGACGGACCCCGGATTGACAATTACCGCGTCGAGTCCGCGCGATATTCCCCTTCCTATTTCCTCCTCCCCGTAATGCTTGCTGTCCCCGTAAGCGATCCGATATTTGAAGCGGTTATAGGCGGCACTCTCATCCGCGACATCGCCCACAGAAGGGATCCCGATCGCAGCGACGGAGCTCGTATGAACAAGCCGCTTCACTCCCGATCTCAGCGCCGCCTCGACGACGTTCCGGACGCCTTCAACGTTGACGCGCATCAGTTCCTCGCGCCGTCTGTTGTCGAAACTGACCAGCCCGGCAGTGTGAAAGACATAATCCGCCCCATTCATGGCGCCGAGGAGTGAACCTTCGTCGAGGATATCTCCCTGAATAAGTCCGCCCTTGAAGCCCTTCAGCCCGAGGAGGTTGGATTCGCCGCGAACCAAACCGACAACGTCATAGCCAAGCTCGCCCAGCTTGTGACACAAGTTTGATCCGATCAACCCGCTCGCCCCTGTTACAAGAACCCTTTCCATCCTTAACGCGCCCGCCCCCCGAGAGCTCCCGAACCACGACGGTCAGGGAGTGATCCCGAATTGGGTCTTACTGCTGCTTCTTCAGCACGTTCGCGGCGTCGACGGCGTAGTAGGTCAGTATCAGATCGGCTCCCGCTCTTTTAATCGCGGTCAGCGTCTCCATCATGATTCTCTCTTCATCCAGCCAGCCGTTACGGGCGGCGGCCTTGATCATTGAGTATTCCCCGCTGACCTGATAGGCGGCGGTCGGCATTCTGAACTCGCTCTTCACCCGGTAAATCACGTCGAGGTAGGCCAGGGCCGGTTTCACCATGACGATGTCAGCCCCCTCGTCGATGTCGAGCGCGACTTCCCTCACAGCTTCGTTGCTGTTTGCGGGGTCCATTTGGTGACTCTTCCGGTCTCCGAACTGAGGGGTAGATTCCGCGGCCTCCCTGAAAGGTCCGTAAAAACCAGACGAGTATTTCGCCGCGTAGCTCATGACAGGCGTCGACGTGAACCCGTTTTCATCGAGAAGATTTCTGATCGCGGCCACTCTTCCGTCCATCATGTCGCTGGGGGCAACCATATCCGCGCCGGCCTGAACGTGTGTGAGCGCTTCCTTCGCGAGAAGATCCAGAGTCTCGTCGTTCACAATCTCGACCTGACCCGGCGCGATCTCGCGAAGAATGCCGCAATGTCCGTGTGAGGTGTACTCGCAAAGGCAGACGTCTGTGATCACGAACAGACCGGGGAGCTCCTTCTTCAGCTCGCGAATCGCCTGCTGGACAACTCCGTTTTCATCATAAGCCTCCGAACCGTACTCATCCTTGTGCGAAGGTATGCCGAAGAGAATTACCGATCTAACGCCGGCCTTGTAAACCTTTTCGCATTCGAGGACGAGCTCGTCAACTGAAAGCTGGAACACGTTCGGCATCGAGGAAATTTCCTTGCGGACTTTCTTGCCCGGGACAACGAACATCGGGTAGATAAAATCCGAAGGCCGGAGAACCGTCTCGCGGACCATTTCACGTATTGTCTCGGTCATCCTCAGCCGTCTCATGCGCACGGTCGGGAAGCCGATCCTCTTTTGGTATTCCGTCATGGTAATCATATCTCATTCACTCCTGACCAGGCTAACACTTGCCGTTTAAGGCAGAATAGCCGAATCATCATCCTGCCTGGCCGTAAGCCGGAGATGAGCCGGTGCTCGAAGAATAATCAGATACTAAACCGACCGGTCAACGTGCCGGTCGAGAGACTTCAAGAAAGAATAGCGTCGGCAGTCTTTTTCCCGTTCGCTATGCAATCTGCGACGGATATGCCATCCTTGAAGTTAGAGCAAATATAAAATCCCTTGTGAAGGCTTTCAACGTGTCTCACGGCGTCGATGATGGATAGGTGACCGATATTGTACTGAGGGATCGCCCGCTCCCACTTGCTCACCGCCCTGAACGCCGGGGAGCCATCTATCTTCATGAGCAAACTGTTCTCCTCGTGCGCGATCTTGGTTATATCGTCGCTTTCGAGTACGACGAGCCTCGGCTGTCTCGAGCCGCCGACGAAAGTGGTGAGCTCCACGAAGCCTCCAGGCGCGCGCTTCGGGAAAATGCTCGAGCTCCAGATCGTGCCGAGTATCTTTCTCTTTTCGACTTCAGGAACAAGGAAACCGAAGCCCTTGAGATCGATCCCGACCTGTTCGCGCCTGTACCCGAGAACCACCACTGCCACTGGCGGGTATTTTATCTTAGCAAGCTCGGAGGCCAGCTCAGGAAGCCAACTTTTTACTATGCCGGCCGACACATAGGCGGGGGAAGAGAGGACGACCTTCTCGAACACTTCCGTCTCAGACCTTCCGTTGGAGCTGAAGCCTACAGCGAAACCGGCCCCGTCTCTCTTCACGCTCTCGACCGGGGTAGCGTATCTTATCGCGCCCCCGAGCTCAGCGGAGATTGTCGCCGGCAAAATCCCCATTCCGCTCCGGAAGCTGAAAAGTTTCGCCGACGCCTTAGACTGGGTTCCCCTCTTTTTCCTCTCGCGCATTCCCTTGAAGGTTCCCTTGAGGAGGCCGCCGTATTTGTCCTCAAGCGCGTAGAGCTTCGGGAAAGCCGCCCGGACACTGAGCTCCGACGGATTTCCTGCATAGACACCTGCGACGAAAGGATTGATGGCGTAGTCGAGGAATTCAGACCCGAGCCTGCGCGTGACAAAATCAGCAATCGACTCCTCATGCTCAGCCCTTCCGGCGAAAGGCTCTCCCAACAGTCTCAGCTTGCCGCCGATCGTCCAGAGCTTCGTCGAAACGAATGACCCGAGGCCCGAGGGAAGGGCATGGAGCTTTCCGTTCCGCACGATGAACCGATACTTAGAGTCCTCGTCAGCGTACACCTTCTCCTCACTGATGGACAGGTCCGCAAGGAGTTCATCTATCACAAAGTTTGTCTCGGAGGTACTGTTCGGTCCGCTCTCGACGAGATATCCGTCGGAGACTCTGCTTCCGATCGTTCCTCCGGGCACTCCATTCTTCTCGAACACGGTCACATCCGCACCTCCCTTTCTTAGGAAGTGCGCCGTGGAGAGTCCCGAAATGCCTCCGCCAATTATCGCAATTTTCATTTCAGATCACACGCTCCAGCGGCTCAGAACTCTTTCACCCTGTCGAGGACAAGCCCGGCAAGCGCCTCGATAAACTTCGGCGAGTCATTAAGAGCCGGCATCATTTCAAACTGTTCTATTCCGACCGTCTTAGCTTCGTTGCGGAAGAGGTCGTTGACTTCATACAGAGTCTCCGAATGTTCGCTCACAAAACTTATGGGAACCACAAGCATATGTTTCGTTCCTTCGGTGGCAAGCCTCTTTATTTCGCTGAGCGTCGGCGGGCCAAGCCACTTCACCGGCCCGACCCTGCTCTGGTACGCGAGCGAGTGAGGATTCTTGAACCGGCCCGATACCAGATTCACCGTTTCGATTATCTGCTTCTGATAGGGATCGCCCCTATCGATGATGCGCACCGGTACCCCGTGTGCGCTGAAGAGTATGTACACGTCATCCCTGATCGATTCGTCGAAGCGCGCGAGTGTCTCTCTAATTCTGCCTTCAATGGCTTCAAGATAAAGCGGGTTGTCGTGGTAGCTCTCTACCTGAAGCACTTTCATCCTCCTGCTCGGATTCCTGGTAACCCGGTTCCACTCCTCAAAGCTTGAGAGCGTCGTGGTTCTTGAGTAGTGAGGATAAAGGGGGAGGAGGACGACATTCTCGATCCCGTCGTTCAACAGCGCATTGTAGGCCTCTTCGATGTACGGCTTAAAGTACCTCATTCCGACGTAGACTTTGACATCGAGAGTGCGCCGCAGGACATCTTCCAGCGTCTCTGCCTGAAGCGTCGTCAGCTCAAACTGCGGTGACTTCCCCCCCATGACGTCGTAGTAGTACTCGGTCTTTCTTGCCCGTCGCTTCGCGATAAATCTCGCAAGCAATTTCCGGGGGGCTCCTTTGATTGGTATCTCGATTATGTAAGGATCCATGAAGAGGTTGTACAGAAATTCCTCTATGTCGTCCTTTGACAGAGGACCGCCAAGGTTAAGGAGGACAACTCCGATCTTCGTCATTGAAGCCTTTCATGGCTGAAGAGGCCAGCCGCCCTTTTCATCTTGCCTTCCAGTTCTGTACCGTCTCGACCAATTTTCGGACATTGCTGACCGGCGTCCCGGGCATAATTCCGTGACCGAGGTTGAATATGTGTCTTCCCTCCGGCGCGGCCCCTAGGACTTTCTTCGCCTCGGCCTCGATCACCTCCGGACGCGCGAAGAGCACCGCCGGGTCGAGGTTCCCCTGGACAACAGCTCCCACTCTTGCTGCAGCTTCTTTGATACCCACCGTCCAATCGACGCCCACAGCAGAAGCGCCAGTTGAAGCAATCTTCTCCAGCGAGTGGTTTGCTCCCTTGGAGAAGACAATCACAGGCACGTCCGTGCGCAGCGCGTCCGCAATTTGTCTGATGTACCTAAGTGAAAATTCTTCGTATAATGCCGGCGAGAGAACGCCCGCCCATGTGTCGAACACCTGAACCAGGTCCGCTCCGGCCTCGTGCTGTGCGCGAAGATATGATGCCGCGTTACGTGCCAGCATATCGAGGAGCTGGTGAGCGAGCGACGGCTCCTCATAAAGCATCGCCCGAGCGTGGACAAATTCTCCCCCCTTCCCTTCGACCATGTAAGCTAACATCGTCCAGGGCGATCCGCAGAATCCTATTAGAGGGACTCTTCCTTTCAGCCGTTCCACTGTGAGCCTGATAGCGTCTGTAACATACCGGAGATCGCTTGCGGGGTCAGCGTCGTGCAGGACAGATACGGCTGCCTTATCCTTTATAGGATTCGTGAACCGTGGCCCCCCCTTTCCTTCCTCGACGACAAGGTTCATCCCCATCGCCTCGGGGAGCACGAGTATGTCCGAGAAAATGATAGCGGCATCCACGCCGACGATGTCGACAGGCTGTATGGTCACCTCTGACGCGAGCTCGGGGGTCTTGCACATCGTCAGAAAATCGTGGTGCGCTCTCACGGCCATATATTCCGGGAGGTAACGCCCGGCTTGCCGCATAATCCAGACGGGAGTCCGCTGCACCTTCTCCCCCGCCAGGACTCTCAATATCAAATCGTTGTTAAGCTTTTTCATGACCAACCATGCTTGCTACGAGGCTCTCTGTTGTTGAATTTTCCGGGACGACATCGACAGAGAGTCCGAATTTCTCCGCGGCTTTTCTCGTGACGGGACCTATGACAGCGATCTCCTTGCCATCCAGGACAGCTTTCCCGAAGATGTTCAGGAAATTCTTCAATTGAGATGGGCTGTAGAAGACGACAGCGTCAAATTCCCCCGAGAAGATTTTCTCTTTTATATTTCGCTCTATAGCGTTGTTAGGAAGAGTCTGGTATACAACGACCTCCTCGACAACTCCGCCGAGAGACCTTACCGATTCCGCCAGATCGCTTCCGGAGAGACTCCCCTTGGGAACGAGGACAATCTTACCCTTCCAGTCAAATGAGCCAAGCGACGATATGAGATCAGCCGATGTGAACTTCTCCGGCACGAAATCGGCCTGCAGACCGGACTCGGTTAGAGCGTCCGCGGTCTTTGTACCTACCGCCATGACGAAAGGTCTTCCGTCAGTCTTCCGCATTCCCGAGAAAGCTCCGGCGTGTCGGACGGCGTTCACTGATGTGAAAATAACAACGTCATATCTGTGGAATTCGGAAAGCCTTCTGGTATCTTCGGAAGAGAGAGCGGCTGGTTCAATCCTGATGGTAGGCACGCTGATGACGTCCGCCCCGAATCTTTGGAGCTCGGCTACAAGGAGATCGGATTGATCTTCACTCCTCGTCACCACCACTCTTTTGTGGGAAAGGGGGAGGTCGCTGTTCACAGAGCCCTCATGGTCTCTGCGCTCCAGGGGCGTCCCGTCTTATCTCCGCGAGTATGCCGTCTGCGCCGAGCGAAAGGAGGCGCAGCGCCAGTTCGCGTCCGGCCCTCTCCGGATCCGTCGAATCAAGTGTAACTGAATCCCTGACGAGGGTTTCGCCGTCGAGCGATCCGACCATTCCTTCTATCTTTGCGCCGGCAACGGAGGTGAAGACACCTATAGGTACCTGGCATCCCCCTTCGAGTTCTCTGAGGAAAGCTCTCTCAGCGAGGGCGGCCGTCTCAGATGCGACGATATTGTACCCGCTCAAGAGATCTTTCATCACCGTGTTGTTTTCACGTGCTTCGACCGCGATGATTCCCTGTCCGACGGCCGGGAGCATCTTCTCCGGTGCAAGTATCTCAGTAACCTTGTCCGCCATTCCGAGACGTTTTATGCCCGCATAGGCGAGGAGCATTCCGGCGTACCCTTCCTCCTCGAGCTTCCTCAGCCGCGTGTTCAGGTTTCCGCGAATGTCGACGAGATTGAGATCGCTCCGGAGATGCATGAGCTGTGAGCGCCGCCGCAGACTTCCTGTAGCCACAGTTGAACCCTTGGGTAATTCGAGGAGCCTCATGCCATCCTGTGCGATGAGCGCGTCGCGGACATCTTCCCTCTCACTGAACGCGATAATACGGAGCCCTTCCGGCAGCTCTGTCGGAAGGTCCTTCAAGCTGTGTACGGCGCAGTCAATCTCGTTGTCGAGGAGGGCCCTCTCAATTTCCCTCGTGAACAGCCCTTTGTCACCTATCTTTGAGAGAGGCGAGTCGAGGACCTTGTCGCCAGTCGTTTTTATTTTCACTATCTCGGTCTCGAGATCCGGGAAAGCGCTCCTGAGATACCCCGCTACCGCATTCGCCTGATAAAGCGCGAGCTGGCTGCCGCGCGTCCCTATTTTAACCTTCTTCATCTTCGTCTCCGGTGGTCTCGCCTGGAAGCCCGAAAAGCATCTTTAGTATCTTCACCCTATCTACCATGGATATGCCGTTCTCGGCATTCTTGATGTTCGTCATCGGCTCGTGAAGAATCTTATTCACGAGGGAACGCGTGATCTCGTCGACCATTTCCAAGTCGGCCCCGTTCGCCTTCCCCTTGTACCTCCTCAGCTCTTCCTCTCTGATCTTTTCAATCTTCTCACGGAGCATCTTTATAGTCGGGCCGACCTCCAGAGAATTGTACCACTTTATAAAATCGTTGAGCTCATCGTCAAGGACCCTTTGCACCTGGACTATTTCAGCCCGTCTCATTTGCATATTCTTGTCAACAATGAGCTGCAGGGAGTCCATATCGTTCAGAAAGACGTTGGAGATTTTTCTCACCGCGGGGTCGACGTTTCTCGGCACACCAATATCTATGACGAGGAGCGGGCTATCCTCGCGCCCCTTCATTGCCGCCGCCACCATCTCGCGGGTGAGGACAAATCCAGACCCTCCGACGCTCGATATTACCATATCGCACTGCTGAAGTTTCTCGCGAATGGCGTCCAGAGGTATTGCCTCACCCATTCCGATGTCCACGGCGAGGTTCTGCGCCCTCTCGAGGGTCCTGTTAGCTATGAAGAGCTGGCCGATCTCCTTCGGCTTAAGGTCCTTCGCGGCAAGTTCGGCGGTCTCGCCAGCGCCGACCAGCATGGCGGTGCGCCCCTTGAGATTTCCGAAGATCTTCTCAGCCAATTCCACGGCGGCGTAACTCACGGATACCGCGCCTTCGGAAATTTTCGTCTCGGCCTTGGCACGCTTCCCCGCCTTGAGTGCCTGTTGGCAGGCGTGGTGCATGAACGTACCTACCGTGCCGAGCTCCACGCCGGTGTTGTAAGATTCCTTAACCTGGCCCAGCACCTGTATGTCGCCAAGCATGAGGGAGTCGATGCCTGACGCGACCGCGAAAAGATGGCGGACCGCATCGAAGCCCTCGTAAGTCTCGTACTTCACCTCCAATTCGCCGTCTGCCAGCCGCTTCCCTTCGCGTATGAGTTCGTACATTTCATCGTGCGTGCTGGGATTGGAGGAAGGAACGAGGTACAGCTCTGTTCTGTTGCACGTCGAGACGATGAGCGACTCGCGGGCTACCGACTTGAGCTTGTCCGAGAGCTCCCGGATCTCTTCAGGTGTGTAATAAATTTTTTCGCGTGCTTCGACATTTGCGGTCCTGTGATTTATCGAAACCGCGGTAAGTCTTAACATTCGAGTTCAGTCTATCGATAACAGCCGAATGGCAGGCGTCGAGTCGTTCTTACTTCTGTCATTCATCTATTGTCTATTTAAAATTATGAAAACTTGGCAAAAACACATTCACCACCACCATCGACGCGATGGTCAGGAAAAAACCTATCATGGAAACGATGACAACCGTTCGTCCGGTCCATCTCATCAACCTCCTCGACAGGAGCGCGACGAAGTAAATGCCCCAGACTATGTCCGTTATAATCAGCTTCGGATCCGAGTAAGAAAAATCGTCCACGGTCTTCGGAAGCCAGACATAGCCGACGAGTATCACGATTGACAGGAATATGAACCCGAGAATGATCGAGACATAGCTCAAATTCTCGAGAGTTTTCAGATCGGGCAGCTTCCTATATATGATACCGAACTTGTTCGACCTTATCTCATGATACATCATCAAGTAGAGCCCACCGTAGACGGCGGCTATCGCAAGCGCGCTGTATCCAAGCATCGCGCTCCCGACGTGAAGTCCGAGAAGACTCGACTTCAGGAAGGGGCTAATCTTCACCTCGGCCTTAACGAAGGCGGAGGAGACAACCTGGAACAGCAGGGCCAGCGTAAGAATGAACATGCCGGTCTCTTTGACCTTCGTCATCATCTCTATGTAAACGTAGGCGACACCGATGGTAAAGGCCACGACGCTCATGATTTCAAATACTGACGTCGTCGGAGGGTGCCCAGTCAGAAGTGACCGGGAAAGGAGATAAACGAGATGAACCGCGAGCGTTACGATCAAGAAGCGTGTTCTGTTCCTGATCCCGAACTGCTCATCCAGGAAAAAGGCCAGCCCGTAGAGAAAAATCGCGAACAAATAGAGTATTGGGAGCGAAATCTTCAGTAAATCGACGAAATATTCAAGCATGGTTGTCTAAGTTAGCCAAGCGGGCCCCAAACTTCAACCCCAGACAGGGGCGCCCTGCGTCACATCCAAGTCACAAACCCTTGACTTCATCGCGGCATCGGCCTAAATTTAGGCACCAATGAAGCACGCGCTTATAGCATTCGCATTTTTCCTGATGGCGTTCTCGCCAATGACCACAACATCCACCGTGACGTTCTCCGACGTACGTGGGACCAGCGACTCAAACGGCATTCTGCTCCAATGGTCCACCTCTCAGGAAAACGGCATAAAGGATTTCGCCATAGAGAAGGCTTCCCAGATCGACAACAAATTTTTCCAGATAGGTACGGTTAACGCCACCGGCGCCGGGAGCATATACCAGTACACGGACAATTCCATCTACAAGTCCACCTCCGCCTCCATATTTATTTACCGAATCAGGGCGGACGGCAACGACAACACGGTTTCCTATTCCGCACCGGTCACGGTGACATACGAATTCTCGGGCCTCTCCGGTGTCGCCAGAAGAACCTGGGGCAGCATCAAAGCAATGTTTAGATGACGTTTCCGTCAGATGATCCCACGGGCCAGGGGACAAAGCTCATACGGCCCGCCGGACTTCTGCTTCTCGTTTACTTATTTACCTTCACCCTCCCAGAAGTTTCCTTCCCGAAATCGATTACAGTCTACAAGAGTGAACCCATTATCAAGGTTTGCCTTTCCGAGAACCGGAGGAGCGTCACTCTCAGGCTCGAGGGAAAATACAGACTTCTGTACCAGGACGTGGAAATTTCCACCCTCGCAAATTCCTCCATCACATTTTCCTACTCCACGGAGGGGACCCCGCTCGCGCTCCTTCCGGGCCAGCGAATGGAGTTCTATTCGCCAATTGAAATAGCGCCGGATGATTCGACGGAACCGTCTCTCTCGGCGGGAGACCCTGACGGCATATCTTTCGGTTCGCAGACTTATCCCGGCGGGGTAGAAGTGGTACCGGAGAGCAGCGCCTCGTTCAGGGTCATCAACGCTGTCCCGCTCGAAACCTACCTGAGGGGGGTTGTCCCGTACGAGCTGGTTAACAATCTCACTCCGGATGAGCTCCAGGCATGCATGGCCCAGGCAATCGCCGCGAGAAACTACGCTTTCTTCAGGATGAGCAATGTGGATTCCTTCGCGAACGGACCGAGGGCGAGAGGCTTCGACGTTTATGCCGACACGCGCGACCAGGTTTATTCAGGCATATCTGGATACAAGCCGCTCGCGGACACCGCAATCGCCCTAACGAAAGGAATGATTGTCGAATACAACGACGAGCCCGCCCGCTGTTTCTTCTATTCGACGTGCGGCGGGCGGACAGAAGCGGTGCAAAACGTCTGGCAGGGACAGCCGCCGCTCCCATACTTGAGAAGCGTTTCAGACATTGACTCCCTGACGGGCGAGCCCTTCTGCATTTTTAATCCGAACTTCTACTGGTCCGCAGATTTTTCGGGCTCCCAGGTAAACCGCATGGTAAGGCAGAACCTTGCTCTCGCGAACCCTACATATGCGGGAAAGAATATCCACGGCGACGTAGTCGGTGTCGACGTACTTAACCGCTTTCCATCAGGCCGCGTCGATTCGCTTAGGATAAGCATGGACGACGGCAACAAGTATTACGTCAGGGGGGACCGGATAAGATATCTGTTCAAGACATCAAACGGCGCCCTGCTCAAGAGCGACCTCTTCAAGCTGTCGGTTCTGACAGGCTACGGCGGGACAATCCGCAGGCTCATACTCAAGGGCCAGGGAAATGGTCACGGCGTCGGCATGTGCCAGTGGGGCGCACTCGGAATGTCGAAGCTCGGATACTCTTATTCACAGATTCTTTCTCACTACTATCCCGGAACCGTGATAAAGAAGGTCTACTGAAAACGCACTGTCCAGTTTTTCATCTTCAGCGACGAACATTTTGAAACCGGCACTAACAAACAGACATATTAAAGAATGAACCTCCCTCACATCTATCTCGCGTCCAGATCCCCGCGCCGCAGGCAAATGCTGCAGATGGTTGGAATAAATTTCACTCCGCTGGATATTGAAGTGGATGAGGACAACCACTTTGCCGACAACCCTGAGGAATACGTGATGAGCCTTTCTGAGAAGAAGGCGCGCCACGCATCCGCGCTCATCAAGGAAGGGATAATCGCCACGGCGGACACGATAGTGTACATCGACGGGCAAATTCTCAATAAGCCTACCGATCCCGAGGACGCCCGCAGGATGCTAAGGCTCCTGAGCGGACGCACTCACAAGGTCTTTACTGGGTTCACGCTACTTGAGGTACCCGGTGGGAAGTGCGTGAGAGACTACGGTGCCACAGATGTCACCTTCAGGAAGCTCGACGAAGACGAAATTATCGAATACATAAAATCCGGCGCCCCCTTCGACAAGGCAGGCGCATACGGCATACAGGATGACCTGAGCGCACTCTTCGTAGAAAGGATAGACGGGGATTTTTACAACGTCGTTGGATTGCCGCTCCCCAGGTTTTATCTTGCACTTAGACACTTTCACGATTGAGGGCATATAAACGTGGCGGCCTGGTCAGACGGCCGAGCGAAATAACCGCTGACAAATGCTGAAAAAATTCCGCAAGAGACTTCTCATATCCATTGCCATCGCCGCGGTAATAGGCATCGCGTTTTCAATATACGCGAACACCGAAGAACTCAAGCAAACGATCGAAACATTTTCCTACGAGCTCCTCGCCCCCGTGCTCATCCTGACGATGATCAACTATGGACTGCGCTTCGTGAGATGGCACTACTATCTCAAGACTCTGAAGATAAACGTCCCGCGCGGCGAAAGCTTCGGAATCTTCCTGTCTTCGCTATCCATGTCAGTGACTCCCGGCAAGATGGGGGAGGTGCTGAAATCGTATTTCCTCAAGACGCTTCACGCCGTTCCATTCAGCAGGTCCACGCCGATAATCATCGCGGAAAGGATAACCGATTTCCTCGCGCTGCTCATAATATCGGTCGTTGGCGCTTATAGCATTGGTCACGACAAGAGGTTCATCATCGGTTTCGCACTGGCGATACTCGGCGGAATTGCGGTAATAGCGAGCAAACCCCTTTCTGAAAGACTACTTAAGTTCGCGGGGAGGTTCGCCCCTCTTGCGAAGAGACTTGAGCTCATACAGACCGCGTTCGAGAGCTCGCGGACAATATTGACGGGGCGTGCCCTCGTGGTGTCGACATCACTCGCGCTCGTCGCATGGTTCGCCGAATGCGTCGGATTCCTCCTTGTTCTGGCAGGGGTCGACGTGCATCTTAAGCTCCTCTCGGCATCCTTCATCTACGCATTTTCCACCGTTGTCGGCGCCGTGTCTTTCCTGCCGGGAGGGCTTGGCGCAACGGAGACTTCATTGGCCGGACTCCTCGTCCTCGCCAAGATACCGAAGGGTGCCTCAGTCGCAGCGACATTCATCATACGCGGTGCGACGCTCTGGTTCGCTGTAATAATTGGAGCGGTAGTATTATCTTACATGCAAAAGCGGTTTTCCGTGGCTCTGAATGGCAAACTGGAAAACGACCAAGCCCCTCCCGCCAAGGAATGATCTCCTTCGGAGGAAGATCCACGCCAAAACCTATTGCCAGCAGCCGATGACCCGGTTAGCCTGGAGAGGACGAAAGGAACGTAATGGAAATTCGCAGTGATTCCGGAAACGCTCAGAAGAAAATAAGGGTTCTAATCGCCAAGGCCGGACTCGATGGCCATGACCGCGGGGCGAAAGTGGTTGCGGCGGCACTCAGGGACAGTGGGATGGAAGTGATATACACAGGGCTCCGCCAGACGCCGGAGATGATCGTCGAAGCCGCCCTTCAAGAAGATGTGGACGTAATAGGCATCAGCCTCCTGAGTGGAGCTCACATGACCATATTTCCAAAGGTTCTCAAGCTGATGCGCGAAAAGGGCTTGACTGATGTTCTCCTCTTCGGCGGTGGAATAATTCCGGACAAGGACATCAAAGCACTCAGGGAGCTCGGCGTAGGGGAGCTTTTCACGCCGGGAACGCTTACTTCAGACATAGTCGAATATATCCGCAACTGGAGGAATAGCACGCCGGCATCTCGAACTGAAAGCTGACCCCGCGGAGGATACGCGGTCCCCGCATGTGATCGCCAATTGCCGGTGAGTCCCCTCCGAACACAAGAAAGGAGCGGCAATAAATGAAGAACGACGCGCTGCAGAAACTCGCCGAGAAACTCAACTCCCTCTCAGTCGACAGCTTCTGGGATGTCGGCAAGTTTATCGTCGAGAAGATCCTTCCTTACGCGAAATCGACCAAACTCTCCGAAGAGGAGCTTTACAAGCTTCTCTCATCCTATCCAGGTTTCAAGTTCCAGGCGAGCCTCCTCAAGCAGTGTCAGGCTTATTTCACCTATTATCCCGACATGAAGAAGCGAAAGCTCCCTGAAAATTTTTACTTCGAGCTCGCCACAAAAGTAAGCGACGACCGGAAACGAGGCGAATACGAGAAGGCGGCCATACAGAACAAATGGACTATCGCGGAACTCCGGAAGCGAATAAGAGAGGACACGCTGACTGAACGCGAGGCTGAGAGGACGAGGTTCGGGTTCGATCTGAAAAATACGAACGTCTGGAACTTTGAGGTTGCCGACCCGCGCTTCGGCAAGCCGGGACACAAAGGCCGCATCGCCGGTCAGATCGTGGCGAACGCGATTTACCACTTTTCTGACCCGGGCGCTGTCATCGTTGACCCGTTCGCTGAGAGCGGCACGCTGGGAGACGTCGTGGACAAGCTCACGATCTTCGGAGACCGGCGCTATAAGCTTTACGATTCAAATCCGTCGGATGACAGGATAAAGCAGAACAATATCTTCCTCACAGGAATACCGGCCGAGACAAACTCCGCAGACTATGTTTTTCTTGACCTGCCTGACGAATTCTACAGCGGCACCGAGGACATAGCCGTCGCAGAATCAAATTTCAGAATGAAGTTTAAAACAGTCTTCCGTGAATCCAGCAGGATACTCAGAAGTCGCGGAAGAGTATCGGTACTCGTATCGGCACAGATCGGTGAAGGAGGCGTGGCCGACTATCCGTTCGAAGTTCAGCGGATATTCGTTGAAGGAAACTATCGGACTGTCGGAAGGGTATATCTCCCAGAGCGATCGAACAAGCGGTTCAACTACTACGAGCGGAAGCCGCTCGTGCCGGAGATGGCCGAGCTCCTCACCTTCGAGAAAAAATCCGAGTAGTTGCGGCTTGGTTAGGGCGTTTCATACGCGGGAGGGAGCCTTATGAAATGGCTTCAAGTATCTGGGCGAATTTTATCGCCCCTTCCCTGAGTAGCTCCGCCTTTCCTGAAGTCACATCCACGACAGTCGACGGCGTCTGCGAAACGAGTCTACCTGCGTCAACCACCAGATCGACCGAATCCAGCACCCTGCCGTTAATCATATCTATCGAATCAGGATTAGGCTCGCCGGAGAGGTTCGCGCTCGTCGATGTAATCGGGATTTTGCAGATCGTCAGGAGCTCCCGGCAGAACGGATCGCTCGACAGCCGTACCCCTATCTTTCCAGAACCCGCCGTCAGCACCGGAGAAACAATCGGTGAAGCTTTAAACACTATCGTGAGCGGACCGGGCCAGAACTTCTCCATCAGCACCTCAGCGACCTCAGGAATCCCTATTACAAGCTCGTCCAGGCTCGCCCGGTCGGGTATCAGGACTAGGATCGGATTCGATTTGGGGCGCTCTTTTATCTTGTAGACTCTATCTACAATCTTTGGCTCCAGCGCATTCGCTCCGATTCCGTAAATCGTCTCGGTAGGATAGACGATAACGCCTCCCTCGAGAATTGTCTGGGCCGCCTGCGTTATGCTTCGGGGCTTCTTCACCCCGATGTATTTAGTCATCTGTACTCTCCAAAATTCTATCACACTCCGTCAGAACTCTTTCCGGAGCAATACTTCTCATACAATCAAATGTTCCGATGGGACACTCTCTGCTTCCGTGAATCGAGCAGGGCCTGCAGCTCATGGCGTCCACCTCGACCACCGCTGAACGGCGGTGATATGGAAAGAATCCGAATTCCTCCACGGTCGGTCCGAAGATCGCAACCGTCGGCACGTTGAAAGCCGAAGCAATATGAATTGGGGCGGAGTCGTTAGCGACCAGAAGTGACGCCCGTCTGATAAGCTCGGCTGAAGACATGAAGGAGAACGCACCAACCGCCGACACGACAGCATCGCCAAACGAAGCGAACATTCCGGCAATCACGGCGTCATTTCTTCCGCCGGCCAGGACCACTCTCGGAAATCTTTTCAGCAACCCACGCGCTACCTCCATCATCAGGTCGGGAGGATACCTCTTGGTTTCCCAGACTGTCCCTGGTGCAATGACAGGGTAAGGCCCCTCAATGCCGTGACCGGAAAGAAATCGCTCGACCTCTCCCCTGTTTTCGTCGGTCGGGAAAAGCCTTGGTGATTCAGGCTGCGGAGTTATTTCGAGCGGCGTGAGGAGAGAAAGGTTTCGTTCCACCTCGTGCATCCCGAACTTCCAGGGTATAACGTTCGTGAAACTTCCTGCGTGGGCAGATCTGTCGAATCCGACCCTGACAGCAGCGTGAGTCCCTCCCGCGAGCATGGCACTACGGAACGAGCGGTGCGGACAAACAACCGTGTCGTATCCCCTCCTCCGGAGACCGGCTCGCAAATCAAGAAAGGTTGAGAGCGAGCTATGCTTACCGTGCTTGTCATAAATGATTACCTGCGAAATGTCGGGGTGAGTCGAAAGAATTTCCGAGGTCTCCGGAATAGCAAGGAAGTCCAGCCTCGAGTCGGGGAATGCCTTCCTGAGAGTCTGGACTATAGGGAGCGCCAGTATGACATCCCCCAGAAAGGCGGTCTGTATTACCAAGCCGCGATTCATTTCCCTACTTCCTGCATAATCTTCTGGAATTCAGGCACGTGCTTGAATCTTCTGTGGAACCAGAGCCAATACGGCGGATACCTCCTAATGTAATCCTCGAGAACTCTTACGTGGCGTTGTGTCAGCTCCTGAACATTTTCAGGGGAATCGTCTTTCAGATCGGAGGTTTCGATGCGGCTCAGTTCTATCCTGTACCTGCCATCTTCTTTTCTTATGATGAAACCCGCGAGGACTGACGCCCCCGTTCTGAGAGCAAAGGAAGCGGGCCCCTGGAAGGTGGGTACGTTTATATTGAAGAACCTTGCCGGCGGACTCTCCTTCGCCGCGCTCTGGTCAGCGAGTAGGGCGACTATTCCGTTCGATTTGAGATGAGTGAGTGAAGCTCTTATCGAATTTGCCATCGGCACGGTCGTGTTACCGAGGTGATGTCTGTACCGTTCCACGACATCGTCGGCGGCTTTATTATGGAGAGGGTGGACTATAATCTGCATCTTGCCCGGAAACTTAGCGCCTATCGCGAGGGCTATCAGCTCCCAATTTGAGAAGTGACCGCTCATCATTATAAGTCCATTCCCCCTGCCCAGCGCGTCTGCCATGAGACGGCGGGACTCTTCGGAGAAATCGACAAATTCGTTCAGCTTGGCAGCTGTCAGCTTTGGGAAGTAGAGAAACTCAAATAGGACAATCGCCACGTTGACGTACGCCCCTTCGAGTATCCCCTCCAGTTCTTTGGGACCCTTCTCAGGGAAGCACATCCTCATATTGGCGAGCGCGACACGCCTCCTCAGGCGAAGCCGTTTATATGCGAACTTCCCGACGGAGGCCGCCATCCTTTGGACCGAACGCAGAGGAAAACGGCGGAGCGTCACGCCGACTATTCGGAGAAGGCCGGCTTGGACGTGATCACTTAAGCTCAACCGTGCCTCCGGCCAGCTTGTCGGTCCGGCATCTCTCCTGCGCTGCAATGATTCGACTTGCGTCTCATTTAATAATTATACGACTACTTTCCTATAAAACCGAACACAATGTGAGCGCCACGATGCTTTTCAGAACCCCTCCCGTCAGATTGTCTCCACGGCTTTTCGGCCCGATGAACAGACTCCGAATTCATCACCGCCATTTTTCATTTCATGGCAATGATGATAGTTGTATCGGGTAGGATGTCGGACCGCGCGGAATCGCTCCGAACGCCTCAGGCGCCGGATCAATCCGAGGCTGGCAGGTATTGGCAGACCCCGGGTTAAACCTTCAGCTTCGATGGTGCGCCGATTACGCTCGATGCAAGGCCAACCACGATTGTGGCGAGCGATCCGATCAGAGTGTACCAGGTCCATGCGATGTTCGTGAAGAAGAAGACCACTATCAGAACGAGGAGCCCGGCAGTAAACCCGGCAATAGCATCCTTCTGACGGGGTCTTTTGAAGAGTACACCCAAGAGAAAAGTGCCGAGCAGACCGCCGTAAGTCACCGACGCGATGGACAAGGCGATCTCAATCACCGATTCGTTGGAGTGGATGAAGATGAAGGCGGTGGCAACGAGTATCACGGTCCACACAACGCTGAAAAGCTTTGAGAGCCGGAGGTCCTTTTCGTCGCTGTTGTTCTTTCCGAAGTAAGGCCTATAGAGGTCGACGAGTGTCGAAGAGGCGAGCGAATTGATGGAACCGCTTAACGAGCCCATCGCGCTCGCGAAGAGGCCTGCGACGATTATACCGCTAACCCCGCTAGGAAGCTGTTCCACGATGAACTTCGGAAAAATCTGGTCGCCGTCAGTGAAGGGTGCCGCCTTGTAAAAAGCGTAAAGCACGACGCCGATCACAAGAAAGAAGAGGAATTGCAGTGCGACGAAGAACCCGCTTGCTATAACGGCCTTCTGACTGCTCTTGAGCGAATCCGTCGCGAGAAGCCTCTGAACGATAAGCTGGTCGGTCCCATGCGAGGCCATTGAGAGAAACGCCCCGCCGAGGACGCTGGCGACGAACGTGTACTTGTCCGTGAAGAAGTGCGCAATCCCCCCGCTGAATCCCCAGTGAATAAACTGAAACTTCGACTGCGCGGAAGCCATCGCCAGAACGGTGTTCCAACCATCAGGGAGACGAGACAGCATGATGTAAAGTGCTATCGCTGCCCCACCTATATAAACGAACATCTGCACGACATCAGTCCAGATTACAGCCTTAATGCCGCCCGTGTATGTATACACGAACGTAAAAATCGTTATGACAACAATCGCTAAAGCGTAGACCTCAGTGCTTGAGTAGCCGCTGAAGATCTGATATCCCTTAAAGATAATGGCGAGCGGTATGGCGGTGGTGAAGAGCCTGACGCCAGTCGCCAGGGTGCGGGTGACCAAAAATACAATCGAGGCATAATTGCGAGTCTCGTCCCCGAAGCGCGTCTTCAGTAACTCGTAAGCCGTGACCAATTCGCCGCGATAGTAGGACGGGAGGAAGAGAAATGCGATGGCAAACCTTCCGATTATGTACCCGATTGCAATCTGGAGAAAATTCAGGTTTGTCAGGTAGGCGAGGCCAGGTATCGAGATGAAAGTGATCGCGCTCGTCTCGGTCGCCACAACCGCAAACGAGACCGCGAGCCACGGGATCTTTCTTCCGCCCACGAAGTAGTCTGCCGCACTCTTCTGCTTTCCGCCGATGAGCACGCCGAAGGCAGCGACCCCGATGAGATAGGCGAGGACGATGACGTAGTCTATGGTCGTGAATCCCAAGTCAGCTCCGCATGGTGCTTAGTTCGAATGTCAGGGTACTTCCTCCAGAGAGACATGCATCGAAAACACCTTGTCCAGTTGAGTTATTCTGAAGAGGTTGCGTACATCCTGGTTCGGAACCACTAGGTGCACCTCACCCTTAAGCTCGCGCATCATTCTCTCGGCGACCAGGAGTGCGCTTAGTCCCGACGAATCACAAGACTTTACGGCGCTCATGTCCACCACCAGCTTCTTTACCGGCGCCCGGCAAATGACGAGGAACTCCGCCTTGAGCTGTGGCGATACCTGCGTGTCAAGCTTTTCGATGTTCACTTTGAGAAGAGTGAACCCCCTGTGATTCTCCGTCTCAAATGATTTCTTTTTCATTTTTCCTTGAACATTTTTATTGTATTGATCAGGCTCTCATAGGCCTTCTTCATATCTCCGTCTTCAGGCACTCTGATCTGCAAATCATAGAAGTGGTCGCCATTCGCCTTGGAGAATCCAGCCGAAATCTTTGCGTCCGATTTTCTGCACAAGTAGGACATAAATATGTCTTCGGAGAAACTCAAGTCGAACGCGATGTCATAGTTCTCACGTTTCAGCCTTGATATCAAATCGTGCGACGGGAGTTTCAGCCATCCTTCGTCGGCCTTTGACACGACGATGAGCTCGCTGCGGTATGTCGCGACATCGCGCATGTTGTCAGACACGACGAGCACGACCCGCCTGAAATAACGCATCAGCGATTCGACGACGCTCCTGGCAAGATAAAATTCCACGCTTGTCCATGGCATCAGAAATATCGCTGTCTCAGATGATTTAATGGTCTCGTTAAAGTTAATCGACCTCTTCAGCGCCCTCGCGTGTTTTGCGGCGAACCTGACGGCCACACTCGTTCTAAAATTCGTCATCCACTCTTTTCGATCAGTTTCTTGAATTGTTCCTCGTCTAATATAGCTATTTTAAGTTTCTGAGCCTTGTCATATTTGGAACCCGGATTCTCGCCGACGACAACATAATCGGTGTTCCTGCTGACGCTTTCGGTCACCTTGCCTCCCAGCGATTCAATTAGTTCCCTGGCCTCGTCCCGTTTATACGCGGCAAGTGTGCCGGTCACGACGAAGGTTTTACCGGAAAGCCTCCCCCCCTTTTTGACTACATCTTCCTGAAACCGCGTACCCGCACCGCGCAATCTTGCGATCAGCTCACGGTTTCTGCCATCTTGAAAGTATCTGTGGACGCTATCAGCGATGGCAGGACCTATGTCCGAAACGAACTGCAGCTTGTCCTGATCTGCATTCATCAACTCATCCATCGAGCCGAAATGTTCGGTGAGGAGCTGAGCAGTCCTTTCGCCTACATGCCTTATACCGAGGCCAAATACCAGCTTACTGAAGGGCCTCGACTTGCTTTTCTCTATCGAGGAGATAATGTTGTCAACGCTTTTCCTTCCCCATCTATCAAGTGCTTCCAGCTCCCGGCGGTGCCGCGGAAGGTCATATATGTCTGCGATGCTTTTAAGAAGTCCGGCTGTCACGAGCTGATCCACGACGGACTCTCCCATTCCCTCGATGTCCATCGCTCGCCTCGACGCGAAATGCTCTATCCTTCCGCGAACCTGGGCCGGGCATTCGAAATTCTCACAATAGTACGCGGCCTCGCCTTCGCCCCTTACCACCGGCTCGCCACAGGCGGGACACTTACGTGGAAATCTGTATGGCTTCGTCCCGCCCGGCCTCTTTTCCTTGACGTATCCAACGATGGCCGGTATGACGTCGCCGCTCTTCTCAACTACCACGGTATCACCGACCCGGACGTCCTTCTCTTTTATGTAATCCTCATTGTGGAGGGTTGCGCGGCTGATCGTGGAACCGGCCAGGTAGACGGGTTCCAGCTCCGCGACCGGAGTCACAGTCCCGATCCTTCCCACCTGTACCACTATGTCCCTAAGGACCGTCGTTGCCTGCCGCGCGGCAAACTTGTACGCAATCGCCCACCTCGGGTTCCTCGCCACGGCGCCAAGCGTCCGCTGTGCCTCGAACGAGTTCACTTTAACGACGTTTCCGTCGATCTCAAACGGAAGGCGGTCGCGCTCGTTCTCCCAGTAGCGCGCGTTGTCTATCACGCCGTCGATGCCCCTGCAGAGCTTCGCGTGCTCGCTGACCGGGAGGCCGAGCTTCTTAAGCAGCTGAAGGCTTTCCCACTGCGACCCGACTTCGGCTTCGCCGGAGATGAGATAGTAAGAGAAGAACCTAAGCGGACGCCTCGCCACCTCTTTCGGATCCTGCAGCTTCAGTGTTCCTGCCGTCGCGTTCCTAGGATTCGCGAAGGTCTTCTCACCGTTCTCCTCTCTCTCTCGGTTCATCCTCTGAAAGCCTTCCCGGTTCATCAGGACCTCTCCCCTGACCTCAATATTTGAATAGGCTTCAGTCTCGCGGGAAAGCTTGAGCTTCAGAGGAACGGATCGGATCGTCCGCACGTTCGCCGTGATGTCGTCACCGGTCTCGCCGTCTCCACGCGTGGCGGCGAGGACGAGCACCCCTTTTTCGTAGATGAGACGCAGGGCAACGCCATCGAACTTCAACTCGGAAACGTATTCGTACGCGACATCACCGAGAAGACCCCGCACCCTCCTGTCGAAATCCATAAGATCCTCCTCGCTATATGTGTTCGCGAGGCTGAGCATCGGGACGGGATGGCGGACCTGATTGAAAATCTTCGTGGGCTCCCCCCCGACACGCTGTGTCGGTGAATCGGGTGTTACCAGATCGGGGTGGGCGGCTTCCAGATCCGCAAGCCTTTTGAGAAGCTTGTCGTATTCGAAGTCACTTATCGTTGGATCGGCGAGAACGTAGTAACGGTAGTCGTGAGTCCGGATTCCCTCGCGCAAGGACTCTATTTGAGCTCGAACGTCGTTCCCGGCCCTTGGCGAAGAGACGCTCTTCACTTCTTGATCGTGCCGTCTTTCATTATCGTGACATCCCGTATCACGACGCCCGTCTTCCCCAGAGGAGGATACTGATGACCATCGAGTGAAACGATCAGACCGCCGGCGTTTCCGATCGTCATCCTGAACTTCTTCCTTCCCCAGAACGCCGATTTCGTGCCAGGTTTCATGAGAAGGTCGTAAGTCTTGCCATCATCGATTACTAAATTCACCCAAACCGTATCGGTGGCCTCCAGCACAAGCCTCGAGCTGTCTGCCTTTGCCCTTGTCTTCGTTACGGCAGTATAGGCCGAGTCAAATTTCCTCTCGTTCGCCGCCTGAGTATTTTCATATTCGTAATCGCCTGGGGCGACGCTTGGCTTTTTTGTAGGAGAGAACGCAAGATATGACAGGATACCAAGTATTGCCACGGCGGCAGCAATGAGACCGATCTTCTGGGGTTTAGTCAGCTTGAGAGAAGTCGCGACCCCCTTTCCGATCGTCTCCTCCTCCTTCTGCTGGTTCATCAGCTTAACAGATTGAATCTGTGCGTCAAACCTGCCGATAGTCTCATCCGGATCGAGACCAATCGCCTTTGCATAATCTCTTATGAAAGCGCGTATGTAAGTCTCTGGAAGGATTTCGTAATTGCCGGATTCAAGCGCTTCCAGGAACTTTACGCTGATCCTGGTCTGAACAGCAACGTCAGAAAGACGTATCTTCCTTTCCTCACGCTGTTTCTTTAGTTCTTCGGAGAAGCTGTCCATTCGCTCACATGGTTAGTTGACTCTTTTTGAATCTAATTAACTCTATTAACTATAACAACCTCAAAACGGTGGATTTATGAGGTATTTCGAGCTCACTTAAAAACCGCCGAACCGCATCCCAGTTTGTCCATTCATCTATTTCTCAACCTCTACGAATTGTCCACATTCCGTTCCAGACCGGCAATTGAATTCCATGCTTGACAATCAGACCTGTTCTTTTGATATTAAGTAGACCTATGTCTACTAATTAACGAGGCAGCCAATGAACGGACTGACAGACAGGCAAATGAAGGTTTTCAAGTTCATCGAGGACCACAGCAGGAAGAAAGGCTATCCGCCGACGATAAGAGAGATAGCGGATCATCTTGGCGCAAAGTGGAGTCACGGCATAGAGCGTCACCTGGCGGCTCTCGAGAAGAAAGGCTATATAAAGAGGGCGGCTATAAAGAGCCGGGGGATAAGGGTGGCTAACGCGCCGATCGGTATGAATGTACCCGTCATCGGGAGCATAACCGCCGGCAAACCGATACTCGCTGTCGAGAACATAGGCGACTCGCTCGTCCTCGATAAGTCTTTCATCAGGGCCGGTGATACGAGTTTCATACTGATGGTTGAGGGAAACAGCATGAAGAATGCGGGGATACTGGACGGAGACCTCGTCCTCGTGAGACAGCAGTCGACCGCTGAAAACGGAGAGATTGTCGCAGCCCTCCTTGACGGTGAATCGGCAACGGTGAAGAGATTGAGAGTGGAAGGAGAACAGGTCGTTCTTCAACCTGAGAATCCCGAGTTTGACCCAATAGTCTCAGATGCATCTGCCGTCACCATAATAGGCAAGGTAACTGCAGTGGTCAGACTTCTCGATAACCAGCTTACCGTGAAGAAGCTGCGTTAACGGGGGGGGGGCACACAACCGAAGTCACATGGACAGAGACAGCTACCCAACGATTCTTCACATTGATATCGACGCCTTCTTCGCGTCGGTGGCGGAAGCGATATGCCCGGCGCTTAAGGGGAAGCCTGTTATAGTAGGTGGCCTCGCGACCGACAGAGGAGTCGTAGCATGTCCCAACTACGAAGCCCGACGGCTTGGCGTCAGAACGGCGATGCCTTTGGCGAGGGCGCGTCTCCTCGCGCCGGGGGCCGTCTATGTGAGAGGCGACCATGGCACATACGAGAAATACTCACACCGTTTCATCGAAATCCTCCGCAGTTTTTCACCGGTCGTCCAGCCTGTCAGCCTTGACGAGGCATATCTCGACGCAAACGGATGCCTCCATCTCTGGGACTGCGATCCGGGAAAGATGGCTGCCGCAATCAAGCGAGCCGTCTTCGAGGAGCTGAGAATAACCGTATCAGTCGGCATTTCTTCAAACAGAGTCTGCTCGAAAGTTGCCTCAGACTACTCGAAGAAACTCGCGAAGACGGGAACAGCGATTCGTGGAGAGACAGGGCCGCCGGACGGACTACTCATCGTTCCGCTGGGCGAAGAGAGGAATTTCCTCGCTCCCCTCCCAGTCTCGGCTCTGCCCGGCATCGGGAGGAAGACGGCGGAGGCACTCGAATCGCTCGGCATATCGACGATCGGGAATCTCGCCGATTCTGACGCTGGAGTCCTCACTAAGATCTTCGGCGTCATCGGGTTATATCTGCACGAGGCGGCGAACGGCAGAGGTAGCAGCGAATTGGACGATGGAGAACGGGCCGCAAAGTCGATATCGAAGAGCACCACTTTCTCTGAAGACTCAAACGACGCCAACTTCATTTCGGCTGTCCTCTTCCATTTCGCTGAGAAGATCGCGCGGTCGCTCCGCCGCAGCGGGGAGGTTGCGTCGACCATAACTCTGAAGATGCGCTACTCACAGGGCGCACCCGCTCCTGGTTTTAGATACAGCGATCCTGGGGAATGGCACGGCTTCGTCACATACCAGAAGAGCTACACGCTGGGTAACCCGACCAATTCAGAATTCGAGATAGCCTCGACAGCGATGGAACTCTTCAAGAAGCTCTGGCTCAAGGGAACAAAGGTAAGACTTGTCGGGATTGGCGTGACGAACATACGCAGGGATGAGAGGCAGACGGAATTGTTTCTTTCCGGAAGGGACAGGCGGGGAGAACTCCTGAAAAGGGTCGACATCATTCGCGAGAAGTTCGGATACCATTCCATATACTTCGGCATAGTGGAACGCCTCCAGGATAAATCAGATGGCCGCGGGCTAGACGTGCGTCATGCCGCTCCGGCGGGGCAGACAAATTATGAAGGCTGATACTTGATTGATTCAGTCCCGAAGGAAATATTTGATACATGAAGCTCAATACGCTCGTCAGATATTCGATCACCGCGTTATCAATCATTGCTGCCCCGTTCCTTACCTCGTTCCAGGGCCTCCCTTCGCTCGTCCGGGACTTTTCGTTCGGCCGGTTCAATAACCCGATGGGCATAAGCATTGATCCTTCAGGCTCCATTTATGTGGCAGACACTGGGGATGATATGCTGTACCGGTTCAGCTCAACCGGCGACTCGACAGGCGAGGTTGGTGGATACGGTTGGGGAGAGACTCAGTTTGATATGCCCTACGACGTCTGCGCCACCAACGGCGTCGAGATATATGTCGCCGACTACAACAACAACAGGATCGAGAGGTTCGACAGGACGCTGGCAAACGTTGCGACCCTCTCTACCGACCAGTCGAATGACGATTCCAAGAGGTTCGGCTATCCATCCGGCGTCGCAGTATCGAGGCTCGGCGATCTTTTCATATGCGACGACGAGAACGTACGTGTTATGAAGGTGAACACATTCTCGACAGTGGAAAGGACATTCGGCGGGTACGGTGAAGGACCCGGGACTCTAACTATGCCACGCCAGGTCGACGTCGGCCCGGGCGACGAAGTATTCGTCTCGGACAGGGGAAGAGTTGCCCTTTACGACAACTTTGGGAATTACATCGGAGAGATAGGGGAAGGGATTCTTCACAACCCATCGGGGATAGGGATCGGCGACGGGAAGCTCGGTGTCTGCGATTCCGATACGCTGTATTTCTTTAAACTTGACGGGACTTTGATTGCGAAGTTCTCGGGCTCGGATATCTTCGGGGCGCAGATAAAGCAATTCGACGACATCTCTATCTCCGCCGGTAGAGTCTATATTCTCACCGGCAAAGACGTCGTGGTCGCTAAGTCAAATTTCTGAAAGCTCCATCACCTCCTGGTTCACGACCGACGGCGGTCTTCTTCCTTTCAGTACGGCGATAGCGTTGAGCGCAGCCAGCTCCGCCATTCTCGCGCGGGTCTCGAGCGTTGAACTCCCAAGATGAGGCGCCAGAACCACGTTCTCCAGAGAGAAAAATCCAGGATTTATGTTCGGCTCGTCGACATAGACATCAAGCCCCGCACCCCCTATCTTCCCTCCTTTCAGGGCCGATATGAGCGCACTCTCATCTACCACCTCGCCGCGGGCGGTGTTGACGAGTATGGCCATTGGCTTCATCATCTTCAGCTCGCGCTTTCCGATAAGGTTGCGCGTCTCGTCAGACAAAGGAACGTTGAGGCTCACGAAGTCAGATTCACGGAGAAGTTTCCGCAACGGAACAAACTCTCCGCCAAGCGAATCGACTTCAGCGTTTCTGCGGCGCGAGTAGTAGAGGACCTTCATTCCGAATCCCCTGGCTCTGGACGCGACTGCGCCACCGATCCGGCCGGCGCCTATAATTCCGATCGTCTTCCCTGAGACTTCGTGTCCCGGCATAAATAGAGGGGCCCATCCCCTGAACTTCCCCTTCCTAACCATCCGGTCACCTTCCACTATTCTCCTCGCCACTGCCAGCAGAAGTCCAATAGCCATGTCAGCCGTGGCTTCCGTAAGAACGCCAGGCGTGTTTGTGACCACTATTCCCTTTTCGGTCGCTGCCTTGATGTCTATGTTGTTGTAGCCGACGGCGAAGTTCGAAATGACTCGAACGGTCGTGAGCTTACCAATCAGCTCCCGGTCGAACGCGTCGCTAAGCACGGTGACCGCACCAAACGCTCCCTCCAGCCTTCTCAGGAGCTCTCGCCGTGAGAGATTCTTTTCAGTTTTGTTCACGTCTATGACAAAGTGCTTCCTGAGAAGCTCAATTCCATTATCTGGAATGCGGCGTGTGATGACGATTCTGGGACGTGTATTCATTATTCATTACCGGGCAGGAAGATAGATGGGGACTCATCCATTGGCCATCGCCCCGAGTTTCTCTGACTTTCTATTCAGCACTTACCTGACGATGCTTCCGCTATCGATGTCGGCAACTGTGGTCAGTACGGAAAGTTTGCCGTCTTCTGACGAAGCAGCGAGGAGCATGCCGTTCGACTCGAGGCCCATGAGCTTGGCGGGCGCGAGGTTCGCGACGACAATCACGTTCTTACCGACAAGGTCCTCCGGCTTATAGTGTTTCGATATTCCCGCGACGATCTGCCGCTTCTGGTCGCCTATCTGGACTTCAATTCTCAGAAGCTTCTCTGACTTGGGGACTTTCTCGCAGTTCACCACCCTTGCGACGCGGAGGTCGACCTTTCTGAAATCGTCTATGGTAATCTCGCTCTTAATAGGGGCTGTTGCCGGAGCGGAAGGTTGTTGAGCAGGCGCCTCGCCGCTCGCTGTCTTCTTTATCTGCTCTTCGATTGTCGAATCCTCAATTTTGGTGAAAAGGATGTCTAGATGTCCTATCGCGGACGCGGCCTCAACTTTCATCTCCCCCGCGCTCTCCCATCTCGTCGCCGCTGCAGTGCCATCGAGCCTGAGCATCTTCCATATGGTTTCGGCTGCGTAGGGGATGACAGGCGAAAGGAGCACAGCGAGAGACCTGGTCAGCTGCGCACAGATATTTATCGTGGTCGCGCACTGGACCGGATTGTCTTTCCTGGTTTTCCACGGCTCGGAGTCGTTGAAGTATTTGTTCGCTGCGCGGGCTAGCGACATCGCCTCAACCACGCCATCTCTGAACTTGAACGCCTCGAAGAGTTCACCGACCTTCTTCGGAGCATTCTCCATCTCGCCTATAACCCACCTATCGAGTTGGCTGAGCGTTCCGCGTTCTGGCACCTTGCCATCATAGTACCGCTGAGTGAACTGCAGTGTGCGGTTGATGAAGTTGCCCAGCGTGTCGGCGAGCTCATTATTCACTCTCGCCTGAAAATCCTTCCAGTAGAAATCCGAATCTCTTGATTCCGGGAGGTTGAGCGCGAGCGCGTAACGGAGCGTATCGGACGGAAAAACTTCGATAAAGTCTTTCAGATCGATGCCCCAGCCGCGACTCTTGGAGAATTTCTTTCCCTCGAAATTCAAAAACTCATTGGCCGGGACTGCGTCCGGGAGTATGTAGCGTGACTTCCCTCCCTGGTTCCAGGCCATCAGCATTGCGGGAAAAATGAGCGTGTGAAAAACAATATTGTCTTTCCCGATGAAGGCGATATAGCGGGTCTCTCCATCGCTCGCCCCATCTGACTGCCAATACCTCTTCCACAGGTTTGGGTCTCCCCTTTTTTGTGAGAGCTCCTTTGTAGAGGAGATGTAACCCAGCACGGCTTCGAACCAGACGTAGAGGACTTTATTCTCGTACCCCTGGAGCGGGACGGGAATTCCCCAATGGAGATCTCTCGTCACCGCACGATCAGCGAGCCCTTCTTTCAGCCAACTGTCGACGTAACTCCTTACATTGTCCTTCCATTTCTTCGAGTCGACGAATTTTTCGAGCTCGGCCTGAAATCGGCCGAGCGGAAAGTACCAGTGCTTGGTCTCTTTGACAACCGGCGTGCTGCCGCAGATCTTGCATTTCGGATCGATGAGCTGAGTCTGCTCGAGCCAGGTTCCGCACTTCTCGCACTGATCTCCGCGCGCGTCGAGGTTCCCGCAAACGGGGCACGTCCCCTCGACGTACCTGTCAGCCAGGAACATCCTGTCCTTCTCGCAGAAAAGCTGCTTCTCGCTCTTTTCAAGGAGAAGCTTCTGCCTGTAAAACTCGAGAAAGAATTCTTGCCCCGTCTGATGATGAACCGGGAGGCTCGTCCGGGAATAGTTGTCGAAACTCATCCCGAATTTCTCGAAGCTCTCCTTGTTCATCTTATGATAACGGTCGACGATCTGCTGAGGTGTGACCCCCTCCTTATCGGCAGTAATTGTAATGGGGACGCCGTGTTCGTCGGAGCCGCATATGAAGATGACGTCCTCTCCCTTTAACCGGAGATATCGGACATAAATATCAGCTGGAAGGTAGGCACCGGCCAGGTGGCCGAGGTGGATCGGTCCGTTAGCATATGGTAGCGCCGCCGTGACAAGCGTGCGAGAGAATTTAGACTGCAATATTTCACCGTTGTTAATTGTGTAACCGCTCCTTCGCGGGAGGGTTCTGATATTTCTTTATTTCATCCAGGCTCACCGCCTCGGCGACACTGGCGTTAGGATACTTCAGATACACGCGCTCATTGAATACGTCCAGCTTCTCGATTGAAGCTTCCCCTCTCTCCGTGACAACTTTTGAGTTAAGCGCCGGATAGTCTTTCATGGAATCCAGGTAACGCCCCATCTCAAAAAGGAGACAGCATTTAAGCCGGCCGCAGGCGCCTGCGAGCCTTGAAGGATTCAGTGACAAACTCTGGAACCGCGCGTGGTCGAGGTTGACGTGCTTTATCTGCGACATCCATGATGTGCAACAGACCTCTCTTCCGCAAACGCCTACCGCGCCGACCTTTTTAGCTTCGTCGCGTGCCCCGATTTGTCTCAGCTCGATCCTCGTACGGTAAACGCTGGCGAGGTCGCGCACGAGCGCACGGAAGTCCACCCTGGTTTCCGCGGTGAAGAAAAATGTCAGGCGCGCATGATCGAACTGGTACTCGACTGCCGCGAGCTTCATCGAGAGGTTGTGCTTCGCGCATTTTTCGATGAACACATGCGCTGCGCTGTCTTCCGTCCTTCGGTTTTCCTCGGATTGTTCGATCTCTTTCTCGTTCGCTATCCGCAGGATCTTCCTCATCGGCTGTCCGACCAAACCGCGGCATCTTCTCTTCTCGCGAACCCTCTCACCAACGGCGAGGACGCGTCCGATGTCGATCCCTCGCTCCGCCTCCACGATCACCCTGGAGCCGACGCGCAGCGGTGTCTCCGACTCGTTCTTATAATAGGCGGTTCTATGAGCTTTAAACTCAACTTCCGCTATGTCGAGATTTGCCTCTTTATTTTCAAGGACGGCGCCGACCGGCTGAGAACCCGTCGCACAGTTTGCGCAACTCCCGCACGGCCCGGAATATTCCGAGAGTTCCGTGGTCTCAACTTCCTCGACCGACAGTTCGAAATCTCTATCTACAAGCCCTTCAAGTCCCTCAAAATCACCAAAATCAGACACTTTGAGCCTCGTTTTTCTTTTCCAGCAATCCGCTCAGATTCAGTAGTAAATTTACGAAAAGGAGACCTAAATTCACATTTCCATTGAGCTCCCTTATCGAACTATCGATGGCGTTCACCGCCTCAATGAGATTCGACGTGTTGAAACTCCGAACCATCTTCTCCAATGTGGAAGTCTGGTCCTGGTTTATAACATCAGATGACGAACCGAACCGCAGGACGGCAACGTCGCGAAGCCAGATCTGGAGCATCTTAAGGAGCGCCTCAACCCTGATGATGTCTTTCGACTCCTGCAGCCTCCTCGCCCTCGCGGAAAACTGGGAGAGGTTACGGACCGCGACATCACGAAGTACATCTAGCGCCTCCGCCCGGATCTCCATCGTGTCGGTCTCGAGAAGCTCGACCGCCTTGCTGAAAGAACCGGCGGCAAGCCTTGCCTTCAGTCGAGCGTCAGCCTGAGAAAGGGAGTGTCTCTTAACGAGAGCATCTACTATCTCATCTTCCGAGAGGAGATCGAACCTCAGCGACTGACACCTGGAGACAATCGTCGGGAGGAGAGAGCTCCGCCTGCTCGTAGTGAGTATAAAAACCGTACCGGGATTGGGTTCCTCTAGAACCTTGAGCAGAGCATTCGCAGACTCCGTACCGACTTCTTCTGCCTGCATGACGATAACCGCTCTTCTCCCCTGCTGGTAAAGTGAAAGCGAGTCCTCGTGTATTACCTCTCTTATGCTGCTGATCTTAATCACCTGCGCCCTCGGGATGGAGATGCGGTGGTACGGATCCTGCGACTTAACGGCGATCTCTTCCCTAATCCTCTTCATAGTCTTCTCATCGAGCCTGTCGAGAGGGCCGTCGTCTTTTGTCTCGCTTTCACCGCGCGGAAGCGGAAAGACGAGTCTGATATTAGGATGCTGAAGGGAATCCGCCTGCTTGCACGACGGGCAGTTGTCACAAGGCTCGATCCCGCCTCGCTCGCAGTTCAAGGTCTTGGCAAGCTCTATCGCCATCGCGTCCTTTCCGACCCCCTCGGGGCCTTCGAATAGGAAGGCGCTCGGAACGCGGCCGGAGGAAAGAATCTGTCGCAGAAGGTTCTTGACTCTGTGTTGCCCTATTACTCTTTCCCAACTCATTAAAAAGCCTGCAATATGCCGAAGTGAACAATCATCTCGCTGAGGAGCTCACGTCCCGTTTTCTGGAAGATGAACTGATGCCCAGCCTGAGCGTAGGGATCGAAGAGCCTGAACCCGAAATCGACGCGGAGAGGGCCGAAGAACGTGTTATATCTGAGACCGAAACCGGTTGCGGCCGCGATCGTGTTGAGAGTTATATCCTTGTAACTGTTCCACAGGTTGCCGGCATCGACAAACAAGACGCCCCCGAAGTCGCCGGCAAGGAGAAACCTGTCTTCGAAATTAGTCTCGACCAATGTGTTGCCTCCAAATTCCGGGGAGGCCACGTTGCCGAGTTCTCTCGTACGCCATCCCCTGATACTCCCCGACCCTCCGGCGAAGAATCGATAGTTGAGAGGAATCGGTCCGTTCAGGTTCTGCTCATAAGTCCCATACTGCTGGGCGTAGCCAAACTTCGCCTTCATGGCGAACACGTTCGTACCATTGTCGTTCATCGAGAAGAACCACTTTCCGAGGAGTGTCATCTTCCAATATCTCGCATAAGGAAAGTTTGAATGCTTGAAGAGGGAGCTGATGACATTTGGTATGACGCCCCCCTCTTCAAGTGTCATGAGATTAAAAAAACCGCTTGTCGGCGAAAAGGGGTCGTTGGTCTTGTCCCTTTGAAGGGTTAGCGAGATAATGGAGTTGAACTGCGGCTTCTCAAGCCCCTGCGGGAGAGGAATTGCCTGGAGCGAGTCGACTTTGGCCCGCTCTACGTCCCAATCTAGATATGCGGTCGTGAACTGCGCGAGGCGGTCGCTTACACGCACTTTATTCCTTAGAACAAGCTGGACGTAAGGCATTTGCTTGTCAACGAGGAATGAGACTCCCCAGGTCAGACTGGTGGCGTTCGAGAAGAAGTAGGGCTGCGTCAGCTGGGCTGTCGCGTCTATCCTCCCAACCGTGACGGTGTCGCTCAGCACTTTGGAGCTGAAGGTCACAAGCTGAAATGACTGGAGAAGAAGGCTCGTGTTGATGCTCAGGAGGCGCGCATCGCCGAGGAAATCCCTGTGAACATACCCGAGACCGCCACCAAAGTTGAATGCGTTGTTCTCGTCGTCCATGAGGAGCTCAGGTGTTATCTCGTGCTTCGGCCTGGGTCTGAGCGAAATCACTCCTGCCAGCGTGTCGATTTCAGGGGGCTTCTCAGGCGTGATAATCCTAGCTGCCTCAAACATATTAAGGGCATAGAGCCTCTGCTCACTCTCCGTCTTCTTCGCTATGCTGTAAATGTCGCCGGGTTTGAACATCATCTCGCGGAGCACGATGCGCTTTTCAAAAGGGATATTGCCGCTGTCAATCGGAAGGACGGAAAGCTGTCCCCAGCGGTACTGGAGTCCGGAATAGAAATAGAGGTCGACTGCCGTCGCAACCGTATCGTGGCGCGGCAGCGAAAAACTCACGACGGAACTGTCCTTTCTGGCGTAGGCGAAACCGTTATTTTGCAGGAGCCCGAGGACACGCTGAACCTCCGCATCTACCTGCTTGTACGAGTACCTTTTCCCGATGGCGATGGCCGGCTTATCAGCCATCAGCTCACGAAAGCTCTTCGTGGTATCCGCGATACCGTGATATCTGAGTCTTGTCACGAATGCGGGCGGCCCCTCCTTGATTTTGACAGTGATATCGACAGTACGCCCCTCTCCGTCGAATCGCATGGAGCTGTCGACGTTTGCGTAGATATAGCCATTGTCGAGGTAAAACTGTTTCACCCTTTGAAGGTCCGCCTTGAAGACCATTGGATCGAGGTACTGCGCAGAATCACCGACGATGTGGCCCAATGAGTAGGTGAACCTCCAGATTGCGGCGGGGGACTGCTTTGTCAGCATTATACCGCGCAGGACATCTGACTTGAAAGCCTTATTGCCGGCAAAGGTGATTGAGTTTACGATGATGTTGTCCTGAGCATTTGCTGCGGGGACAAGGAGGAGGAACAACAAGAGCGCAAGGGTTAGTTTCATCAGATATAATCAAAGATACAAAAAAGCCCAGCTGAATTCGAGAATCCAACCGGGCTCGCGAGAAAAATGTCTGGTATTAGTACTCGCTTTCGTCTTCGTAAAAGAAATCTTCGTCGCTTGGATAGTCTGGCCAAATTTCCTCTATGCTTTCGTAAGGCTCGTCAGTGTCCTCGAGCTCACGAAGATTCTCAATAACCTCTATGGGTGCTCCTGTTCTAACCGCATAATCTATCAGTTCATCCTTCGTCGCAGGCCATGGAGCGTCCTCAAGGTAAGTAGCGAGTTCAGGTGTCCATATCATGTCAATGCCTTCCTTTCTTGCCGCGGCGCATAACGCCTTGCATCTTCATCTTCAAATCAAATTCACTTGCTAGCAAGTCCGCTGTAAAAATCGGATCCGTTGTAATCGCGCCCGTTAAAGAAATAAGCAGCAGGGTTAACATGAATTCCATTCTTTATGACTTCATAATGCAAATGGGGGCCGGTCGATAATCCGGTGTCCCCGGAAAGAGCTATGACCTGACCACGTTTCACCTTTTGTCCTTCCCTAACAAGCGCCTTCTCAAGATGGCCGTATAGTGTTGAATAGCCAAATCCGTGGTCTATCTCGACCACGTTCCCATACCCACCTCTCGGACCGACGTAGGTGACCACGCCATCACCAGTGGCGTGAACGTTCGTTCCGACATCGGCCACAAGATCGATCCCGTCATGCATAAGGCGCATATGCAGTATTGGATGGAACCTCATTCCAAATCCATCCGTGATGATACCTCCACGTATGGGATCTATGGCCGGGATATGGGCAAACAACTGCTGATTCTGGTTGTACTTTCGAAGTATGTCCGTGTAACTGTCCTGCTGCAGTGTCGCTTCTCTGCTCAGGACTTCAAGTGACTTGGCAGCTTTGGAGATCAACCTGTTGGCATCCCCGGAGACGCCATAGTCGGCGTTCTCAGCGACCCCACCTACTGACACCATTCGCACGTCAGGTGGAATGGTCGGTAGATTCACGGAAGTCCGAAGCTGATCGTCACTCTTCGCGAGATTCTTCATAACGAGCTGGAACGAGTCCATCCTCCGGTTCAGGGAGGCAAGTTGTGCCTTCAGAACGGAATTCTCCCTCGCAATGCTCTCAGCACGCATGCTCCTCAGACCGAAGACATCGAGTCCGAGGTACCCCGAAAACATAGTCAGGAGAGAAGAGAGGACCATCAGGGCGACCATCGCGAGAGACAGCACTCCCCGTCCAATCTCCTTGTATTTCAGGTCCCGCTTAGAGTAATAGTAAATTTTCCGCATCAGATTTCGTTGGTCATGGAACAGTTTTGCCGGTCACCGCAGGAAAATCGGTGGAGGCAAAATGCCTTCAATTCGAAAGTATTCCCTACTCGAACGACCTGTGGAAGTTAAAAAGGGAAGGAGTATTTGTCAAGAGGAATTTCCAGAGAGGGGAAAAAATTAAAGAAGGTTCTTAAGCATCACGTAATGTGCTTCGCTAAAAAAGGGACGGGAAAAGTGCGACTGCAACACCTACTAACAACCCATCCAAAACACCTACCGCCGCTGAAACCAAGACGGCATTTAACCAATTACGGTCAACTATCTCACTGATGATGAAGAGGCCCAAGACACCGCCGAATCCGCCTGAAACCCCTCCGATTAGCATCCTGCCAGGGAGCTCCGGATCCGGGAGAATGAAATGAGCCACGGAGGTGACAATAATCGCTATCACCGTTGCGCCTATAAGGCTCGCGAACAACAGGTCCGACTGCTCTCTCGTCTTGAACAACTTATGTGAGTTTTCAACCGCCGTTACTTGCAAGGAAACCATATTAGGTTTATCTGGAAGAGTGCTCCAAGCACCCTTTTAAAAAAAAACGAGGCACTCCCGGGCAGGAGTGCCTGTTTTCCGCAGCGGGAAGAAGAATCTTCACTTGGGGTTTGACCGCTAAATTAGGAGGCTGCATTAGGGCATGCGAGTCGTGCTTCGCGATTTGTGGCAGCGTGGGATAACTAAGCGGCAAGACCTTCTTCCCATGTCAGGGGGCTGTTTGCGGGTATGCAACTCATAAACTTTTTTTGTGCCCGGTCGCATCCGGCCTCCTGTTACCTTCAAACTTATTTGATGAACAAACTTTCTTCTTATATTGTATCCAACACCGTGCCAGAAATTTCCCTCGAATCCTTACTATTTTAACGGTGCTTCCCCGATTTAGCATCGCAGAACGCATCTGGTCTTCGCAAAGTGCGAATGCGTCATAATAGCTTCAAAAACAGGGCAGTTGGGGTGCTATTCTCAGTCGATAATCGCTCACAGCACCGGATCCCTGTTGTTTCGCTTAGCACTCGTATGAGCTTTAGCTTTGCGTCTCTCTCGTCGAAAAATGCTCCGCTTTGAACGGGGCGAACGTACGAATTATATTTTGCTGTGAAGCGGTTGATTGACGGATACAACGTGATATTATCGGACCAGAAGCTCTCAAAGCTTTTAAGGAATGATAATGAGATCGGAAGGCGCGAATTTCTGGGTGAGATTCTCCGCTCAAATCGACATTCCAGGGAAGAAATAACGGTTGTGTTTGACGGCAGATTTGCCGCTTCAGCCGCCAACGAGTCAACCCGCCTCCTTGTGAGGTTCACATCGCGGGGAGAGACTGCAGATGACTTCATAAAGCGGGAAATCGGAGCCTCCCCCAACAGGAGGTCTCTGATCGTGGTTTCCAATGACCTTTCTATCGTCAGTTATGCAAGAGAATGCGGAGCAGGGACACAAACCAGCGGCGAATTCCTTGCAGCAATACGTGAAAAGCGGATCACTGCGCCGGACACCGGAAGAGATTCAGGAGAGAAGCCGGAGCCGACGGGAAGACCAGATCCGGAATTATTAAGGCTGTTTTCAGGAGAAAGAAAGAAATGAGGGATATATTCCTTGCAATTTGCACCGGCGTTCTCATGGCGACGCTCGCCGCCGGCAACGCCAACGCCCAACTGCGCGTGCTCGAGGGGGACAAGATAAGCTTCGGCACGGTGTATCAAACCGGGGCGCTGGTACACCAGGTAATAACACTGCAGAACTCCGGCAAAGACAGCATAACAATCAAGAAAGTCTCGACGAGTTGCGGCTGTACGGCGGCGCTTGCCTCAAAAGATATTCTTGCGCCGGGCGAGAAGACCGAAGTGAAAATCCAGTTTAACCCCACCGGCTACATCGGCGATGTCACGAAGTACATTTATATCTCAAACTCATATCCGAAGGACCAGCTGATGACTGTCAAGATGACGGGCTACGTCGCTTATGCTCTCCAGCCTACTCCGGGGTATGTCCTTTTCAACAATGCCCGCGTAGGAAAGCTTGACAGCGCGGAAGTGACGCTCTCCAACACGACAGACGCGCCGATGACCATAACCGGGGTTGACGTCCCATCGAAGGAGATAACCTTCAGGCTCAGCAAGAAGACTCTTAAGCCGGGCGAATTTGCAAACCTGGATTTCTACATCAAGCCGACGAACTCTCGCGACGTGGACGGCTACATCACCGTGCACACTACCAGTGACAAGCAGCCGCAGCTGCAGATAAGGGTTTTCGCCGGACTGGTGGGGAACTGAGTTAGGCTGTCGCCTGCTTCCTCTTCGTGAGGAAGATCGGGTCCGCGCCCGATACGACGACATCCTTTGTTATGATGCACTTGGCGACGTCAGGCATGGATGGAAGGTTATACATAATATCGACCATCTTCTCTTCCAATATGGAACGGAGACCGCGTGCGCCGGTGCCCCTCTCGACGGCCTTTTGAACGATCGCCATCAGAGCCTCGTCTTCGAATTCAAGATCCACTTCCTCAAGCTTGAACAGTTTCTTGTACTGCTTGACGAGTGAATTCTTCGGCTTCATCAGGATATCCTTCATAGCTTCGTCACTCAGCGTATGGAGTGTCGCCACTACAGGGAGCCTCCCGATGAATTCGGGAATGAGTCCGAACTTCAACAGATCGTCAGGCTGAACGAGCGGAAGAAGCTCGTTCACTTCATGATCCTTTACCGAATGTATTTCCGCGCCGAAACCTATCGGATTCTTGCTGACACGGCGGGCAACGATCTTCTCGAGCCCTTCGAAGGCACCACCGCAAATGAAGAGAATGTTTCTCGTGTTGACGTTGATGAGAGGCTGCTCCGGATGCTTCCTTCCGCCTCGCGGAGGGACACCAGCCGTCGTCCCCTCGAGTATCTTGAGGAGCGCCTGCTGCACCCCCTCGCCCGACACGTCGCGGGTAATTGACGGAGTATCGCTCTTCCTCGCGATCTTGTCGATCTCATCGACGTAAACTATCCCTCTTTCCGCCCGCGCAACATCGTAGTCGGTGTTCTGGAGAAGATGCACCAGAATTGTCTCGACGTCGTCCCCGACGTAGCCGGCTTCAGTCAGCGTGGTCGCGTCAGCGATGGCAAACGGCACGTTGAGTATTTTTGCCAGGGTCTGAGCCAGAAGAGTCTTGCCGGTTCCCGTCGGTCCGATCAAGAGGATATTGCTCTTCTCAATTTCAGTGTCATCCTCAGAGTTTAAACCATGAGGAAGCGATATTCTCTTATAGTGGTTGTAAACGGCAACCGAGAGGATCTTCTTGGCGTGCTCCTGGCCGATCACGTACTGGTCGAGAGCCGCCTTTATTTCTATTGGCGTGAGCGGGGCCTTGTCTGTGTACTCCTCAGGCTGCTGCCTGTAGGCAGGGATGTTGCTCCGCAGTATTTCCACGGAATGCTCCACGCAGATGTCGCAGATATAGACATCTCCGGGTCCCGCGACGAGGCTCTTGACTTCCTTAGCCTCCCGGCCGCAGAACGAACAGCGCATTTCCTCCTGGTGTTGTTTGGCCATTAGCTGTTAAAACATCCCTTCAATCAATATTCTTCTTCGGCATCCTTCTGTCGCTGACCCTTCAGGTCCGAAATCACGGTTGGCACCGCTATCGCAAATAAAACGACAAAAACCAGCATTACAAGCAGAAGCAAACTGCCCATATGGTTTTTTATAACTCCGAGTTGGTTTCACTTCTTCTTATTTTCTCTTTTGACGAGAACGTTGTCAATCAAGCCATAATTGACAGCCTCATCGGCGGACATAAAATAATCTCTATCTGTATCTTTTTCAATTTGCTCCACCGGCTTGCCGGAATGCTTGGCCAGGATATCGTTCAGGTGTCGTTTTGTCTTGATGACTTCCTCCGCCTGTATGCTGATATCCGCCGCAGTACCCTGAAAGCCTCCCCAGGGCTGGTGGATCATTATCCTGGCGTTCGGGAGGGATGTCCTTTTGCCGGCGGCGCCCCCCGCAAGGAGAACGGCCCCCATGCTCGCGGCCAGACCGACGCAGGTCGTCGCGACGTCCGGCCTCACATACTGCATAGTGTCGTAGATCGCCAGACCCGCCGAGACGCTTCCTCCCGGGCTGTTTATGTACAGGTTGATATCCTTGTTTGGCTCCTCGCTCTCGAGGAACAGGAGCTGAGCGATAACCAGGCTCGCCACGGTGTCGTCTATGGCGGTTCCGATGAATATGATCCTCTCCTTGAGAAGTCTGGAAAAAATATCATACGCTCTTTCGCCGCGTCCCGTCTGCTCGATAACGTACGGGATCGTGAGCTGATTGTAAATCTCCATTTTGTCAGTCCTCGTGTTGGTGAGTCGCCGTTTTGTCAACAATTTTTATTTCAGATTTATCGACGATGTAATTGAACATCTCGTTGAAGAGGAGCTTGTTCTTGACGTCGTCCGAACTCTTGTAGAAATCGAGGAGCTTCGACCTGTCGAGTCTGTATTTCGAAGCTTCGTCCTCCGCGGTCCGTTCGAGCACCGCATCATCCACCTTGAGATTTTCCTTCTGGATTATGGAAGCGGCGAGGAGGTTCCATTTAACCGCCCGAACGGCAGCTTCCCTGTACCTCTCCTTCACGAAGTTGTCGTCGACCTCCTGGTTCTCCGATCTCTTCTTCAGCTCCTCTATCATATCGTTGAGGTACTCGTCCACCATGCTCTCCGGGACCTCGAACTCATTCTGCTTGAGAAGCTCTTCGGCAATTTTGTCTCTGAGCTCTTCCTCCGCCCGGTCCTCGTAGTAATGCTCGAGTTCCCTCTCGATGTCATTCTTAAGCGCGTCGAGAGTCTCCATCTTCCCTCCGGAGACCTTCTTTGCAAACTCATCATTAAGCTCCGGCATTACAAACTTCTCGAGCTTTTTCACAGTTACCTTGAAAGGTTTCTTTCCTGCGGGCTGGCTCGACTTGTCGAACGTCTCGAGCTCGAGGTTAAACTCGTCTCCCGCCTTGGACTTCGTGAGCCGGGCTTGTATTTCCGACAGCTCGGGGGCCTTGCTTCGGAGATCGACCTTATAATTCTCACGCCTCTGTCCGATGAGCGGGACGCCCTTGTCATCGGTCACCTGCAAATCAACAGTCACCACCGCCTTATCGTCCTCGAGTGTCTCAACCTCCTGCAACTCCGCGTTTGCCTCGCGTATGTGCATCAGCTCGTGGTCAATCGTCTCTGGACCGATCTTATACATCGCGCGTTCGAGCGTCATTCCCATGTAACCCTTCGGCTCTATGGCAGGAACAACCTCGAAGGTCAGGAAGAAATGGAGAGGATCGCCGGTCCTGCGCGCGTCAAAATTGTAATCTATTACCCCGGCAATCTTTGTGCTCTCCTTGTCAAAGATGTCCTTCACGATATCGTTGACGATATCCGGTATCGACTCGGTTTCGATCTGCTCGCCGTATCTCTTCTTGACTATTTCGATTGGGGTCTTCCCCTTCCTGAATCCGGGGACCGCCGCGTTCTTTTGGAAATCGGTATATGCCGATTCAAACTTATCTTTAACAAGGTTATCTTCAACAGTTGCCGTTACCTCGAGCTGCTTCTTCAATCCCCCGAGGTCAAGAATTTTGTACTCCACTTTCTTTCCTTTCCCGAAACATGATTTCGGATGTTGTTTTGTTTCGCCCGTTCGAGTCTTCCCGGATTCTTCATTTCTCCCCGAGTTTCACGCGACAGAGATGGCTTTTGGCGACTGAGCCGCGCCGGTCCCGGACAATAGCGTCTTGCCGGACTGACTTCGCGATATCATTCTCAATAAGTGGGTAGAGGGGGACTCGAACCCCCATCCCGTTGAGGGACTAGCTCCTAAGGCTAGCGCGTCTGCCAATTTCGCCATCTACCCGCTCAATCAACAGGCGTGCAAAGTCAGATGAGACACACCTCTCTAGCAGGCTTGTAAATATAACTCCTGAGCACTCAATCTTCAAAAGAGGTCAAAATCACCCAAAACGAGCTCTTTGCAGCGCCGGCGCCCCTCAAGAGTTCCGGATCGATTTGTTTGCTTCCTTCACTTTCACCGGATACCACCATAAAGCAGATTCAGTCAGGCCTTGAGTCCCCCAAAGATTTGATTTCAGTCGCGCTTTCGCTAATTTCCTCTTCAAGGGTCCCGCCAGGTCGCGCGGCGATCTTTCCCAGCCGGCCTTCTTAGTGACTTACAGGCCGTACCCCTTATCAAAGGAGGAAGTTTGGACATAAAGTACACCCCCATTTCGACAGTGGGCGAGTTCGGACTCGTCGAGAAGTTCGCGTCCCTTGCGGCGCGTTATCAGAACCCAAACGTGATCAGCTCAATAGGGGACGATGCCGCGGTGCTGAGGCCGACACCCGGCAAGCTGACTGTTGTGACTACTGATGTCATGGTTCAAAACGTACACTACGACGCTTCTTACACTTCGATGAAGCACCTCGGGCAGAAGGCGGCCGCCGTAAATTTGAGCGACATCGCCGCCATGTCCGCGCTCCCGACCGCCGCATTCGTTTCGCTGGGAATACACTCGAACATCAGTCTCGAAATGATAGAGGAATTCTACGATGCGCTGACAGCTGAATTCGGCAAGCACGGCTGCAGCGTCGCGGGAGGGGATACTAGCGCTTCCCCAGTCGGCTTCTTCGCCAGCGTCACGGTCTCCGGCGAAGTAGAGCCTGAGCGGCTCGCCGTCAGGAGCGGCGCAAAGGTTGGGGACGTCGTGTGCGTGTCTGGCGACCTCGGGAGGGCACACGCGGGATTGAAGATCCTTCAGAGGGAGAAAAGCAGATACGTCGAAGCTGGACAACCTGCAGACTTCGCACCGGATTTCGAAGGATTCGATACCGCCCTTCAGAAACACCTGATCCCTGACGTTAGGATAACCCTCTCCAGGGAGATCAGCGAAAAGATCCGCCTCCACTCTTTGATAGACGTCAGCGACGGACTCATTTCGGACATGATGCACATCTGCGTGTCGAGCGGCGTCGCCGCCGAACTAAGCGAGGAATTCATCCCTCTGGATCCTATCACCAGGCGTGTCGCGGAGGAGTTCAAGGAAGACCCGTTATCGTACGCCCTTTTCGGCGGAGAAGATTACGAACTCCTTTTCACGATCGCGGAAGAAGATTTTCCGAAGCTGTACTCTCTCCAGGGAAACGTCAGAGCGATCGGTAGAATCATGGAGGGCGAGGCGCGGGTCAAAATTAAAAGGGTGAACGGCGAAAACGAAGAATATTCCGGCTATCCCTCGTACCAGCATTTCGCGAAGAGGAACTCCCTTTAGGAGAGTCTCCCCTTAGATATTGAGGCAACGAGGGCGGGGTTGTCTGAAATGACTCCGTCTACGTTCATCGATATCATCTTCTCTATCCTTCTCCTCCCGTTGACCGTGTAGACGAACACCTTTATACCAAGATCATGGAACTGGTGTACCACCGTCCTGTTCAGGAAGAGGTGGTTCAGCACCACCGCCTGCGCCCCGTACTGAAGGGGGAAGGACCGCGGCGTAGGGTTGAGGTTGTGCCTGTACAGCGGGGCGAAGCGAAGATGCGGCCTGAGGTAATTGAGGATTCGGAGCGCTTCGAGATTGAAGGAGGAGAATATGACTTCGTCGGTCATTCGGTGCCGCTCCACAATCTTAACACACTTCTCTACGAGCTCGGCGGCGCCATTGTGCCGCCGGTGCTTCATCTCTATGTTGAGGCGCACCTTCCCCCTGGCAAGCTCGAGGACTTCATCAAGGAAGGGTACTTTTTCGTCGGAGTATGAGCCATTGAACCAGAGCCCCGCGTCGAGAGATCTTATATTGTCCGCGCTTATCCTGTTTACGAGCCCGGTTCCATTTGTGGTTCTGCCCAGGCGGTAGTCATGAAAGACAATGACGTTGCCGTCGCCTGTAAGCATAACGTCCATCTCGAGCATGTTGGCCCCCGCCCTGATACCCTTCTCAAAAGCGGCAATCGTGTTCTCCGGGGCTTCTGCCGAGAACCCGCGGTGAGCCACGTTGTAGAAACGTACCCCGTCTCCAAAAAGTGATTGAACCATATCAGCGTTCAGCAGTCAGCCGTCCGATCCCAGGGTTCGCCTGATCGCGGACCGCCGACCGCTGATTGCGCACTAATGAATCACTTCAGCTTTATGCTGTTTACCGCCTTCTCAAAAGCCTGCTCAAAGTTGGCCGAATACTTCTTCTGGCTTTCTTCGTTCCAGGTCAGGATAAGGCGGATCCAGTTGTTGTTCTTGACGACGAAATAAACGCGACGCTGTATCCCCTTTACTGGCGAGTAGGATATCATGTATGCTTCCAGGCCGTCGAGTTGTATCTTTTGGCTCTTTGAATTGGGGTAATTACCCTTGTTCTGATCGAACACCTTGTCGACGTTGAGTTTCTTCGCGTCAAGCACATCGCCCTGAATCGTGCAATCCTGGAAATAGCCTTTGATGTTAACGGAGGTCTTGACGTCACCGGATGCTCCGCCAGCGGTTGCCGTGAAGTTATCGGGATACTGGATCGTGAAGTAATCGTTCTGGAACGCCTTCGTCGTGGTCGACGGAACCAGGTCCTCAGGGAGCTGCTCCTTCGCGACAGCCTTTGGAATAATATGATAAGTAGTCGCGACGGTGTCGAAGACCGGGGCGTAGCGTTTGAACTCCTTGTTGAATCCCTGACACTCGTAGCCATACTCCACGCTGTCCGCGACGGTGAGTATCGCATAGCCATAGATAGTATTCTTACTGTCGAGCCTAAGCGCGTAGGGGACCTTCACAGCCTGGTTGCCTGCAAGCGTCGCCTGCACGTCAGGGTCGATCTGGGCCTGCTGCTGTCTCAGGTTATCCTTGAACTGCTCGACCACGTCCTGAAGCTTCTGTCCTCCCACATTCTGCGCATAAATATAAATTCTAACCCCCGGCTTGGAGCTCGATGTGGGATCCGCGAACTTGTTCCAGGCATCCTGTGTGTTGTAAACGTTCAGTTTTCCCGGCTCGCTTGATTGCTGCCAGCCTGACGGGAGGTCGATGCTAAACATGTTCAATCCGTCTCTGTAATTCTGCAACGGAGGAACCGTGACAGGCGTCTCTTTCTGGCAAGCTGCGAACATCACCGCCAGAGCGGTAACGATCAGGAATTCTTTAACGATTCTAGAATGCATCTTTTTGCGCTCCTCTATTTGGTATGCCTGACTCTTTATCCGGAGGTGCACTGGGGTCTGTCGCTCAAACCTCCGGCTGCGGGAAATATATCAACCAGGCGAAGAAATAACAACATTTATTGTATTCCCGGGGCTCCTGCCGCGGCTGCATTTACCCGCACGCTGGAGGAATTTATTACGCGATTCATTTAAATTGTCAGTCGACAAAAAAGCCAAAGGGGCAAAAATGAAAACTCTTGCAACCAGATTAGCTTCGCTGGCGATATGTACGGCACTCCTCTCAATTGCCGGGTGCTCGTCGTATCAGACCGCGAAATCAAACGACCAGGTCTACTTCAACCCTGATACCGTGAAGGCGGGAAGGTTCGACAACGGAAAGATGTGGACTTTCGACTACCCCCCGATGAACTACTTCAAGGAGGAGTATAACTTCTCCCCCGATTCTGCGTGGTTCGCGAAGTCTAGACTTTCGGCCCTTCGCCTCCCCGGCTGCTCGGCGTCATTCATCTCAGCGGACGGATTGGTCCTCACCAACCACCACTGCGCAAGATACGCGCTTGATAAGGTGAATAAGCCGGGCGAGGATCTTCCGGACAGCGGCTTCTACGCGCCGACACTTTCCGACGAGAGGAAAGTGGAAGGGATGTACGCCGACCAGCTCGTCCTCATCAAGGACGTGACCGCCGAAGTTCAGAAGGCATTCCAAACCGGCGCAACCGATGAGCAGAAAGTTGCCAACGGAAACGCCGAGATGCGGAAGATCCAGAAGGAATACTGGCAAAAGTACAAAGAGTCAGATCCCGCAGACTCCATGATTTTTCAGGTGGTAACCTTCTATAATGGAGGAAAGTATTCTCTGTACGGCTACCATCGCTACACCGATGTAAGGCTCGTATTTGCGCCTCAGATGATCGTCGCGTATTTCGGAGGTGATTACGATAACTTCACTTACCCCAGATACGACCTCGATTTCTCGCTCTTCAGGGTGTACGGTAACGACGGGAAACCGCTTCACACTGAAGACTACTTCAAGTGGAGTACGAACGGCGCGACAAGCGGCGAGCCCGTCTTCGTAATTGGCAACCCTGGTAGAACCGGACGCCAGATATCGGTGGCGCAACTTGAATTCAACCGAGACTACGCATATCCATTCATCGTGAAGCTCCTCGGAGATCTCCAGTCGGTCTACTCGCGCTACATCGAACAGCATCCGGACAAGAAGCTCGACTATCAGACGAGGCTTTTCGGGATATCTAATTCGCTCAAGGCTTACACCGGCATGCTGGGCGGACTCCGCGATCCCTACCTCATGGCAAGGAAAGAGGCATTCGAACGCGGCTTCAGGGCGGAGGTCGCCAAGAATCCAGCGCTCGAGGAGAAGTACGGCTCCGTATGGAACGAGCTCAAGAAGGTAGAGGGACAAAAGTCCGAGTTGTTCGCGAAGAGCGTAGCCTACAACGTGGCGGGATTCGGGGGGTCGTCATATTTCACACTAGCCTCGAAGCTGGTCCGATTCGCAAAGACGATGCAGCTACCGGAGGCGGAGCGTCCCGCCGAAATGAAAGGCGAAGATCTGAAGAAATTCAAGGACAAGTTCTTCCCTGAGAAGTTTGATCCCGAACTCGAGAAGGCTCTCCTCGCACTCCAGCTGAACGAGATGCAGTCGTCGCTCGGAACGCAGGATGAAGCCGTGAACACGCTGTTAGGCGGACGCACCGCAGAGAATGCCGCCAGCTACCTCGCCGGTGAGAGTTCGCTCGGCGACAGCGCAAAGGTGGCAGCCATGCTCGACGGCAGCCCGGAATCGATACTGAACTCCAGCGATCCGTTCATACAATACATCGTTAAGAACGGAGCCAAAGCGATGGAAGTGGAGCGTGAGTACAACAAGCTCGTGGCGGAAGAAACTTCTGACAACCTTCTTCTCGGCCGTGCCCTATTCGATGTCTACGGAACTTCCATCCCACCCGATGCGACGTTCACATTGAGGTTGGCTGATGGAGTCGTCGAGGGATATCCGTATAACGGAACCCTGGCCCCGACAATGACGACATTCTACGGGCTGTACAACAGGTATTACAGCTTTGGGAAGGAGTATCCGTGGAGTCTCCCCTCGGTTTGGCAGAATCCCCCGGCTGATTTTAATCTCAGCACGCCGCTCGACTTCGTGATGACGAGCGACATTATCGGAGGAAATTCAGGAAGCCCCGTCATAAACGAGAAGCGCGAACTCGTCGGATTAATCTTTGACGGTAACATCGAGAGTCTCCCCGGTAACTTCATCTACGTGCCTTCAGTCAACAGGGCGGTCGCGGTCCACTCTGACGCGATACCTCAGGCACTGAAGTATATCTACCACGCAGACCGGCTCGTGAATGAAATCAAGGACGGAAAGATAGCAGAGTAATCAGGGACAAGAAGTAAAACGAAGAAAGATGCAAAGAGTGGCTGTCGGTCAGGAACCGGCAGCCACTTTTTTATTTTCCGCCAATCTTATCGTAAAGAACCGCGACGGTTTTTATCCCGTCGAAGAAATGTCGCAGATAAAGATGTTCGTTTGGTGCGTGGCTGTTTTCATCAGGAAGGCCGAACCCAAGGAGGACGACCGGAGCGCCAAGCGATTCCTGGAAGGTCAACACCTCGGGTATAGATCCTCCCTCTCGTATGAAATACGGCTTGGCGCCAAACACCTGCTCGAGCGCAGCTGATGCGGCTCTGACCGCAGGGTGGTCGATGGGAGTGATGGCCGGCTCACCGCTGTGCAGTTTCTTCAGTTCCACTATGGCCGTCGGAGGGGCGATTTCTCTGACGAAGCTTTCGAACAAATCGAGTACTCTTGTCGATTTCTGATCAGGTACCAGACGCATGCTGATTTTCGCGGTAGCCTTGGAGGGTATTATTGTTTTCGCACCTTCGCCCGTAAACCCGCCAAAGATTCCGTTCACATCGAGCGTCGGCCTGATCCAAAGTCTCTCATTCGTGGAGTATCCATATTCGCCGAAAGGCGCGACAGCACCCGACTGCCTTAGGAATTCAGCATCCGAGTAGGGCAGCCTGGCAATTTCCTCCCTCTCGACATCTGACACTTGGGCGACGTCATCATAGAAATGTGGCACCGTCACCCGACCGTACCTGTCATGCAACCTCGAGATAATATCCGCAAGAACGTGCACGGGATTTTCGACCGCTCCGCCGAACGAACCTGAATGGAGATCGACCTGCGCGTTTCTGACAGTCAACTCGGTATACGCCATTCCTCTCAGGCCGTAGCAAATCGTCGGCATATCACGCCCGTACATCGCCGTATCTGAAATCACGACGACGTCCGCCTTGAGCAGGTCCGCATGAGAGCGAATGAACGGTTCGAGGTGGACGCTCCCTATTTCCTCTTCCCCTTCGAATATGTACTTCAAGTTCACAGGGAAATCCCCCTCGATAGTCTTCATCGCCTGGAATGCCTTCAGGTGAATGAAGAGCTGTCCCTTGTCATCCGAGGAACCGCGCGCATACAGGTCAGAGCCTCTCACTGTCGGCTCGAAAGGAGGAGTCTCCCACTCCGAGACAGGATCGACCGGCTGAACATCGTAGTGTCCGTAAACGAGCACGGTCGGCCTCCCGGGTGAATGTTGATAGTCACCGTATACCAGCGGATTCCCCTCCGTCTCATGCAACTTCACGTTCTCGATTCCGACGGAGCGCATCGCGGCACTGACCGCCTCTGCGCAACGAAGCATCTCGCCTTTCTTAGTCGGGTCGGCGGATACGCTCTGTATCCGGAGGATCGAACCCAACTCCGCAAGGAATTCCTCCTTGCGTGATTCCACAAATTCGAAAAGCCTAGGATAGTCCAACTCAACCTCCGTTCATTTTCAACATGTCAATATACTAAAACGAGGTAACATGAGGACGCAGGCCCAGGAGGCACATCGTAGGGGGGCGATCAATGATAAACATCCGGTCGACCACTTCACTGTATCAAACCCTCCCGCCGTCGTCGGGCATTGAGACAACGAGCGTGTACTGTAAAAGGGGGAGGTCGGGAAGTTAAGCACGCAGGTGATAATCACACACACAGTTACACAAGCCTGCCGCCGTATCCGTGACCCCCAGAAGGATTGTATCGCCTTTCAACAAACTTGTCACGCTGAACCTGCCGGAATGCTGACAACTGTTTCCAATCAGACAAAACTCGAAAGCGAGTGTGTCGGTAAAACTATAGAAGAAACAAGAATTCCCCGCTGCCGAAGAGGCCCGATGGAGACTGCTGACGCAGCCTTTTAACTGATAGATTCTTGCCTGGAGTGCCGACTCCCCGGGCGAAGTGGACTTGTCCGAGCAACTCACACACAGACACGATGCCGCGAATGGGAGAAAAGAACGATGCGACTCTTTTAATCTTGACACCTCCGTTGTTTGATGGCAAAGGTGCTTGGAATTATCGTCGTATCAGAACTACGATCGAAGTCTATTTGCCGGAGCGGGAATACTCCGTCATTTGCTTCGTAAGGTCGAGAGGGTATTCAATCTTCACGTCGGCCACATTTCCTCGCTTGTCGATGACCGGACTGAGATCAGGCATGACAAACCCGGTGTAGGCAGAAAGCTTCAATTTCCTGACACGTCTGACGACCTCGTCGCGCCACGCGGTATTGATCTTAAGGCCATAGGTGTCGACGAGATGCCTCCCCGCCTCAAGATCACCTTCAGCCTTTATCCGCATTACTTCAGCGAGGAGCTTTCCGACAGCTTGGCGCATCTTCATGTAATCCCTGATATGGAAGTACGTTTTGCCCTTCCTTCTGACGACCTCGATGGAGTCGGAGTTCTCCATGATATACTGAACTACCATCTGCCGGTTCTTCATGTGATCTTCCTCGAGCTGAATTCCACACGGAATCCTGCGGAGCTGAAGGAACACGTTCCTGACGTATGCGTCGTACATCTCCTTACTGACATCGTCTGACTCAACCATCTTCAGTTTCTTCAACCTTGGGTCGAACACGTTCCAAAGGGCTACCAGATCAGCCCTTGCCTCCTCAAGCGTGGAGTAGTAACCGGGGAGATGATCGGCGGGGTCGCCCTTCAACCGATTGCTGACCCTGCCGGACGCGTGGCCGAGTACCTCATGCATCCCGGTATGGAGATCGTCAGCAATCTGCCCGTATTTCTTGGCGCGCCTGACTTCCTCCTTGTCGAAGCAGAATTCTTCCAGAAGGCCTTTCGGCTCCGATGCCTTGTAGGCCGCCACGACGTTATGAAGGAGGACGCTCTTGGATCCGTGCGTCTGCCTTATCGCCTGTTCGTTGGGGAGGTTTATCCCTATCGCGCTGATGGGGCCCGCGTCGCCGGTCTCCACAATCACATTTACTACGTTCGCGATGGGCGCCTTCACTTTCTTCTTCCTGTACTCATCCTTCCATGGAGCTCTGTCCTCGAAATACTGCGCGTTGGCGGCGAGTTTTCTCATGAGGTTAGTCTGTTCTTTGTTCGTGAAGTAGATAACGGATTCGAATTTCCCTTTTTGTCCGCGCGGATCCATATACACTTCGATGAAGCCGAGTATGAAATCGACGTTAGGCGAATCCTTTACCCAATTGATATTGAACTTCTCCCAGTCGGCCAGATCTCCTGTGCGGAAGAACCGGATAAGCAGATTTACGCTTTTGGCCTGGCGTTCATCCGCCGCGTACGCCCTGGCCTTTTCAAGATTCGTTATGATCTCAGAAAGCTCCTGAGAGTACATGCCGGGGGGAACGCGCCCATTGCCCGCCCTCCATACTATTTCCTCGATCCTTCCGTCTCGCGATACAACCTTGGAATTCAGCGGATTCTTTTCTTTGTCCTTCTTTGCCCACCTATCGACTTCTCCCGTGGTCAGCCCCTCATAAAAATTATTGGCACTTTGAGATATGAAGTCGTGTCCCGGAGTCTTGTCCGTAACCACATTTAAATATTCAGGATCGAACATAGCCCGCCTGACTTGCCTGAAAACTTTCATTCGGTCTTCCGAGATCCGGGAAGGAGTCCCGCGATTCTGCGCAGCCCTGGTCAGCGCAGCTTCGAACTCGCCGGGCGTGCAGGCTGGTATAAACTTTCGCGCTGTTGCGTAGTCATACATCCCGTTGTTTATCCAGAAGAGCTTCAGGTAATCGCGAATCGACTTCAGTGTCTTCGCGGAGATCCCCTTTGGGCTGAGGAGGATTTCCTGGCACAGCTTCATTA
>JAKAMG010000012.1:0-7247 GCA_021812985.1 Bacteroidota bacterium
TGATATACAATGAAATACTCAACTTAGATCAGAATTCTAAGGACATCAACTATGTTACAGTGAGGGAAGCACTGAATTCTTCCAACAAACTCGACTCGATAGGCGGAGCAGCCTACCTCATGGAACTCAATAATTCAGTGGTCACCACAGTCGACTTTGAGTCCTACGCCAATATTGTTAAGGATTTAAGTAGAAAACGTAAGCTGCTGACCGGGATTCAGTCGACGCTCAAAGATTATGAGCACAAGAGTATGGAAGATATTCTTTCAGAAATCAATTCGGGGATACAGGCTGTCACCGATTCAAGCGTCGCAGATGGCCCAGAAGATGTCGGGTCTGCTCTGGCAACACTTGAGAAATTCCAAAAGGACTGCAAAGACGGTCTGATTGTTCCTATTTCAACGGGCCTCAATGAACTGGACGATGCTCTGACTGGAGGGTTCTTCCCCAGCGATCTTGTATTTATAGCGGGTGCACCGGGAACGGGAAAATCAAGCCTTGCGCTTCAGATTGCTCTGAGAGCTGCCAGAACAATGGGCGTCCTTTATGTCAGCATGGAGATGCCTTCTAATCGTTTGATGGCGAGAGTAATTGCTCAGGAAGGACCTTTCCACATTATGGATGCCCTGCGCTTGAGCTTGGCTTCAAAAGAAGAAATTCAACGATATGACCAGATAAAAGTGAAAATCCGTGACTACAAATATCAACAACTCTGTAACGGCGGAATGAACATAGATCAGCTCGCTAATCAAATTGAGAAGAGTGTTCAGGATTACGACACAAAGCTAGTGATCATTGATCATGTGGGAAGACTAATGCCTAGTCGTAGGTTTGAAACAAGGGAACGAGAGGTTGCGCATTACTCACTCCTACTCAGGACACTTGCGATTCGACTGAACATTGTCATCGTTGTAATAACTCCGCTAAATAAGGAAGGAGAGAAATCTAAGGTAGCCGGTCTTGCTAGCCTGAGAGACACTTCAATGATGGGATACGATGCCAGTACGGTGCTTACTATTTCGAATCCCACCGCAAACGTAGAACCTGCTTTGAAGGGCCTTTTTAAGGAAGGGCAATCCACCGTGTTCATCGCAAAGCAACGTGATGGAGACAGCGGAATTAGTATTGACCTGACTTTCCATTCCAAAGGTAGCTATTTCACGTCCGCACAGAAGGCCGCAGATAATCAAAAGCCCAATCACTATTCTGGACATAAACGCACGATAGCTCTGGATAGGCCGTCTGCGCCATCCTATTCTGCTCCAGGAAATCATCCCAGTGAACCAGACCAACCTGACCCATACGAGGAAAAGGGTGAACCGCCATTTTAGAAATATGCCTTAATTCCGTTACTTGCTGATTGGTCTAGAAATATCTTCCCGGACCATTGACATGTTGGAAGAAGGAGTTGGTGATGTCTTCGTCATATCCACAGCTCAAACAGCCATTTAAGTAGCTCCCGATCGAGTCGCTTGATTTTCAACCGTACGCTTTGAATCCACGCGTTTCATTGAGCACTTAAACAGCGTTAATCAGGAAGAGGTCTTTAGCAGATTCAGAGAAACAGACTGGTCGTTTGTGAGTCCTGAGATGGCTCCCACGGCAGCTATACTTGACTGCCGTGGGGCCTTCACTACATTTACTTTCGATTTCCGCCACCGACAACCTCCTTCAAGAACCGCGCATAATTTAGAAGATCCTCCCGTTCTTTTGCCTGGAGGTCAGCAAAAGTCATCACCAATCTGTCCACATCTGTGTCATGGCCAACGCACTCATGGATCGGCTGGCTCACAACGCTCATCAAATCTCGATCAAAGGAGAATCGTACAGAAAAAAGCTCTCACCGAAATTCCAGAATGTTGACTCTAAGAAGTGGGTGAAGTAAACTCGTTAACAATAGGGTGGGGAATTAATTTGGCCCTGCCATGGGGAATAAAGTGGCCCTCGAAACGCAGGCCCTGAAGATCATTTCCCTCGTTTGGCTTAGCCCCGCTATCGACCCATTCGGGCAATTCAAATTCTTGCATCGAGCTTAATTTATAGATACACATTTTTGTGCATTAACTGGGGCCCTCGTTATTATTCATTTTTCCGCTATTTTCTGGGAAATAAGCTGTGATTGTTAGATGTCCCCCTCTGATTCCAAGTCGTGAAAGAAAAGTCAATAATTCAATTGAGCCCTGATATCCACCTCGATCTGAGCGAAAGGAATTGGGGCCGTGCCTAACACCCAAGGCCTACCTTTCCGGCGGCACTCATTTGCCCCCTTACCTCTTATCACGTCCTTTCGCCAAGAATTCTGCGAATCTGGATAAAACTTTTTTGTCCTCATAACTCATCTTTAGGTAGTGTTCGAGCAGCGCCTTCGCCTCCAAGTCATCTTGGCTAAGGTCTTCCGGTCTGACTTTGTCTGCATTTCCGAAGAGATAATCTGTGGTGACTCCAAGTGCTGTTGCTACACGCGCCAAAGCTTCGCTCTTCATCTGTTTTGCGAGTCCAGCCTCAAGCCGGGAAAGGGTTGCCTGCTTGACACCCACCTTTTTAGCAAGTTGGTTTTGCGAAATGCCCCGCATTTTCCGAAGGGATTTAACCTTCTTTCCTAGTGACGTATTCTCCATACTATTCTCCTTGTTGTCTAAAAAATGTGCGCAATTATGCCACTCATTTCAATATGTATAACAATACAGTGTTCAGAAACTTGAAAGATATTAGACTATTCACCATTAGCCTAGACCTTCTAACAATTAACTCCTCTTTCATTTCCGGTTATTGGACTTAGTCTGCTCCGGATGCAGATCGGAGGGCTTGGGAAAGCAAATTGAACGTACCAATCTCATCTGCCCCCTTCAGTCAAATCTTTATGCTTCAAATCCCGATCTAGAACACGTGTTCTGAACTTTCAAAGCTAAGCGAGATGCCAATGGCCAATACTTAACGCAACCCCTAATTTCCAGCTGAATAAGGGGCGATACCGCATGCTAGGATCGACAGGATAGTCTGATAAGACATGACCTGACTTCATTTCACTCCCAGGTATTTATAGTGTCAAGACTGTCCGGGGTGTCCAGGGTATAGTAAACATATCTATAAGCTTCCTACCATTCTTTATAGAAGTGTTGACACCCTGGACACCCTAGCCATCATTCGTTGAGGATAATTCCCTTCCAACAGTTTAACCGTTCTCCAGATTCCTTTTGGGTAGTCTTTCCTTCCTCGTAACCTAGTGCCTTCATGCTGCGGCCGAGCCTGGTGGGCGTGTAGCGGGTTAGCCTCTGCGAATCAAGCCATTCTGAGAATCTTTCTTGGAACTCCTTCTTGGGGGTCTCCCCATTTGTCTTCATCTCGCACTTATCATGGATAAATCGCAATAGGGGATTTGATTTTTGCTGGTATTCTTCACGCCTTGTTTCGAGGGGCTTTTCATTGCGGAAGTGAAAATTCCGCTTCTTTAGTTCAACAAGATTTCGAATGACGTAATAAAATAGCCCTTCGTAACTCTCTTGCATTTCATTAACGTTTGATATGGCATCCATAACTTGAGGATTTTCCTCGAATTTGCATGGGAAGTCTATCAAATACGCGCGACGGTAAAACCCATCAGATGTATCCGTAGTTTGCGGTACGGAGTTCATCAGAAAAACCTGTTTCGCGTGATTCAAGTACTTAATCGAATTCAGATATTTCCTGTCCGCGGTGATCATGTCCCCGCCGGTAAGCTGTTTCAAGAGCCTATCATTACTCAGATCTTCATAACCAACCTCGCCCGATATATTCAGCAGTTTCCGGTGCAGCTCGGCGGCGGCGTAATTACCAAATTGTATGCTCTCCAATGACAGGCTTACGACTTGCTCACTCCCGAGCATGTTTATATAAATGGTTTGGAAAAGCGACTTCCCATTTGACCCCGACCCGTTCAGAAAAAAGAATTTCTGATACGGGTATCCTCGCCATAGGGTGTAAGACATAAGATCGAAAAGATCCTCGGATTTATTGCTTGGGATGAAAGTTTCCACGAATTCCACCAAGTCATTTTTTGCTTTCGGATTATAATCAAACGGATGTTTCCAAGTGAAATAGTCTTTTGGGCTATAAGCCCTTAGCTGATTAGTCGAGAGATCAAAGACACCATTCTTGCAAGGAATCAAGTTTGGGTCAGGCTCAGGTAGCGCATTGGTTCCAAGTTCATACTTGCAGCCTCGTATGTCCATTTCAATCTCTTTTATATACCTAGTCTGCCGGTAGATAATGTCCAGTGCTTCCGACTGAGTCCGGAAATAGCTTGAGACTAGACCCGTTCCATCAGATTTCCACAGGCCGGATCGGAAATCGTAATAATACAGGGGTTCATCCGAAGACGTACTGACCGAGAAGAACAAATAGGAACCCATGATTTCTAATGCGTAAGGGCGCGGATAAAACCGAGACATGTATATCACCTTCGAGTTAGAAGGCATGTCACCAGTTCTTTCTTGAGAGGAGGGAATAACTTGAGGTGTTACTAAGGCTGCGAGACTGGCTAACTTGTCCACAGTATTGTCAAGAATTTGAAGCCAATCGGAAACGTCCTCCTTCTCCCCAAGCCCAGGAAGCCCTACAATTTTGACACTTGCGGCAGTTTTTATCAGCGTTGCCGCAACCGATTCAGCATGTTCTTTTCCAGGCTTGTCATTGTCCGGCAGGATAACTACGTCTCTTCCTTTCAGGTACTGGGCAAATTCAGAGTCCCATTTGCCCGCACCTCCCGCATTTGTAGTTGCCGTTAACCCTTTCGATACAAGTGTGTCGACATCTTTTTCACCTTCAACGATGAAGACAGTGCCCATCGAATTCAAAATCTCTGGCAGACGGTATGGGTACCTCCTGAGACCCTCGGCGTTGTTGACCCATTTTCCAGACGCATCCTTATGCCGAAAAAAGAAAGATTTGGGCTCCAGCCTTACGACTTGGTAGACCTCGACTCCGTTTTGGTCTTTGTAGGAGTATTCGCCGACGATTCTTCGAGATGGGCTCCTAAAATCGGCGTGTTCTACTTCAATATGCCTTCTATTTAGGCGGCCGTCACTTAGTCGCCCATTTTTATCACAGCCAAAGCAATGATAGACTCCTTTCTCCTCGGATATGGAGAGACTCGGATTTCTATCGTCGTGAAAAGGGCAGAGGGCTCTCCAGCTTTTCCCAACCTTAGTTGCATCCACGTCGATAATATCCCCAAAGTCATTTCGCATTAAATAAAAAGTCTTATTCATCGTTGGCCTCCCTTCGATACAGAGTTCGCAGAAGACCCAACTCCGACTAGAGCTGAGACGATCGATAAGACTTGCAGGATACCGACCCGATTAGGGCCGACCTTTGGTAGGTTACAAATACGTTTCACTAACTAATACCTCCGGCCGTACGGATAGCACGGCCATCTATACATTAAGTACGGCGGCCAATTTAGTATTAGTTAGTTTTTTTTGAAGTTCGTTGTCCGAAAACCGTGGGAACCGCCTTCTCCCACAGTCGTTTCATCGTTCCTGCTCCCTTGGTGCCTATAGTCTAATGGACCCGGGGCATTTCCCATTCTTTGATGGGCGCGGACATTCTAAGTTGTTGGCTAACCGAATCATGCCAACTAAGACCTCTATTTGAGGTCTCAAATTTCGTATTCACTCGTTATGTTTTGCGATACCCTAGCTCGACAGTTCATGACTTCTTTTCGCTAGGAAATCGGACTTGACACCCAATCCCATAGAGATAGAGGCAAGTAATGCGCTATTGGCTATACTACTCTTCGCTTCTAGCAAGTACATACCTAATATAATATGCGTTATACGCAATGTCAATAGGCAGGTGCTTGAATTTATCCGCCATTGAGCGATTGGCAAAAGACTCGTTGTGGCTAGGCCAAACTTTTAAAGTTTCCCTTCTTGTTCAAATAATCAGCACACGTGTTCTAGAATTGGAGCGGTTCGGCTAGCCACCCTAATATTACGCATCCGTAAAACTTTACGGCTTCTTTTCCCCTAATTGTTGCGCCAAACGGCTCAAAAGGCGCCGGTCCTCCGCGTTGGCCATCAAATATCCGCGAAGCAGCTCCCTTGCCTCAGGATCATGAATGACAATATCTCTCGGCGTTAACTCTGCATCGCCGTTAAAGAAATCGGCGGGGACACCTAGGACCGCGGCAATCCGGAATAGGTTGTCAGCCCTGACCGTGTGGGATACACCTCCCTCCAGCCGGCAAAGATTCGGCTGTGATATCTTTGATCTCTTGGCCAGCTCGTTCTGCGAAAGTCCCCGCTGCTGACGAAGTTGTTTTACTTTTTCACCGATGTTCATATTTCTGCCTTTTCTTAGTCTTTTGAATTGACGCAAGGAAATTGTTTCACTGAACTCTGACGAGCATTATCGAATCTTGCCTGCAGGCAAGCAGCGGCATTGCCGTGCCCATTCAGGGTTACCATTTCCGCCGCGCGCGCTGATACCAAACTCATAATCCTGGGCGTTTCCGGTTGTCATTTTCACTCCGATTCAAATCAGGAACATGATGGCCACAATCCCGAGCGCGCAGCCTATTATCTGATTGACAGTCAGTGTCTCGTGAAAGAATCCCGCGCCGACGATCAGCACACCGACTTCCATAAACAGCACCCATAATGTCCCAGTTACTGCCAGTTTTTTGCTCAAATGCATCGCCGCCATCCAAGCAACCTGCACGAAATTGTATGCGATCAGAGCGAAAGCAGCGTTACGCCATAGGCCATCCACCGACCAACGTTTTACAAACGCGTCTGCAATACCTTCAATTGCGGCAGATATAAGGAGCCAGATGTATATCATTTTGACTTTACGCGCCTCTCCGCTTATTTCCGTAAATTGGATGTTCTCCGTTTTTGAACATAGTATTTAGCATTAACCTTTTTAAAAACCCGGGCCGCAGCCCGGGCTCAAGTCAGAACACATGTTCTGAACTCTTACAGAAGATCAATTGAGGTTAAGGTCCTCCTTTCGGAAGACGCGCGCCATTTCGGCTTTTTTGATATCGATGATACCAAACTCAAAATCCTGGGCGTTTCCGTTCGCCATTTTCACTCCGATGAGGAAAGATTCTTGGATGGCTTCGGCCCCCATATCACAAGGTACCTCGACTACCCCTTCAAGCAATAGAGTTACACGATAGGTACTGCTGCAGCTGCTCATAGACAGATGTTCTCCTTCAGTTTAGTATGGTGGGAGATTGTAGAGAACTTGGCGCGCCACGGTAG
>JAKAMG010000012.1:7347-79601 GCA_021812985.1 Bacteroidota bacterium
CAGTATGAACAAGGAGAATAGAAGATAGTTAGTTTTTGATATTACGTGAGTGAGAAATACAATATGGCGAGAGTTACCATGGTCTGACCCGCATCATTTTCACGATGCTTGAGGACGCGATCTCTCCTCATCGCGGTGGCCAGTGGTGCCGCGTCAAAACTCATACTTACCAACTGTCGCAGAAATGCACATTGCGGCATTTTCGTCGACGTCAACCTCATGCCCGACCGGACACAAAAACGTCCGCCCATCTCTTCTTCCCGTCACACGGTGGACCGCGCAGGTTGTGCTTGTCCCGCCAGGCCTGACCAATTGGACTGGCACGCCGGCCATTTTGGCTTTATAGACAATTTGCTGCCGGAACTTGAAATATGGCCATTGCTGTACCATGATGCGCTGCGGCCTCTTGGGATTAGCCGCGCGCCGGATGCCGCGCAAGTCCTCCAGTCGAATGCCGCACTGCTGGTCACGCGCCAATGAAACAATCTTCGACGTTGACTTGTGGAGGAGGTCCGTGATTCTGTTTTTTCGTCGGCGGTACAGCCTTTGCCGCATTCCCTTCTTGCGCGCATCGGTTACCTCTCTTATAATCTTCTGATATTTCTTCACGAGGAAGTAAAACTCCGTCCCAATCCGGAGGACCTCGCCCAACGTCGGTACATATACGACTGCCAGTGGTCCGATTATATTTAGATCTACCCCGAGCCATCCTTGAACCTCCATTCTGTCATCGGCAGAAACTTCGAACACGAAGTGTGCGAAATCACGGTCGAAAACGACTTCACGTATCCTTATGAAACGTCGTGGGAATTCTACTCGCAGCGCGGTCCGAAATGCCGGGATGTATACCGAATGACTTTCGAGATCGGGTTTCACCTTTGAACCTGCTACCTCGAGCTTCGTCCGCTCGCGCCGGAATGTCATTGGGGGGCGTTTGCCATATCGTCTCAGCGTCATATCCGAGAATGTGGAATTGAGACCGATGTGAGCTACGTGCCTTGTCGTTAACCGTTCGTCTTTGTGTCCAATTGCAAACTCAGCGACTCGAGCTGCCTTCTCGAGGTCTGCGGCCAGATCAAGGCCGTGTCGCACCCTTCTTGTGATTATCACTGTATCCTGCCACATACTTACCCCTTGCGCTCGTTCATGATCGGAGCCCCCTGCTCCAGAATCAATTCTGAGGGTAATTTGGCTAAGAACGGAAAGTTTTCAAAAAATCGTTTTCCGGCATTCCTATGGGTCTTTTGTCAGGTATGGTTCTCTCCAGTTATCCCTGGCCCCCACATGCATCTCTTTTTTCTCTAAATTAGTGGCAGCAATCATAGGGCGGAGAGTATGACTAATGCCCGAAGTGGAAAGCTTCGTAAGCGACTAAGTCCGACACCTATTCGCTCATGCCGATGAACCGCGAGTCAATTAGGGAGGAATTCGTGGACTTAAGAGAAAGCATACGGCAATAGACACTGTACTCCCAACCTTGCATGCGCCACTATTACTCACTTAAATCCCAAGCGAATAGTCCAGTTGTGGCCGCCGTCAGAGTGGACATCACACTGGTGGATTCGTGTAGATGGTCCAATGATACATGCATGTACTTTTCTGTTACAGTTATGCGGCTGTGCCCCATAAGTTCCTGTATGTCTCTCAGTGGCACTTTGTTTTGACTGAGCAGTGTCCCGAACGTGTGTCGAAGCGAGTGAAAATGGTATTTCTTGTTTAGGCCCAATTTGTCCACATACTTTCTGAATTTTTTCGTAAGGAGTTCGGGCCTGATTGGTTTGTCTTGAGCGTCGGTGAAGAGGAATTGGGACGACGATAGCCTCATGCGCTCAGTCACGATTTGAAGAGAGACTTCATTAAGCGTCACCACTCTGCGCTTGCCGAACTTAACCCGATAGCTTGTGTTAGAGTGGATGTTAATCAGCTTGTTCGGGAGATCGACATCTTCTTTTCTCAGGTTTGTGATCTCGCCCCTTCTAAGACCTGTTTCGATCGCGAAGAGAACGACCTTTCCAAACCACGGTTCGTCCATCATCGCCCGTAAGAAGGTCTTATAGTCCGACTCTGACAGATATACCGGAGCCTGCTCCTCTTCTCTGATGGCTTTTACTTTCTTGGTCGGGTCTTTCTTGATCAACTCAAGAGTGGTCGCTTTCCCGAAACAGCTTTTGATCGCTCTGATGTTGTTGTTGACGGTCGCAGCAGACACTTCTTTCTTCCGCTGCATCTTGAACTTTTCTAAATCAAAAGGTGTGACATTCCGAATGTCCAAATCACCCACATGCTTGATGAGTGCGTTTAAAGATACTCTATACCATTCCGCAGTCTTCTCAGAATAGTTTGTCTCCGCGAATGGAACGAGCCAAATTATGAATTCAGATAATTTCATTTCTTTACCCCTTCTTTTGTGTGTATTAGCATTGATCCTCATCTTTCTTATGAGGTTTCACCCTTTTTGCTGTTCTTGCGCACGCCATTGGGCGTCTGCCGCCTGCCTAGCAAGTGTACTAGTAATATGGCGGATCGGGTACCTATCGCCAAATTTCATTTACGTGAACCCTTGAGGTCCAATAACGAGCCAATGGCGGGATTTCAGATAGCTGCCGACACGCCTGGGCTGGGACAATTATTCTTTAAAACTTAGAGAAGGAAGATGTGGGAACTTATGTAAGCAGGCCGGTTCGGATTCTCTAGGTGAAGCATCCTTCATTGCTACAAAGGCTGGTCTGAGCTACTTTTAGTTGGATAATTCAAGGAAGAAGGATTGCTAAATCATTTAACTGCGCGCCCGAGGAACAACCGCCTTCTCCACTACGTTTTGTATTGTTCCGAGTACGTTCGGGCGCCGAATCGCAACCATGGTGATCGGAAAAAAATACTGTACACCTGTGTACACATCACCAGAACTGAAAGAGTCGAAAAGTCGAGAAGGAGAGTGGAATTTGGTAGGAAAATGCGGGGTTGACGAGGCTCGAACTCGCGACCTCCTGCGTGACAGGCAGGCGCTCTAACCAAACTGAGCTACAACCCCAGCAATTTCAAAGATATATAAGAAGGTAAAGAACTTACGATCAAAGTCCCGGAGCCACTCAAACCAAATCGAGTCACGGACGAAGCCCGTGGCGAGATCCCGCCCTTGAGCGGGACTGAGCTACAACCCCAGCAATTTCAAGAGCACACAACAATCTGAAGAACTGCGACCTTATAGTGGCCGATCAAACCAAGAACCGCCACCGTTTATCGGCTATAAATCTAATATTGTAAAACCATAATTACAAGGGCCAAACCCGATCCCGGCTGCAGGTAAGTCCCCCGCCGACCGGTCAGCGGCACCGCGCTCGGTCGCTAAATCTCCGTTTTACAAATAATCGTCCAAAGTGTCATCCGGCTGACAGACATCATTCCCATCCTGCATTAGCTTGTATGCATGACAAGTGAGATGAAGAAAACATATCCGACAGAATCATGATTCGAATATACCTCTACATAGAGAACGACTGCCAGTCTTGCCGATCCGTGGAAGCAAGGTTGACAGGGCTCACCGCACAAAGGCCGGATGTAGAGCTCGTCGCACTCCGGCGCGGAACAGACAATGAGGCCTTCGTTTCTTCAAACGTCTTAATCTGCCCCGCGGTCTTCGTCGAGACGACCTTCGTGTCATACGGAATGCCCGACACAGAAACCGTGGAGTTCCTTATCAATAGATATCGCATGAACTTTAAAGCCAAACGAAACCACAAACAAAACAGAAAAGGAGATCAAAAATGAGAACGCACAATTTCGGAAAGGCCGTCGTCGCCGGGCTAATTGGGACACTAGCCATGACAGTAGTCATGCTAATGGCCCCGATGATGGGCATGCCTCCGATGCCGATAGGTAATATGCTCGCCGCATTCATGCACGTGCCGGTCGCTCTGGGTTGGGGCATGCATTTCATGATCGGAGCCGTACTCGCCCTTGGATACGTTTACATATTCGCATCGAAGCTTCCCGGCTCACCTATGGTACGCGGGGCTGAATTCAGCCTCATTCCGTGGCTGATGGCACAGGTCGTGGTAAATCCAATGACGGGGGCTGGCGTCTTCGCTTCAAACACACCCGCTCCGCTCCTCTTCGTGATGGGAAGCCTGATTGGCCATGTGGCTTTCGGCGCGGTGCTCGGATCCGTATATGGAGCTGAATTGTCCGCCGCGGCTCAACCGGCGTAATGCTCCGTTCACATTTTCAACCAACGAGCGGGAATTGTCTGCGCGCAACGGATAATCCCGCCCTCACTTTGTTCGATTGTCTTTTCCCGGGATCGCGGTTAACTTGTCAACAACCCAAATGCCGTTCGCTGCGCTGACGCGGCCTCGCATCGAAGAGGATAGCTGATGAAGTCACAGTCTAAGTTCTGGTTTCTAAAAAACATTAACATACTCGAGGGCATCGAAGAATCGCTCGTGCAGAGCATCGACAGGATGTCTTCGATGTCATCGGTAAAAAAGCACCAGCCGATATATTTCGGTGACGAGCCATCCCGGTCCATATTCTTCCTCAAGGACGGACACGTAAAGATATCAAGGATTTCGCCCGAGGGGAAGGAGGTCATCATAGACGTCATCGGCCCCGGGGAAATATTCGGAGAACTTAGCCTTGTAGACGCGGGCGAAGGCCGAGATGAAGTGGCTGAAGCGCTCGATGACGCACTCGTCTGTGCCATGGACGCGTCTGATTTCCAAAGGATGATGAAGGACAGTCCCGAGCTGAACCTTGAGGTTACTAAGAGGATCGGCATGCGTTTAAGAAAAGTCCAGAAGCGTGTAAGCGATATGATATTCAAAGATGTTAGACAGAGGACAGCAGGATTCCTCGTCGAATACGCGGAGGAGTTCGGGAAGACGAAGAACGGGCTCATCACAATAGACAGCCCTCTTACTCACCAGGAGATCGCCCTCCTGACGGGATCGGCAAGGCAGACCACAACGGCAATTCTCGACGAGTTCCGTTCAGCGGGCCTGCTCGAATTCAGCAGAAATCATTTCGTGATAAAGGACTTCGAGGGGCTGAAGCGGAAGTCAGGTTAACACATGACATCGTTCCACTCCCCGCTTTTTTATCCGGTCGGGACGGATACTGACTAACTGAATACCTCAACACTGATTCCAAAGTCGGGATCAGTGCACGGGTACTTCTTGCAATACTCAGAACCGAGATATGTTCCGAGGCCACTCAGAAGTGAGGATGGATATATCGCGGCCGCAGACAAGCATATCAGAGTTCACAGCCAAAGAGACAGGCGAAACCGACATGGCTTCGCTCCAATCGAGATGTGCAGAATCACATTAGCCTCGCTATTGGAGCGTAACTCCATAAACATGTCACAATCACCAGCCGCCGATTGCTACGCTCTGGAGGACACCCCCTGAACCCGCTACGCATTGCATACAGAGGGTGGCTCCCGACGACACTTGCCTGACCAGAACTACTATTTCATCAACGTAAGCTTCTTCACGTTGATGAGATTGCCCGCCTGCAATTTATAGAAATACACTCCGCTCGGAAGTCGCGAACCGTCGAACCTGACTTCATATCTTCCGGGTTTCCGAACTTCACTCACAAGCGTCGCGACCGTTCTCCCAAGTAGATCGTACACCTTCAGCGACACAAATCCGATGCTGGCAATCCCATATTCGATTTTGGTCGTCGGGTTGAACGGATTCGGATAATTCTGCGCCAACAGGAACGTGGTAGGAGTCGCCGGTGGACGAATTGCAGTCAGCATTTCGGAGATTGGGCGCATCCACAAGCCGCCGCCGGTTGTTCCCGCGTGGATGTTTTGCCCGGATACTACCAGAGCATTCACGTTCATCGAAGTGAGCCCTGTGTTGACCGCACGCCAGATTCCGCCTTTGTTTCCGGAGACAAACACTCCTCCGCCATGCGTCCCCGCGAAGATACTCGTACCGTACACCGCGAGTGCCCTCACATCCGTTTTCGTCAACCCGTTGTTCACGGAAGTCCATGTCGTCCCCTCGTTCGTGGAGATATACACGCCACCCGGCGTCCCAGCAAAAAGCGCGTTCCCCATTACGGCAAGAGCGTAGACATTCGTGTCCGCGAGTCCTGAATTGACCTGCGCCCACTCCCCGTCGTTCAGTGCGGCCCTGAAGACACCCATATTGGTCGCCGCGAACGCGTATTGGTCGTCGTAAGCCGTCGATCTTACCTCAAGCGTCGACATCACCTTCTGCACGCTTACCCACTCGGCACCGCCGTTCGTGGATATCCAAGCCTGTGCCAGCTCAAATTGCGCTAGGATCTGCTGCGTGTCGATCCCTGCAGCGTAAAGTGCGAGCCGTGACAGCAGGTCCGCAACCTTTATCGCGGTCTTACCCGTGTCGAGCGAGAGTGCAATGCTATCGAGGTAAGTTTCAGGATACTGTATTAGGAGGCTCGTCAGCATAGAGTTGAGGCTCGAGAGATCGAGGCTGGCTGTCTGCATACTCTTCAGCGTATCCGGCAAGGGTGGAAGCTGACCAAGGAAATTATTGACAAGGTAATTGGCGGTATCTGAAGGAAACATCCCCAGAAGACTATCCGCAAATGCGGAATTCGTCTCCGTCCAGGTGAGGCCCAGGTCTGTCGAGTGGAAAAAGCCGGTTGTAGTCTGCGCCAATATGCCGGGCCCATAGGCCGTGAGATACATGACGTCGCCGGTCGGACCGGTCACCCGAGTCCACTGCCCGTACCCGCTCCGCGCTAGCATAACGCAGATTAACAGACTGAGTAGTGTTAACTTCTTCATGACTTAGTACTCCTCTTCAAGTTGTGATTCGTTTTGAATCCATCGGAAAAGGCCCCGAAGTGTTCCATCGTTTTCACTTTCATTCATTCCTTTCAGGGCAAATATGAAAACCTGATCTCCAAGTTCGGCACGAACGGAAGTGTGTTTATTACCGCCGCCTTCCTCACGTAATCGGGATCCGTCTGGGAAAGATTGTACCTGTACCCGGACACGTTCTCGTTGCCGAGCACATTAAGTACGCCGAACACGACATCCATCTTCCAACCGGGACCGTACCACCCTTTCGCGACCGAGAAATCGAGTCTCCGATAATCTGGGATGCGGTTGGAGTTCAATCCGCACCATGCCGGCAGATAAACAACTTCTCCCAGGAGATTTGAGCCTCTGAGGTAATACCCATCCGTCGTCGGCGTACCCGTAGAATACTGGTACAGAATACTGAAAGTCCACCCGGGAGGAGAGAACTGCGCGAAGAACTTTGCGACCACTGGCACATCGCCCACAGCACGGAACTCATCACCCGTCCGGTTGTCGACAATAGAGCTGTGATGATTGAACAGCGACGCGGTGAATGAGAGATCCAGAGGCATGACCTTCATCCCGGCCGAAACACCCATTCCCCATTTGACTGCACTGAAGCATTGGAGCGGCTCGTAGGACATCGTATCCAGCGGAGTAAAGACGCTTGGATAACGCGCAGGAAGGATGAGAGATTCGGTATTTTTGAAGTAGAGATCGGCTTTGCAGTCCACCTCCACGCCGCGGCTCCGAACCACCGGAGTGTTCGCGCTTAACGAGACGATGTTGTTTGTCTCCGGCCGCAGCTCGTCGCGGTACTGGCTCATGAGCATCATGAGCGGAGTCTGGTCGGGCACCGATAGGAACATCAGGAATCCGTGCAGGATCACGAAATCTGTAGGTGCCTGCAGATACTGGCCTGCCGAGATTCTGACGCTCGAACCATTCCCCGCCGCGTACGTAAGCGTTGCCCGTGGCTCGAGCCCCAACTGCCCGATGAATCCGAAGTAAGTTCCTCGAACCCCCACGGTCGCAGACAGCTTGTCCGCGAAAGTCCAGTCTAACTCCGAGAAACAGGCCAGGTCCGCGAACGACGACCGGAGCGGCGACCTGCCGTTCAGCCACGAGCTGAACGTCTCGAGTCCGACATGTGAAATCGAGTACGCGATATCAGCACCCGAGTTAAGCGAGGCCTGCGAGGAAATATCGAACTTCAGCTGTTCCTGGAGTCTCACCGTTGTAAACTGAGAATGCGTACCGAACCGTCCGCTGCCGATGTACTCAATCGGCACCATCGTCGAGAGAGCTATGTCATCGTGCGTCCACGATATCCTGTGCTCGGATGAGAACCCAGCCGAAGAAGCCATGACGACGGCGCCGGCGAATTCTTTCTGCCATGCGTAGTCGAACGTCCTGCTGCTGGTAACCAGCGAGCCGTGTTCCCTGCTTGCAAGTCCCTCTTGGAATGAATAAACGTTCCGCGACGGCATCTGGCTCATGAAGAACTGCGCATCCTCGAGGTCAGGCATGAATGCTTCAAGCCTCTGGCGGGAAGAACCGGAAAGCATATCGGCGGCGAGGCCAATATGCGACGCACGCGCCGCGAATCTCGCTGACCACCGGAGCGTATCGGAAACAGGAAGCTGAAATAATACCGACGACGCGAAGGGGGTTACATCAGTCTCAAGCCTTGCGCGCGAGTTATAGTCGAGGTTAGAGCTGACGCTGATGGCCGACGGCGCGTAGCCGCCGTTCGTCACTGGATATCCGCCGGTCATTAGTTCGATGCGGCTTGTCGTCAACGGGTTGAACATCGAGAAACTTCCCAAAAGTCTGTAGGGAAAAGTAATCGGGAAGCCGTCCAACAGCGTCAATATCCCGTCGGCCTGGTCACCGCCGATTATCGGCACGGCCTGCAAGTCCGCGTTCGAAACCACTTCCGCCGACAGATCCATCGCTCTCATGGGATCGTTGAGCGAGCCAGGAGCCGCACTAATCTCGCGTGACGAGAAGGTCCTCGCCGTCATCCTCGATACAGGAAACTCCCCGCTCACTTCGACAGTATCCAGCCTTATGGCGACTGAGTCCTTATCGACAGTTTGTGATACACATGGTTCTCCGAGGACCAGGAAAGTCAGCGCCGGCAGACCAACGCAAATTATGTTCAGTCGTACGCTGCGCATCAGAAGTTCTTGCTGACAAGTTTGAACTGAGTCGCTTTCGCGCTATCGATCGGGGCGTCGTTTATGAAAAGGTATTGACGACGGGATTCCCCTGGAGGCTGGAGCGAAGCATATGCGACTCGCGGCGAAATATAATAACCCTCCAGCACGCCGGTCGAGTCGGTCGTCCCTCCCATCACTGCAGCTGGCGGGAGCGAACTACCGGCCGCAAGCCCCTTCACGAATCCCGTCCCCTTCGCAAGCCACATGTCGACTGTGATATCCGCAGATGTTCCAGAAAAGACAGTGCGGCTGCCCGCACTGTCGGTCGCGGTTATGTTTTCAAAGAGAGTCACCTTCATCCTGAACCTTTCACAGCTTAGCGACGGATCCTGCAATGTCTCCTTGCCGACATGCCGGTTCGTAACGAGATAAAAAAGCTCGTCGGAATAATCGGCGGTGCCGGTACTGAAAACGAATGTCGTATCTGAAGAGAACATCGTCGCGGCGGAAGCTGAGTCAGCCATCTGCCAGATCGGTAACCACGGCATGAGCGGAGAGGTGATTGACGACGGCGGATCATCTGTCACTCCCACGATGACAGTCATCGTATCCTTACCCCCTGCCGCCCTTAGCGTGAGTGCCGTCCTCCCTTCCGCTTCACCCGATATTTCAACGGTATCTGGAGCTGTCATCTGCGCGTTCGCGACCGAGGAATCGGGAGATGAGGAAATGTAATACGACGTTGCATCTCCGGACCTGTCGTCAACGTAATATTTGGCAGTCTGGCCGACTCCGACTACTGCGCCGCCCGCTCCACCGGGGATCCATATGATGGTATTGTCTTCAAGCGCGTATGTCCTTGTCGTGCCGAGATAATGGAGCAGGGTGTTGCCCTTCATGCAGAACGCCAGATACGATGATTGCCCCTCTTGATTATCGGTCCGGACGATGAACGCGTTGGGCTGCCCCCCAATTAGGACGTTCGTCTGGTAGATTGATATCTTGACCGGTGCAGCTGTGGAAGTATCGCCCGGCTTTGCCGTCGTGATTGCGGAATACGTCCAGGCATTTCCTGCTTTCAGAGGCAGGTAGTCGGCAAGCGATGCGGTTCCGACACTCGGATCGACGCCTCGTCCTTTGGGTGTACAGCCGGAGATAACGAGAAGAACCCCAAACAGCAGCAGATTCCTCTTCATATCTTCAACCCGGAATCGAGGAAATATATACTCCGCCGCGCGAAGACTGTCACTGCAGAATCTGATATCATACACTCCAAGCCCTGAATGTATTTTTCTTTACTTGCGGTAGGAATTCGCATCCTGACGTATGCACGACACTCCTCGCAAGCAACGACTCAACGCCAATTTAACACTAACTCGAAGACATTCAATACTGATGCTTGTAATGTGTGACAAGGAACATCATAATCTTGGTGGTTGAACCTAAGAGCCCGAAGAAGCAAATTATTTCGAGTTGGGCTGAAAGAATTACTGTCCGTATATCGGACCGTATCTCGCTGTCCACGAAGATGATTGTACCGGCTTACATTTGCCAAAATCACGGATGTTGCCCAAAGATCATCTCACTTGAAGTGCAAAATTCCCGACAACCGCTGCGCTTGAGAAATCGGTTCTCGCTGTGTCGGCTTCCCGTACATCCGCCAGCTCGTTTCGCATCTGCCCTTCACGGCCCGCACAATCGAGTGGGTTAGGCTCGGTCCTCTGTATAGTCATGGCCACCGCGCCATAGGTTCAACTGGATTCAAGGGCTTTCTTCCAACTTCGAGTCTATTATCTCTTGTATCCCTCCGAAAGCCATTGCCCCCCTTTACTCGACTTGCTGAATAGACATTTACTCCTTAAGTCACATCTGCAGCCTCTCGACATGTGGGGCAACTCAGATGGCAGAGGTTACGATGAAGCAAGATTAATTCCGAGAAAATATCTACAGGAATTCTGCGGAACGATTGATGATGAGGAGTGTCGAAATTCATAGGCATGACTGCACGCAGAATATCTGAACGGGCGAAAGTGTTGCTTCGTCATGTTTAGGCACGCAGGTGTGGTGTAATAAAGATTCGGGGATGCACCGCTGTCCGCTGGAATGGCAGTTCGCCGTGTAAGCGTGAGGCACAGAGATAGATCTGATTATGCCTCGGTGACTCTAAGTCTCTTGTGGTCGAGATTATAAACAGAGCCACGGAGAGTTTTGAGACAATCATGAACCATAACGATTGCGAACGAGTATGGTAAAGGGAAGTGGTTCCGTCCCAAGTCAAAACACGGATCAAGCCCCACGCAATGTTTCAGCGCGGGCGTGAGACAAGGCCCGGAGTTCCGGCCTGATTACTCCTTGTTTGTTCTATCCCCAAAAATCGCCGTCCCCACCCTGATCATTGTGGCTCCTTCTTCGACGGCCAGCTCGAAATCGCCTGACATACCCATCGACAGCTCTCTCATCTCAACATCATGGATCGCCTCCTGGCAGGCGAGTTCCGAGAGCTTCCTGAGTTTCGAGAAGCATCCGCGGACAGCCGCAACCTCGTCGGTGAGGGCTCCGACTGTCATGAGCCCTTTGATCTTCAGGGTTTCCAGCCCGGCGATTTCCCTCAGGAGCCGGGTGGCTTCATCAGGTTCGACGCCGCTCTTGCTCGGCTCGCCGGAGGTGTTCACCTCGACGAGTATCTCTCTCGACTCGCCGCGTCTCTGGAGCTGGCGATCTAGCTCTACCGCGAGCTCGACGCGATCGACGGAATGGATGTATTTTGTCGGGACCTCGAGGAGCTTCTTCACTTTGTTTGTCTGAAGATGTCCGATGAAATGCCACTCAACTCCTGCCGCCGAGCCGTCCTCGTTCAGCACTGTTCTCCTGTCGCGGAGCTCCTCGTACTTGGCAGTGATCTCCTGGACGCGATTTTCTCCGAAAGCATTTAATCCAGCGTCCATCGCCTCCGAGATCCTCTCGGCAGGAAACGTCTTTGATACCGCGATGAGTCTGACCGTGCGGGCCGCATCGCCTGACCTGCGGAGGGCTTCAGAAACTCTGCCGCGTATCGCCCTGGCGTTCTCAGCAATCCCCAATATCAGTCCTGGCTGAATTTCCTTGAGAGATACATCGACACGCCGATTATTTTCTCGTCTTCGTCTCCCTGGCGGGTCTTCAGGTCGTACGTCTTGCAGATCTTCTCCAGGGCGTGCACCACTCTATCACCTGTCTGGCGGGATATGCCGAGCTCGTCAGACATCTTCGCGAATAGGAGAGGAGAGAACTTATGGACAAGCTTCCATGCGTCACGCAGGTTCCTCCTGGTCTTGAATCCGTTGGGGAAAATCCTCTTCATGGCATCAATGTCTTCGAGAAGCTGTTCTGAAGGACCGACGTCCTCATAGTCCGCACCATAAAATTCGCGCACGGTCATGCGGACCTTCTCTATCGGCACGTCGCGCTTCGATCTTGTATTCTCAGGCTGGACGTGAGCGATTGCCTTCATCTTGCGGTCGACGTACATCAGCTTTTTGATTGCGGGGGTCTTGCCGTAGATATTTTTCCATCCGCTCATCGGAGTGAGCCACACTGCAAACGTTTCCGCCCAATCCTCGTCCGGATGTTTCTGCGCGTAATAATCGGGGAGGTGCTTTACGTGCCTCTTGCTCCATGGATTGAACCTGTAGTAGTCGTTGTACTTCCGCTTGATGTTCCCGAACAGCGACTTCCATTCGGGGTCGAGGTAGAGTCTGTAGGCGTAGTTTATCGCGTGGCCGAACTCGTGACGGAGTCCCATCTTGATCTCGCCTTCGTCCTCGACGCCGTCGTAAGCCATGTCGTCTTCGATTGCCATGAGCGTCTCGTTCTGAAACCAGAACGGTATCTCGATGGAGATGCTCTTGTCGACGCATCCCCAGCCGGTGCCCAGATAGTATTCAGGGCGGAATTTTATCCCCTTCTTTGCAACTTCCGCTTCCACCTGTCTTATTAGCTTCAGAAGCGTGCCGTTTATTTTGGGAGAAAGCTCGCAAATTGGAACATCAAGGTATTTGAGTCGTTCTAAAGTCTGTTGAAGTTGAACCCTTGTCATCTCGTGAAAATCCTTAGAAAAAAGCCTTTATTTTCTTCTTTTTGTGCGTTTTTTCGGTTATGTGCGGACTAAGTAACAGCAACCGGGCTCAAAATGCAAGCCACACTTACCCGGCGGGGGATGTGATTCAGACACCGTACGCATCCAAAGAGATGAAAAACATTTGCGATTTCGCCGGCAATCATTATTATAGATCAACAGAGAGGACCAGAATGAACCTTATTATTGCGTTATTGATGCTTGTCGCACAACCGAAAGAACCTAAAGTCTTCTACTACAGTGGAAACACGCTGTCCAGGCTCCAGACGCTGCAGCTCCCTCCGTCGCGCGGGACAGTCGTCAGGCTGCTCGTCTATTCACCCTTCGAACTGCGAGCGGCATGGCTGGACAAAGCTGACGTCGAGGCCTGCCTTCCGAAAGCCTCGATGAGAAAGGCGCTGAACCTCGAGGGAAGATGGTACATGGTAACATGGGAGCCGAAGGTTGAAACAGGCTCTTCGAGGCATACGCTCTACCTGGAATTCTATCATCACCGGCCATACGAAGCGCACTTCGTTGTCAACGTCGAAGGATCACAGCGGGTGGACAAACCAACAGGAGTGAACTAAATGCGAAGGACCTTCTTAATCTTAATCGCTCTGTCGACCATTGCAGCGGGCCAAGAGCGCGGCGCCGTGAAGCTTGACAAGCCCTACAAATGGGAATTGAAATCAGTCCCGTCATATCCGGTCGGGAGACTGTTCAGGACCCAGGCCAACGTCTGGCTGGGACTCGGCACCTCGCACAGCTCGTTCTACTCCGACATTTCGGGCCGCGTCACATCTCTCGCCGTCGATCCGGAAAATAACAGCCTCGTCTACGCCTGCGCGGCAGATGGCGGACTATGGAAATCGACAGACGCAGGGACAACTTGGAGTCCGCTGACAGACGACCTCCCGAGACTCTCATCGGGTGCGGTGGCGGTGGATCCAAAGAACTCCAACGTCATTTATTATGGCACAGGCGAGTTGAACTTCAACATCGACGGGTATCCCGGATCGGGCCTGTACAAGTCCACCGATGGCGGCATGTCATGGAACCCGATTTCCGAGAACGTGGTCGCGCTGTACTACACCAGCAAGATTGTCGTGGCCCCTTCAAATGACAACGTGGTATATGCGGCCGGGTACTCGGGTCTTTATAAGTCAACGGATGCCGGGACCACATGGAACATTCTTCCCCTGACGCACGGCGCCGTGGACGACATCGCCGTCGACCCGCAGAACGCGAGCACCATCTACGCTTCGTACGGTTCCGGCTTCAGCTACGACAGCACGAGTTACGGGATTCACAAATCGACCGATGGCGGGGCGAGCTGGACATGGCTGGGCGGCGGCCTTCCCCCCGCAAGCCAGATTTACAGGGCATCGCTCGCAATCGCACCGAGCAACAATCAGATTCTCTATGCTTCCATAAACGGTAACAATCCGTCAAGCTCCGGCTCAGACACGAACCGGGTGTACGTCTCCACCAACGCTGGAGCTTCATGGCAGGTACTCCCTTCGGTTACCTCGAAATCTGATTTCGGTGGGACGCAAGGATGGTACAACAATGTGATTGCCGTAGACCCATCGCAACCTAACACTGTCTATCTCGGCGGGATAGACTTCTGGAAGTCGACAGACGGCGGCCAGACATGGACAAATCTCACGAACGGCTACGGAAGCTATACCGGCAAAAACATACATCCGGACCAGCATGCGATAGCTTTCGCCAACAGCAGCACGTTTTATATTGGTAATGACGGCGGCGTGTGGAAGACCACCAATGCCGCCTCTTCATTCACAAACTGCAATGCGGACCTGCAGACGACGCAGTTTTATGACATTGCCATCGATCCGAACAATTCCTCTGTGACGATAGGCGGATCCCAGGACAACGGTACACAGTCCAACAGTCAACCTGCAACAAACTGGGAAGAGGTGTATGGCGGGGACGGAGGGTACGTCCTTGTAGATCCGACCAACTCGAAGACCATTTATTCCGAATACGTCAACGGAGCGCTCCTGAAATCAACAAACGGAGGGAGCAGTTTCAACTCGATTACAAGCGGAATTGGAGAAAAAGGGTATTGGATAGAACCTTACGTTTTGGATCCAACAAACCCAGCCACGCTTTACACCGGCACAAGCAAGATGTACAAGTCCACGAATGGCGGATCGAGCTGGACGTCTGTCTCGGGCACCCTCACTTCAGGCGCGCACCTTGTAACAACGATGGCAATCTCCCCCGTCGAGCCGAATGTAGTATATGCCGGACTCAGCGGGTATCGCGGTGCTGCCGACACATCCTACCTTTTCATAAGCACGGATGCCGGAAACTCGTGGAACAACCTGACCGGCAAATTGACATCCGGGACTGACTTCGCCCGCATCACGGCCGATCCGACTCACAAAGGGACAGTCTACATCGCTAACCTCGTCGGGCTCACGTCGCATGTTCTCCGGTCGACGGATTACGGCCAGACCTGGACCGGGCTCGACTCAACCGGTAATGGATTCGCTAACGTTCCGGCGAAGGTAATCGCCATCGACTCGCTTACGGGAAACATCTTTGTCGGCACTTACCAGGGTTTATACCGCTCCACTGACAACGGGGCGACCTGGTCGCTCTTCGGCACGGGCCTTCCGAATTCGGTCATCGACGCCATTGCGATACAATACGCTTCTGATGTCCTGAGAGTAGGCACTCACGGAAGAGGCGCGTGGCAGGTAAACATGTTAACCGGCATCGCTTCGCCAGCGGTTTCCCCGACGACGTTCGCGCTTGGGCAGAACTACCCGAACCCGTTCAATCCATCGACGACGGTCAGGTATTCAATTCCTCAGGCCGCCTCAGTAACCGTGGAAGTGTACAATATTCTCGGCCAGCAGGTGAGGATACTCCAGAACGGATTCCAGCCTGCAGGAATTCACTCAGTCAGTTTTGATGCCTCAAGACTCCCGAGCGGGGTATACTTCTATACAATCCGTTTCCAGGGCACATCGATCACTAAGAAGATGATGCTTCTGAAGTAAGGTCGTTTAAGTTGCAGGCCCGCTCCCCGTGATGTCGCCTGACAAATCCGGTGGCGGGCCTCTCCTTTTCGCCCCTCATAACCGCTTCTTAATTCCACCGCTCGTCATTATTTTTATGTCATGAAATTATTCACCCAAAAGATCAAGCCGGCCTGGACTTTCAGGACCGATAAGAATGTGTGGCGACTCTTCCCCGGCAGCGGCGTCCTGACAACCGAACTTCGGGATACTGAGGCAAAGACCGCCGAGTATGCCGGCATCGACATTGAATCAGGTTCGATACTATGGGAGGGACTGAAATTCGACGACTCCTGGTGGGTCACGATGAACAGGATTTTCAGGGACGTCCTTCTACTTCAACAGTTTGTGAGACCGGACATGCCGACACCCGGAAAAGTATTTGCAGTCGATCTGTTCACCGGCAAAATTCTCTGGGGCAAGGAGGACTTGTCCTTCATAGCCGCCGCGGGCGACTTTGTGTACGGACTGCGCAAGTCCATCGACTCAGAGGATATCGTCGGTGTCGACTACCGTACGGGGGATGAGCGAACGGTTTTCCCAGCCGACGATCCGAGGGTGAATGAAATCGAAGATTCTGCCATGGCTGATTATTTCACTCCCCCTTCATTCATAGAGGAGATCGAAGAGGCACTCCCGTCCGAGCTGCTCAAAAAGGTCACTAATACCCCGCCAGCTGACGCGGTCAATCCGACTTACATTGCATCGGGTAAAGGGATGAGCATCGCGGGGTTTCACACGAGTGCCGGCAAGGACAATAAGGGAGCACCGGTCTTCGATTCCCATATAATTGTCATAGATGAAAACGGGAAAAGTATATACGAGGACATCGCTGACAGAGGAGTGTACACGGCGATGGGCGATTTCTATTTTGTGGCTGATGGCAGGCTATTTTACGTCCGCAATTCGAAAGAGATCGTCGTCGTCAGGCTAAGCTGAGTTCTCTTTCTCCGACACCTCACGCGTGAGTGAAATTCTGCACGCCTCATCATAAGGGCAGTATCTGCAAATCTTGTCTGGCGAAAACCTCGTCAGGTTGAAACGGCCTGACTTCGCCACCTCGACAGTCTTTCCGACAAATTCTTCCGTCCGCTGAATGAGTTCCCCGACTGATTTCGGATATTCATCGGGCGCGCTCTTCCATCTCGTGCTTCGGAATTTCTTGTTGAAGCGCAGCTCCCCCTCTTCCTCGCTTACGATGAACTTGATCAGCTCATCCCCGTCTTCTTCCTTTAAGAGCTTCTCCCTGTTTATCGAGATGAATGCGGCCCCGGCCGGATTAACCTTCCTCCCATCGGGCTGATTCAACCCGTTCAGCTTCGTCAGCGCCGCGAGATAAATAACGAGCTGCGGATTGATCATATCACGGACCACTTCCCTGTGCGACGGGTTCATCGAAGAGGTCTTGTAGTCGAAGACGATCAGGCCGTTGTCGTTGGAATCTATCCTGTCTATCTTCCCCCGAACTTTTACGCCGCCCAGTTCAACCGCCTCGAAGGTCTTCTCGTTGTCCCCTCCCTTCATGCCGAATCCGACCTCAAAATGCTCGGGGGTGAAACCGGACTCCGAGAGCGCGGCCTGGACTTTCCTGAGAAAAAGAGGCAGTGTACCAGGGACATTCTCCGTTCCGATCATTGTGTCTCTCTCAATCTCAAAGAGGTCACGTCCGAAGGTACCTTCTGAACTGATATTGAGTCTGTTCATCGTTTCGCGGGCAATCTCGACGAGCAGATCCTCTTCGTTCCTCGCGTTGTTGAGTCTCCCTAACTCGGCCAGGCTTGAATAGAATTTATAGAGGATATCATGGAGCACGGCCCCCTTTTCCAACGCGCTCAGCGAGGTTTCTATCTCAGACACGGTATCGACGCCGAGAATCCGCCGCACAAAATACTGGAATCCGCATTGAGCCAGCGATTCCAGCTGGGAGGCGGAGAACTCCTTTCCGTCAAGTTTGCCCGCCAACAGACTGAGAAGCTCATCATCTGTTATCTTTCCCGCGAATTCGCTCTCCGTGTCGTTTCGAAATCTGGCCGCTTCGGCGTGCCTGCATCTTTCGAGGTTTGGCGGAACGAGCCTAGCGACGGCCGGCATCCCGAGCATTTTCTCCCTGAGTCCCGGTAGCCCGGAATCAGCCTCAGCGAGCTGGTGCACGTTGTATATGTTGACTACCGACGCTTCAGCTTCAGAGTTATCGAGGAAAGTAACATCTGCTATGCTCGTCAGCGCATCTATGAAGGAAGACCTCATTAGCACGACCTCGGTCCGCCTCGTCGGGTATACGAGGTGAAGAGTCTTCCTGAACGAGCTGACGGCCTGGTAGAACAGGTGTCTCTGCAGAAAGGGCTCTGTCTCGCGGTTTTCCCCCTGCACGCGGAGCGGAAGGAATATTTCCGGATTGTACCTGGCTGGTAGTTCTCCTTCATTCATACCGACTATGAACAGATGGTCGAATTCCAGTCCGCGCATCTCTTCCAGTGAGGTCACATAAATGCCGTAGCCGTACTTTTGCCTCACGTTGTATCGGGTCATCGATAGCGCCGCGCGCAGATTCTCAAGCCAGAGGGCGGCTGGCATTCTTTCGCCGCCGCGCTCTTTCTCGATGCCGGCAACCTCATCAACAACATCGAGGAAAGCAGAAAGCGCCCGTGAATCCCGTTCAATGATTTCCGCGGCAACGCCCTCGAGATTCAGTCTGGCTATGTTCTCTCGGAGACGCAGCCTGGACACGAGAGTTCTCAGACGGAGCCTGAACTCATCCGGAGCGAGTTCCCCGTTGAACGGAGAAAGGAGCTGCTCGATTGACGTCAGCACTTCACGAGCGTTCCTAAGCGTCTCGATCTCCCGCGCCCCCCTGTTAAAATCAGATTCGGAATCGGCGAATGCAGGATTGGATAGGACTGCCATGCGGTTTGATATTGCGTCGTTGAAACCCCTGAGGCCTCTTTCGAAGCGGCAAATCAGCGAAGCGTTATAGATGATGCTCCCGGCCCGGTCAGGCAAGTACCTATCTGAGACCGATATCAGCCTGTTTGTTACTCCGCGCAACAAAGCCACCCGCTCAAAATCGGAAGCTTTCACATCGACGAATGAAAGTACCGCATTAACGGCGCTGTTGCTCTCCAGCGTGTACCTGTCAGTTATGTTCGCAGGGATTCTGTATTTCGAGAAGACCTCGCGGAAGAGGCGGGAATAGTTCTGAGGAAGGTACGATGCGACGCATATCCTGCTCAATTCCTGATTCGGGTCGCCGCGCATGATCTCGCGTATTTTTTCGGCGACGAACTCTGCCTCCCCGAGGTTATCTTTCAACCCCGCAACGAAAACGCTGTCCTTAAGATTTCTTTTGGGAGTAACCTGGCGGTCAGCAAAGAGGTGAGCCGCCATAAACTCACCGGTGCTTGATCCAACAAGGGAAGCGGCGTCTCTTCCCTGCGACCGAAGCCTGAAACCGCGAGCTCGAAGCTCCTTCGAAGTCGCGATCATAGTCCTGAAGAGGTTCTCGTTTGACTCGTCGCAGTCCAGCTTGACCAGGAACGAGTGGTCCCTATTGGACGATATGATCCGCAGGAACTCAAGTTCCGGTTTCTTGAAATTGTAGAAACCCTCGACGAACGCCGTCATTCTCCCGGGGAAGCGCGTCTCGATGGCCTCGCGGAGGCGTCTCGGCTCGGAGTTCACGACGGATATCATCCCCGCGCTGTCTGTCATTCTGCCGCCGAGGCGATCTTCATACGCCGCGAATATTTTCTGGAACTCGTCCAGTTTCATCTTCTCATGGCTTTCTGCTGAGGAAGCCATCAAGGCATAATCGTCAGGGGTGATGCCGTTTTCCTTCAGGTAGCCGATTTGGTCGACTATCTTCTTTATTGTTCCGACCGGTGCTACGCCCCTCCTCGCCCCGGGACGGGCAGACGAATATCTGAAGAACCTGAAGTCGCCTTCGGACAGGATTTCACTTATTATCATTCCCTGCATCGACACGGATATGACGCGTCTGCCTGTCGAGAGGAGAAGAAACAGCTCATGGGCGAAAAGCTCGAGCGTATAGACGGGGATTTTTCCGAAAGTGACGTTGGAGACAAGGTCACGCTGCAGCTCGCGGACGCGCCTGCGTGTCGGGACTATATAGACGAAATCGTGTTTCTTTCCGGGGGAAGCGGTCGCAGACAATCTCCTGACCTCTTCAGCGAAATCGAAATCTCCCCTCCCTTCGAAGTTCCGAGCCAGTGTCATCGACATTCTTGTGACACCTTCCGGTTCATCATTTCAAACGACCGATTCAAGTGATAATCCGGCAAATTGGTCGGACGCATGGACTTGGACTGTAAGACCTGCCTCATTCCAGCTTAGGTCTTTCCTCGTCGATGTTCGCGATCCCCTGCAGTCTCTCCCTGAACCTGCCGAGCGCCTCGTGTGAATCGCCGTACTTGTTAGAGGCGTTCCTAAGGTGCGTACCGAGGGTCTCGAAATTGTCCTCGAACCTCGCGAGAGAATTCTCCAATTGGGCCAGTTGATCGCGCACCCGCTCAGCATTTCTCTCTATCTGCATCCCCTTAAGTCCGATTGCAATCGCCTGAATGTAGGCGTAGAAGCTGTTGGGCGAGGCGGGGACGACATGCTTCCTGGTGGCATACCGGTACACGCTGTTCTCATCGTTGTCGGAAATGAGTAGCTCGTAGTACATGCTCTCAGATGGGATGAACATGATGGCAAAGTCGAAAGTATTCTCAGCGGGCTTAATATATTTATCGGCTATATCGTCGATCTGCTTCTTCACAACCGCCGAGAACCTGTTCAACGCCAGGTTTTTCTCCGAGTCCGTCATGGCCTCCACGTATCGCTGAAATTCATCTTTCGGGAACTTGGAGTCGATAGGGATTATCCTCTCGGAAGTCCTGATAATCGCGTCGACTTTAGAGCCATCCCTGAACGGATACTGGAACTCGTAGAAACCCTGAGGGATCACCTGTTTGATGAGTTCCTCGAGTAGAGTCTCGCCGAGGTTTCCCCTCAACTTGGGCGAGCTGAGAATGCTCTGAAGTTCGTTTATCTGCTTCCCGATCTCGAGCATGCTGTTGCTTGATTCCTTGAGCTCGCCGAAGTCCTGCTTGAGCGAGGAGAAGAGCTTGTTTGCCTCCGACAGCTGGCCGCCGAGCTGTCCCTCGAAACTCGAAAGGCGCTTTTCCACCGACCCGCGTAGTTCCTCAACCTGCTTTCCGACAACCCGGGAGAGCTCCGATATCTGCTGCCCCATCTGTATGATCTGCCTGTCTGTCCCCGCCATAGACTGGTTTAGCCTCTGGTCGACTGAGAGGGTCAACTGCTCTACCTGTTTCCCCATTAGAGATGTCAGCTGGGCCATCTGGTTCGCGAGCTGTTCCACCTGCGCGTTCGTGCCTGCCCTGTTCTCTTCCATCCCTTTCGAAAGCGAATTGCTCACCAGCTGCAGAGTATTTGACATAGACTCACTGTTCGAACGCATGGCGTCCGCCACCGATTTCACGGCGCTCTCCACGTCATTCTTGAACAAGGTGAAAAGCTGAAGGGTCTGGTCCGACGATGACTTCTGATTGACGCCCGAGCTGTTGAACTTCATCAAGATATATACAAGGGCGAGGACGATGACTCCAAGCGCCGCAAGAATGATTGTCTCCATTTACAAACCCTGTTCCTTTAAGTTAATCGCGCCCTGTTCAGGGCGCTTCGTCCACGCGCGTCCCACCCGAACCCGACCCCGAGTCTCGCCCCGGGTACAACATCAGTACATCTTCTTCCTTCTTGTAAGATAGGCGGTAAGAGCTTTGTCGAAGGGAGTCGACGTGCTGAGAAGGGCGTAGTCGATATCGTTCTCGAAACACTCCTGTTTCAGGCCGTGCACGAACGCGTCGACATTTCTCCTGTACGCGGACCTCATCGCGGAAACCTGTGTTGACACGCGATCACCCGTTTCCATATCTGTGAAGACCGCATCGTCCGGAAAATCGAGGTTCAGCTCCGAGTCATCAAGCACCTGAAAAGCGATCACTTCGTTCTTCCTGTGCCTGAAATGTTTAAGAGCGGTTATGACATTCTTTCTGTCGTCGAGAAAGTCGCTGATGACAATTATGAGACCCCGTCTCTTCATTCGCTCCGCAAGTGTTGATAAGGCACCGGCGGTCGACGTCCCCGAACGTGGTTCGAGACCTGACAGCTCTGTGAGGAGGAGCTTCATGTATGAGTACGTCAAATGCGGTTCGAAGAATCGGCGCACCTTCTCGTCATATATTGCAAGCCCGGTCGCGTCCTGCTGTCTCATCATAAGGTAAGTCAGTCCTGCCGCAAGGTAAGCAGCATACTGGAGCTTCGTAACACTTCCGCTTCTCCTGAAGCCCATTGAGCTGCTCGCATCGATAAGGATATACGCCTTGAGGTTTGTCTCTTCCTCGTACTCCTTTATATACAGCCGATCACTCCTGCCGTAAACTTTCCAGTCTATATTCCCTATGTCATCTCCCGGGAAATACTGGCGGTGCTCCGCAAACTCCACGCTGAAGCCGTGATACGGGCTTCTGTGCATCCCTATCAGGAATCCCTCGACGATCAGCCTGGCCCGGAGCTCCATATTGGAAAGTTCAGAGATGAATTCCGGAGATAGAAGTCTCAGCGCGTTTTCGCTCATTTGTAATTGAATTTACCCTAATTTTGCCGTTCGAAACAACAGAAAGCGAGAGTGCGGCCGGAGTGAGTATCGCTCCGCAAGTTCATGCCTGAGATCGGACATACAGCCGGCCGAGTCATATTTCCAGTCCTCCACAACCGATTGCGCAGGTCTGGTTTACACTCTCCCTCCTTGACATTCCGACTAGCGCAGATTAATTTAGACATGGTCTTAATAATGATAACGAGAGGCCGGCGGCAGCCGAGGTGACGATTCACGGCGTGGAAAAAAAAGCGTCAAATCGGTCGGAGCCAAGTGAAATTGCAGGGACAAGATGGAGACAGCAAGAGAAAAATTCGAAGGCTACCTGAGGGAGGGTAGCTATCGCGTGACGCCCGAGCGCTTCGAGGTGCTCGACGCCGTCATGGCAACGAGTGGGCACTTTGACGCCGATGAGCTCTTCCTGACTTTGAAGAAGGCCGGGAGCAAGGTGTCCAGAGCTACTGTTTACAACACGCTCGATATTCTGGAAGAGTGCGCCCTGGTGTTCAAGACTCGCCTCAAAGACCACGGATCGAGATATGAAAAGGCATTCGGCAGATCTCATCACGACCATCTCGTATGCATCAACTGCGGAAAGATAGTGGAGTTCGTTGACGATGACATAGAGCAAGGTCAACAGGCTGTCGCCAGGAAGTTCAAGTTTTCGCTGATCAGCCATTCTCACCAGATCTTCGGGCTGTGCCCCGAATGCCGGAACGGCAAATAACGAAAGCGACTCATACCCTACATGACATTATTCGGAGAAAGACCCGTAAGGGGAGGCAAACCGGAACAAGCCAAAGCGCATGACGCGAAACCCGGCGCAGGCAAACGCACGATCAGGGACCTGAAGGTCGGAGAAGTGGCCCACATCATCGAGTTCCTTGATGAAAACGAAGCGCTCAAGAAGATTGAGGCAATGGGTCTCAGGCGGGGACGGAAGATAACAATCATGCAGAAACTCGGCCGCGGCATCGTGGTAAAGACAAGCAACTCACGTATCGTTTTGACAACCGACGTCGCGAGGGACATAGAAGTAAAATGAACAGGAGCATAAAGGTAGCGCTCGCGGGAAATCCGAACGTCGGGAAAACGACACTCCTTAACCATGCCGCAAAAACGAACCTGAAGGTGGGAAACTGGGCGGGGGTTACGGTGGAGAAAAAGGAAGGCTTCGTCAACCACAAAGGATATGACCTCCACTTCGTCGACTTGCCGGGAATTTACACACTCGAGCCGATCTCGGACGACGAGTGGGTTGCATACAACTTCATCACAGAGGAAAAACCGGACGTAATCGTGGACGTCATCGAAACCACGAACGCGGAGAGGGACCTTCTCCTTACGACGGAGCTCCTCGAGTTTGAACGGCCGATGGTTCTGGCTTTCAACATGTCTGACGAGGCGAGGAGATTGGGTATCGAGGTTGACCGCCGACAGGTCGCTGAGCTTCTTGAAGTTGGCATGGTCAGGACGAACGGCCGCAACGGAGACGGGGTTGAGGAGCTCCTCGATGCTATAGTGGACAGCGCGGAATCGAACCGCACCCCAAAGAACGTCAGATACAATGAACAGATTGAAGAATCACTCGGCCGGATCCGGGCAAAAGGGAGGGACGGCGGTCTTGCGAAGCGGTCGCTACTCAGGGCGCTCGCAGGAGATGGCGAAGAGAAGGCGCGTCTCGAAAGATTCTACAAAAAGGACATCAACAGCATCATTAAAGACGAGAGATACGCCTTCGCGCACGGGTTCTACAACGAAACGTTCAGAAAGAGGAAGGGGTATAACAGGGACATCACGGACAAGATCGACAAGATTGCCCTCCATCCGATTATGGGCTTCTTCATCTTCCTCCTCGTAATGTTTCTCCTCTTCAAGATATCCTTTGATTTCTCGACTCCCTTCATGAATTGGACAGAGGGGTTCATGAACGATTTCATCTCGCCGCTGGCGCTCTCGCTCCTGTCGAAGGTCGGAGCCGGCGACTGGCTGCCGAGGTTCTTCTCACAGGCGATAATCGGCGGTGTCGGGTTTGTCATAACATTCGTCCCCCTCATCGGAATGATTTACTTCCTCATAGCACTTCTGGAGATGTCGGGATACATGCCGAGGATAGCTTTCATAATGGACAGGTTTATGCACAAGCTGGGCCTACACGGAAAAGGAATGATCCCGCTCCTCCTGGGGTTCGGCTGCAACGTGCCCGCCGTGATGGCTACGAGGACGCTGGAGAACAAGCGGGACAAGCTGCTGGTCATGGCCATGATTCCGTTCATGAGCTGCCCCGCCAGGCTTGTGGTGTTCTCATTCTTCGCGGTGATGTTCTTCGTCCATCCCGCAGTGGTGATATTCTCCCTTTACATGCTCGGGATTGTTATCGGCCTCCTCACCGCTTTCTTTCTCAGGAAGACAACACAGCGCGGGAAGCTGTCGCACTTCGTGATGGAACTCCCCCCCTACCGGGTTCCCAGACTCCGAACGGTTCTTCAGATAGCGTGGGTTCAGGTCAAGAGCTTCCTTTACCGCGCGGGCACGGTCATCTTCGCGGCTTCAGTCGTGATTTGGCTCCTTCTTAATACACCGCCGAATCTCAAGAGCCAGTCCGATAGCGCCGCCGCGTACATCGGAAAGGCCATCACGCCGGTCCTCAGCCCGATAGGGATAAAGGACTGGAGAGTATCCACATCCCTCATCCCCGCCTTTCTGGCGAGGGAAATCGTGCTTAGCTCAATGGGGACTATTTACTCGGTCGACGTGCAGAAGACCGATGCCACGTTCAGCCTGCTTCCGGCGGCGAGGGAGCAGGCCGAGAAGCTCGGAGAGGCAGCGAAGGAAAGTTTTCTCTCCATCCTAACGCCGGGGATAAACACACTTCGGGCTGATGACGGCGAACAGGGTCTTCGGGACGTGATCAGGTCGAGTTTCACTCCGGCCTCTGCCCTGTCATTCATGATATTCCTCCTTCTCTACACATCATGTCTCGCGACGGTCGCGGTCATGGCACGGGAAGGGGGGAAGAAATTCGCACTTCTCTTCCTCGCCTACAGCTTTGTCATGGCTTGGGGGGTCGCCTTCATAGTTTACCAGGTTGGGAGTCTGATATGACCGGGAAGATTGTTTTTATGGTGGTCCTCGCCGTCATCGCTGGTGCCATACTATGGAGAGGAACGAGGAGACGGGCGAAGAGGAGTTGCTGCGAGTGATGGGGGGACGGTGGTGGAACCGGAGCGTCGACGCGTGCGGGACAGCTTTCTAAGGCCTCCTCGCGCTCCGCTTCATAAGGCATTCCTTCCTCCCCTGCCCGACAAAATACTCGCATTCGCCGCAGTGAGGCGAGCTCGTCGGAAGAGATTCCGACGGTGGCATTAATCCGTTTCCCGAATCCAGCCCCTTTATGCTTTCGAGCATCGACCCCACTTCGTTCTCGAACCTCATAAGATCTTCTCTTGAATAAACCATTCGCACGTATCTCCCAGGCTCGCGCGTCAAAATTATCGTCACATCGAAGCGCGTCTGTTCGGCTTTGAGGTTGCCGCAGAGAAGCGCGTACAGTTTCATCTGCACCTCATAGCCCGAGTAGATTTCCTGATCAGACTTTGTGAGCTTGTTTGTCTTGTAATCGAAGATATGAAATCCGCTCTCGTCTTCGGTGAGAAGGTCGAGTGTTCCGGTGAGAAAATCGGACTTGAATCTCCGCGTAATCGTCTGCTCCGTGTACTTCTTCCCGTTGCCTGCGAGACCAGAGAGAGTGCCGAGCGCGTTACGTACGTTCATGGCAATCGTTTCAATCAGCTCCCTCAAAATGTCGCCGCCAATTTCGCCGCCGGCCATCGCCCCGACCGTCTTTCTCACGACACTCATCACCGACTCTTCATCAGACGCGTTTGCGTTGATAAGGTGCTCGAGCGCGGAGTGCACCATTTGCCCCTTCTGTGTTGAAAGGATGGTGTCATCGTAGTCTTCGTAAACAGGCGCCGCGTTCTTCGCCGGCAATTGCGGTTTCCCTCCGCGTTCTTCTTCGATTTGATCGGGCATCCCGAGCCGGTATCTTAGGAAATACTTGGTCGGGCACAGCATGAAAGTCTGAAGTAGGGTCGCGGAATAAATTTCGCCATCGATGTCGGCCGGTATCTCATCGAGGAAGATCTCTCCCAGCTCCGCATGCTTCTCCGCCTTCCTCCTCACGTCAGGCTCTGCCTTAGGAATGGCGGAGTGAACCTTCACTTTTCCTGACGGGAGGTCAAAGTATCCGCCTTCGGGAGGGGAGGACAGGGGGAGGGATTGCAGAAGTACATCGGTAAAGGAGTTTATGCCGCTCGCAGACTTCTTCACTTTTGTCGTGAGAATTAACCGATCCATTGCACGGGTCGATGCAACGTAAAATAGCCTGGAGACTTCGGCCTGAGCGTTCAGTTTCTCGAGCTGACTGTACAGCCTAAGCGCAGGGGGAACGTCGGTTCCGACAAACGGAACTATGCCGACCTCATTGCTTATAAGCGTGCCAGTATCCCTTTTCGAGGGGGCGTCGCAGAGCGGAATGCAAACTACGGGAAACTCGAGCCCTTTGGCAGCGTGGACGGTCATCACCTTAACAGCGTCTGCCGACTCCTCAATCGGGGCCTGACCTTCCCGCGCCTCCTCCTTGAGATATTTGATTCTCTCGACGAAGTCAAAGAGACTCGTGAATCCTCTTCCTTCGAACTCTCTCGCAATTCCCAGCAGTTTTCTCATGTTCGCGAGTCGCTGCGGCGCGGTCGGCGACATGCCGTACGCGCCAAGCCATCCCGTCCTTTCGAGTATGCGGTTTATGAGGTGAGGGATAGTTTCGCGCTGCGCGAGTTGTGTCTCTTCATCAAGCACCGCAGCGGCATATTTTACATCGTCTGCCGCGTCGCCTGAGTTCGCAAAGGAGCGGAACCGTTCGTAAAACGTCTCCCCCGCGGCAAGAGAGACTTGGAACAGCTCGTTGTCTGAGAGGCCAAACAGGGGGGAGCGCAGGACCGCGAGCAGCGCGAGATCTGATGTGTTGTCGAGAAGAAAAGCCAGATAGTTCGTAAGATCGAAGACTTCCTGTGCAGAATAGAAGCCGGTCCCGGCGGAGACGACGTACGGGATACCATACGCGGTAAGCGCTTTCTCTATGACTTGAATGTTGGTCCGCGTCCGAAGTAGGATCGCAACGTCTCCGTAACCGATGGTCCGCTCCTCCTCGCCGCTCCTTGCGGATTTAATTTTCTCGGCGGAAGCGACCATCTCCCTTATTCGTGCGGCGGTGAACAACGCTTGCTCCTCGGTCGAGCTTTCCTCAATCTCCTCATCGGCGGCGCCTTCCACAGATTCTCCTGGGGTCCTTTTCTCCTTCAAATAAATCTCCACCGCCTCGGGCACCCCGTTCGGCCTTCGTGCCTCGAGGGGATTATATACCGTCTGGTTCATCGAGGGAAGTCCCGCTATGCCGGCGATCCGGTTCCCCTTCAAAACATTCCCGAACACGTCGTTGACGAAACCTGCGATGTCACGATTCATCCTGAAGCTTTCAGACAGGGCGAGTGACCTGCCGTTTTCAAACGCGGACAGCTGGTCTGACGCGACCTGCGAGACTTCGACCTGGGCGTTCCGGAACCTGTATATGGACTGCTTCGAATCACCCACGAGAAAAAGTCTGGCCTCCGACGAGAAGTTGTCGAGAAGATTAAGGAGGATTTCGTACTGCAGGAAGTTCGTATCCTGAAACTCGTCGACCATTATGTGTCTGAACCGTGCTGCTAGAGTCCGCGCGACGCTCTCCTTCGTTTGCAGGAGGTGAAGGGTACTGATCTGAAGATCGTCGAAATCAAGCGCCCCCATCAGAAACTTCCTGCGCGCGTACTTCTCTTCGCTTTTCAAATAGAGCTCAGCCACTGCCTGCAGAAGACGGAAGTAAGACGAGTCATCCGGGAAGTTCTCCGGCAAGTCCTTCAGAGAGTCGAACGCCATCTTCAATACTGCCTCGGCCTCTTCTTCAGTATACTTCGCCGAACTTCCGAATTCGATTCCTTTCTTCCTGATTTCCCCCTTTGCTGTCAGCACTTCGTTGAGGAGAGCCTTCAGGCCTGCCAAGGCGGGAGACAGTTGTGCCCGCGCATCGGCGGTCAACTCGCATAAATCCTCCGCGTCGGTCGTGAAATCCCCTTTCTTTTTCTTGACATTGCTGGTTATGACGTCTGCCACCCCCCTTACGAGATTAAACCAGTGGACCGTTACCAGCTCCTCGTCGGGGACCATGCTCTTGCCCGCTATTCGCAGGTACTCAATTTTTTCGCGATTGTCCAGAAGGCCTGTCATGAGTTTGAGAACCTTCCTGTAACCTCCGCGCAGGAGAAGATCGCGGACGCTCTTTCCCTGAGCTCCATCCCCACCTTCGCGCCTCTGAATCGAGAGCGATTCCCGAATGGCATCGACGCACGCGTCCTCTTTGAGCGACGAGGCGTCGAATTCTTCGAGCACTTTGAAGTTGGCATCGATGCCGGCCTCCACCGGAAACTCGCGGAGGATCTGGGAGCAGAAAGAATGGATTGTATTAATATTTGCCTCAAGCATGCCCGCGCGCGCCTTTGAAAGCGCCTCCCCCGCTTCACCGCCGGTCGCTCTCGCAACTCTGTACTCAGAGCTTATCCGCTCGGATATCTTCTGGCGCAGTTCCAACGCGGCCTTGTCGGTGAAAGTAAGACAGAGGATCTGTTCGACGGGAACGCCCTCTCGGACAGCGCTCACGTACCGTTCGACGAGGACGCGGGTCTTACCGGACCCGGCATTGGCCGTCAGCGAGATGTGCTTGTCAAGCTCGAGGGCTTTTTCCTGCTGCTCTGTGAGGCCGTTCATCTGATGCCGTGCAGAAGTTCCTTCCACTTCCTGTAAAGCTGAGCCGTCGCTATGACGTCCCCCATGCAGTACTCTGCAATCTCCCCGTAACGCCCCGCGCGGTAGTAGTCGTTGATATCGTACCCCGTTATTCCGTGCGACTTGGGACTAGGTATCCCGAACGACTTGCAGTAGAAGTCGAGATTGAATTTCCGGGTGACGCCATGGTACGTCAGCTCCTCGAGAAGGTCGACGTGAGATTTCATCGAGTACCTTGTGCCAGCCATGAGGTCGCGGGTCGGCTTTATACCGAGAATGGCTGAGCGCAGCATGATGAACGGGCAGTCGAAGCTCCTCCCGTTGAACGTCACAAATTCATCGAACTTCACTACGTATTCCCAGAATTTTCCCAGCACCTTTCCTTCGTCCCCGCTGATGTACAGGAAGGTGTTGTCACCCTCTTTCTTCTCCACTTCAGTTTCGGAATCGGCGCAATAGAGGGAGATGCCGTTGCCGGACTCGACGTTGAGCAGTGCTATGGCTACGACTTGCGCCGTGAGGGGCCAAAGGTTGAACTGCTTGACGACGTCATTCCTCTTCTGCTCCCTCTTAGCTTCGTCCTCCTCCTTTTCGGCTTCCTTCATCAGATAGTCGATCTGCGCCTTGTCGAACGTCTCGGGGGTGAAACCCGACGTTTCGATATCAAAGACTACCGCTGCCATTGGCTCCTCCTGACAATTAATGAACATGGGACAGGCGTCCCGGCGTGATTCTATTCTTCGGCGTTTATTTCGAGCTGTACTATTTCATAGCCTTTTCTCGATTCAAGGACCCCAAACACCACACCAGCAAAGACCATCACCATACCTGCCAGGAACACGGCGGTGGAAAGATAATGAAATTCGACGAAGCCCTGAAAAACGGCTCCTCCTATGAGGAGGGAGGTGATGACGAAGAAAGCCGCCGCAGTCGTGTAACTGAGTACAGAGTTCCTGACGAGTCGAGCCCTGATGCCGAGAGCCCTGAGCTGTCGCGCGGTGCTTTCCAATCGAAGGTTCTCCTCAGGCGTGAATTCCCTGTCCGCCGCTTTCATCACGAGCCTCCGCTTCTCGTCATTTATGAGGCGGATCCTGTTAAGGACGCTCGAATATTTATTATTTGCCCCGAGTAAAAGCAGGCCGCAGGCGCTTATCATCACGGCGGGCGAGAGCATGAGCTGTATGAGCTTTGACGCGTCCATTGGCTGTTCAGACAAAAACATTTCTGTTACCAATTCTCTTGTTTGATTTCCCTATCTGTATTGAACGTGAGCAGACCCTCTGCTCGAGATAATTTGCGGGTTGCTGGGGATAAAACAAAGCCGGCAGCGGCGGCACGGGAGACCCCGCGGGCGATGTCCACCCGCGGGGCGCCGGACAAATGTCAGTTGCCGATATACTTCCCTATCCATCCGAGGACGGTGTTCCACCAAAGCCGCGAGTCCTGAGGCTTGACGACGAAGTGATACTCGTTCGGGAAATAGAGCATCTCAGACGGAACGTGCATCATCTGGAGCGCTGTAAAGAGCTGGAATCCCTGACTGACATCCAGGCGGAAATCGTTTTGACTGTGTATGACGAGCATCGGGGTCTTGAAATCCTTGACGTATGAGCTCGGCGACCATTTGTGGTACAACTTCGGATTCGTCCAGGGGGTACCCTTGAATTCCCAGATTGGGAACCAGAGTTCCTCTGTCGATCCGAAAGCGCTGACCGCGTCGTAAAGTCCATCATGGCTGACTAGGCACTTGAAGATTCCCTTGTTGTTATGCCCTTCCATCCAGTTCATCATGAAGCCGCCGTATGACGCTCCCGCCGCAGCGATCCTGTTCTTGTCAATGAAAGAGTAGTGCTTTACCGCATAGTCGACTCCGTTCATGAGGTCGACGAACACCTTTCCTCCCCAGTCTCCGCTGATCTCGTCCGTGAACTTCTGTCCGTATCCTGTCGAGCCGCGCGGATTCACCATGACCGCGACATACCCGGGGGCGGCGAACAGCTCGGCGTTCCATCTGTAGTGGAACTCGTCCATCCACTGCCCCTGCGGTCCGCCGTGAACGAGATAAACCATGGGATACTTCTTGTTAGGGTCGAAATTCGGCGGCTTCACAAGAAATCCCTCGACCTTCGTGCCACCCGCCCCCTTGAACCAGAAGGGCTCCCACGGCTTCATCTCAAGCTGCGCCAGGAGAGCGTGGTTCATGTGGGTGAGCTGCGTCGCCTTGCCAGTCGCAATGTCCATCTTGTACACATCGTTCGGGTGCGTGACTGACTGTCGTATGAAGACGAGGTACTTCCCGTCCGGCGTGACAGCCAGGTCTTCGTTAGTGGAGTTGGTCGTCAGCCTTTTCACTTTCCCCGTCGCCGCCTCAACTTCGAAAATGTTGTGGTACCCTTCGTCATCTGCGTTGAAGTAAAGAGTCCTGCTGTCAGGCGACCAGACGACCTCGTCAACTGAGCGGTCATACTTCTCTGTGAGGTTTATAATTTTCCCATCCCTCGTGTCGTAGAGCATTAGCCTCGACCTGTCCGACTCGAAGCCTGGTATCATCTGAGCTCTGTAGGCGATGTAGCGTCCGTCGGGCGAGTACAGAGGCTGGTTATCGTTCGCAGGATTCGAAGTAATCTTCTTGGACAAGCCGCCGTCCGTGCTCACAGTGAAGAGATCGTTGTTGGTGCTGACCGCGACCATCTTAGATGTGTTCTTGACATAGCAGACTTGCTTCCCATCTGGTGAAAACGAATAGTCCATCTTTCCGCCGAGATCTATCGGAGGCGTGTCGTAGTCGCCAGGCGTGAGGTCTACCGTCTTACCGTCGTCCACGTTTACGACAAACAGATGGCTCCTCTTCCCGTCCTTCCAGTAGTTCCAGACTCTATATGGGAGATGAGTGAAGAACTTCGCTTTGACCGGTGAGTTCTCAAGTTCGTTCTCGCGAGCGGCATTGCAGGAGTCCGACGCACAGTCGGGAAACACGTCCGACACGAAAGCAATATCGCGCCCGTTCGGCGACCAGAGGAGCCCGCTCGCCCCGAGAGCGATGTCCGTAATCTTCTTCGCCTTCCCTCCTGAAACATCCTCGACATACACCTGCGGTGTTCCCTTCGAATCGTCGGCGACGAAGGCAAGCCTCTTTCCGTCCGGTGACCAAACCGGCTCACTGCTCGATTTGAATCCTGTGTTGAATTCTCTCAGGTCGTTCCCGTCCGTTGAGACAAGGTATATCTTGCTCCAGCCTTTGTTCTCATCCATGCTGTAAGAGTTGACCTGAAAGGCGATCGTCTTAGCGTCTGGCGATACTTGTGGGTCCGAAACTCTTTCGACCTTCCACATGTCCTCGACGGTCAGAGGACGTTTCTGCGCAAAAGTAATTCCGGTAAAGATTAGAAAAGAAAGTAAAAAGGGAACAATTCTCCTGGGCATGATGGATCTCCTTCGAAATTTGATTCATGAAAGATAAAGACGAGGCCGCTAAAGTTCTTCAGCCATATTCTTCTCTATATGAGACGGCATGGTTCAGCCGTAATTCGGCATCGTCAGAAGGGAGCCTGTTTTCTTCGATTTTGAGCGAACAGAGGCGTTTTTCGCAATAACCCGGCCAATCTTGACTATAAAATCCAGATTAGTTAAAATATATGCGTTGAATTTGAACACGCCGCCACCGTGCGACGCTGTTACTTAGAGGAGCAATGATTGATGAGCAATTCAGATCTGACAGTTGAAAAACTAGCGAACGAACAGTACAAGTACGGATTTGTGACTGAGATCGATACGGACAAGATTCCGAAAGGTCTCAACGAGGACGTCATCCGACTGATTTCGTCGAAGAAGAATGAACCGGCATGGATGACCGAGTGGAGATTGAAAGCATATCGTCACTGGCTCACGATGAAGGAACCACATTGGTCTAACGTCAATTACCCCGCCATCGATTATCAGGACATCATTTACTATTCAGCTCCGAAGAAGAAGCCGACGTTGAACAGTCTGGACGAGGCCGATCCGGAGCTCGTGAAGGCGTTTGAGAAGCTTGGAATTCCTATAGAGGAGCAGAAGCGACTCGCCGGAGTGGCGGTCGACGCAGTGTTTGACAGCGTCTCAGTCGCGACAACTTTCAAGGAGAAGCTCAGCGAGCTCGGAATTATCTTCTGCTCCATGTCAGAAGCTCTCCAGAAGTACCCCGACCTGGTCAGGAAGTATCTCGGGTCAGTCGTACCGTATACCGACAACTTTTTTGCCTCGTTGAATTCTGCTGTCTTCAGCGACGGCTCGTTCGCATACATACCGAAGGGGGTGCGTTGCCCGATGGAGCTCTCCACTTACTTCCGCATAAACGCGTCGGAGACCGGTCAGTTCGAACGGACGCTGATAGTAGCAGAGGAGGGGGCTTACGTGAGTTACCTCGAAGGATGCACGGCGCCTATAAGGGACACCAACCAGCTTCATGCCGCGGTTGTGGAGCTCGTCGCGCTCGACAACTCAGAGATAAAATACTCCACTGTTCAGAACTGGTACCCCGGGGATAAGGACGGAAAAGGAGGCATCTATAATTTCGTGACGAAGCGCGGCGCTTGCAGGGGAGTCAACTCCAAGATTTCATGGACGCAGGTAGAGACCGGATCTGCCATAACCTGGAAATATCCGAGCTGCATACTTCAGGGCGACAATTCCGTCGGTGAGTTCTATTCTGTCGCGATGACAAACAACCTCCAGCAGGCCGACACCGGCACGAAGATGATTCATATCGGAAGGAATACACGGAGCACCATCATTTCTAAGGGAATCTCGGCTGGAAGGAGCAACAACAGCTACCGCGGTCAGGTCAGGATCACGAAGAAGGCAGAGAACGCGAGGAATTACTCACAGTGCGACTCCCTCCTGATCGGCGACAAGTGCGGTGCCCATACCTTTCCTTACCTCGAGACGAACAACCCGACAGCTCAGGTCGAACATGAGGCCACGACTTCCAAGATCGGCGCGGACCAGATATTCTATCTCAACCAGAGGGGTATTTCCACTGAGGACGCAGTTCGCCTGATAGTCAACGGGTACTGCAAGGAAGTATTCAAACAGCTCCCCATGGAATTCGCCGTCGAGGCGACACGACTCCTCAGCTTGAGCCTTGAAGGAAGCGTGGGATAAGAGGGGCATGCCAAAAGCATCAATTGTGAAATCCTGGCCGGGCTTGGAATCACGCGGTCACTTTCCGGCACGCATTGCTCTGTAATTTGAACTCTAAAACTTTGGGATAACAAATGTTAGAAATCAAAAATCTTCACGCATCGGTCGAAGAAAAGGAAATCTTAAGAGGCATCAATCTGAAGGTTAACGCTGGTGAAGTGCATGCCATTATGGGCCCGAACGGCTCCGGTAAGAGTACTCTGGCGAACGTCCTTGCCGGCCGGCCGGAATACTCCGTCACTGGGGGCGAGATCATGTACGAGGGAAAGGACCTCCTGCAAATGGCTCCGGAGATAAGAGCCAGAGAGGGAGTCTTCCTCGCATTTCAGTACCCGGTCGAACTCCCCGGGGTGAACAACACGACATTTCTCAGAACCGCCCTCAACGAGGCCAGAAAGCACAGGAACGAGCCGGAGGTCAGCGCAGGAGCATTCCTCGCCATGCTGAAAAAGAAGATGCAGCTCGTCGAGATGCCAGACACGCTCCTCAGCCGCGCGGTGAACGAAGGCTTCTCGGGCGGAGAGAAGAAGCGAAACGAGATCCTCCAGATGGCGGTGCTCGAACCGAAGCTCGCCATACTCGATGAGACCGATTCCGGGCTCGACATCGACGCCCTGCGAATAGTCGCGAGCGGAGTGAACAAGCTCCGTTCAACGGACAACGCAATCATCGTGGTGACCCACTACCAGCGCCTCCTCAACTACATCGTGCCGGACTTCGTGCACGTTCTCTATAAAGGAAAGATCGTTAAGTCCGGAACGAAGGAGCTTGCCCTTGAACTCGAAGAGAAGGGTTACGACTGGGTCAAGGACGAGACACTTACAGCTGCGTAAAAGACATGACGCATTACTCAATTATGGTCTGCCGCACTTATCTGAACCGAATGCCGGCCATCGGCAAGTGAAAGCAATTGCATGACAGAGAATTCTCAGACAAAGAACTGGTATTTATCCCTCTTCAAGGATTTTGAAGCCCGATTGAACGGTGAAAGATCGAAGCCGGTCCATGCGCTTCGAAGGGCCGCCATGGACAGGTTTGCTCAGATCGATTTCCCCAGCCTCCGCGATGAGGAATGGCGTTTCACCGACATAAGCCCTCTCTTAAAGCACTCCTTCTCGTACTCCGCAAAGAAAGAGGGAATGGTCCCATCGCGTGACGATATCTCACGTTTCCTCTTTGGAGGATTTGAGAGCCACGTCGTCGTTTTCGTGAACGGATTTTACTCGGGAAGCCTGTCGAGGCTCCTACCACTTCCAAAAGGAGTCGTGATAGGAAGTCTGGCTGAATCTCTTAAGGAAGACGATGGGAGGATTAGCGCGCATCTTTCCGACCAGGTCGGTTCCGGGCTCGACGCCTTCACCGCGCTTAACCTCGCGTTTACGCTCGATGGCCTGTACATAAATGTTCCGGGCGGTGCCGTTGTCGACCGGCCCGTTCACGCCCTTTTCGTTTCGGCTGGAGACGAAAAGATCATCTCTCAGCCGCGTAATCTGATAGTAGCAGGAAAGAATTCGCAGATAAGGCTCATAGAGCACTACGTAACCCTCAGGAGCGGCGAATACTTCACGAACTCGGTCACCGATGTCGTAATCGAGGGAAATGCCGTGGTCGACACGGTAAGACTGCAGTCGGAAAATTTGGAGGCCTACCACGTTGCGACAACCACCGCATTTGTTCACACGAACGGAACCTACGAGTCGCACGCGGTTTCAAACGGGGCGAGCATTTACAGGCACAACCTGAACGTCGCCCTGAACGGCGAGGGCGCAAGCACAACTCTCGAAGGGCTATATCTAACTGCCGGAGATCAGCTCTCGGACACACATTCGATGATAGACCATGCCGCTCCGAACTGCACGAGCGGCGAGCATTACAAAGGAATACTCGACGGAAACTCGAGGGCGGTCTTCAATGGCAAGATAATGGTTCGCCAGGGGGCGCAAAAGACGAGCTCATATCAGGAGAACCGCAACATCATCCTTTCCGAGGAGGCTAAGGTGGATACGAAGCCTCAGCTCGAGATCTTTGCAGATGATGTCAAGTGTTCACACGGCGCAACCGTGGGCCAGCTCAGCAAGGAATCACTTTTCTACCTAAAATCGAGGGGAATCGGTGAGGAGCAGGCCAAGCTTATACTGATTTACGCGTTCGCGAGCGACGTGCTGAAGAATATAAAAGAAGACGAAGTCCGGGTCGAGCTCGAAAAAGTCCTCTCGACCAGGTTCTTGAAGGGGATTTGATGAAGCCGAGGACCCGATCCGAATCCGGACAAAGATTAAACCAGAGCCACAACTTAAGAGGTTGAAATGGAAAGTGTGGAGAGAAAGGCTCTTGAAGATAGAGTAATTGACGCGGTGAAGGAGTGCTATGATCCTGAGATCCCCGTGAATATCTGGGAGCTCGGCCTGATCTACGAGGTGAACGTCGGCGATGATTCCATCGTGAACATCAAGATGACGCTCACCGCCCCCGGTTGTCCGGCGGCACGCTCTCTCCCCATAGAAGTGCACGAGAGGGTGGCACAGATACCGGAGATCAGCGACGTCAAGGTCGAGGTAGTTTGGGAACCACCCTGGACGCCCGAGATGATGTCCCAGGAAGCAAAATTAGAATTAGGATTCATGTGATATGAAGATAAGTGCACAGGAAGAGTACGGACTGCGCTGCCTGCTGCGCATCGGAAGCTCAGAAGCTCCCGAAGGTCTGACAATACCAGACATCAGCAGGCTCGAGGCGTTGAGTTCAGCAAATGTTGCGAAGCTACTGAGGATACTCAGGCTCGGGGGGTTCATCGAAAGCGCGCGCGGCCGCTCAGGCGGCTACAAGCTGGCGAAGCCCGCCGATCAGATCGTCATAGGAGAGGTACTCGCCGTCCTCGGCGGAAGAATATACAACCCGTCATTCTGCGATTCACATTCCGGCATGAATACTGTCTGCGGCCACATAATAGACTGCTCGATGAGATCACTTTGGCGCGCAGTGCAGAACGCAGTGGATGTGGTCCTCAGCAAAATGACGCTCAAGGACATGCTCAGCAACGAGAAGATCGTGAACGATCTGGTGACAACTTTGAACGCAAGCTTGCTGGAAAACCAGGCGGTCGGCTGACCGCCTCTGCCCCCCGGAAAGGACGGACTGACTTCAGCTCGGATGGCTCGGCCCCTGCCACTTTCTCCACCGAGTCGCGATCCGGGACCCGGTCAGTAAAGAAAATACTCCTTCCTTGAATTCGCGAACTTCGCGAGTTCCTCTCTCCAACCGGATGCCACTTCAGCGTAACCGGCGCCTGCCTCGATCATATCCCTGACCTTTTTGTTTCCCACGAGACGATTGAAAGCGCCGTCCGCCCGGAACATAAGTTCAACGCTGTGCAGCTTTCTTATCTCGCATATTATCGACAGGCCAACCTCAACAGGCTTCAACACGTTCCTGTCCTTCACCGCAACTTCGACTCCATGGCACAGTATGTCCTTGAATCTCGGATGAGAGACGATGGTCAGTTCCCTCGGTGTGAAATCCACAGGGTTAAATTCCACCCCCGGCAACTCGTTCGAGTTTAGCGCGTCCGCGAGTTTCCTTTTGTCGACGAACGGCGCGCCTATAAACCTGAAAGGCGATCGGGTTCCTCTTCCTTCGCTCAGGTTCGTCCCCTCTATCAGCGCGGTGCCCGGATATATCGCGGCGGTTTCTGGCGTTGGGATATTCGGGGAGGGGGGAAGCCAGGCTAACCCGGTTTCATCGTACCACATCGAGCGCGAATAGTTTTCGAGCTTCACGATTTTCAAATCGATAGCCAGGCCGGATTTGCCAAGGTGCTCCTTTCTGATAAGGCCAGCGAGTTCACCGGCAGTCAGACCGTACAACACAGGAAGCCGCAACATGCCGACAAAGGACTTCACTTCATCATCAAGCATCGGCCCGTCGATGATCAGCCCGGAGTTTACTAGCGGCCGGTCTAGCAGTATGAACCTGATACCCTTCTCCGCCGCCGCCTCCATCGCGAGGGCAAGAGTGCTGATGTATGTGTAGAACCTCACGCCGACATCCTGAATATCGTACACCAGAGTATCGATCCCGGAGAGCATCGATCCTTCAGGCTTGTTGTGCGAACCGTACAGTGAGTAAACCTGTATGCCCGTCTGCGGATCCACCTCGTTCTCGACGTGTTTGCCGGCAGGGGCGTTACCCCTTATCCCGTGCTCAGGTGAGAAGAGCGCCTTTATCCTGACATCCGGGACGGCCCTCAAGGCGTCCACCACATGCCGTCCCCCTGGCAACACGCCGCTGTGGTTGGTGACAATCCCAATCTGCCTCCCTTCTATGAGGTTCATTTGGGACTCAATCAGCCTCTCGCATCCAAGCTTCACTCGCGTTTCAGCGGGCCGGCATTGTCCGGCATTCGTTCCTGCAGCCGATTCGCCCGCCGAGGTTTTATCCTTCATCGCTGTTTTCACTTTGATCCATTATTGAAAACCTGAAATTCAAATATTGAATAGCTCGATATTGCGGTTGAGCCCCTGGAACCGCTCAACTTTATGTATCGTCCGCGCGTCGGCCTGAAATCAATCTGTTCTGTACCACCATGGCCATCGCCTTCGCTGAAAACTCTTTTCCAATGTCTTCCATCTACCGATACCGAGAGCTTGAAATCAATCCCGTAACCTTCGGCCCAGCGTATGACGACGCGGTCGAAACGTCGCGGACGCCCGAGGTCTACCTGAAACCATTCCGGGTCCATCCCCTTCTCCGCTCCCCAAAGGGCTGCAGACGCCCAGCGTGTATAGTCTTTACCGTCGACGGCGCTCGATGGACCGAAATTCGGACCGTTCTTCGCGCTCGTGGAGGCCGTTGCTCGGGCTTGCAACGCAAGGTTTTCAGGAGGGAGCTCGGTCCCCTCCCTCAGTAGGTGAAGGACGACCAGTGAATAGGGAGGGATTCTCGGAACGAAACTCCTCCTGCCGCGCCGCAAGTCAGGAAGACGATCGAGCCTGTGCTTCGAATTGAGCATCCACACGGCTGCTGAATCTTCCGGATCAAAACCTCCGAGCTCAATCGCGACTTCTTTCGAGCGCCGCCTGTCCTTGTTGATAAGGATGACTGAAAGAGTATCCCTGGAATAAAGACTCGAATACACAGATAGAGACTTATCCGGCGAGTATGAACGCACGACATTGGTTCCGAATAGTCGCGTGTACGCTGGAAAGACATAGTAGTTGAAGCTCGGTGTGTTTTTCCCGTCCTCGGAAAGTATTCCGTAGTCGCCATGTCGCGGGGGGTAGGAGTTATGGAGTGCCCAGTAACATGAGACGGATTCTCCTAGCTCGGCCATAGTGCCGAGAAGATCTCCAACCCAAAGGGCATTAGCCATAGATAAAGTGATCGGTCCGGGTCGGCCATTGACGGAGTTGTAGCCAACATCCGCGATCCACATCGTGTCTGCCCTCTCTTTCCCGTGAATCGGATCGACCTTCGGAAGCGTCTTCCGCAGCGCGCTGCGGATGGCGCTGTAGTCGTGTCTGTAACCCTGCAAGCTTGCGAAAAGCGAATCAGGATCTTCGTCTTTGTTCGTCAGCGGATAATAGGAAAACGTAACCATGTCTATGTAATTGCCGGCAACCTTCAACAGGCGGCACGTCCAGTCGTTCGGATCATCCGACGGCTTTACATCAGCCGCAACCTTGATGGTCGGATCGACTGTCTTCATTGCTTTTGCGAACTCGATGAATCGTTCCGCGTACTTCTCCGGCGTTGTGTGCCCCGCGGCCCAGGCTCCCCACTGCTCGTCGCCGATCTCCCAGTATTTTATGCCGTAGTCCTTGATTTTGTTGCAGTATCTGACCCACTCGGCTGCGAGCGCGGGAGGCTGGTTGAAATTGATCGTGATAAACCCCTGGGCCCCGACGGTTTTCAGAAACGCCGCGTATTCATCCGTATTCATTTCACCGGCGCTGTTGTCTTTGCTGTTCCATATGTAATGGTCAGCATCGTTCCCGCCGGGGTACTTGAGCAGTGTAAAACCAGCGTCCCTGACTTTTCTGATTGCGTCGCGATCGCAATCGAGAAGCATATCTCTTTCCGGACCTGGGAAGAGGTCTTCATCCCACCTTGCCACGTTGAGCCCGAAAAGGAATGGGCTTACGTGTGAAATGATCTTATCTGCATCCACGTTTACCGTGACTCGCCGTGCATGCGGCCTCACCGCGCCTCCTGAAGGCTCATCGGTGTGAGCGGAGGTACCACCAGGCTCAGCGCCCCTCACAACAATTGACAGAAACGCGATGGACAAAAGAAGTCCGAGTCCGAATGCAATTCTGTTCATCTATATCTGCTCCACACTCTAGTGGGATTACTTCGGATTGCTTCCGTCCGCCCCCCCATCTCCCCTCTTCCCTGCTTTCGACAGTAGAGAGCGGAGGTCCTGAACACCGAAGACTGTAATTGCTAATGCTACAAGAAAGAAAGCAAAGGTGGAAACTCCGTACAATATCATCCAGAACCAGCTAATGGGCGACATTGTTATCCTCCGCAATTTGTTCCGCCTTGTGCACTTTGCTGAGATCGACCGGCGGATATTTCGACTGGGTCGCCAGAGAACCGATTATCATCCCCGCCGCGGAAAGGAAAAAGCTCAGGAAACCTGAGACGTTGACGTCAACTAAGAACATGAGGCTCTTGGGCAACTGGTCTTTGAAAAGTGACAACGACAAGAAAGCCACAGGAGCTACCGCACCGAGAGCGAGTCCGGAGTATGCGCCTGCTACATTGGCCTTCTTCCAATAGAGCCCGGCAGTGACACATGCGAATGCCCCGGCAGCGTACATCGCCCCCGTCAGAGCCATATACTGAAACGCAGTCGACGGGATTTCATAGAAGAGTCCGAACACGAGCATGAATATTCCTATAACTCCGGCTATGATTCTTGTCATCATGACGTTCCGGCTGTCAGAAAGTGGCGATTTCAGGAGCGGCGCGATGACATCTCTCGTCGCCACGGTGCTCCAGGCAAGGAGGTAGGCGCTGTACGTGGACATGGACGCCGCGAGCATACCTGCCACCATCAGTCCGAGAAGACCCGAGGGGATCACGGATCCGAGAAGGCGCGGCATCGCGATGAGTGAATTCATATGCGGGCCGAAGACGGCGAGAGCGGCTACCCCCCACAGCATCGGGATCATGTATCGTCCGGCGAGCGTAAAGCCTGTATAAAGAAACACCTTCCTTCCAACTTCAGGAGACTCCGAAGCGAACGACTTCGACACGGCCGGCTGGTTCAGAGCGGAAATTGCCACGCTCCCTATCAGCATCCAGAATATGAAGATCCATCCGAACTGCGGGTTCACGATGGGGTTGATGCCCGCGGTCCCGTACTGCGTCGCAACCACGCTTGCTATCGAAGCTATATTAACTTTCATGAGCACAAACGCCGTAGCGACAAGCATCCCAAAAGCAAGCACGACAAACTGTATGAAATCTGTTATGACAACCGAGAACATGCCCCCTAGAATTGTATAGCTCACAACTATTACTAGCATGATCACCATCACCAGCGCTTTCTCTTGCTCCCCAAGCCCCATTGTCTCTGTAAGGAAGATGCCATCGAACTTCAGGAAGATGCCCATGTTGAGGACGCCGCCGAGAAAGAGGAGGACTCCGCCAAGCCACCTGACCGTACGGCTGTATCGGATCTCATAGAATTCCGGTATGGTTATCACTCTCAGTCTTCTGAGCCCCTCAACGATGAAACCGGTCTTGCCTATGACCATGTACCCGAAAAAGCCGATTACGCCAAGTATGAAGCAGGAGAAGCCGGTCAGATAGCCGAGCTGACCGAAATACATGAATGTCACGACGCCGATTTCAGTCGCTATGAGCGTGGCGGAGCCGAGGGCAACCTTGACCTTCCTTCCCGCGACATAGTACCCTTCCATACTCTCGACGTATCTTCTGGCCCTGAGTCCGACGAATACCGTGCCGGCCAGGTAAACGACGAGTATGAGCCAATCGATCAGATGAAAATTCATGTGCCCTTCATATTTTAGAAATGAATCCTGAGAAGTGGACAGGTCGAGCGGACGGCACAGAGCGCGGAGCACATCGGCTCAGGAGCTCACTGCAAGTCTTTCTTCATGATCTCATACCGTCTCGTAACCCTCAGTCCACGATTGTAGTAGAAGTCTTTCGCGTGCCCGGAAGCCCACGCAAGCCAGAGATTTCGTTTCCCCTTCTCCTTCATGTAAAGCGCCGTTCTGTAGTAAAGGCAGGTCCCTACGCCCATTCCTGTGAGTGACTCGTCAATCGCGAAAGGGCCGAAGTGTTCATCCTCGTAATGGCTGAACCCGACAACACGGTCATCCTTCACTGCCACGAGTATTCTATCGCTACCCGGATCTCTCCTTAATTCCTCCAGTGCCACCCTGAAGAGATCCCCTGAGTAATTCGTTCCAAGGAAATCGAGCAATCCGGCTATATACTTTGGCTCGAACATGTGAATGTCAATTCCCTTTGAGTGCAACGACCTGCAAAGCCGGTCCGCATCTGACGAGTATTCGTAGTCGAGGAGCGAACGCCCCATACTGTACACACGCTCGTGTTTTTTGTAACCGGCTTTCCTGAGGAGCGAGTAGCTCTCGGCATACGAGTCAACGTCTACGCCAGGGGCGAAATAGTTTGGAGTGTAAGACGAGACATAGACTTCTCTGACGCCGACGCCTTTCAGGAAACTCTCGGATGCGGCGATAAGGTCCTTCGCCACACCCCTCCTGCGGAATTCGGGATGTACGAAGAGGGCGGTAATCCACCCCTTTCCCTCCTCGAGGCCGGCACCGAAGTACGGATGCCTCCTCCTGATCGAAAGTGAGAACCCGACAATCTCGGATCCGGAGAAAGCCGTAAGGCAGCCGCGCGGATCGAAGTTTTCATCGAGCAGTATCTTTCGGCGAAACGTGTCGATCGTTACAGGATCGCGTGTCAGGCACCGGTTCCACAGGTTTACGATTTCAGCCTCGCACCCGCCGCCAAATGTTCTAATGGCGAGGGAGTCACCGGACTTTTTTCTCTTAGCGTGGGATACGGCCGGTTTCATTGATCCAGGTTCCTCAATCTGATCTTCTTCTCAAACTTATCGATGTCGAAAGTCACCGCATGAGTATAACCTCCTTCGGCGCCGCGGACCGTTGCGAGCGACTTGTAATAGTTCAGGTATGGGAAGCTCGATATCTTCCCACCGATGAACTCATACTTCGACACCGCCTTCGCCCAAACATCGAACGACTCCGTAACATCGACATATATATACGGCTCGTAGCCTTCCATGTCTTCCCAGTTTTCTGTGTAGAGTATCCGCCTCACTCCGCGCCAGGCTGGAAATTCGGTCTTTGAATAGGGAGTCACCGTTGAAACAGAAGGGAGACTCGCGAGAAGGACCGCATCCATGGTAACAGCATGGGCGTTTGAATGATCCGGATGGATGCTGTTTTTCCAATGCGTGATAATGTCAGTCGGCTTAACCATCCTGATGACGTTTGCGACGTACTTTCTAGCTGTCTCGTCGTTCGGGAGTTCACCGTCCCTATACGGGCCGAAGATGGTCTCCCCGCCGAGGAGGCTGTCGACTTCAAGCGCCTCTCTCCTTTTCTGTTCGCCATATTTTCCGGCAGACATCTTGGGATTTCCTCCCTCACCAAGCGTGAGGTGCAGGAAAACGACCCTGTCGCCCAGCTGTGCCTGCTTTGCCAGGACAGCGCCACAGGCAATTTCCATGTCGCCGGCGTGCGCCCCGATCGCAAGAATTGTCCTTTGAGGATCTTTCATCTTTTCACCCTTCCTTACGCCATTGTTCCCATCCCCCTTCCAGCCGGTAAGAATAACAAGCAGAAGTGCGAGGATCGCGAGATAACCGAACGTTTGTTTCATGTCAGATCTTTATGAAGATTTTCTTTTTGAAAAGCACCAACATCACCCCGTACCAGAACAGGAGATAGGCAATTGAATAAAGGAGCGAGGCGTTGTAACTCCCGGCCAGCGGCGCGAAGATGGCCCTGTAAATAATGTCCTTCAGGCTCTCGCTCCCCGCCACGCCTGTGGGTAATACGACCGATACGGTTACAAGGTCCAGCGCCAGAGCGGCAAGTGTCGAGAGAAAAAAAGACGTGATGGCGTTCGAACCGAAGACCAGAAACGGCCGCGACCATTTCACGAAACCTTTGATGTCAATGAGCCAGAAGCACACGGCAAGGACTTCAAGCGCCATTCCCGCCGTGAACACAACATACGAACTACTCCAAAGTAGTTTGTTTATCGGAAACCAGATCGACATTATGACCCCGATGAGCATACCGATATTGCCGGCCACGAACATCCCAGCCGCTTTCTCTATTCTGCTTCTCTCCGACCTGAGGTAGTGCCCCGCCAGAGAACCGATGAGGACCGTCGAAACGGAAGGGATCATACTCAGGATCCCCTCGGCGTGATGGAGTTTGTATTCGCCAACGACAAGGAGATGCTGGTGCCAGCCCTGGAGAAGCACCTTGTCTACGTACCACCACATGTTTCCGACAGGCGCGAGCACCCCGGCGCCGTATCCGGGAACCGGGATGTATAGCATCAATATCCAGTAGAGAACGATGCCTGCGACGGCGGCGACAGCCTGGGACGCCTCGTCCGTAAATATGTATATCGCCCCCGACATGAGGTAGATGATTCCTATTCTCTGGAGGACATTTAGTATGAGCCTGTGAGAGAAATCGAAATTGGGAATTCCGGAAAGGAGCATCCCGAGCGCGACGAGGATCATCGACCGCGCAAAGACATGTTTCAGCAGCTTCGCACGGCTGTCACCCCTCTCGACTCTTTTACTGAACGAGAACGGCATCGCCACACCGATTATAAACAGGAAGAACGGGAAAATGAGATCGGTGGGAGTCCACCCGTTCCACTCGGCGTGCTCGAGCGCGGGGTAAACGTGCGACCAGTCCCCCGCGTTGTTCACGAGAATCATGCCCGCTATTGTGAGTCCCCTGAAGACGTCGAGGGATACCAGACGCCCGCCGGTGGTAGCGTCTTCCCTCGGGTCGCCTTGCGTCGGACTTTCTTTCACCATATCCACCTCGTCATGAGCGTTCTGACCGGAACTTTTGATGGTGCTGCGTCAGCCGATCTGCTTTCTGAACACGACGAATCTGCGTGTCTCCTTGAATCCGAATTTTGAGTAGACCTTTGCGGCGATGTCGTCTGTCCAGAGTACAAATGCGTTGTGCAGACCTTTCGCACGCATGTGTTCGAGCGTTCGTCCCAGCAATACAGTTCCGATCCCTTTTCCCTGATACTTCTCGGCCACGCCGAATGGGCCAAAGTGTGCCCCCTCAAACTGGCAGTAACCGATGACCTCGCCAGGGTCAGTCGCGGTTCTTCCGGCGACGGCAAGGAAAATCTGATCAGGCTGGAAGAATCCCCTCGTGAGGTCTCTTAAGTTTGCTCGTGCGACTCTTACCCAATCCGCAGGCATGTTGGTTTCGAGGAATCTCATGAATGGAATGAGATAGCCGCGCGAATAAGTCACGATCTCCACACCGCTGGCACGCAGGCCCTTCTCTTTTTCCGCGATCTCACGCGACACTTTGAAGAGGGCCAAAGGCGCGTCCATGCTCAGCGGACGGTACGTCTCCTGGAACCCCTGTTTTCTAAGGAAGGACACTCCTGCCGGATACTCGTTGACGTCGATACCCGGGACGAAATACCCTGGCGCGTAAGTGGCAACGAAACACTCGTTCTTACCCATAGCTTTGAATTTCCCGAGGAGGTGCGAGAGCAATCCTCCCGCCACGCCCGACTTGCGACTGGATTCATCCACTCCAAAGGCGGTTATCCAGCAACGGTCCCCCTTTGGATCGTGCTCTCCGAGAGGAACACGCCGCGCGTAAGCCCCAACCATGAAACCGATAACGCGCTCCCGATCCCTGGCCACAAGAAATGTTTCGGGATCGAAGTTCTCATCCAGGAGCACGCGTGATTCGAGGACATCGATCGTCACAGCATCCAGCGGGTTTACGCTGTTCCACAATTTGATTACCGGATCAACGTTCGAATTTGAAAGCGGGGCTATGGAAATATCCATTTCTTACCTTCCAACTTGCCGTCGGTTTACATTTGAGAATCTGCGCCCGGAGAGAATGTTCCATACTGGACGGTTGCTTCAGCCGAAAGAACGGGCTGAATATGGCTTGCAACAAAGGGCGGTATCAGCGTGTGGCTGTGGCAGGATTAGACGGAAAAGCTGAGCATCGCATCCGTTCTGCAGGCCGCGAATACCGCACACCCTCGATCGTAAGCTCATGTCCGGGTGGAACATCGAAGCATTGTTTCTCCACGAACGCTTTTATTTTCGTAAAGATGATACTCAACTGCACCCTGATTGTCAAGAAGATTCGTCGATGGCGGACACCATAGAAAACGAAAAGGGGGCGCGTGCCCCCTTTCATGTGACTGATCGTTACTCCTCCCTCGCTTTTCCTTCTGACGGGGGGCCGCCTCCTGTGACGTTCGTGGCAGGCGACTTCATGCGCCCCGACTTTTTGGCGGATTCCGTAAGTAGGTATTCCACCTGTGCGTTCACGCTCCGCAATTCGTCGGCGGCCCACTTCTCGAGCGCGGTGTAGAGGTCCCCGCTGATTCTCAGAAGAAATTTCTTCTTGTCCGCCATGATCTCAGGTATAAAGTGATCCGGTGTTGATGACGGGACTTACCTCCTGCTCCGAGACAAGCGCCACGAGGAGATTATTCACCATCGTCGCCTTCTTCTCCTCGTCAAGATCAATCACCTTCTGGTCCTGAAGCATCTTGATGGCCATATCCACCATCCCTACGGCGCCCTCGACAATTTTCTGTCTAGCCGCGATCACCGCCTGCGCCTGCTGACGTCTCAGCATCGCCTGGGCAATTTCAGGTGCGTAAGCGAGGTGGTTGATCCTCGCCTCCATGACTTCCACGCCTGCGACCTGAAGTCTGTTTAGCACCTCCTGCCTGAGCTTGTCCGCAATCTCGTCCGGACTCCCCCTAAGAGACGTTCCCTGTTCCTCATGTGAGTCGTAAGGATACGCCGTCGCTAGCGCCCTTATAGCAGTCTCGCTCTGAATCGCGACGAACGTCTCGTAGTTCTCCACGTCGAAGAGCGCCTTCGCCGAATCAATCACGCGCCAGACCACCACCGCCGCAATCTCGATGGGATTTCCCTGTGAGTCATTGACCTTCAGCTTGTCGCTGTTGAAGTTCCGAATCCTGAGGAGAACATGCTTCTTGACCGTGAATGGATTTGACCACCAGAAGCCTGGGGTCCTCAAACTCCCGACGTATGTTCCGAAGAATACGAGCACCCGCGCTTCATTCGGTTGCACAACGTAGAAGCCCCCTATGCCGAGCGAGAAAAGAATGATTGAGGCAATCGCAATTACGAGGTCATACCACCCGTCCCCTCGCTGCACGAAGGAATAAATCATAAAGGCAGTGAGAAGGAGCCAAAGAAACTCGACCACCAGCATGACGAACCCATTGACATGCCGGGCTTCCTTTTCAGATATCTGATTCATAAGCTTCCTCCTTATGTTATCATCATGATATCATATAGCTATCAGAAAGTCAAGCTTTTTTGACGAAAAATGAGGAATCGGGTTGATTCAGCCCGTGAGCGACAAAGTGTGTGTCATCTGAACATCCCCCGAAAAAGCTCGACTATGCGGGGAGTGATGTCGCAAATCGAGTCGAGTTTCCCTTCGAAGAATGCCGCGTGTGTGCCCGCGACCGCTGTGAGTGACGGGTTCAGCGTGTGGGTTTTGACTGAGAGGTCCTCCACGTTTCCGTGATCGCTGGAGATGAGCACGGTCAGAGTTCCGAGCCCTCCTTCCGAGATTCCTCCGAGAAGCTCGTCGAAGTTCCTGAGTACTATCTCAGCGAGAGGCTTGTTCATGTCATGCCCTGCCTTGTCCGTCAGAAAGTATTCGAACATTGTGAAGTCATGTTTGTCGGCGATCTTCCTGAGCCGTCGTCCCGCTTCGAAGGCCGACACAGGTTCGACGTCTGCATAGCCGAGTTCTGTGTGCCACCTTTCCGCCGTGATGTCCGCGGAGATGCCATCTCCATTTCTGAGAGAGCTCTCGTTGCAGAGGGGGATGCCCGTCATCATGCAGGACATTGTTGTAGCGCTGAGTCTGCGGCGTCCAGACTCAACATATTCAAAAAACTGCCTCGGGAAAGCATTGGCAAACCAGACGTCAGCGCCAATCTCTCTGAGCACCCTGAATATGTTTTTCTCCTCGAGCACCGGCCTTATCTGTGAGTGCGGATAAGGGCCGAAGTGCATCCCGATCAGCTTCGAGGCATTTACTCCCGTGAACAACGCAGTCTGACCGGTCCCGCTTTGCGGGAATCCCTCGACGCCCATGAGCGCGTCGCTCGGCTGTATGAACGCGCCGCCGTTTCGAAGCGTCGGGCGTTCCTTCGATGGGAGTCCGCCAAAGATACGTTGAAAGTTGGGAAGGCCGATGGAGAAAAACGGATTGATTTCCGGATCCCTTTCACCGATTCCGACTCCGTCAAGAAAAAGGAACAGGAAACGAGAGCCACCGGAGTTTGTCAATATGAGGACCTCAAGCTATCGTCTCCCCGGAAGGTTCTCAAGATATTCATGCCACTCACCCTCGAGACGCGAAAGAGTAACATGGAACACATTCCTCACCGCATCGTCGAGCGGGATGAAATGGTCGAACTCATGCAGAAGCTTCATGAGAGAGCCAGGCTCCCCGTCCAGGAATTTGCCCGTGTTGCCGAGATAGTAGAGGAGATCCGACATATCCTCTTCAGACTGAGCCGATTCCATCTTTTCCTCGAGGTCGGAGAAGTATTTCACCGTTCCAAGGAGCGGCGGATCAACTCCTTTGTATTCGCCGCTCTCATAAACCGCAGCGGCGGCGATGAGCCAAGCCGGCGCGCCGTTCTCCCTGATGGAGGAAAGCATCCCCGTCACTACGCCGGCGGCGAGCTTGCTCCTGTACCCCTCTTCCGAAATATCGTCTCTGGCTATGATAAAAAGGGTACCGTCCTTCCACATAGGTGAATAGATTGAATCGGCGTTTGTCAGATCGGCAAAATCATATTTGTCGCGGCACAACCTGACTCTAATTTTCCCCTGCGTCCCTATTTGAAGGCTCGTGCTGTAAGACGAGTAAAGTTGTTCAAGAACTGCGAGGTATCCTTCCGCGACCGAGGCGCTGACATTAGCCGGACGGTAGAGCGTCACGTGGCTCGACGAGATAGCATGTGCCGGAGACTGGAGAAACGCGAGGATGAGGAAGAGGTTAATCATGTTCTTTGGATGTCATTATAATTGTGACCGGACCGTCGTTCACCAATTCAACATCCATCATCTCCCGAAAGATTCCCGTGGCCACGTTGTCTTTCCCCAGGAGGTCCCGCAGCCTGAGGACGAATCTGTCGTACAGAGTTTCTGCGAGTTCAGGCCTTGCCGCCTCCATGTAGTTCGGGCGGTTACCTTTCCGCGTGTCACCATAGAGCGTAAACTGCGAGACGACGAGTACCGCGCCGCCGGTGTCTTTTACCGACAGATTCATCTTCCCGTTCCCGTCGTCGAATATCCGTAAAGCGGAACATTTCTCAGCAAGAAAATCGGCGTCGTTGTCGCGGTCGTCCTGGTGAACACCGAGCAGCACAAGCATTCCGGTTCCGATGCTGCTGAAAAGTTCACCTCCTATCGTGACGGAGCTGCGCTTAACTCGCTGGATGACAGCCTTCATATATCAATCCATGCTCCGCACGAAAAACCTAGACATTACAACCCTTTCGATGTTGAGCAGGTCTTTCTTCATTCCTACTTCTGAACCGCCGCTCCCGGAAAAGATATCGGCGACATGCTTTGCCTGACCATCTGCGGTCTCGACGAAAACCCATCCACCGCTCCGGAGCAGAGTCGGAGCGGACTCAGCTATTTTCCTGAAGAACCCGAGACCATCACCGCCGTCTGTCAACGCGTTGGATGGCTCGTAACTCCTGATTTCCTCCGGCAGACCCGAAAACTCCGACGCGGGTATGTAAGGTGGGTTGGAAACTACGATATCAAACGGCCCTTCAAACGAATCCACGCTCCCCTTGAGAAAGTCGGACTGCATGAAATGTATACGATCGTCCGTTTTCGTGGCACGGGAGTTCTCGTCCGCCAGCTCGATTGCCTGGGCGCTTGAGTCTATTGCTGTCACGGAGGCATTCTTTACAAACCTCGCTATGGCTATCGCAATGCATCCCGATCCCGTTCCGATGTCAAGCACGCGCACCCCCTCCTTCTGAGAGAGAAAGGTCCGGCAGTGTTCGATGACGGCCTCAGCGAGAATTTCGGTTTCCGGCCTCGGTATCAGTGCCCTCCTGTCCACCTTCAGATCTATGGAATAAAAAGTCGTCTTGCCGAGTATGTACTGGACCGGCTCGTGCGCTAGCCTCCTCTTTATTAGAGTTCTCAGCTTCTCAAGCTCGCCCTGCTTCAGCGGCTGATCGTGCTTCACGTACAAATCGAACCTTTTGAGTCCCAGCGTCTCGGACAGCAGAAGCTCCACTGTAAGCCTCGCCTCGTCGAACCCCTTGTCTGTGAGGTAGCCAGTCCCCCACCTTATTATATCAATTATCGTCCAGACTCTCTGTTCAGCTGGCATGGTTGTAACTCTTCAAAAGGAATGTATTAATTCAGTTTCGGTTGAGGCAACTAGCTTGATCAAACCGGGGAATCAGTCGCCGCCCTTCAGAATTTTCACGATGTTCTCGCCTATGTCGCCTTCCGGTTCTTCGACGATTCTCCCTATCTCCTTCCCGTCGTGATAGAAGATGAAAGTCGGAACCTTGGTAATGTTCAGACCGGGGGCGTTCTTTTTCCTTCCCTCGGGCGAACGCGGGACTGCAATGAAGCCCAGCTTGTGGGCGAGACTTGTGCTGTCAGTTATGCTGAGCATTATCGGAACCCACATGTGGCTATCCGTGCACCATGATCCGAAGACAACCGCGACGGAGTCGCCTGCGTCGAGCGAGTCTATCTGATGAATCAGCCCGGCCGTAGGTCTGTAAAGATCGCTGTTGCTCCGGAACCAGCTCGTGGTGTCAAATGCCGACCTCACGACGGGTCCCACCAGTATCGTTTCGCCCGTGAGCGAGTCTATCGCCGTGGTCTGGGAACGGGCGGCCGGCGCAAGAAAGAAGACGGCCAGAAGCAGAAGTGGCAACCTCATTTATCTTTCCTCCGACCTTATGTCTATCCCCCACATCAGTTTTGTTCTGAGCAGGTTGAAGAACCCATTCTTGCTCTTCCTGAGGAGGACAATCTTATGAGGGGCGAGAGATACTTTCAGCTCCGCAGGCTGCGTCAGTTGCATGGAAAGTTGGCCGTCGGCTATGATCATCACCTGCTTGATTGTCGACCGGGCGATGATTCTTATTTGTGACGAGTCCGGGACTATGACGGGGCGGGCAGAGAGTGTGTGCGGGGATATCGGACTTATGGCGATCACCCGGCTTTCGGGCGAGATTATCGGTCCCCCCGTCGAAAGGCAGTATCCGGTCGAGCCAGTAGGCGTGCTGATGACGATGCCGTCTCCTCTGTACGTGATCAGGTATTCTGAATCCACGTGCGTCTCGAGGTCAATCATGCGGGATGACCCTGCCTTATCTATGACGATGTCGTTGAGCGCATACATGCTGGACGCGCGCCCATCATATGCAAATGTGGCTTCCAGAACCGTCCGCTCCTCAAGGTTGAAATGTCCCTTGAAAAGCTCGTCTATGCTGTTTCGGAGCTCGTCCAGGTTCAGTTCCGCCAGGAAGCCAAGTTTGCCGAGATTGACCCCAAGTATCGGTTTGCCGAGTGCGCCGACCGTTCCGGCAGTTTGGAGAATCGTGCCGTCACCTCCAAGCGACACGACCAAATCGACCTCGTGCGGAAGGCTGGAGCGCGGGACAGAAAACTCTTTGGAGTCATATCCGCACTTCACCCTGACCTGGCCTGCTATATCGTCCTGTACCCTGAAACGTATGCCTCTTTCATTGAGTATCTTTATAAGCTCGTAGGCTGTTTCGCAAGTTGAGGCCTTCGCCGGATTACCGAGTATTCCGATCGTGATGTCGCGCGGCGGGGTAAACTTCTTCTTCATTTGTCTCTGTTAAAATCTGGCACAGTTCATTTTATGTCATAGGAGGAACAATATCAATTGCGGAATGACAAACCGATCATTGTACTGAAGATGAACTCCTCGCGGCGTCAGGTGGCACAGCCATCGCCGTTCCAGACTGCATTGCGATCGCGCTGAATAGATAGGAGACGCACTACTCAGGAGAAGAGGCCGGAAATGTCGACCTTCCGGCCATAGCTAATCTCGCTCGCGGAGGCGAGGCGTTCGACCTCCTCCCGGGTCAGTTCCCTGGCACCTCCGAGCTGGCGAAGCAAGAAAGTTATCTTAGCCGTATGTTCCACTTTCTCCATCTTGTTGTAGGCTTCCTCCAGGCTTCCGCCGTACGTAACAACGCCATGATTAGCCAGGAGGACAGCGTCATACTTGCGCACATATGGTTCAAGCGACGCCACGACCTCGGGGGTGGAAGGGGTGGCATAGTCCGCAAGCGGTATTTTCCCGAGCGACACGATGACCTCCGGAAACACGAGACCGTCAAGAGGAATGCGGGCTGCGGCGAACGCGGTAGCAAAGGGAGGATGCGCGTGAACGACAGCTTTCACGTCATCCCTGGCGCCGTATATGAAACTATGCATCGCAAATTCAGTGGACGGCTTTCCGACCCCCTCGAGGAGTCCGCCGTCCATGCCGACGACAATCAGCTCATCGGCCACGACATCAGCCTTGTTCTTTCCGCTTGGAGTAACCAAAACCCTCCCGTCAGCGAGCCTTGCGCTCACGTTTCCGTCAGTGGCAGCGACGAAATCATGTTCAGCAAGCCTTCTGCAGGCCTTTATCAGAGCTTCTTTCTGTTCCACAGTATTCATGTGTCCTCGCCCCTGGTCACCTTAGGAGAGGGAGAGTTGACTTCCAGATCCTGTTTTCCTCAGCCGGCGCTCCTCCGTTCAACGTCGCCTTCCGAAACTCTCTTATCACCTGGCCGATCTTGTTTTGGCCTATCTGCGCGTTCTGGAGGCGAACGATCAGTATCGCGTCGATGATTGGGACTGACAGGTTCTTCTGGTCGACGTAGAATGAATCGAGGCCGTCTCGGATCTGCCCCACGTTCATTCCAATGAAAGCATCGTTATAATCGACGGCGTCCTCCCTTAATCGCGCGTGCTGCGACCAGAACACCGACATGTTATATAGCCCGTCTACGTAGAAAGTCTTCCGAGTCACCGTTTCCGCCTGAGTTCCGACGTTGAGGTTTTGCCAAGTCACGCCGTTCTGCGAACCGATCGGCGCTTCCTGACAATACGCCCTTCTGGTGCCAACCGAAAGCAAAACGAGGAGCAAGAGAACGCGGGTCTCACTTTTTCCGAGATTCATTGTTTTGTCTCCGAAATTTCCAATTTGTTTAAAGTTCATTACAAGCTACTTTCCAAATTCAAGGTCGTCCCATTTGGACGCGGAATCGAGCGCCATCAGCATCGTACGAAAGTCGTCGAAGGCCTTTTCAAACGTGCTGACCGGCTCCCTTTTGTTGACAATGCAATCATGAAAATCCTCAAACTCACCCCGGTATCCCATGTCCTGGTCCAGCACCTCTTCGATCTCACTCCGATCTTTGCGCTTCAGGACGATCCTCCCCATTTCGACAACGAGGGAGCCAGCTGTTCCGAGCACGAGTAGCCGGTTCCGCTCCACTCCCTGTGCGCTGAAATACGCGTTGAAGACACCGTTGACTCCGCTTTCAAAAACGAACTGGAATGTCATGGAGTCCATCTTTCCTATTTCAGGATTGACGCTTCGCGTGGCGGCAATTCCCCGTTTAATTTCGCCGAACAAGTCGCGCAGTGCAGCGATGTAGTGCACGCCTGCGTCCATCACAAAACCGCCTGGGTAACGATGGTTGATTCGCCATTCGGTCTTGGTGTACTTGTTGTCACGGTCGTTAGTCGTCATCAGGTCCCAGAAAACGGAATAGGGGGTCCCAATCCGACCTGCTTCAATGATCTCTCTGACCTTTTTGAAGGTAGGACTGTAACGGAAGTTTTCAGCGACCATCATTACCAGTTCGAAGCGCTCCGGAAAAGTCAGCATTAATTCAGCATCTGACAGACTCGCTGCTATCGGCTTTTCGAGCATGACGTGTTTTCCGGCTTCAAGCGAATCGAGCGTCACCTTAAAGTTGAGATGGATAGGGAGGACGATGTCGACCGCGTCCACATCACTTCTTGAGAGCAGATCGTGGTAATCGAGACACCAGGGAACATTTCCCGCGAGTTCCGAAAATTCCCTCGCCTTCTTCTCGGTGTGGTTGCAAACGCAAGTGATCTCAAACTTGTCCCTCAGACTGTTCAACGCGGGAAGATGAAGATCTCTCGCGGCTATGCCCGTTCCTATTATTCCCAGTCTTGCCTTCACGCGCTGCTTCCTTGTTTGGTCATGCAATTTAGTAAAATCAGTTCGGCACAAACAAGATTTTGGCGGGAAGAGATAACGGGCCAGGGAGCCTGGCTTTTGCCGTAGCGATATAATAGGCGGTCAAGTTATATTAACACTGACCCCGACGCGAGCGTAAAAATCAAAGGAGAGGAAGAAATGATAGTCGATAGCCTGAAAAATGCCGAAACTTACGTCGGCCTCCACCCGGCTTTCCGGGAGGCTTTTGAGTTCCTTAGGCAAGCCGATTTAAACGCTCTCGAAGATGGGATTCAGGAGATTCACGGAAAGGATCTCTATGTGTCTTTCCAGAAGGCTCAGGGAAAGGATGCCGCCTGCGCGCTGCTGGAGGCGCACAGAAAGTACATCGATATACAGTTTCTGATGGAAGGTAATGAGCAGACCGGTTGGAAGCCGCGCGAGGCGTGCGCCGAGGTCGCCAAGACTTACGATGCCGACAAGGATATTGAATTCTTCGCCGACCCTCCGCAGTCATTCATCAGGCTGAATCCTGGGACGTTCACGATCTTCTTCCCCGGCGACGCACACGCTCCGATGGTTTCGACCGGCATCATCCACAAGTGCGTGGTGAAAGTCCGGATCGGCTGAAGACTTTTCACTTTCCTTCGCTGAACAGCATGCCCGCGGGTATCTCTTCCCTTGGTATGCCTGGTCCCTCTATATAAGCGCCGAAGGTCATTCCTCCTCCTCTCTGGAAGAAGGAGACCTTTATCCTGTGGTACCCTTCGCTCAGGAAGACCCGCCCTGATCTTTCAGTGGGGGCGTGAAGCCCGTCGTTGCTTACCACAAGTCTTCCGTCGATGTAAAGGCTTGAGCCGTCATCAGAATTAACGAAGAATGTGTATGCGCCTTCAGCAGGGACCTTCACGTACCCCTCGTATTCCACGGCAAAGTTCTCTCCCGAATTCCCGCCGGGTATGGCTATGGCCGGAAGCATCCCGGTTGACTTCGGGACGATGAGACTGAAGTTCGGGAGGAAATTCCACACTCCCTCATAATACCTGAAGTTCAAACCGGGCCTCGGATTCTTTGGTTCAATAGGCGCAGGCGGCTGAAGTTTGCCCTTCACTGCGAGGACGACCACTGACATAGGAGGCATCTTCACGTCTAGCATCTCTCCCGACAAGCTGAAGCCCGAGAAGGTGTGCGGAACGACGATGTTCGGATTGTCAAATGTATTGTGAGCGGTCATGCTGTCAGCTGTCAGGATCTCGCCGGTCACGTCGGAGATCAGGAAGCTCTTCGCGACGATTGCGATACTCTCGGGGGAGTCGGGATCAATGTTGCACAAAGAGATGTGCACAGTGCCGAGGCTGTCGATGGAGGCGGAGCAGTTGATGGCCGGGAGCGTGTCTCCTTCGAAGATATACGGAGCACTATTTACGTTCACGGGAATCATCATGCCGCTCTGGTGCACTTTAAAAATGTCGAAGACGTAATAGGTAGGAGTACATACCATCTTGGGACCGTCCGTCAGTATCATTGACTGGAGTACGTTCACAGTCTGGGCGATGTTCGCCATTCGGACACGGTCGCAATTGTTGTTGAATATGTTCAGGTTGCACGCGGCGGCCACGGCGTCTCTCAAGGTGTTCTGCTGATAGAGGAATGCAGGGTTGGTGCCCGGCTCGACATTGTACCATGTTCCCCACTCGTCCACCACGAGCGCAACGCGCTTACCCGGATCGTACCTGTCCAATATCTCTGAATTCTTCCTGATGTACTCGTCCATCCTGAGCGTCTTTTTCATTATGTCGAACCAGCCGCTCTCGGTGAAATCTATCGCGGTCCTTTCGTTCGCGAATGAATAATAATGGAGCGCGATTCCGTCCACGTAACTCCCGGCATCTCTCATAACGATGCTCGTCCAGCTATAGTCATCCCCGGAAGGGCCACAGGCTATTTTGAACGGACGGTTCTCGCCGTAGGTCCTCATGAAATTACCGTATCGTCTGGCTAGGTCGGCGTAATACTCGGGGTTCATGTTTCCTCCGCATCCCCAGCTCTCGTTACCGAGCCCCCAATACTTCACCCCCCACGATTTATCGCGGCCGTTCTTTCGGCGGAGCTCTGTCAACGGACTTACGTTGTCCGAGTTAACATACTCGACCCATTGAGAAAGCTCCTGCACGCTGCCACTACCGAGGTTGCCCGTTATATAAGGCGCGCACCCAACGAGTCTGCAGAATTCCAGGAATTCGCTCGTGCCGAAGCTGTTGTCCTCAGTGACGCCGCCCCAGTTAGTGTTGATCATCCTTGGCCTTTCGTCGCGCGGACCGATACCGTCCTTCCAGTGATACTCGTCGGCAAAGCACCCGCCCGGCCAGCGGACTATCGGAACGTTGATCTTCCTTAACGCATTCACGACATCCTTCCGAATACCGCCAACGTTCGGTATTGAGGAGTTGGGGCCGACCCAGATCCCCCCATAAACACCGCGCCCAAGATGCTCTGAGAATTGACCGTAGATATTCTTGTCAATTTCATATGTAATTTCGGATGCGTCAAGGGTTACCCGGTTGACTACCTGCTGCGCTGGCGAGAAGCGGACCAGTAACCCGAGAAGAAGCATCGATAACACAGCCCTCCGCACGACACACCTCCTGTAGCTAAGACGAGTACGCCTTCATTCATGCGCTTCGCCCCGTATGACTAGGAGTGAGCAGAATGCCCGAGAGACCGCCTTCCACCTTTTAATTCACGGAACGAAACGAGTCCACATATCTGTAAAGGAATCGGGATCCGAGACGTAGGAGAATATATCAGGATTTGTCTCAAAAGTCGCGTAGAGCGACTTGCCGGGCAAAACACCAAACTGAGAATAGTCCCCGGGCTTCTTCCGCTGAAGTTCGCTTTTGCCGTACCTGCTGTTAGGGAACCAATCGATTTCTCCGTCATCGCCGATGACAGGGAACCAGGCTAACCCGCCGCGGGCGCGGACCGAATCATAGTCAAAGGCATAATCCCGGTCGCATAACGCGCAAAGAGTTAAGTTTCTATGCGTATCCGTGCTGATCGCCGCGTGCGCCCATCCGGGAGGAACGATAACGACGTCTCCCTGATTTGCCTCAACCGCATAACAGATACCCGGTGTGTCATCGACATTCTCCTGCAGGAGTATGCACGCTCTCCCGGCCCAGATTTCGTAAATTTCCGGTGACACGAGTTTGTTCCCTCTTGCTCGCCTGTGGATGTGCCCCTGGCTTCTTACCGCTTCGCGCCCAAGTGTGCCAGCAGCATATGTGACGACTCCGAAAAGAAGATGCTTCGCCCCGAGGATTTCTCGATGCTTTTCCTTCCCTAAATCCATCGCGATCGCGTAGACAGGATCTGGTCCGGTGCAATCGGGATCGAGGAGGCTTCGTCTAATTGACTCCAGCGAACGGTACTCGACAGCCGGGCCGAAGACACCTTTACCGTATTGGAAGCCGAGAGGCTCGTTCGTCCATCCCACCTCCACTCCGGGATCGAAATGCATCTTCATTCAAACACCGCTGACAGGGAAGTATCGGCGCGCTGTCCCTTCTTCACATCATACATCTTTCGCCTGCCTTTGCCGCCTATTCCTTTCGGAGCAGAATAGTCTCCAACTCTTCGAGGCTCTTCCCTTTCGTTTCGGGAAGTCTGAATATCACATAGAAAAGGAGGAGCAGACACATTACTCCGAAGAGGGCGAAGGCCGCGCCGCCGCCGAGCCTGTCCAGAATCACGGGAAAAGTGAGAGAGACGATGAAAGTGAATGTCCAAAGAGTGAGGATCGCCACTGACATCGCCTTGCTTCTGAGACGGTTCGGAAAGATCTCAGCAATGACAACCCAGGCAACCGGTCCGATCGAGACGGCGAAAGAAGCGATGAAGATCAGAATGAATACGAGAATAAGGTAGCCTTCGAAGTGTTCCATGAAGAATGCGCCAGCGATGACAGCGAGAGAAACCACCATGCCCACCGCGCCGATGATCAGAAGCGGCTTGCGCCCCCACCTGTCGATAAGCCTGAGCGACACAATCGTGAAGGTTAGGTTCACCGCACCAACGGCGACTGTCTGCATGAGAGCAGAGCTCGTGCCGTTTCCCATCTTCTGGAAAATTATCGGAGCGTAATACATAATTGAATTTATTCCGGTCATCTGCTGAAATATCGCGAGGAGCATTCCGATAGTTAAAAGCGGGCGGATCTCCCTGGAGAAGACCTCGCGATAGGTACCGATCTCCTCTTTGGCCAGGCTTCTTTCTATTTCGGCAAGCTCGGACCTGGCTTTCTCCATGCCGTTTATTCGCGCGAGTACGCTGAGCGCCTCGTCAGTCTTATGCTTCTGCACCAGCCATCTTGGGCTTTCCGGGACGAAGAGCAGCGAACCAAAGAAGAAGAGCGCTGGAAGCCCCATGACGGAGAGCATCCATCTCCAGTTATCGGCACCGGTTCCGGCGAGAAGATAGTTCGAAAAGAACGCGATGAGTATCCCGATTACGATGGCAAGTTGATTAAGTGAAACGAGCGCGCCTCGCCTCTCGCCGGGAGCGATCTCGGAGATGTACATCGGCGAAAGCATGGAGGCCGTCCCTACTGCTATCCCGCCGAAGAAGCGGAATGCTATGAACACTGCCAGCCTCTCGGCAAGCGCGGATCCTGCGGCCGAGATGAAGAAGGCCAATGCGGCGGCGCGCAGGGTGTTGCGCCGTCCGAAACGATCCCCGGGCTTCCCCGAAATTGCAACCCCCACTATGCATCCTATAAGGAGACTGCTCACCGTCCAGCCAAGCCCCACATCATTGAGATGGAAATATGGCTGTATGAAAGGGGTTGTACCGGATATCACGGCTGTGTCAAATCCGAAGAGAAGCCCCCCGAGCGCCGCAACGACAGACGCGAGAACTAGAAACGCATTATTTCTTTCCTTCATTCCTGCTCCCTTGGTTTATTCAAGATCATGGTTGTTTAGCCTCCGAACGTACGCCTTGATGGTGGCACAGATCTTCCCAGCGCTTCGGCCATATGGCCTGACTATGTATTCCCCGACAGACGCGGGGACAATAAACGTCTCGGCGTAGTGCACTACGAACGGCGTGAAACTGTCGGACGGGCTCTCTACGATAGCTTCTTCTCCCTCGACGAGATTGAGGACGTTGACGCTTCCGCTGGTCGCGTGCCGCACCGGCACCTTGAACCAATGGCGCCGCGTTTCGATGAACTCAAATTCGTGCAGCCCTGTCCGCTCTTCCTTCCAGCCCGCCCCCTCTGCAACAGTTTCGATCCGGTTGACGAGATTCTCCCTTGTCCAGGCCGTGGTCCGATTCCACTGTATCACGTTCTTTCCGTGTTCGATGTTTATCGGACGCGGTCTTCCGTCGAGCCCCAGTCTCCCCCAGTCCCAGAGCTTGAAAGTGAATATGTACGGCGTCGCACTGATCTCAAGGACCATGCTGTCCTTTCCGGAGCAGTGGACAGTGCCGGCCGGGATCAGGAAATGGTCATGTTTCCTGACCGGCCATGCCTGCACATGCTCGTCAGCGTCGAACATCGTCCCGTTGCTCTGCGAGCTTTGCAGATCGCGAAGCATATCTTCCGGCTTGACACCGTCCTTCAGGCCCAGGTAGACAACCGCTCCGGGGCGTGCGTCCATCATGTAATAACTCTCGTCCTGGGTATACGTCACGCCGAACTTTTCCTGAATGTACTCCGTCAACGGGTGAACCTGAAGGCTGAGATTGCCGCCGTCGAACGTGTCGAGGTAGTCGAATCGGATTGGGAACTCATCGCCGAAACGCTGAAAGACTTCATCTCCGAGAAGCCGCTGCGGATCGAGGAAGACGGCGTTTATCGAGGGGACCTCTACGATTGTCTCCCCAAACTTCAGGAGAAGGCTGTTCTCCTCAGGGACACAATTGAAACACCACGCGTAGTTCTTTACATCAGGATCCAGCCCAAGGTGCTCTTTCATCCATTGACCGCCCCAGGGGCCCGGGTCAAAGAAAGGAACGACGCTAAACGGGCGTGAAAGCGTTTGCCTGAGCCCTTCGAGCACACCGTTCCCTTCAACCATCTTTGGGCGTGTTCTGTCGTTGGTGTCCAGCACAAAATCCCATCTTTTCATGAGCTTCTTCTTATGTCGGTCGCAGACTCTCCAGTCGACGAAGTATCCCTGTTTGTAGAGGAGCATCCAGTCATCAATATCCCTGTTGCTGACTCCGACGTTGTCAACCAGATGTTCCCTCATGCGAAGCTGGATTTCCCACCTCGCCATGTCCGCGTATACGAGAACGTCCGGCTCCTCGACAATGCAGGCCGCGCCGGTTCCGATGACGAGGACAATGCCGTTGTGCACCGAATCGATCTTCTTCCTAGCCCCTTCCAATAACTGGGGATCAAAGAAGTCATCAAGCTCCAGAGAAGTCATGAAACCGAAAAGCCTGTCATCGGTGACGTCAGGGTACACCATCTCTTTCACCTTCTCTTCCGACCACATGCTGTCCTTGGAAAGTATGACCAGCTCCGGATCAAGGAGAGTGCTTAGGGCAAGGGTGGTTTCCTCTTCGAGAACTCCCTGATAATATTCGACGGCGACGATCGTCTTATGTCTCCCTATTTCAGACACGCGTCCGATGATCTTTCTTGAGATCTCTTCCCAGCCTTCTGATACGGTGTATTCGCCTTTTATTTCTACGAACGGATATCTGTTGAAATTGCTCATCGTTTTGAGGTACCTTCGTTTCTCTCGTGAATTTCAGCCTATCGAATTAATGCCCGATCACATTCAAGCGATCGACGAAGCAGGGACACAAATGCACTCAAGGCTCTTCATCCAGTACTCTTTTCAAGTTTGCGCGTCCCAGGTTACGCATTCGATCAGGTTGTCCCCCGCACGGTATTAAATGGAATTCCGGATGATCATCGAAAACGGATTGTCCAGGCTTTTCTTCTCCCCGTCGATTAACATCCGTGCAATTTCCCTACCCATGCGGGCGAAGTCCGTGGATATTGTCGTGATGCCCCTGTCGATTACTTCCTTGAGAGGTGATTCATTGTAGGATATCACTCCGATATCTGTGCCGAGCTTCAATCCCTCCTCCGCGGCCTTCTTGACGAGCGTGATCAAATCCCGATCATCTACAACCACGTATGAGTAGCCAGGCTCGATGTCAAGGTTCGTGGCGTCATTTTCAACTAGCAGGTCGACAGAATGTTCAGTGCAAAATCTTCTCAGCCCGGCGACAATTTCACCGTAATGGCCTCGCTGGTGCCGTATGAGCATTACAAGTTTCGAGTAGCGGCTGACAAGGGCGAAGTTGTCCGCAAAGACGCCGCATATGTCTTCCTCGAAGTTTTGATATACGCCCGGATAGACTCCAGCAAAGCGAGTACGCCCCTGGTCGAGGATGTATATTCTCTCCTGGTCGATAAGTTTTAGCGAGCGAAGCGCATCATCGTCGGCGATGGGCATTATGACATAGTCGGTGAACTGACCCACCGATGTCGCGATCAGGTTCCTGAATACCTTCGGGTTGTTGTTGTGGAAGAATATCTGTTCAGACCCCTTCCCCTTCAGCGCGCCCTTCAACGACTCATACAGAGTCTCCTTGTAAGCCGTCAGCTTATCGAAGAGGAGGAACACGTTATGTTTTGTCTCAACCCTATCGTTGAGAACGTAATAGCCCTTCCCGACCGTGGAGGTAATTATGCCGCGCGTCTTGAGCTCGCTGTAGGCGTATAGCACGGTGTCCTGAGAGAGGCCGTGCTCCCTGCAAAGTTCATTGAGTGAAGGGATCCTGTCGCCTCGCCGCAGCTCACCTTTCTTCAGAAGTCCCTCGATGGAGCTTATGATCTGGCGGTACTTCGGGACAGACGATTCATCGGCCAGCTCTATTCTTATACCGCTTTTCATGATCGTACCTCTGGGTAGTTCTGGGTATGATTATAGCAAGTTTTTGACCGCGGTGCAACAGTAGAGAAATTAGGCCATCCGTCCCAAGAGCCCAGAAATTGGCGGAATCCGGCCAATTCTTGGCCCCTAAAGGTCACCACAAGATGTTTTACAGGACTTCGAAACTCGGTTCGTGAAGAATGAAGGCGGTCTCCTTCAGAGCTTCACTTCCGTTTCGTGTCCGTCGTATCTGATTCTCTTCCCGTGAGAAGGCTTGACGTCAAATCCAAGGCGATCTCTTTGCGAGACAAGGATTACCAGGAATTCCCTTTCGCTCATCATACCGGGGAACCCGCCTCGCCGCTTCCCAATTGTAAGTGTGCGAGAGGTCTGATCCCAGGTAAAATCAATTTCCGCGAAGACCCCTTTCCGGTAGTCGTTGCTCTCGTTCCCGTCTTCGTAGAGGGTGAAGCTCCCGTCGCATCCATCATACACGTGAAGAATAATGTCGCCATCGGTACTCTCCCCCGCGTATTGAATCTCAGGGCCTGATGGTATTATCGAACCCTCTCGGACATACAAAGGTATACGACCAAGCGGTGCATCGCCCTCGAAGCTCTCTCCGCCGCGGTAATGCTCACCCGTGTAGAAATCATACCAGCCGGAGCCGGAAGGGAGGTACACATTCCTGCTCCTCGCCCGGTATGAGGTAACGGGAGCGACAAGTATCGAAGGCCCGAACATGTATTCGTTAGACATCTTCACGACTTTCCTGTCGGAACCAAAATCCATGACAAGCGCACGCATGATGGTGTAGTCTTTGAAATAAACCATCCCGGCCAGCGAATATATATAAGGCATCAACTTGTAGCGCAGTTTGGTCACGTCAACCATCGCATCATACTGAGGACTTCCTTCAGGAGCGACATTGAATATTTCGCGATAGGGATATTGTCCATGAGATCGATATATGGGAGAAAATGCTCCCAGTTCATACCACCGCGTCAGGAGTTCTCTCCATTCGTTGAGCGCCTCTCCTTTCGCGTCAATGAATCTTGACGGCACGGCGAACCCGCCGATATCAAACGTCCAGTACGGGAGGCCGGACATCGAGCAGTTCAAACCGGCTGGTATCTGCCCCTCAAAATCCTCCCAGCTTGAAGCGATGTCCCCGCTCCACACCGCGACTCCGTAGCGCTGAGACCCGGCATAAGCCGACCGGCTGAGTATGAATGTTCTCTTGTTTGGATCCGCGGACGTCAGCCCGGTATAAAATCCTGCGCAATGCACGAGGGGAAAAGCATTAAAGTATTCTCCTCCCGGTCCGCTCCACGTCGGGTCCATCAGATACTTTCTAGTCTCCATCGGAAGGTTCGACTGCATGTCGGGCTCATCTGAGTCGAGCCACCATGCGTCAAAGCCGAGAGGATAAAGCTTCTCCTCAACCATCTTCCAGAAGAGCTCTCTCGCCCCTGGATTGAACGGGTCATAGAACGTCGAGAGGTAACCCTTCCCAACCCAATCCCTGTTCTTCAAATCTAGATTTCCCTTGTAGAGATATCCCTTCTCCATCATCCGGTTGAAGTTCCTGATCCGCTCGTAGAATTTTGCCCACACGGAAATCATGACGTGCTCGTTGAGCTTGTGGATCTCATCCACCATGGCCGCAGGGTCGGGATATCTGCTGCTGTCAAAAGACATGTCTCCCCATGCACTTTCCGGCCAGTAGAACCAGTCCTGCACGATGTTGTCGAACGGGATCATCAACCTTCTGTACTCCCTCGCTACCTGAAGGAGTTCCTCCTGCGTCCGGTACCTCTCTCTGCTCTGCCATAGCCCGAGCGCCCACCTGGGGGGAATCGGCGCTTTGCCGGTCAGCTGTCTGTACCCTCCGATTACGTCGTCCATATTTTCACCGTAAACGAAATAGTAATCGAGCTCCTTCGCGTATTCGGAATATAGGGAAAGTTCGTTTTGCTCAGATTCACTTACAGGCTTCTTCACCTTGAGTGATAGATACGACTCTCCGCCGTCAGGCACCCACTCTATCCTTATTGAGTGCTTCACTCCCTTTTCAAGTTCAAGAGCGAAAAGATGCACGAACGCATTCCATGATTGTCTCCAGCGGTCTACGACGCATTTGCCATCGATCCACAATCTGCAGTGCCCCGCCGAGTACAGACGAAAATTGTGGAGTCCCGCAGATTCGGTTTCGAATGAACCCGACCACACGACCCATCCTTCGGCAAGTGAGTAATTCGATGGAAGTTTCCTGAGGTCCGGCGTGAATTCATAGTCTATTTCGGATTCGCCCCTCGCCACCACCGGGCTCGAAGTGTCGGGGAGTTTGAAATATCGCGCTGAGAGCCGGCCTTCTCTTCCTCCATCATCATAGAGAACGAGCGCGGAGGATAGCTCCCCGTAATCCGCCACGTTACCGAATTTGGAACGGGAGTAATTGTCCCAGAGTATGCCGTAGTTTTTGTTAGAGACGACGAAGGGGATGGAGATCTTTGTGTTGTACTGGTAAAGATCGACATCATGCCCCTTGTAATTGAACACACCTTCCTGCTGCTGACCGAGTCCATAGAACGCCTCATCTCCGGGCGACTCAAACTCATCGCGTATCCTGAAGAGTCTTTCCCCGCCAAGTGTAACCGGCTCGATTGTCTTCCCTCCGCTCCTCAGCTCGGAAAGTATTGTCCTTCCCTCACTATCCAGGAATTCGACTGCGCCGGTCCTTGCTGAGACTTTTACGCGAAGTGCTGCCGTAGTGAGGATAACGTCAGATCCAGCCGCCTTAGCCTCCCACTTGACGGGGGGGTACCCCTTTTTTGCGAGCATGAGGCTCTCCGACTCCGGAAAGGTGTCGGCATTGACGGCGCTTATCCTTATCAGCTTACTTGAGACGGGCTCAACGCGGATGAGCTTTGGGCCGTTAGGCACCGTGTCCGCGACAGCGACGATAATCCCTTTTTCGGTAAGTCTGAAAGGCTTTTCTGCGAAAGACGCAAGAGAAAAAAGAGGCAGCGATAAAGCCAAAATGAAGGGCGTTTTCATTTCACCTCCGTTGTTCCTCCGCGGCCGATGCCTCATCACCAGTCCGTATGGAAAACCGGTCGCAGCATCCGGGCTTCGGACCGCCCGGCATTACATGGATGTCAGCCTGAGCATTAGCACGTCATGCCCCGGTACAACTGCCCGCAGGGGTTCCCGGGTCGTACCCATTTCCTTAGAGCTCCAGATGTCGTGAATCATGTAGACTCTCTTTCCGAAGTTAGCCACTCTCCCCGAGAGGGAGTCTGAAACGGATTCATGATTGAAGTCGAACGCAATTTTCTTCGGGGTTACACTTCGATTGAGAAAGCACATGGCCCAGTCTCCCTTCTCAAGTGGCTTGAACCAGACTTCGACGCTGTCCCGGGCCGAGTACTTGAAACCTTCAATCCCCAGCGAGTCCTGGTCGACCGCGATCGCCCCTTTATTTTCCAGTATGGCTTTGGTTTCCGGTGACATGTCCCGGAGATCGTTGCCGGCTATAAGGGGTGCAGCAAGCATGCACCACATTGAGAAGTGGGCCCGGTCTTCGCTTGTAGACATTCCGTTCCCCACCTCAAGCATGTCGGGGTCGTTCCAATGTCCGGGTCCGGCATATTTCCTGAGTCCGTTCTGCAGATCGAGTATGGACATAACGCTGAGCTGGATCCAGGTACCGTGGTCTATGTTCTTTTCGAAGTTGGCACTGATGTCTTCCGTTGTCCTCCAGAGGTTTCCCACTTCTCCTGCCCAGAGCCACGGCTTGTTCGTCCCCCACTCGCAAATGCTGAAGACGATTGGCCTCCCGGCAGCATGCAGGGCGTCACGCATTGTGGTGTAAGCTCCAACAGGGTTGAGCCCCTCGGTGTTGCACCAATCGTATTTGAGATAGTCGATTCCCCATTTCGCAAAAGAAAGCGCGTCCTGGAATTCATGACCTCTGCTCGCGATGCGTCCAGCGCAGGTCCTGTAGCCGCAATCCGAATAAATTCCAAGCTTGAGACCCTTGGAGTGAACATAGTCGGCCAGTGCCTTCATCCCGTGCGGAAAGCGCGCGGAGTCCGGGTGTATGAATCCAAGGCTGTCTCTCTCTCCCTCCCATGTGTCGTCAATGTTTATGTACTCGTAGCCCGCGGCCTTCATACCTGAAGTCACCATCGCGTCTGCCATCTCGCGGATCATCTGCTCGTTTACGTTCGGCCCGAACTTGTTCCAGCTGTTCCATCCCATGGGAGGAGTCTCAGCAAGGCCTTTGAACTTCTGTGCCATGACGGTGGAGAAGGTCGTTAAAGTGACAATCGCAATCACTGTCATGGTCCTGAGGAGGAGCGGTGTGATCCCGGTACGGGAGCAATTGGTATTCATGCTGTCAACTCCGTTGTTAAATTATATGTTGGGATTGGTGCTGCCAGGATTTAAAGTCGGCGTAAGGTCGCGGTTCAACCTGCCGCAAACGCGTCAGGGAACATCCACCTTGTAGAAATCAACTCCGTCACTTGAAGAGATTCTGAACTCCGTAAGGAATGCCGGTATGAAAAACGACTCGCCTTTGGAAAAAGACTGCAGGTGGTCCTTGCCTCCCTGGCTCCACATCATCTCGATCTCTCCATCCGCGATTAGACAGACGGAAGGCCTGTTCCGCGACTGGCACACCCTCTTGAAACCGGCCCCCTTCGCGTATCTTGTAATCCTGAATTCTTCTGCGCCGGTATTGTACACTACCTCGCCAACCTCCTGTGCCTGGTTGATGACGGGGCACTCTCCAAATTCATACCTCACGATTGCGAGAAGAGTGTCGATGTCTTTGAATTTATTCGTCAGACCGGCCCTCACGACGTTGTCTGAATTTGCCATGCACTCGATGATGTTTCCTTCGATGTAGGCATGTGGAACGCCGGCGTCTGTGAATATCGCCTGACCTGGTTTCAGGTTCACCATGTTGAAGAAGAAGAACGACAGAAGCCCCACGTCGGTGCCATACAGTTCATGCTGGCTAAGGAACAGCCGCTCTTCATGTGACAGAATCCGCTTCATTGAAAGCCGATTGTGGATACTGACTATGCAGGCCGACAGTGAACCCGCGTCTCCGGCCCGCCGCATGATGTCGCCATAGAGGTTCCGGATCGCCACCTCGCGGTCCGAGTCTGTCTTCGCGGAGATTGCAGTTTCAACGAGACGCTGGTCCGCAAATTCACTTAGCTCCGGTAGAGAGCGCAGAGTCTCGGCAATCTTCGCTGAAGGTTTAAAACCGACGATCGCGTCGAGTGAATCTAAGGCGATTGCGATTTCGGGCTTGTGGTTGTCATCAGGATAGTTCTCTGGATGCGCGTGGTGCAACGCCACCGCCTGCGCCTTGTTCGGATGGAGCTGAATGGAAAGGGCTTTAGCGGCGGAAAGGACTTTGAGGAGGAACGGAAGCTTCCCGGAGAATTTGCCGGCCACATAATCGCCAAGGCACTCGCGCTTGTGTTGCTCAACAACCTCGTTCAAGGGAGCCCGCCTGTCTTCGAGCATTACTTCGGACGGGGCCTTTGGGTGAGCTCCAATCCAGAGCTCGGCATACGGCAGGTCCGGTTCAGCCGCCGTTCCGAGGAACTTCGGTATGAAGGCGCGACTGTCTTTTGTCCCCCAATCGTAGTTCTGGATCTTGTTGAAAAGCTTATACGGACGAGGAATGAACTCTATCAATTATGCTCCCGGAACGATTTCCCTCTTTACGAAATGAATTTCCATCTATAACTCAAAAATAGCAACTCAGAAAAAGGGCCGGCCTCCCCCGGCGCGTTGTACCACAGCCTTCAGGCGCGGCATCGGGAGATCCTGTGGATGTGAAATACTATTTTCCCGCTAGTATGCTATCGATCTTCTTCAACTCTTCCGACGTGAAGTCAGGCTGTTCGAGAGCCTTCACCGCATCGTCGATCTGGCTTACCCTGCTCGAACCGATGACGGCTGACGTAACCTCTCCGTGCCTCAGGACCCACGCGAGCGCCATCTGTGCCAGTTTCTGGCCCCTCTCCCTGGCAAGATCATTCAGCTTACGCACTTTGTCGACCGTCTCTCTTGACACGTGTTCCGGACGGAGAAAGCCTGTAGGTCTCCCGGCGCGCGAGTCGGTCGGTATTCCATCGAGGTATCTATCTGTCAGGAGTCCCTGCGCGAGCGGAGAGAAGACTATGCATCCTATCCCATCTTCTCTTAGCTCCTTCAGCAAACCATCTTCGATCCAGCGCTCGAACATGCTGTACTTAGGCTGGTGTATAAGGAGGTGCGTGCCCATCGATCTCATTATTTCTTCCGCCCTCTTCGTCAGTTCGGGGGGATAGTTTGAAACTCCCGCGTAAAGCGCCTTGCCGCTGTGCACGATGTCATAAAGGGCGCCCATTGTCTCCTCGAGCGGCGTTTCGGGGTCGGGACGGTGGTGATAAAAGATATCGACGTAATCAATTCCCATCCTCTTCAGGCTCTGGTCGAGACTGGCCACGAGAAACTTCCTGGAGCCCCAGTCGCCGTACGGACCGGGCCACATCCCGTATCCCGCCTTGGACGAGATTATGAGCTCGTCGCGATACCCTTGGAGATCGTTCTTCAGAATATATCCCATGCTTTCTTCCGCGGAGCCGGGAGGCGGGCCGTAGTTGTTCGCAAGATCGAAATGCGTGATCCCCAGGTCAAAGGCGCGTCTCGCCATCGCGCGGCTGTTCTCAAGCGTATCGACGCCGCCGAAGTTGTGCCATAAGCCGAGCGATATGGCAGGAAGCTTCACGCCGCTCCTTCCACACCTGTTGTATTTCATGGCATCGTATCGGCGCTCATTCGGTAAGTGCATCCAGTGTTCCTCCATGTTCATTAAGGATATAAACTATCTTCATAACTGCTGTGGGCAGGCTCATCAATCCCTCCCGTTGGCATCTTTCTCAGTCACGGTTTTAGCTTCAAGTCTTTGCATGCGCTCAACTTTAAGTTCCATCATCGGGCACGTTTCCACCAGCACTGGTCAAAATATTCCTTTCCGCCAATCGATGCAACTGCCTTGACATGGTTGAAGCCAGGCTTCAACGACACGCCGTGCCAGAAGAACCTGTGATCCCCGCTTTTCTCCACACCGATCGAAATGCCGTTGAGAAACAGATCCACCTCGCCGGCGTTCGAGTAAACTTCGACGGTTATCTCCGAGGAATCCCTAACAGTGAAGGTCTTGCCGTTGATGTGAACCATCGGAGCGGGATTCCAATTGACCTTGTACCAGTAGTAAGAATCCTTCTTCGTCTCGTGTCCCTGTGTCACGATACCTTTGTCGTTTATTCCCGCCTTGAAACCCTCCCTCCTCGAATCGGACGCGAAATCATACATATTCCAGAGTGTTGAAAACCATATGTAAGGGCGTTGGGCTATAGACTTCCAGCTGATCTCGTGGAATTCAGTCTGGTATTCCTCCGGGTGCCACGGGCCATCCGGTCGGGGCTGGCGGGCCGGTAGTTCTTCATGCTGGTACACACTCCCGCCCGCGCCGTATTCGCTGAGACCGATCGCTCTGCCAGGGTGTTCCTTGTGCCACTTGTCAAGGTAAGGACCGAGCTCAAGCGCGTTCCCGTTATACCACCCGTAGTACTTGTTCATTCCGAGAACGTCCGTCACGAAGTTCGTGGAATCTTCGTCGTCAGACGCCGCGGTGGTCGGGCGGGTCGGGTCCTCCTCTTTCGCGAGCGCGTTAAGCTTTCGGATGAGGGGCAAAGGATCAGCTCCCTTCTGATTGTGTATCTCGTTGAATATACCCCAGAACAGAACCGATGGATGATTATAATTCTGCCTTATCAGTTCCTTCAGCTGCTGTTCGGCATTCGCAGCGAACGAATGGGAACCGACTATCTGGTTCACAAGCGGAATTTCGGTCCAGACCACTATCCCGTTTTCGTCGCACAGCCTGTACATTTCCTGGCCGTACTGATAATGAGCCATTCTTATCATGGTCGCTCCGACGTCCAGGATGTCGTTCATCTCCTGACGGCGGTCGCAGTTGGTTATCGCACGCCCTTCGTCCATCCTGTCTTCATGCAGCGCGACGCCGTGAAGATTATACGGCTTACCGTTGAGGAAGAAGCCCTTGTCCGGATCAACCTTGAAGTATCTTAGCCCGAGCGGCTGCTCTTCCCGGTCAACCAGTTTTTTGTCCCTGTAAACCGACACCACGACACTGTAGAGATAAGGATCGGCTTTGCCGTCCCACAGATGGGGTTTTCCCACAGTCATATGTTCAACGACTTCGCTTTTTGCACCTGGCGCTACCCGGCGTCTGCTTTCGGCCATTCCCACAGTCCTGCCAGCTTTGTCAAGTATAGTGGTCGTCAACCGGACAGCGGCAATTGTGCCGAGATCATTCCTCAAAACAGTCTTCACCTGCAGCCGAGCGAGCTCGTTTGTCACCTTCTCCTGTGAAATGAAAAGTCCAGGCGATGCATAGTCTGTCACCGTTATATGAACAGGATCGGTAACGATTAAGCTTGCCTCTCTGTACAAACCGCCATCCATGGTGAAGTCGGCGCTGATGGGAGCTATCTGGAATTCCGCGGATCTGTCGGGCGCCGTGTTGTCCACCTTCACGGCAATCACGTTTTCCGCGTCGAACTTTACGAAACCCGTAATGTCGAACGCAAAGGCCGCGAATCCTCCCCTGTGCTCTCCCACGAACGTGCCGTTCACGTAGACGCTTGCGACAAATCCTGCCGCGCCGAACCTGACAAATATTCTCCTTCCGTTTTCAACCGCGGGAATGTCGAACGACTTCCTGTACCATGAAGGTCCCCTGTAATAATCATTTCCTCCGTCCTGTCCGTCTAGATTGTTCCACGTGTGCGGAAGGCATACCGTCTCCCAGGATGAATC